>NZ_JAHYSR010000023.1 GCF_019431455.1 Paracoccus bogoriensis
TGCAAAACCCCGACAATCTGTTCTTCGGTAAAACGTGATTTGCGCATCGTCTGTTCTCCTTGTTCTCACGAACGTTATAAGAACAAACTCTCCTTTTGAATGGCCCGGATTCTTGGGGGCAGGTCAGATCGCCAACGGGATGGCCCGAACCATCCATTCCCTGCCGAACAACCGGCCGACTTTACCGGGCCGCATGACGATCTGGCAGGACCGCTTCCGGTTTCGCCGAAACCGCCATCATCTGTCGCTCCATCTCCGCTCTTGGCGCGGTGGCAGGCACGATGCTGATCGACGAAATGGCTGAATGGAGACAGGACTGCGGCAGGCGATCTTCAGGGCGGCAACGGTCGCGGCACGACATGACCCGCGCCTGACATCCTTTGCCGATCGGCCCGGCACGGCCGTCCTGACCGCCATCGTCAGAACGCCCATCGCCACCGCACAGGCCCTGCGCAAAGCCCTCGGACATGAGCTGCTGCGACGGACCGAGCGATAGCGCTGCCAGGATTGGTCAAGGCCGATCCTTCGCGCTATCCGCGTTTGCATCGTGCCTGCTTGTTGGCTAGAGGGTGGCAACCGTCATCTGCTCAGGAGGGATACCCATGGCAGTCAAGGTCGCCATCAACGGCTTCGGTCGCATCGGACGCAACGTGCTGCGCGCGATCGTCGAATCGGGCCGCACCGATATCGAGGTCATAGCCATCAACGATCTGGGCCCGGTCGAGACCAATGCCCATCTGCTGCGTTACGACAGCGTGCACGGCCGGTTCCCGGCGACCATCACCGTCAGCGGCTCGACCATTGATGTGGGCCGCGGTCCGATCGAAGTCACCGCCATCCGCAACCCTGCCGAACTGCCCTGGGGCCATGTCGATGTCGTCATGGAATGCACCGGCCTCTTCACCTCGAAGGACAAGGTTCAGCCTCACCTGGAAACCGGTGCCAAGCGCGTGCTGATCTCGGCACCTGGCGACAACGCCGACAAGACGATCGTCTATGGCGTCAATCATGACAGCCTGACCGCCGACGATCTGATCGTCTCGAATGCCAGCTGCACGACGAACTGCCTGTCCCCCGTCGCCAAGGTGCTGAATGACGCCATCGGCATCACGCGCGGTTTCATGACGACGATCCACAGCTATACTGGCGACCAGCCGACGCTGGACACGATGCACAAGGATCTGTATCGCGCCCGCGCCGCCGCGCTGTCTATGATCCCGACTTCGACCGGCGCGGCCAAGGCCGTGGGCCTGGTTCTGCCCGAACTCAAGGGCAAGCTGGACGGCGTCGCGATCCGCGTGCCGACCCCCAATGTCTCGGTCGTGGACCTGACCTTCGAGGCCGCCCGCGACACAACGGTCGAAGAGATCAACGCCGCCATCAAGGCCGCGGCGGACGGCCCGATGAAGGGCGTTCTGGGCTACACGACCGAGCCGCTGGTCTCGTCGGATTTCAACCACGATCCGCATTCCTCGGTCTTCCACATGGACCAGACCAAGGTGATGGAAGGCCGCCTGTGCCGCATCCTGACCTGGTACGATAACGAATGGGGCTTCTCGAACCGCATGTCCGACACGGCGGTCGCGATGGGCAAGCTGATCTGACCCACTCTCAAATGCAGACAGGCCCCCGTTTCGGGGGCCTTTTCCATGCGCGGCAACGGGATTCAGCGAAGCTTCGAGGTCGTCAGGCGGCGCGAATTGGCCCGGGTGCGACGACCATAGGGGCGCAGGGCCGCCGACAGGACGCGTTCGGCGCTGTGCCCGCGCATCCCGGCGCTGGCCATGGCATAAAGCGACTCGCTGGCGGCAGCCTGCTTTTCGGCGACCATCCGGAAAGGCTCGCCGGGGGATTGGGCCATGATGCCCATCATGCCCGCCATGCGCAGGCCGATGACCGTATTGGCCTCGATCGCCATACGGGCGAATTGGGTGACAAGTCGCATCTGGGCGGCCGGCAGGATCAGGGGGAAAATCGGGGTCATGCGGAAGTCCTTGTGTTGCCGGGCGAAGACCCCCGGACCGCGCGATCTTGCATTTGAAAGCGCCTTCACGCAACTGCCACTCCCATCATGGGTTCCCGAATTCTTGATATGCCCGCTTGGCAAGAGGGGCAGGGCGTGATTAGAGGCGGGCTCATGACACGATCCCTGACCCTCCGACGCCCGGACGACTGGCACCTGCATCTGCGCGATGGCGCGATGCTGGCAGCGGTCGCGCCCCATTCCGCGGGCTTTGGCCGCGCGATCATCATGCCCAATCTGGTGCCGCCCGTCACGACCGGCGCACAAGCCGCCGCCTATCGCGACCGCATCCGCGAAGCCCTGCCCCCGGGCGCGGCGCTGGACCCGCAGATGACACTGTATCTGACCGACACGACCGACCCGGCCGATGTGGTCACGGCCTTTCGCCAAGGGATCATCCGCGCGGTCAAGCTCTATCCGGCGGGGGCGACGACGAACAGCGCCTCGGGCGTGACCGATTTCGCCCGCGTCCAGCCGGTGCTGGAGGCGATGGCCGAGGCGGGCGTCACGCTCTGCGTGCATGGCGAGGTCACGACGCACGAGGTCGATATCTTCGACCGAGAGGCCGTGTTCATCGAGACTGTCCTGGACCCGCTGCGCCGCCGCATCCCCGGCCTGCGCGTGGTCATGGAGCATATCACCACGCGCGAGGGCGTCGCCTATGCGCGTTCGGGCGGCGACGATCTGGCGGCGACGATCACGACGCATCATCTGGTCATCAACCGCAACGCGATCCTCGCGGGCGGCATCCGCCCGCACTACTACTGCCTGCCCGTCGCCAAGCGCGAGGAACACCGGCTGGCCCTGCGCGAGGCCGCGACCTCTGGCGAGGGGCGCTTCTTCCTTGGCACCGACAGCGCCCCTCATGCCGACAGCGCCAAGCTGCAGCCCTGCGGCTGTGCGGGCTGCTTTACTGCGCCCAACACCATGTCGATCCTGGCCCAGGTTTTCGAGGACGAAGGCGCGCTGGACCGGCTGGAGGCCTTCACCAGCCTGAACGGCGCGGCCTTCTACCGCCTGCCCCCGAACAAGGACCGGATCACCCTGACCCGCCGCGACATACCGGCCGAATATCCTGCCCGGATCGAGGCGGGCGGCGAGACAGTCACCGTCTTCGACCCCGGCTTCCCCCTCTACTGGCATCTGGAGGACAAATGAGCCTGACCTTCCCCGCGCGCGAGGAAATCGCCCGCCTGACCGCCCGGATGCTGCTGGAAATCAAGGCGGTCGATTTCAACGCGGCCCAGCCTTTCACCTATGCCTCGGGCCTCAAGGGTCCGACCTATGTCGATTGCCGCCGCATCATCAGCTTTCCGCGCGTGCGCGCCACGCTGATGGATTTTCTGGCCGCGACCGTCATGCGCGATGCGGGCTTCGAGGCCTTCGACAATGTCGCGGGCGGCGAGACGGCGGGCATCCCCTTCGGCGCGCTGGTCGCCGAACGGCTCGGCCTGCCGATGACCTATGTCCGCAAGAAACCCAAAGGCTACGGCCGCAATGCCCGCATCGAGGGCGTGATGACCGAGGGCCAGCGGGTGCTGCTGGTCGAGGATCTGACCACCGATGGCGGCAGCAAGCTGTCCTTTGTCGATGCGATCCGCCAGACGGGCGCGACCTGCGCGCATACCGCAGTGGTGTTCTATTACGGTATCTTCCCGGAAACCGTGCAACGTCTGGCCGATCAGGGCGTCACGCTGCATCATCTCTGCACCTGGTGGGACGTGCTGGCCGAGGCGCGTGCGCAGGACGCATTCGACGAGGCCACGCTGGCCGAGGTCGAGGCTTTCCTCAATGATCCGCGCACCTGGCAGGCCGCCAACGCCTGACTTATCCACAGGTTCTCCACAAAAGCGCGCACCGGAATTTGCGGCGGGCCGATTTCGCGACCCGCCGCTATGCTTTACACTGGGCACGACCAGAACAAGGACAGGATCGGCCATGAGCAGTATTCGCGCGATCATCCCCGGCCAGACCGAGGACGACGCCAAGCAGGCAGTCCCCTTTTCGCTGGAAGCCGAACAGCAGCTTCTGGGTGCGCTTTTGACAAACAACGACGTGTTCGACCGGGTCAGCCAGATCGTCCGCGCCGAGCATTTCTACCACCCCGTCCATGCCCGCATCTTCGAGATCTGCGCCGAACGCATCCGTCGGAACGCCTTGGCCAGCCCGGTGACGATCAAGGCGTTTCTGGAACACGACGAGGGGCTCAAGGATCTGGGCGGCCCGGCCTATCTGGCGCGCATGGCGGCGGCCGCGATCAGCGCCTATGCCGCGCGCGACTATGCCCAGATGATCCGGGAATTCGCACTGCGCCGCGAATTGATCCAGTTGGGTCAGGACATCGCGGCCCGCGCCGCCACCGTCGAGGTTGGCGACGATGCCGAGGAACAGATCAAGGCTGCGGAACAGACGCTTTACAAACTGGGCGAATCAGGCGTCGCCGAGCGCGGCTTTCAAAGCTTCCTCAAGGCTGTGACGGGCGCCGTTCAGGCTGCCAACGCCGCCTATCAGCGCGATGGCAAGTTGTCGGGCATCTCGACCGGTCTGATCGACCTGGATGCCAAGATGGGCGGTCTGAACAATTCCGATCTCATCATCCTGGCGGGGCGTCCCTCGATGGGCAAGACCTCGCTGGCAACGAACATCGCCTTCAACATCGCCAAGGCGCACAAGATGGGCGAACGTCCCGACGGCACCTATGGCACGGTCGAGGGCGGCATTGTCGGCTTCTTCAGCCTCGAGATGTCGGCCGAACAGCTTGCCGCCCGCATCCTGTCCGAAGCTGCCGAGGTGCCGAGCGAACGCATTCGTTCAGGCAATATGGACGAGGCCGAATTTCGCCGCTTTGTCGAGGCCGCCCATGCGCTGCAGAACTGCCCGCTTTATATCGACGATACGCCAGCGCTGCCGATCAACCAGCTTGCCGCCCGCGCGCGCAAGCTGAAGCGGACCCAGGGGCTGGACGTGCTGATGGTGGACTATCTGCAGCTTCTCAAGGCCGCGACGGCCAAGGATAGCCGCGTGAATGAGGTCTCCGAGATCACACAGGGACTGAAGGCCATTGCCAAGGAGCTGAATATCCCGGTCATTGCCCTGTCCCAGCTGAGCCGTCAGGTCGAGAACCGCGAGGACAAGCGCCCGCAATTGTCGGACCTGCGCGAATCCGGCTCGATCGAACAGGATGCCGACATCGTGATGTTCGTCTTCCGCGAGGAATATTACAGGGAACGGGAAAAACCTTCTGACAGCGATCTTGATGCGATGGCAAAGTGGCAGCAGGTCATGGAACAGGTCCATGGCAAGGCCGAGGTGATCCTGGGCAAGCAGCGCCACGGCCCGATCGGCACGGTCGAACTGGCTTTCGAGGGGCAATTCACCCGCTTCGGCAACCTCGCCAGGGATCGCCAGAGCCGATGGGACTGAACCTTCCCGTTCCGGTCGTGACGATCGGATTGCTGCTTTTGTCGAACATCTTCATGACGGTGGCCTGGTATGGCCACCTCAAGTTCAAGACCGCGCCGCTGGTCACGGTGATCTTCATCAGCTGGGGCATTGCCTTTTTCGAATACGTGATGCAGGTGCCCGCCAACCGCATCGGCCACGGCCATTTCAGCGCGGCCCAACTCAAGACCATACAAGAAGTGATTAGCCTCTCGGTCTTTGCGATATTTTCGTGGCTCTATCTGGGCGAAAGACTGGGCTGGCAGCACGGCGTCGGCTTTTCGCTGATCTGCCTGGGTGCCTGGTTCATCTTTCACGATTTCGGCTGATCCCGCATATCGGGGGAGGCCCGGAGGGGGCGCTGCCCCCGCCGGCGGGGGGTCCGGGGGGCGGCGCCCCCCGGCCACAGCACACGCCTGCAATCTACACAGCCGACGGTCAGGCTTGCAGCTTCCTGCACATGATGCAATTCCTTGCATCAGGAGAACCCCATGCCCGCCATTCGCACCCCCCCGCATCTCTTGACACTGGTCGCCCTGTCAGGGGTGTCCGCGCTTTCGATGAACGTCTTCCTGCCCTCGCTTCCCGGCATGGCGCGTGATTTCGACGTGGATTACGGGGTCATGCAACTGTCGGTCTCGGCCTATATCGGGGCCAGCGCGGTGCTTCAGCTTCTGGGCGGCCCGATCAGCGACCGTTACGGGCGCCGCCCGGTGGTGATCTGGGGTCTGATCGGCTTTCTTCTGGCCACGGTCGGCACGCTGCTGGCGACCACCGTGACGGTCTTTCTGATCTTCCGCCTGCTGCAATCGGTCATCACCGTCTGCATGCTGGTGCCCCGCGCCGTGATCCGGGATCTCCATGACGGCGACCGGGCAGCCTCGATGCTGGGCTATGTCACGATGGGCATGGCCGTGGTGCCGATGATGGCCCCGGTCTTCGGCGGTGTCCTCGACGAGCTTTTCGGCTGGCAGGCGAATTTCGCCGTGATGGGCCTTCTGGGCATCGCCGTGCTGGTCGTCACCTGGCGCGACATGGGCGAGACCGTCCGCGGCGGAGGCCTGCCCATGCGCCAGCAGATTCAGAACTACCCGGCCTTGGCCCGCTCGCAACGATTCTGGGGATACTGCCTCGCGGCCACGCTGTCCTCGGGGGCGTTCTTCGCCTATCTCGGCGGCGCGCCCTTCGTCGGCGATCAGGTCTTCGGCCTGACGCCTGCGCAGGTCGGCTACTGGTTCGCGGCGCCCTCGGTCGGCTATGTTCTGGGCAACTTCCTGTCGGGCCGCTACTCGGCGCGGCTGGGACTGAACCGGATGATCCTGATCGGCGCATCGCTCTGCTTCGCCGCGCTGGCGCTTGCACTGCTGACGGACCTTGCAGGTCTTTTGCAGCCCATGGTCTTCTTCGGCGCCATCGCCTTCATGGGCCTGGGCAACGGCATGGTCCTGCCCAATGCCAATGCCGGGATGATGAGCGTGCGTCCCGAACTGGCGGGCACGGCCTCGGGGTTGGGCGGCGCGCTGGCGGTGGCGGGGGGCGCGGCGCTTTCGGCTCTGGCGGGCGCACTCTTGCAGCCGGGCAGCGGCGCGGGGCCGCTTCTGGTGATCATGTGCGGCTCGGCGCTTGGCTCGCTGGTGGCGGTCTTCTGGGTGCTGATGCGCGAAAGACGGATCGGCCTCGGCGCGTGACAACCGGATCTTAAACCTATTGCGGCAGGGTGCGCACATGCGCCACCACCCCGCTCTTGCCCTGCTGCTGATCCTGACCCTGCTCTGGCGGGACATGCTGCCTCTTGCGGCGACGCCTTTGCAAAAGCTATCGCTTGATTTGCAAAGGAACGAGGCAGGAATGGCTGTGCAAAAGATCTATGCCGGCAGCGCGCTGCGCGAAACGCGGGCGCGGGCGGGGCTGACGCAAAGGCGCTTTGCCGAAACGCTTGGCGTCTCGCTGCCCTATCTCTCGCAGATGGAGAACAATCATCGCCCGATCAGCGCGGGGGTGCTGTTGCGCCTGGCACAGGAATTCGGCGTCGATCTGACGACCTTGGCGGCGGGCGACGCCGAACGGATGGTCATCGACATGCAGGAGGCGCTGGCCGACCCGCTTTTCGATGCCACCCCACCCCTGGCCGACCTGCGGCTTGCGGCGACCAATGCGCCGGTTCTGGCGCGGGCCTTCCTCGACCTGCACCGCGCCTATCGAGAGGGGCAGGAACGCCTTGCCGCGCTGGACGAAGCGATCGGCGCGGCCAGCCAAAGCACGCTGACAACCCCTTGGGAGGAGGTGCGCGACTTCTTCCACTATTGCGACAATTACATCGACGCCGTTGACCGTGCGGCCGAACATTTCGCCTGCCCGAACGGCCAGCGCGCAGACCCCTGGGCCCGCGCGGTCGAAGCCTTGGCCAGCCGCGACATCCGCGTTTCGCTGGTCGAACTGCCCTCCAGCGCTGTCTATCAACGCGAGGGCCGCGATCTGCGCGTGAACGCGGCAGCCGAGGTGCCGACGCGCGTTTTCCAGCTGCTGCATCTTGTGGCGCTTGAACGCCAATCGGACCTGCTGGAGGCGACGCTTGATCTGGCCCGCTTCCGCAGCAGCACGGCACGGGAGATCGCGCGCCTGGGGCTTGCGAACTACTTCGCCGGTGCGGCGCTGATGCCCTATCGCACCTTCCTGGCCGCTGCCCAGTCCGAACGGCATGATCTGGAACGGCTCGCACATCTTTTCGGCGCTTCCATTGAACAGGTGGCGCATCGTCTCTCGACCTTGCAAAGACCCGGCGCGAAAGGCGTGCCGTTCTTTTTCGTCCGCGTCGATCAGGCAGGCACCATCACCAAGCGCCATTCCGCGACAAGGCTCCAATTCGCCCGGTTCGGTGGCGCCTGCCCGCTCTGGAACGTGCACCAGGCCTTCGAGCAGCCGGGCCGCTTCCTGCGCCAACTGGCCGAAACGCCGGACGGCGTGCGCTATCTGCTTCTGTCGCGCGATGTGTCGAAACACGCAGGCGCCTTCAACGCGCCGGTTCGTCGTTTCGCCATCGGACTGGGCTGCGAGATCACCCATGCCCCAGGGCTTGTTTACGCCGACGGGCTGGATCTGACGCGCCCCCGCGCCTTCGAGCCGATCGGCATTTCCTGTCGGATCTGCCCACGCCCCGATTGCCACCAAAGGTCGGTTCCCCCTATCGACCGACCAATTCGCGTTCCGAAAGACCGAAGCGGATATCTGCCATATGAAATTGCATGACAATTTCGATAAATACCGTCGCTCTTCGGCGGAAAGCCGCGCTGGAAGGCGGGTATCCGCTCATCTCGGGCGCGCAAGGCTGATAGCCTGTTGCCAAGAAGGCACAGCTCCTGTTTACCGAACGCCGAATGGAAGGACCGCGCCCCTGCCCGAACGATGGCGCGCCGTCCGGGGACAGGGAACGCCTATGAACGTCTATGACCGACTGAACGCGTCACTTGGCAAATGGTTGCCCGAAAAGCGCATTTTCATTCGGTCGGACGATGGAACCCGTTTTCTGCGGCTTCGGCCGCTGACTCAACTGACAGGTCTTGGCGGCCTGACTCTGGTCTTTGGCTGGACGCTCGTCTCAAGCTCTCTGCTTGTCATCGACGCGATCAACGCGGGTTCGTCGCGCGATCACGGCCAGCTTGCCCAGGCCGCCTTCGAGCAACGCCTTCTGGACCTGTCGGCTGAACGCGATGCCCGCGCGGCCGAGGCCCTTGCGGCGCAAAACCGCTTTGCCGTTGCGCTCGAGCAAGTGTCGCAGATGCAATCGCAGCTTCTGCAATCCGAGGAACGGCGCCGCGAACTCGAGGCCGGGCTGCACAATATCCAGGCCAGCCTGTCCGAATCTCTTGCCGAGCGTGGCGCGGACCGGCGCGTTGCGGGCCAAGGCGATCCTGTCGAAGCCGACCGGGCCGAGGAATTCTCGGTCGCGCTTGACATCCTGTCGGGCGAATTGCGCCAAGCCGCCGACCAGCGCGCCGCCGCCGTCCAGCAGGCCGAGGAGGCACGTCTTGCCGCCGAGGAACTGGTCGCAGAGCGTGACCGGATCCTGGCCCGCAACGACGAGATCCTGACCGAGCTCGAGAACGCCGTAACGATCTCGGTCAAGCCACTGGATGACGTTTTCCGCTCGGTCGGGATGAACCCCGACGAGGTTCTGCGCACGATTCGCCGCGGCTATTCAGGTCAGGGAGGGCCTCTGACGCCAATTTCGTATTCGACGCGGGGCAATGCGGCACTGAGCGAAGGCGAGCTCAGGGCCCGCCAGATCATCGTGACGCTGGATCAGATGAACACCTATCGCATCGCGATGGAGAAGCTGCCTCTGGCCATGCCTGTGCGCCAGAACTTCCGTTACACATCCGGCTTTGGCCGCCGTTGGGGGCGGATGCATGAGGGAATCGACATGGCCGGTCCCGTCGGCACGCCAATCCATGCCACCGGCGACGGTGTCGTGACCTTCGCCGGGCGTCTTGGTGCCTATGGAAACCTGATCAAGATCCAGCACGAGCTGGGGACCGAAACGCGCTATGCCCACCTGAATCGCATCTCGGTGCGCGTCGGCCAAAGGGTGTCGCAAGGAGAGCGGATCGGTGATATGGGGAACACCGGACGTTCGACCGGACCACATCTGCACTACGAGGTGCGTGTGAATGGTCGGGCCGTTGACCCGATGAGCTTCATCAAGGCAGCAGAAAATGTTCAGTAAGACACGCGTGACCGAACCCCGCCCTTCAACCAGCCCGGCACCGGCCGCAGCAAGTCCCGCGCCCGGTCAATCGCTACCCGAGCGTCCGGCCGCAGAGGGTTCCGCCGTCCCCTCGGCTGCGCCCAAGCCGCGAAGCGCACCTTCTATCCTGTCGGCCGATCTGCACGTGACCGGCAATCTGAAGACGCAAGGAGATGTGCAGATCGAGGGCATTGTCGAGGGTGATATCCGCGCCCATCAACTGACCATCGGCGAATCCGCCACCATCAAGGGCGAGATCGTGGCTGATGACGTAATTGTCCATGGGCGGGTCGTGGGCCGCGTGCGTGGCCTGAAGGTGCGCCTGACCGCCTCGGCACGGGTCGAGGGCGACATCATCCACAAGACCATCGCCATCGAATCGGGCGCCCATTTCGAAGGCTCGGTCCAGCGTCAGGACGATCCGCTGAGCAATGGCATCACGAAGAAGCTGGCGCCGCCGGCCGCTGAATAAGCTGCGTTCCGATTTTGCATCCGGCCCGCCATTGCGGGCCTTTTGCACGGGGATGCTCTTGACACGCCACGCGGCGATCGGCGTCCCCTGTCCCGAACGGCATGGGAGAGTGCGATGAAGCTGCTGCGTTATGGCCCAAAAGGCCAGGAAAAGCCTGGATTGCTTGATGCGTCAGGTCGAGTCCGCGATCTTTCCGCGCATGTCGCCGATCTGTCGGGTGAGGTTCTGACCAGGGCCGGACTGGCGCGCCTGGCCGCACTGGAACCGGAGGGCCTGCCTCTGGTCGAAGGCGTTCCCCAGCGGGATCTGCGGCTGGGCCCTTGCGTCGGCTGGGTCGGCAAGTTCATCGGGGTTGGTCTGAACTATGCCGATCATGCGGCCGAGGCCGGTATGCCGGTCCCATCGGAGCCGGTCCTGTTCAGCAAGTGGACCAGCTGCATCGCCGGGCCCGATGACGACTTGCACCTGCCTTCCGGATCGGTGACAACCGATTGGGAGGTCGAATTGGGCGTTGTCATCGGCGATGGCGGCTGCGACATTCCGCAGGACACGGCGCTTGATCATGTGGCGGGCTATTGCGTGGTCAACGACATTTCCGAACGCGACTGGCAGATCAATCGCGGCGGCACCTGGGACAAGGGCAAGGGCTATGACGGTTTCGGCCCGATCGGTCCCTGGCTGGTCACCCCTGACGAGATCCCCGATATCGCCGCCTTGACGCTGTGGCTCGATGTGGACGGCCAGCGCCGTCAACAGGGCTCGACCGCAACGATGATCTTCGGGCCCGCCGAAATCGTCGCCTATTGCTCGCGCTTCACGCGGCTGATGCCGGGCGACGTGATCACGACCGGCACACCGCCGGGTGTCGGCATGGGGCAGAAGCCACCGGTCTATCTGCGTGCCGGTCAGGTCATGCGGCTGGGCATCGACGGGTTGGGCCAACAGACGCAGCGCGTCCTGGCGTGAGAGCCGCTCGACCATTATCGGGCGGGCCAAGGTAGCGGCGCTGCCGCCACGATTCTTCGGCAGCAGACCGCTGCAGGCGGTCCCGACTACCGGCCCCTGCTCCACGTCACGTGCTGGCAGCCAAAGCGCCGCGACGCATGGCTGTCGGCCAATCTGCGATTGATGACGCCGATGGCGACGCGGATAATCATACAGGCCAGGGTTGATCGCGCTCGAGATCGGGCATCAACCGCCGATAGAGGTGCCAGGTCGCGTGACCCAGCACCGGCAGCACGATCAACAGCCCCAGGAACGCGGGCAGAATGGCCGCAAGGATCAGTGCCGCGATCACGGTGCCCCAGATCGTCAGCACACCGAAATTCAACCGCACGGCCTTGATCGAGGTCGTGATCGCTGTGACGAAATCGGTCTCGTAATCCAGCAGAAGCGGCAGGCCTACCACGGTAAAGCTGAACAATGCCAGCGCAAAGCCCGCTCCGATCAGCGTCCCGATGGCCAGCATGGCCAGCCCCCTGCCCTGAAACAGGATCGCGGTCGAGCTGGTGACATTGGTCAGCGACGCCGTTCCCAGAAAGATCGCAAAGATCGTGTGCGCGACAAAGACCCAGAACATGAACATCAACAGGATAACCATTGCCATCGAGGGGATCTGCCGGTCCTTCTGCGCGATCACGATGCGACTGACGCTGCGCCAGTCCAGTTCCTGGCCCAGCTCGATCCGGCGACTGACCTCGTAGAGTCCGACCGCAGCGAAGGGCGCGATCAGCGGGAAGCCCAGGATGAAGGGGATCAGCCACCAATCGCTGCCGACTGCCGTGGCCACCGCGACCAGCGCCAGCCCGCCCAGCACGTAAAAAGCCGAGAACAACAGCCCGAAGGCCGGCGCCCGGCGAAAGTCGCGCCAGCCCGCCGCCAGCGCGAAATGAAGATCCGAGACGCCGATCCTGACCGGATCGGGCAACGGATCGGGCTCGTCTTTCAGACGTCCGGGCATGTCGTATCGCGCCATCATTTCACCTCGAATTCAGCGCGTTCGAGGAAAGGATAGCGCCCGATCCGCCGTCCCAGCAACGATTCGTCAGGCGTAGCGCGCGACCAGGGCCGCGCGGACGGCGGGGCTGACAAACTTGGACACGTCGCCGCCCAAGCGCGCGATTTCCTTGACCAGCTTGGATGCGATGGCCTGACGGCGTGCATCCGCCATCAGAAAAACCGTCTCGACCCCGCTATCGAGCGCACGGTTCATGCCGACCATCTGGAACTCGTATTCGAAATCCGCGACGGCACGCAGGCCGCGTACGATCACCCCCGCGCCCACGTCGCGCGCGCAGTCGATCAGCAGGTTCTCGAAAGGATGGACCACGATCTCGCCGCCGGTGCGGGCCGCGATCTGATCGCATTCGGATCGCACCATCGCCACCCGCTCATCAAGGTCGAACAGCGGCCCCTTGTCGCGATTGATCGCGACGCCGATCACAAGCCGATCGACCAGCGCCATGGCGCGCTGGATGATGTCGATATGGCCCAATGTGATCGGATCGAAAGTGCCGGGATAGAGGCCGATGCGCATGAAATCGCGTCCTTGTTCAGGGTCGTGGGCTCAGGCAAAGCGCATTTGCCCCCTGATTGCAAGGATGTGATCGCCAACGGCCGGGTCGGCCCTGCGTCACGCGCCCATGATCATGCCGGTCAGGGCCTCCTTCTCGGCGGCCAGTTCCTTGAGGCGGCCGCTGACGGCGTCCCCGATCGAGATGACGCCCAGCATCTCGCCCTGCTCGTCCACGACAGGCATGTGGCGGAACCGGCCTTCAGTCATGCGTTCCAGGATGGTCAGCGCGTCATCGCCGGTGGTGCAGGTCTGGACGCTGCGCGTCATGAATTCGCTGACGGGGTAAGACAGGATTTCGGCCCCGTGCTTGCCCAGTTGACGAACGATGTCGCGTTCCGAGAGAATGCCCTCGGGACGCTTGCCATCGGTCGAGACCACCACGGCACCGATGCGTTTTTCGGCCAGCAGACGGGCCGCGTCGGCCATCGTGGTGTCGGGCTGGATCGTCACGATCAGGGACGGATCAATCCAGGGTTTCGCGCTATCCGACTTCATCGACAGCAATTGCCTGACAAGCATGACGCCCTCCTCACGGCTTGGTTATGTTCATCCTTTTCGCCGAATCGCTTCGCGTCAAGTCTGCGCATCCTCCGGCGCGGCGACCAACGCTTCGAGCCTTGCGACCTCGGCCCGGATACCGTGGGCCAGCGCATCCGCCAGCAGGCTGAGCCGGCGCGAGGCCCGGTCATCGGCATGACGGATCAGCCAGAAGCTGCGCCGCAGCGCGATCCGATCGGTCAGCACGCGCCGCACTCCCGGCGCAAAAGGGATGGCGAAGTCGTGCACGATCCCCAGCCCTGCTCCCGCGCGCACCGCCTGCATCTGGACCGCGACCGAATTGCTGCTGATCTGGGCGACCTCGACGCCGGTGGCCGACAGGTAATCCAGCTCGCGGTCAAAGATCATGTCGGGAATATAGCCGATCATGCGATGCCTGCGCAGGTCTTCGAGGCTCCGCAGCGGCGGGTGGCGTGACAGATAATCCCCATGCGCGGCCAGATGCAGCCGGTAATCCACGAGCCTTTGCACCATCAGCCGTCCCGTATCGGGGGGCGAGACCGCGATGGCCATGTCGGCCTCGCGCCGGGTCAGGTTCACCACGCGCGGCAGGGCAACGATCTGCACCTCCAGCCCCGGATGGGCGGCGCAAAGATCCCGCGCCACCTGCGGCAGCAGGTAATTCGCGCAGCCATCCGGCGCCCCGATCCGCAATTGTCCGGTGATCCCCGCCTCTTGCGAGATCGCCTCGGCAGCGGCGGCGGCGGCTTGCTCGGCGGCCTCGGCGGGCGCGACAAGACGCGCGCCCTCGGCCGTCAGCGCATAGCCCTGCGGGGTCTTGAGAAACAGCGGCGCCCCGACCGCGCCTTCCAGCCGCGCGACACGGCGCCCCACGGTCGAGGCATCCATCCCCAGCCGCCGCCCCGCACCCGACAGGCTCTCCGTCCGCGCGACCGCCAGAAAGATCCGCAGGTCGTCCCAGTCCATCGCCCGACCCTTTGCATAATCGCAAAACCTATTTGCTACCTTGCCCCTTTATCCGGCAATTCCGCAAGACTAACCTGCGCCTGACGCTTTCAGGAGGATGCGATGCACGAAATTCACCACTGGATCGACGGTGCCGAATACAAAGGCACGTCGGGCCGCTTCAGCGACGTGTTCAACCCTGCCACCGGAGAGGTTCAGGCCCGCCTGTCGTTGGCCAGCAAGGCCGAACTTGACCACGCCATCGCCCGCGCTGCCGAAGCCCAGGTGAAATGGGGCGCGACCAACCCGCAGCGGCGCGCCCGCGTGATGATGGAGTTCGTGCGCCTGATCAACCGCGACATGAACCAGCTGGCCGAGGTTCTCTCCTCGGAACACGGCAAGACCTTCCCTGACGCCAAGGGCGACATCCAGCGCGGCCTCGAGGTGATCGAGTTCTGCATCGGCGCGCCCCATCTGCTCAAGGGCGAGTTCACCGACAGCGCCGGCCCCGGCATCGACATGTATTCCATGCGCCAGCCCCTTGGGGTGGTCGCAGGCATCACGCCCTTCAACTTCCCCGCCATGATCCCGCTGTGGAAGATGGGTCCAGCCCTCGCCTGCGGCAATGCGATGATCCTCAAACCATCCGAGCGCGACCCCTCGGTTCCGCTGATGCTGGCCAGGCTGCTGCAAGAGGCCGGGCTGCCGGATGGCGTGCTGCAGGTGGTGAACGGCGACAAGGAGGCGGTCGATGCGATCCTCGACAGCCAGGTCATTCAGGCGGTGGGCTTCGTCGGCTCCACGCCGATCGCGCAATATATCTATGAACGCGCCGCTGCGACCGGCAAGCGCGCGCAATGTTTCGGCGGCGCCAAGAACCACATGATCATCATGCCGGATGCCGACCTGGATCAGGCAGCCGACGCGCTGGTCGGCGCGGGCTATGGGGCCGCGGGCGAACGCTGCATGGCGATTTCGGTCGCGGTGCCGGTCGGCGAAAGGACCGCCGATGCCCTCATCGAGAAACTGGTGCCCCGGATCGAAAAGCTGAAGGTCGGCCCCTGGACGGCCGGAAACGACATCGACTACGGTCCCGTCATCACCAGAGCCGCGAAAGAGAACATCCTGCGCCTCGTCCAGTCGGGCGTGGACCAGGGCGCCGAATTGATCGTAGACGGCCGCGACTTCAGCCTGCAAGGCTACGAGAACGGTTTCTTCGTCGGCCCGCACCTCTTTGACCGCGTGACCCCGGATATGGACATCTACAAGACCGAGATCTTCGGCCCGGTCCTGTCCACCGTCCGCGCCGACAGCTACGAAGAGGCGCTGAAACTGGCCATGGACCACGAATATGGCAACGGCACGGCGATCTTCACCCGCGACGGCGACTCGGCGCGCGACTTCGCAAGCCGGGTGAACATCGGCATGGTCGGCATCAATGTGCCAATCCCGGTGCCCTTGGCCTATCACACCTTCGGCGGCTGGAAGAAATCCGGCTTCGGCGACCTGAACCAGCACGGCCCGGACGCGTTCCGCTTCTACACGCGGACCAAGACCGTAACCGCCCGCTGGCCCTCGGGCATCAAGGAGGGCGGAGAGTTCAACTTCAAGGCAATGGACTGATCTTCTCCGTTGCCGAAATACCCGCGGGGGTCCGGGGGCGGCAAGCCCCCGGCCATCGCGGGACGCAACAGGGCACAGGGCCGGACGATGACTCAGACCCCCGATTTCACGCTCGGCATCGAAGAGGAATACCTGCTCGTCGATGCCGATACAGGCCGGCTGGCCGCCGCCCCCGAGGCGCTGATGAAAGCCTGCAAGCAGGCCCTGGGCGATCAGGTCAGCCCCGAATTCCTGCGCTGCCAGATCGAGATCGGCACCCCCGTCTGCCCCGACATCCGCACCGCCCGCGACCATCTGCGCCGCCTGCGCGCGACCATAGCCGACAAGGCCGCCGAACACGGCCTGGCGCCCATCGCGGCCGCCTGCCACCCCATGGCCGACTGGCGCGACCAGGATCATACCGACAAGGACCGCTACAACCAGCTCTCGCGCGAGATGGGCGGCGTGGCGCGGCGAATGCTGATCTGCGGGATGCATGTCCATGTAGGCATCCCCGAACAGGCGCAGCGCATCGACCTGATGAACCAGTTCAGCTATTTCCTGCCGCATCTGCTGGCGCTGTCGGCCTCCAGTCCCTTCTGGCAAGGCGAGGATACCGGTCTTGCCTCCTATCGCACCACGGTCTTCGGCGACATGCCGCGCACCGGACTGCCGCCTGCCTTCGGATCCTGGGACGAATACGACCGCTCGGTCACGGCGCTGACCCGGCTGGGGATCATCGAGGACAGCAGCAAGATCTGGTGGGATCTGCGTCCCTCCTGCAAGTTCCCGACGCTGGAGACGCGGATCTGCGACGCCTGCCCGCGTCTTGACGATGCCATCACGCTGGCTGCGCTGATCCAGGCGACGCTGCGGATGCTGTGGCGGCTGTCTCGCCGCAACCTGCGCTGGCGGCGCTACGACAGCTTCCTTCTGTCCGAGAACCGCTGGCGCGCGGCGCGCTATGGCACGACCGAAGGCCAGATCGATTTCGGCGCGGGCGACATCATCCCCTTCGAGCAGATCGCCGAGGATTGGCTGGCCCTTGTCGCCGAGGATGCCGATGCGTTGGACAGCCAACCCGCCGTGGCCCACCTGCGCGACATGGTCGCCCGCGGCACCTCGGCCGAGAGACAGCGCGCCACCGCCGCCGGCGCCCGCGAGGCCGGCGCCGATCCGGCGCAGGCCCTGCGCGCCGTCACCCGCCACCTGATCGAGGAATTCCGCCATGACCTTTAGACGCAGTCGGTTCCCTTGCAACATTCTGGCAATATCTGCCAATTAAACATCTGTTCAATTCGCGCTCATCTGGGGAGGGATGCCGCATGGATTTTGCGCTCAGCGAGGAACAGCAGGCCATTTTCGACATGGCGCGCGATTTCGGGCAGGCCCGGATCGCCCCCCATGCCCGCGCCTGGGAAGAGGCCGGCACGATCCCCCGCGATCTGTGGTCCGATGTGGCCGAACTGGGCCTGGGCGGCCTCTATGTCTCCGAGGATCACGGCGGCACGGGCCTTTCGCGCCTTGACGCCACGCTGGTCTTCGAGGCCCTGTCGATGGCCTGCCCCTCGGTCGCGTCCTTCCTGTCGATCCACAACATGTGCGGCGGCATGATCGACAAGTTCGGCGATGACGCGGCCCGCGAACGCTGGCTGCCGCGCCTCTGCCGGATGGAGACGATCTTCAGCTATTGCCTGACCGAACCCGGCAGCGGATCCGACGCGGCAGCTCTGCGGACCCGCGCGGACCGTGACGATCAGGGCTGGCGGCTGAACGGAGCCAAGGCCTTCATCTCGGGCGGCAGCTATTCCGACGCCTATATCGTCATGGCCCGCACGGGAGGTGACGGCCCGCGCGGCATCAGTGCCTTGATCGTGGAAAAGGGCACGCCCGGCCTCAGCTTCGGCGCGCTGGAACAGAAGATGGGCTGGCGCGCGCAACCGACGACTCAGGTGCAGTTCGACGATTGCGTGATCCCTGCTGCCAATCTTCTGGGGCAGGAGGGACGCGGCTTTTCCTATGCGATGGCGGGTCTGGATGGCGGGCGGCTGAACATCGCGGCCTGCGCACTTGGCGGCGCGCAGGCGGCCCTGGACGCGACGCTGACCTATATGGGCGAACGCCGCGCCTTCGGCCAAAGCCTCGACCAGTTCCAGGCGCTGCAGTTCCGCCTGGCCGAGATGGAGACCGCGCTGCAATCCGCCCGCATCCTGCTGCGTCAGGCCGCATGGAAGCTGGATCACGGCGCCAAGGACGCAACGAAATTCTGCGCCATGGCCAAGCTGCACGTCACCGACCGCGCCTTCGAGGTGGCCAACCAGTGCCTGCAACTGCATGGCGGCTATGGCTATCTGGCCGATTACGGAATCGAGAAGATCGTGCGCGACCTGCGCGTCCATCAGATTTTGGAAGGCACGAACGAGATCATGCGCGTCATCATCAGCCGCGCCCTTCTGGCCGAAAGGGGCTGAGAATGGACGACCTGGACATCCGCGTCGTGGGACGCGCGGGCCGCATCACCTTCACCCGCCCCAAGGCCCTGAACGCGCTGTCGCATCCGATGGCCTTGGCGATCCACGCCGCGCTGGACCAGTGGCGCGACGATCCCTCCGTGGCGCTGGTCATTATCGATGCCAAGGGCGACCGCGCCTTTTGCGCAGGCGGCGACATCGCGGCGGTCTATCACGCCGCCCGCGCGGGCAATCACGCCGAAGGGCGCAACTTCTTCCGCGACGAATACCGCATGAACGCGGCGATCGCGGATTACCCCAAACCGATCGTGGCCTTCATGCACGGTTTCGTGATGGGCGGCGGCGTGGGGGTGGGCGGCCATGCAAGTCATCGCGTGGTGGGTGACACGACCCGCATCGCCATGCCCGAAAGCGGCATCGGCCTGATCCCCGATGTCGGCGGCACATGGCTTCTGGCCCATGCGCCTGGCCGGATCGGGGAATATCTGGCGCTGACCGGGGCGCGGATGGGGCCCGGCGATGCCATCCATGCCCGCTTCGCCGACATCTACCTGCCCGAATCCGAATGGCCCGCCCTGATCACCAGGCTCGAGGAAACGGGCGACACCAGTCTGATTCAGGGCCTGACGCCCCCCGAAAGCCCGCTGGCCAGGCGCGACCTGTCGCATTTCGGGGGCGACGACATCAGCCAGATCATCGCCGCGACCGAGGCTGTGGGGGACGACGAAGCGCTTCAGGCGCTGCGGCGCAACTCGCCCCTGTCGATGGCGGCGGGCCTGGCGATGGTGCGCGCCGCGCGGGGGGATGGGCGGATGCAGGATTCGCTGACCCGCGAATACCGCTTTACCTGGCGCGCCACTGCCGAAAGCGACTTTCTCGAAGGCGTGCGCGCGCAGATCATCGACAAGGACCGCCAGCCCCGCTGGCAGGCCCCCGCCACAGCCGAAGCGGTCGCGGCCATTCTGGCCCCGCTTGGCGAACACGAACTGACATGGAAGGACAGCGCATGAAGATCGGCTTTATCGGTCTGGGCAATATGGGCGCGCCCATGGCCCGCAACCTGGCCGCTGCCGGGCACGAGGTCACGGGCTTCGACACGGCCGCCCCCGACCCGGAAGGCGTGACCCCCGCCACCAGTGCCGCCGAGGCCGCGCGCGATGCCGATGTGGTCATCACGATGCTGCCCAACGGCCAGATCCTGCGCGCGGTCGCGGATCAGGTGATCGGCGCGATGAAGCCCGGCGCGGTGCTGTGCGACTGCTCGACCGTCGATGTGGACAGCGCGCGCGCCGTCGCAGCCCAGGCCCGCGCGGCGGGTCTGGGCGCGCTGGACGCGCCTGTCTCGGGCGGGATCGGCGGCGCGCAGGCCGGCACGCTGACCTTCATGGTCGGCGGGGCAGAGGCCGATTTCGCCCGCGTCCTGCCCCTGTTCGAGGTGATGGGCCAGAAGGCCGTTCATTGCGGCGAGGCGGGCGCCGGACAGGCAGCCAAGATCTGCAACAACATGATCCTGGGCGTCACCATGATCGCCACCTGCGAGGCCTTTGCGCTGGCGGACAAGCTGGGGCTGGACCGGCAGAAGATGTTCGATGTGGTCTCGACCAGTTCGGGCTACAGTTGGAGCCTGAACGCCTATTGCCCCGCCCCTGGCGTTGGTCCGACCTCGCCCGCAGACAACGATTACCGGCCGGGCTTTGCGTCAGAGCTGATGCTCAAGGATCTGAACCTGGCGCGTCAGGCCGCGGAATCGGTGGCGGCGGAAACGCCGATGGGGGCGCTGGCGCGCCAGATCTACGAGGATTTCGTGGAACGCGAAGACGGCAGGGGCCGCGACTTTTCCGCAATGTTGCCCCGCTTCGTCGCAAGGAACGGCTAAAAGGCAGACGGGCGGTTCGGATCGGGCCGCCCTTACCCGTTCAACAGCGCCCGCGCCGCCTGAGACGCAGCCTTGGTGATCGTCTCGCCTGACAGCATACGCGCGATCTCGGTCACGCGCTCGGCTTCGGTCAGGGCACGAACGGTCGATCGGGTCATCCCGTCCGAAACCGATTTCGACACCTGGAAATGCACCGCCCCGAGGGCCGCAACCTGTGGGGAATGGGTCACGACCAGAACCTGCGCGCCTTCCGCCAAGGCCTTCAGACGCCGCCCCACCGCATCGGCGGTGGCACCGCCCACCCCCCGGTCGATTTCGTCGAAGATCATCACCAGCGCGTCATTGCCGCGCGCCAGACAGACCTTGAGCGCCAGAAGAAAGCGCGACAATTCCCCGCCCGAGGCGATCTTGTCCAAGGGACCAGCAGGCGCGCCGGGATTGGTCGCCACGGTGAACGCCACGGCATCGGCCCCCTCCGGCCCCGGTTCGGCAGGTGTCACACGGGTCTGAAACACTGCGCGCTCCATCCGCAACGGCGCCAGTTCGGCACTGACCGCCTGATCCAGCCGCGACGCAGCCGCCATGCGGGCGGCGGTCAGCTCGGCACAGGCAGCGGCATAGGCGGCCTCGGCCTCGGTGGCGGCGCGACGCAGCGCGTCGATCCGCGAGGCACCCGCGTCGATCCTCGACAGACGTTCGCGCAACTGATCGGCCAGACCTGCCAGATCGTCGGGCAGAACGTCATGCTTGCGCGCCAGCGCACGCAGGGTGAAAAGCCGCTCTTCTGTTGCCTCCAGGGCGGCGGGGTCGAAATCCAGCGCCGACAGCGCGTCCTCGACGCCGCGATGCGCCTCGCCCAATTCGATCAGTGCGCGCGAGAGCGCCGCCAGCGGTTCGTCCAGCCGCCCCTCGGCACGGTCGGCAGCCCCTTCCAGCCAGCGATGCGCGTCAAGCATCGCACCTTCGGCCCCCTCGGCACCCAGCATCTGCAAGGCGCGGGCGACATCGCCCCGGATGCGCTCGGCCGCCTGCATGGCACGCCGGGCGGTGTCCAGCTGGGCCTCTTCACCCACCAGGGGGGCCAAGGCGTCCAGTTCGGCGACCGCGTGGCGCAGGAAATCCTCTTCGGCGCGGGCAGCGTCCAGCGCGGCCTCGGCCTCGGCCAGATCGCGCATGGCGCTGCGGCGGGCGGCCCATGCGGCGCGCACCGGGCCCAGATCCAGCGCGCCGAACGCATCCAGCATTGCGCGATGGCCGCGCGGGTTCAACAGGCCGCGGTCATCGTGTTGACCATGCAGTTCCACCAGAACCTCGGAGAGGGCGCGCAGAACCTCGCCCGAGACGCGGCGGTCATTCACCCAGCCGGTCTTGCGACCGTCCAGTGCGTTCACGCGGCGCAGGATCAATTCGTCATCGTCGATCTCGATTCCGGCCTCGGCCAATATTCTGCGGGCGGGATGGGCGGCGGGCAGGTCGAACACGGCTGTTACCTCGCCCTGGCTTGCACCGTTGCGGACCAGATCGGCACGCCCGCGCCAGCCCAGCACAAAACCCAGGCAATCCAGCAGGATCGACTTGCCTGCCCCGGTCTCGCCGGTCAGCACGTTCAGGCCGGGACGAAAGCCCAGTTCCAGCCGTTCGATCAGCAGCATGTCGCGGATGTCCAGCGATCGCAGCATGTCGGGGCCTCAGGCGGCGGCGGGGCCCGGCATCACAGCCAGCGCCCCTGAATGGTCTGGCGATAGATGTTGGTCAGCCAGCTTTCGCCGCGCATCTCGGGCGAGAGGCCGCGCCCGCGCAATTGCCTGAAGGCATCCTCGTAGAAGGGCGAGGACTGGAAGTTGTGCCCAAGGATCGCGCCCGCGGTCTGCGCCTCGTCCAGCAGGCCAAGGGCCAGATAGGCCTCGACCAGTCGCATCAGCGCCTCGGGGGTCATGGTGGTGGTCTGGAATTCCTCGACCACGACGCGGAAGCGGTTGATCGCGGCGGCGTAATGGCCACGTTTGAGGTAGTAGCGGCCGATTTCCATTTCCTTGGCAGCAAGGTGGTCGAAGGCCAGGTCGAATTTCAGGATCGCGCTGCGGGCATATTCGCTGTCGGGATATTCCTCGATCACCGTGCGCAGGCTGCGCAGCGCCTGAAAGGTCAGGCCCTGGTCGCGGCCCACATCGTCGATCTGGTCGTAATAGGACAGAGCCAGAAGATACTGCGCGTAAGCCGCTTCCTCGTCACCGGGATAGGTGTCCAGGAAACGCTGCGCCGCGCCACGCGCCTCTTCGTAATTGCGTGCCTTGTGATGACCATAGGCCTGCATCAGCAGCGCCCGGCGCGCCCATTCGGAATAGGGGTAAAGGCGCTCGATCTCGCTGAAATAGAAAACGGCATCGGCGGGTCTGCGGCTGTTTTCAAGCTCGAACTCACCGCGTTTGTAGATCTCTTCGGCGGTGAACCGGTCGAGATTCTGGCGCAGAACGCCGTCGCGGCTGCCGGCGCAGCCGGACAGGAGCCCGCCCGCCAGAACGATCGCAACCACCGAAGCCAAGAATTTCGAGCGCGCCATCCTGATCCTGTCCTGCGATGTCACCAGTCGTCCCGCCTGCCGCGGTGATGCCGGCACCTCCTAGCACAGAACATCAGGGGGCGCAAAATGGCAATCCGTTGATTCGGTCCCGTTTTTGTCTCTGCTCTGATGCAGCGAATTGCGCCCTGGGCAAGGCGCGTGCAAGGCCGCCTTGTTTATTCGGCGGCGACGGGCATCCTGCACAAAAGCCCCGCATCGGGTCCATAGGCCGCAACACCGGCACCCGGCAGCCGCCCCGCAAGCGAGGGGCTGCATTCCTCCCACCGCCAGGCAGTCGGATCGGCAAACAGCGCGCGCAGCAAACGGTTCGTCATCGCATGACCCGCGCGATTGGCCTGATAGCGTGCCAGAATCGGCGCACCGGCCAGCGCCAGATCGCCCACCGCATCCAGCATCTTGTGGCGCACGGCCTCGTCGCGGTGGCGCAGTCCGCCGGGCGACAGCACGCGCGCCCCATCCACCACCACCGCGTTCAGATAGGTGCCGCCCAGAGCCAGCCCGGCCTTGCGCATCGCCGCGACATCGGCGGCGCGGCAGAACGTGCGGCTATCGGCCAGTTCGCGCAGAAAGGCGCCGTTGGCCATGTCCAGATGCAGCTCCTGATGCCCGATGGCGGCATCGGTGAAGTCGATGGCAAAGTCGATTTCGAGGTGGTCGCCGGGAACCAGACGCGCCCAGGCCTCGCCCTCGCGCAGTTCGACTGTCCGCAGCACGCGGATTGCGCGCAGGGGTGCGGCCTGGATCTGTATGCCGGCCTTGATGATGCCCGCCACGAAAGGCGCGGCAGAGCCGTCAAGAATCGGCACTTCGGGACCGTCCACTTCGATCATGGCATTGTGGATGCCGGTCCCGGCCAACGCGGCCATCACATGCTCGACCGTCGAGACCGTGGCACCGCCGCCGTTGTCCAGCAGCGTGCAGAGCTTCGAGGGCGTCACACGATCCCACAGGGCGGGGATCAGCGGCTGGCCGTCCAGGTCGATGCGGCGAAAGACGATTCCGTGATCGACGGGTGCGGGCAGAATCGCAAGCTGCGCGGGGACGCCGGAATGAAGCCCGGCACCGGCAAAGCAGATCTTGTGTTTCAGCGTCGCCTGCATGGCTCGCACTCCGAAAGATTCATCCTGACGGGGCGATACCCCATCGTCGGGGATCAGCTAGGCAGAGCCTCCGTTTCATTCAATTAACGATTTGTAACGGGGTGTAACATAGGTCCGGAATCATCGCGGGACGCTTGCATGATATGGCGCAACAGATTGTTTCAGATAACAAAACAGGCCGCTCAAGAGCAGCCTGTCCAGTTCTTCATGCCGGGTATGTGAGCGGGCTTCAATTCGCCTGGCGGCGCAGGAATGCCGGGATTTCTACATTGTCCTTGACGTTATCGGGGCTGGCCAGATCGTCGAAATCCGCCTCTTGCTGGCGGGCGCGCACGGCGACGCGCTCGCTGACACGCTCGGCAATCGACGCCGCAGGCGGTTTCGCGGCGCCTTCGCCGCCGTGACCGGCCATCCGCTCCAACATGCGGCCGAGACCGCTCATCCGGCTGCTGGATTGCTGCGGTTGAGGCTGGACCGCTGCCGGGCGGGTCGTCTGGCCGTGATGTTCGACGGCACGGCGCAGGCGATCCATCACCTCGGGGGCGGGCTGACCCGGACGGGGGGCGCGCGGTGCGACAAAGGCGGATGCGTCATCCTCGATCCGGACGGCATTGGAGCGGGTCGCTTCCTTCGGCTGATAGGCCGGCTGGGGCATGTCATCGTCAGCGCGCGCTTCGGGGGGCTGCGGCGCGGAAACTGACGCGCGGGGCGTCTCGACGGCAGGAGCGGTGCGGCGCGGCGGAACCGGCTCGTCGATCTCTTTCTGCGTCATCGTCGGGTTCTGCGTCAGCGGCGCGGCCATGCTGCGGCGAGGCGCGGGAACCTCGGCCGCGGATACGCCCGCGTCGATGCCGGTCGCCACGACCGACACGCGAATCGAACCTTCCATATCCGGGTCCAGCGTCGAGCCGACGATGATATTGGCGTCCTGATCCACCTTGTCGCGGATGACGTTGGCCGCCTCGTCCAGCTCGAACAGGGTCATGTCGTAGCCACCGGTGATGTTGATCAGCACGCCCTTGGCGCCGTTCAGGCTGATCTCGTCCAGAAGCGGGTTGGCGATGGCGCGCTCGGCCGCTTCCTGAGCGCGATTTTCGCCCGAGGCCTCGCCGGTGCCCATCATGGCCTTGCCCATCTCGTCCATGACGGCGCGCACATCGGCGAAGTCCAGGTTGATCAGACCCGGACGGACCATCAGGTCGGTCACGCCCTTGACGCCCTGATACAGAACGTCATCGGCCATGGCGAAGGCTTCGGTAAAGGTGGTCTTTTCGTTGGCCAGCCGGAACAGGTTCTGGTTGGGGATGATGATGAGCGTGTCCACGACCTTTTGAAGGGCCTCGACGCCCTCTTCGGCCTGGCGCATCCGCTTGGTGCCCTCGAACTGGAAGGGCTTGGTCACGACGCCGACGGTCAGGATGCCCATTTCACGGGCGGCCTGCGCGATGATCGGGGCAGCCCCGGTGCCGGTGCCGCCGCCCATGCCGGCGGTGATGAAGCACATATGCGCGCCCATCAGGTGATCGACGATGTCCTCGATCGTCTCTTCCGCGGCCTTGGCGCCGATCGAGGGCTTGGCGCCCGCGCCCAGCCCCTCGGTCACTTTCGGCCCCATCTGGATGCGCGAGGTCGCACGCGACTGCTGCAGGGCTTGCGCGTCGGTGTTGGCCACCACGAATTCGACGCCTTCAAGCTGCTTCTGGATCATGTTGTTGACCGCGTTGCCGCCCGCACCGCCGACACCAAAGACGGTGATGCGCGGCTTCAGCTCTTCTTCGTCGTTCATCATCAGATTGAGGCTCATGGTTTCCGCCTTTGTCGCTGCTGCCTATGGGCGCGGTCTGCCCGCTCGAATCCCCCGCGTTCGATCGTAACCGTAACCCTTGCCAGCCTTCGCGTCATCCAAAAAACAGGGTTTGGCCGCAAAATCTGGCAGGATTTCCTGCAGGCTTCGGCGGCATCTTGCCAAGCGCGCAGAATATGGTGGCCGCGCCCGCGGCCCGCCATAGAAATAGGGTCGGCGCAATCACCAGTTGTTTCTGAACCAGCGATAGGCACGGCGCAGGGAACGTGCCGGATAGCGGTCCGAGGGTATCTCGAAATCCCACCATTCGTCCTGCGGATGGGCCGCGAACAGCGCCAGGCCGACAGCGCTGGAGAAACTGGGGTCCGTAAACTGATGCGCCAGACCGTCGATTCGCAGCGGCCGCCCGCAGCGGATATTCGGCCCCAGGATGCGGGTCGCCAGCCCATCCAGCCCCGGGATCTGGCTGCCGCCCCCGGTCAGCACGATCTGCTGACTTGGCATGTAATCGAAGCCCGCCACGTCCAGAACCTCGCGGACGTTTTCCAGGATCTCCTCGACCCGGGGACGCATGATGCCGATGACATCGGCGCGGCTGACCTGGCGGCGATCGGTTTCCCAATCGCCGGTCTCGCCGCCCACGTCGATCATCTCGCGGTCGTCGCGGCCCGTGGCCTCGACCCCGCCATTCAGCGTCTTGAGACGCTCGGCCACGGGCAGCGGCACGCGCAACCCCTGCGCGATATCCTGCGTGATCAGATTGCCGCCGATCGGGACGTGATCGGAAAAGATCATGTGCTTGCGAATGAAGATCGTGATGCCCGTGCCGCCACCGCCGAAATCGATGCAGGCGGCGCCCAGTTCCTGTTCATCCTCGACCAGACTTGCGCGGGCCGAAGCATAGGGTGCCGAGGCGATCCCCGCCAGTTCCAGATCGCAGCGGCGAATGCAATGGACCAGGTTGCCGATCATGTCGCCATCGACGGTCAGCACATGCATATCGCAAAACAGCTTGTTGCCGACATGGTCGCGCGGATCGGCAAGGCCCGAGCGGTTATCGACCGCGAAATTCACGGGCTGGGCGTGCAGCACCTCGCGCCCGCGCCCGAAATCGGGCGTCTCGCAGGCGGCCAGGACCGAGGCGACCTCGTGATCGCCGACCTTGCCCGAGGGCAGCGGGATCTCGCCCGCCAGCCCATAGGACGCGGGCCGCCCGCCTGACAGGCAGGCGATGACGTGATCGACGCGCACCCCGGCCAGCTTCTGCGCGGTGGCGACGACGGTGCGAATCGCGCGCTCGGTCTCGGCCATGGTCTCGATCTCGCCCCGGCGCATCCCGCGCGACCGCGTCGAGGCCGCACCGATCACGCGGAAGTTCACCTGCCCCGCCATCGGGCCGATCCCGTCGGTCTCGCGAAAGGTGCCGGTGCCGTCGAAGCGCAGCACCAGACAGGCGACCTTGGACGTGCCGATATCCAGAATGCCGATCACGCCACGTTGCAGGGCGGCCCGGCGCATGTTTCGCATCGCGCGTTGCGTCTGATACAGGTCAGCCATTCGCCTTGCCTCCTTGCTCTAGCTTTCGGTCTCGGGCAGGACGCGACCGTCCGGGCCCAGCAGCGGCAGGCCGCGCGCCTGCCGGATCGTATTGCGCGCATCCACCCCCAGCCGCAGCACAGGCCGCGACGGGTCACGCAGATCGACAACGGTGATATCGCGGCCCAGCATGTCCTGGGCCCGGTCCAGCGCAATGGCGGCCTCCAACGCGGTAACGGCGCCGGTCGCGGGCAGCAGGATGCGCTGGTCGTGGTCCAGCACAAGATCCCAACGTCGCTCGCCCCGCCGCACCAGCCCCCGCACGCGGGGCAGGATCGGGCCCGCCGCGTCGAACAGGGCCAGCGCCTCGGCGGTGGCGCGATCCGCGCCCTCGCCCGAAATCAGCGGCAGGTCCGGGCGCACCTCGCGCGAGGTCACGCTGGCCACGCGGTGCCCGCCCTTGTCCAGGATCTCGATCCCGCGCGCATGGCGCCACAGGATCGCGGGCTCGCGTTCCTTGACGACCGCCGACAGGATGCCGCCGGGACGGATGCGCAGATCGATGCTTTCGACCGCGTCAAGCTGCATCACCTGCAACCGCAAGGCGGGCAGGTCGATCTCGAAACTGGATGCCGGCAGATCGACGGGCAGCATGGCACGCAGCACGCGCTCGACAACGGGGCTCGCCCCTTCGATCGTCATCACACGGACCTGGAATTCCTCGCGGCTCTGGATCTGCGTCACGAGCGAGGCGATGGCATCGGTCAGCCGCACGCGGCGATCCTCGTCAGCCATCCAGAGCCCCACCACCATCGCCAGCACGAAGGCAGGCAGTCCCACCCGCACGACGCGCCGGTAAAGCGGCGTCAGCCACATGCGCTGCAGGCGATAGGTCAGCCGCGAGGGCGCGGGATCGCGCCGCGGCGGGGGCGCGGTCAGGGAGCGGCTTGGCCTGTGGTCGATCACGACCGGCACAGCGCATCCTCCACCATCCACCGCATCAGCGCGGGAAAGTCGATGCCCTGCCGGGCGGCCTGTTCAGGGGCCAGACTGGTCGGCGTCATGCCGGGCTGGGTGTTCACCTCCAGGATGATCAGCCCCGCAAGACCGCGCGTCTCGTCCCACCTGAAATCGGTCCGGGTCAAGCCCCGACAGCCAAGCGCCTTGTGCGCCCGCACCGCCAGATCCAGACAGGCGGCCCGGATCTCCTCGGGGATCTGTGCGGGAACCACATGGCGCGAGCCGCCCACCGTGTATTTGGCGGCGTAGTCATACCAACCTTCGGTCAGAATCTCGGTCACGTCCAGCGCCCGGTCGCCCATGACCGTCGTGGTCAGCTCGCGCCCCGGTGCATAGGCCTCGACCATCACGCGATCCGGCATGTCGGGCGACAGGTCGGGCGGCTGATTGGCGCCATCCTGCACGATATAGACCCCGACCGAGGATCCTTCGTCATTGGGCTTCACCACATAAGGCGGCGGGATCACATGGCGGCGGCGCACCTCGTCGGCATCCGCAATGACACTCTCGACCACGGGCAGACCTGCGGCGCGGAACGCCTCCTTTGCGCGGCTCTTGTCCATCGCCAAGGCAGATGCCAGCACGCCCGAATGCGTGTAGGGCAGCCCCAGCCATTCCAGCAGGCCCTGCACACAGCCATCCTCGCCCCAACGGCCATGCAGCGCGTTGAACACGACATCGGGCGCAGCCGCGCGCAAAAGCCCGGCCAGATCCTGACCACGCGCCTTGTCCAGCACGATCTCGGTTACGTCATACCCCGCCACCCGCAGCGCATTCGCGCATTCGCGTCCCGATGACAGCGAAACCTCGTGCTCTGCCGAGGGTCCGCCCATCAGGACAGCGACCGAGTGGGCTGCCCTGCTCGACCTGCCCGCCACTTTTTCGCCTTTCGCGCCCGGTTGCTCCGGGCTTGCCTGCTGCTGCGCGACCTTTCGGGGCCACGTCATTGCCATGCAGAATACAAGCAAAGCGCGAAGTGCAAAAGCGAAATCTGCCCGCCCCTTTGCCTTGGCCCAAATATCCCGGGGGGAGCCGCGGAACGCGACGAAGGGCAGCAGCGCCCCCTGACCGGCCATGGCACAGAGCAACGCAGATATTCAGGACGGATCCGGCGCAGGGTCGCCGATGCGGATGACCTCCCATTGCAGCTCATGGCCGCTTACTTCCAGCACCCGCCGACGCACCAGCTCGCCCAAGGCTTCCAGTTCGGCAGCGGTGGCGCCTCCGGTATTGATCAGAAAGTTGGGATGCTTTTCCGACATCTGCGCGCCGCCCCAGCTATGGCCGCGCAAACCCGCAGCGTCGATCAGCGCCCAGGCCTTCAGCTCATGGGTGTCGTCTGCCCGGCCGGTCGAGCTGTATCCCGCCGGATTGCGAAAGGTCGAACCCGCGCTGCGATCCCCGGTTGGCTGGCTTGCGTCGCGGCGGGCCAATTGCTCGGCCATGCGGGCATGAAGCGCGTCGGGATCGCCCGGCGCGGCGCGCAGGCGCGCCTCGGTGATCACCCAGCCCTCGGGCAGATGACTCTGGCGATAGCCCAAGCGCAGATCCTCGGGCGCAAGACGCAGGATCCGCCCGTCGCGGGTCACGACTTCCACGTCGATCAGATGGTCGGCCACGTAGCTGCCGTAGCAGCCCGCATTCATCCGCACCGCGCCGCCGATACTGCCGGGGATGGTGCGCAGAAAGGTCAGGTCACGCCCGGCCTCGGCCGCGCGGCGCGCGACCTGTGCATCCAGGGCGGCGGCCCCGGCGGTGACGACATCGCCCGCGATCGAAACCGCGTTGAAGGCGCGGCCCAGCCGGATCACCACGCCCCGGATGCCGCCATCGCGCACGATCAGGTTGCTGCCCACGCCCATCGGAAAGACCGGCACGGCCGGGTCCAGGTCGCGCAGGAAACCGGCCAGATCCTCGCGGTCGGCGGGCTGGAAAAGCCAGTCGGCAGGGCCACCCACGCGCAGCCAGGTCAGAGTGTCAAGGCGGCGATCGGGGATCAGGCTGCCACGCGGACAGGGAAGAACGGCGCTCATGCCCATCTGGTAGCCAGCCCGCCTCACGGCGTCAACCAAGCCCTGCCCTTTGGCGATAGAGCAGAACAGGAATCAGCGCCGCGCGGATCATCGCCGTCGTGGTCGAGCCGATGAACAGGTTGCGGATCCGCGAATGGCCATAGGCACCCATGACCAGCAGGTCGAACCCCTCGTCCAGCACCAGCGGGCGCAAGACTTCCTGCGGCTCGCCGGGCATCTGACGCAGCATCACCCGCAAGCCCGAGGCGACCAGTTCCAGGATCGCCTCGTCGATTGCGACCGAAACGGCGGGCGTCGGCTCTCCGACATGCAGCAGCGTGATTTCCAGCCCCTGAAAGACCGGGCTTTTCGCCATCCGCGCCACCGCGCTCCGCGCCGACGCGCTGCCGTCAAAGGCCAGCAGCACCCGCTGGACCGGCCGGAACGCGCGCGAGGCGACCAGCACCGGCACCGTCGCGCCGCGCACGATGCGTTCAAGGTTGGACCCCAACCGACCCGAGACGAAATCCGCCGATTCGCCCCGTTTGCCCAGCACGATGGCCCGCAGATGAGGCGCGACCGCGCGGATCGTGGCCATCAGTTCGCCCTGCCGCAGATGCACGCCCAGGTCGGCCACGCCATGTGCCTTGATGATGCAGGCGGACTCGGCCAGCAGGATCTGTCCGGCCTCACGCTCGCCACGTGGGGTGACGTGCAACAGATCGACGCCAAGACCCAGCCTTTCGGCCAGCCACGCGGCGTGGCGTGCCACGCTCGGCCCATAGATCGAGCCATCGACAAGCGCCAGGATTCTGCTCATGCATGGACACTCCGGTTCGACATGTCGGAACTATGCCGAGGCGGGGCCGGGTTTTCCATAGGCCGGAACACCCGGTTCAGATCACGACACCCGTTCAGATCAGGAAGGTCAGCGCCGCGACGGCACCGGCGGTCAGCAGTCCCAGGGCGCTGATCGCTCCTGGCAGACCGCGCAAAGGTAGCGGATGGCCGCGCAGGCGCGCAAGGATCAGCCCCGTCGCCACACCCAGAAGCGCGGGCGCCACCGTCAGGGCCTGTGCCATCAGCGCGGCCAGATCATGCATCCCGTCCTGCCCGCGCGTTGCCAGGAAAAGCTGCACGGCGATGGCCGCCAGCAGCACGGACAAGGCCGCCAGAGGCCAATGCATCCGCAGCCGGGCCGAGCCCCATGCGATGAAGCCCGCCCCCAGAAGGCAGGCGGCGCCGATGGCCCAGACATTCATGGCCCGGCCTCGTGGCGCACGGACTCGGGGTCGTTGCGGCGGCGGGTCGGCGGGCGGCCAAGAGCCAGAAGCCCAAGCGCAAGGCCCAGAACGCCCGGTCCCGGCCCCCAACGCAGCGTCAGCCATCCCAGCAGCGGCACCCCCGCAAGAACCAGCGCGCAGATGAACAGCGCGCGCCCCCGCACCGGCAGGCGATGTACGGCGCAGGCCAATACCAGCCACAGCCCCAGACAGGCCAGCCCCAGCCAGGCGGCCGGACTCACGCCGCGCGGCCCTGCAGGCGCATGGGCAAAGCATTCGCCCAGGCCGAAATCGTCCCTGCCCCCAGGCAGACCACCATGTCGCCCGGCCGCGCCTGTTCGCGGACCAGCCGTTCCAGATCGTCCTCGGACAGGATCGCGCGGGCATGGCGATGGCCGTGGGCGATCAGCCCGGCCACCAGATCGTCGCGGCTTGCGCCGGGAATCGGATCCTCGCCCGCCGCATAGACATCGGCGATGGCAACGACATCGGCCTCGTTGAAGCAGGTGCAGAAATCCTCGAACAGGCTGGACAGCCGCGAATAGCGATGCGGCTGGTGGACGGCGATCACGCGCCCATTGCTGGCCTGGCGCGCCGCCTTGAGGACGGCGGCGATCTCGACCGGGTGGTGGCCGTAATCGTCGATGATGGTGACACCGCCCACCTCGCCCACGCGGGTAAAACGCCGCCCGACACCGCCGAACCTGGCCAGCGCCTCGCGGATCTCGGATTTCTTGATGCCGAGATGCCGCGCCACGGCCACGGCAGCGAGACAATTCGACACGTTGTGATCGCCGGGCATGGGCAAGGTGCAGCCCTCGATCATCTCGATCTCGCCGTGCTCATCGGGGCCCTCGCCTTGCAGTGCGATGTCGAAATGCGCGATGCCGTTCTCATAGCGCAGGTTCATCGCGCGGACATCAGCCTGCGCGTTGAAGCCGAAGGTGACAACGCGGCGGTCAGTCAGCTTGCCGACCAGCGCCTGAACCTCGGGGTGGTCGGTGCAGAGCACCGCAAGACCGTAGAACGGAATCCCCGAGGCGAAATTGTAAAAGCCCTGCCGCAGCGCGTCGAAGCTGCCCCAATGTTCCATATGCTCGGGGTCGATATTCGTCACGATGGCGATGTCGGCGGGCAGACGGTTGAAGCTGCCGTCGGATTCGTCGGCCTCGACCACCATCCATTCGCCCGCACCCGCCCGCGCATTCGAGCCGTATGCGTGGATGACGCCGCCATTGATGACCGTGGGGTCCAGCCCGCCCGCGTCCAGCAGGGTTGCCACCATGGTCGTCGTCGTCGTCTTGCCATGGGTGCCGGCGATGGCAATGTTCGATTTCATCCGCATCAGCTCGGCCAGCATCTCGGCCCGGCGGACGACCGGCAGGCCGCGGCGGCGGGCTTCCTCCAATTCCGGGTTGCCCTTCTTGATCGCCGTCGAGATCACGACCACGGCCGCATCCGCGATGTTCTCGGCCCTCTGACCCTCGAAAACCTGGGCGCCCAGCGTTTCCAGCCGGTCAGTGATCTTCGATCGTTTCAGGTCGCTGCCCTGGACTTGATAGCCAAGCGTCAGCAGCACCTCGGCAATGCCCGACATGCCGATGCCGCCGATTCCGATGAAGTGGATCGGACCCAGTTCTCCGGGCAGTTTGGTCGCTGCGTTCATCGCGCTATCTCCTCAACGAGATCGTAAAGACGCCGCGCCGCATCGGGGCGGGCAAGGTCCAGCGCGGCGGCGGCCATGGCGGCGGCCCGCGCGGGGTCGGTCAGGATGGCGCGGATGTCGCGCGCAAGACTTGTCGCATCAAGCACGGATTCGGGATGGACATGCGCCGCCCCGGTTTCCGCCAAGGCCTGGGCGTTGGCGGTCTGGTGATCGCCCGTGGCGGCAGCGAAAGGGATCAGGATCGAGGGCCGCCCGATCACCGTGATATCGGCCAGCGACGAGGCGCCCGAGCGGCTGACGACCAGATGCGCGGCGGCGATCCGCTCGGGCACATCGGTAAAGAAGGGCTGCACATCGGCCTCGATCCCGGCCGCGGCATAGGCGGCGGTGACGGAATCGGCATCCTCGGGGCGGGCCTGATGGCTGACAAGCAGGCGGGTGCGCAGATCATCGGGCAAAAGCGCGATGGCCGCAGGCACCACGCGCGACAGCACGCGCGCGCCCTGGCTGCCGCCGATGACCAGCAGGCGCAGCGGCCCGTCGCCGGGCACTGCATAGGGCGCACCTGCCTGCGCCAGAACGGCAGCGCGAACCGGGTTTCCGGTATGGGTGCCGCTGACCCCGGCGGGCAGGTCGGTCGGCCAGGTGCCGCAGGCGACGCGATGAACGCGGGGCGCAAAGAGGCGGTTTACCCGGCCCATCACCCCGTTCTGTTCGTGGATCATGCGCGGCAGGCCCATCAACCTGGCGGCGGCCAGCGCGGGAATGGTCGGATAGCCGCCAAAACCGATCACAACATCGGGCCTTTGCCGGACAAAAGCGCGCCGCGCGGCCAGCACTCCGGCCGCAATGCGGAAGGGCGCCGCCAGTTTGCCCGCGATCCCGCCGCGTGCGGTCGTGGCCGATGGCACGACCTGACGGACAACCTCGGGCGGGAAGGTACCGGCATAGCGGGCACCGCGTTCATCGGTGGACAAGGTGACCTGCCAGCCCTCGGCCAGCAGCAATTCGGCCAGGGCCTGTGCCGGGAACATATGGCCGCCGGTGCCCCCGGCGGCGATCAGCGCGCGTTTGCCCGACATCAGCGCCCCCGCCGCAGGATTGCGGCCAGCTCGCCCTGAGGCCGCGTGCGGGTCAGCGCCAGAAGCATTCCCATCGCGATCCCCGAGGCAATGACGGATGAACCGCCATAGCTGACGAAGGGCAGCGTCATGCCCTTGGCGGGCAACAGGCGCACCGCGACGCCCATGTTGATCAGCGCCTGCACGCCGAAGGCGCAGGCCAGGCCCGTCCCGGCCAGCCGCGCAAAGGCGTCGCGTTCACGCAGCAGCCGCAGCAATGATCGCGTGACGATGGTGCAGTAAAGCGCGATGATGACCAGCACGAGGACAAAGCCGTATTCCTCGGCCGCGACGGCGATGATGAAATCGGTATGCGCATCCGGCAGCGACCATTTCACGCTGCCCTCGCCCACGCCGACGCCGAAAAATCCGCCCTCCTGAATGGCATTGGTGGCATAGCCGATCTGGGTGCGCGGGTCGATTTCCGAGGACAGGAAACCGTCGATCCGCCGGGCGAAATGCTCGGACGAGCCATAGGCAAAGATCCCGCCCATCAGCGCCAGCCCGGCCACGCCCAACAGCAGGACCATCGGCGCACCGGCGACGAAATACATGACCAGCCACGAGAACAGCACCAGCGCAGCCTGCCCGAAATCGGGCTGAAGCGCCAGAAGCACCACGACGACTGCCGCCACGCAAAACGAATAAAGCCGACCCGCAGGCCCGCCCACCTGCTGGCTGGCCGCCATGAACCAGGCGCATAGCGCGACGAAGCCGGGTTTCAGGAACTCCGAAGGCTGCACCGATACGAAGCCCAGAGACAGCCAGCGCGTCGCACCCTTGCCGAAATCGGTGCCGACGAAGGGCAGCGCGACGATCAGGACGAAAGACGCCAGAAAGCCCAGCACCCCGATCCGCCGGATCTGGCGCGGCGACAGCATCGAGATGACCAGCATCACGACCAGCGCCAGGCCGCCGAACATCGCCTGACGCTGGACATAGAAGAAGCGCGGCAGGTTGTTGCGTTCGGCCAGGGGCACCGAGGCCGCCAGCCCCAGAAGGATTCCGGTCGCGAACAGCCCGAACACGCAGGCCAGCGTCCATTTGTCCAGCGTGCGCCACCAGCGCGGAAGAATCGGGTCAGCCGCCCTTGCGGGCGTAGTGCCGAAGACCATCTCGGTCATGGGAATACCGCCGTCACTGCCTCTGCCTGTCCGGTTTGCCCGGATCTGGGGCCGAGACTAACGCGAAATGCGACCACGCGCCACAACCGATTCCGACAGCGGCGGATCTTGTCACCCCCCTGCCCCGTGGCTGCGGTCATAGCGGTTGACCTGCGGCCTCTGCCAACCCCGCGGAGGGGCGACGGGGCGAAAGACCTCGACCAGCAGCGGATGGCAGGCGGCCTGGTCCGAGGAATGGACCGTGCCGCAATCGCCGCCCGGACAGGCCGACAGTGCGCCCAAAAGGTCGATCTCGGCAAAGAATTCAAGGTAATCGCCGGGCCGCACGGGGCTGGCCTTCATGAAATACTGCCCCGTATCGCGGGTGAAGCCCGTGCACATGAAGACGTTCAGCACGTCATGAACCAGGGGCTCGGCCTCGGCCAGGGGCAGCCCGCGCGCCTCGGCCAGGGCGCGGGTCAGGTTGGAATGACAACAATGGTGATATTGCCCGCCATCCGACAGCAGGTTGTGCGTATAGGGATCGCAGCGCGTGCCGATCACGTCATGCACGCTGCCGCCGAAGGCGTCAAAGCCATACCAGTCAAGGCTGTCATCGGTGATCGTGGCCATGGGCCGCAGCGTCGGGAAGCCCGACCACATCCGGTCGCCGGTGGACAGATGCGTGCCGTGCAGGGCGCGCGTCTTGCCGGAATAGAAGCGTTCGGACAGATCGGCCGACCACAGGTTCAGATCGCCCACCTGCGGCCCCTCGACCGAGACGATGCGGAAGAAATGCCCCGCCGGCACCTCGAAACAGCGCGCCTGCCGCGCGGGAACCAGCACCTGCGCGAGGCGCTGCCAGCCCTCCCGCGCGGCGCGCAAGGCGGCCAGATCAGGCGGGGCGAGGCCATCCACGGGATAGCAGATCACCGGTTCGACGGCGCGGCGCGCATCGGCATCGGCGGGTGCAGCATGTTGGGGGTTTTGCGGTTTCATGGCTCCTCCTGTCAGAGCCATCGTGGCACGGAAATCGGCCGCGTAAAGGGGCCTCAGCCCAAGGCCGCCAAGGCCGGGAAGGTCTCCAGCAGCCAGAAGCTGAAGGCCGAGAAGGCGCCGGTGATCAGCATGACCCCGACCACGACCAGAAGTGCGCCCATCGCGCGCTCGATCACCCTGAGATAGGGCTTGATGCGGTTCATCAGCCCGATGGCGCGGTTGATGAAGATGGCGGCCAGCAGGAAGGGTATCCCCAGCCCCGCCGCATACACCGCCAGAAGCGCGGTGCCGCGCGACAGCTCGCCCCCCGTCGCGGCAAGAGTCAGGATCATGCCGAGCTGCGGGCCGATGCAGGGCGTCCAGCCAAAGGCAAAGGCCAGACCCAGCACATAGGCCCCCACCGCCCCGCCATCCTGCCGCCCGGCATCCAGACGCGCCTCGTGATCCAGGATCGGGATGCGGATGATATGCAGGAAGTGCAGCCCCATCACGATGACCATGACCCCTGCCACCTGCGCCAGCGTTTCCTGCCAGGCCAGAAAGGCGCGACCAAAGGCCGAGGCGGCGAAGCCCATCACCAGAAACACCGTCGAAAGGCCCAGCACGAAGAACAGCGCCGGCAGGACCGCGCTGCGTTCGCGGGCCCTGAGACCATTCACCCCCACCCCGGTCATATAGGCCAGATAAGGCGGCACGATGGGCAGCACACAGGGCGACAGAAACGACAGAACCCCCGCCAGCAAGGCAACGAAGGCGGCAGGCAGAAAGGCGGCGGTGGCAAGTTCGATTCCCAGCATGGCGGCACGTTACGGTATGAGCCGTCGGATCACAGGGGGGAAACGGGTCACGGATGCGTGGGCGGTCCAACCCAAAAGGGGCGCGAAGCACGCGCCCCCTGCTGGTTTGAGATGGCGCGCGATCAACTGCCCACCATCCACCATCCGCGCCGCTTGGGTGCGGCGGTTCTGGTTGCCGGCTCAGGCTGATTCGCGGGCTCGGGCTGATTCGCGGGCTCGGGTCGGTTCGTGAGCTCGCCCTGGGCCACGGCCTCCGCCAAGGCAGGCTCGGGCTGGGCGGCCTCGGCTGTGTCTGCCGCCTGGACCGGCTCGACGACGGGTGTCTCGACAGGCTCGGCGACCGGCGCATCGGCCGGGTCGGCGGCGGCGGATGCCTCGACAGGCTCGGCAACCGGCGCACCGGCCGTATCGGTGGCGGTCTCGGCGGGCGCCGCTGCGGCGGTCGGAATATCGGCATCGCGCGAGCCGTTCACACCGGGCAGTTCCTCGGCGCGCACCTCGTCGCCGGTCTCGGCCAGATCGACCACCTCGGGCAAAGGCGCGGCCTCGGATTGACGGCGTGAACGCGACCGGGATCGAGACCGCGACCGGCCCGACGCTTCGCCCTCGGGCTGCGCTTCCGATTCGCCGCCCACGAGCTGAGGCGCAGCAGTCTCGTCTGCGACCGGATCGCGGGCCTCGTCGTCCTCGGCAAGGCCTTGCGAGCCGGCTTCGGAGGATGCGCTGTCCTGGATCTCGGGGCGGTCCGACTTCCTGCGGCGACGACGGCGACGGCGGCGCGAGCGGACCTCGCCGCTCTCGTCCTCGGCGGCGGGCGGGTTGGCCGCAGCGGCCTCGATTCCATCCTTGTCGGCAGCGGCCTCCTGGATCCGGTCCTCCTCATCGTCGATCCGGGCCATCAGTTCGGCATCCATCGACAGCGGGACGTGGCTGGCCTCGGCGACAGGGCGGGTCGCGGTCTTGAACTTCTCGATAGCGTAATCGGGCGAGACCAGCGAAGGATCGGCCTCGACGCGGACCGACATGCCGTAGCGGGTTTCGATCCCCGCGACATGCTCACGCTTGGCGTTCATCAGGAAATTGGCGACGGCCACCGGCGCCTTGACCAGCACCTCGCGCGAGCGTTTGCGCGTGCCTTCCTCTTCGACCGCGCGCAGGATGGTCAACGCAAGGCTGTCATCGCTGCGGATCAGCCCGGTGCCGTGGCAATGCGGACAGGGCTGTGTGGTCGATTCCAGCATCCCCGGACGCAGGCGCTGGCGCGACATTTCCATCAGCCCAAAGCCCGAGATGCGACCGATCTGGATCCGGGCGCGGTCGGATTTCAGCCGCTCCTTCATGCGCTTCTCGACGGCGGCGTTATTCTTGCGTTCGTCCATGTCGATGAAGTCGATCACGATCAGGCCGGCCAGATCGCGCAGACGCAATTGGCGGGCGATCTCGTCGGCGGCTTCGAGGTTGGTCTTGAGCGCCGTCTCCTCGATCGAGCCTTCCTTGGTCGCGCGCCCCGAATTCACGTCGATGGCGACCAGCGCCTCGGTCACGCCGATGACGATGTAACCGCCCGATTTCAGCTGCACGACAGGATTGAACATGGACGCCAGATAGCTTTCGACCTGATAGCGCGCGAAAAGCGGCTGCTGATCGACGTAATGCTTCACGTTCTTGGCGTGGGACGGCATGATCATCTTCATGAAGTCCTTGGCCACGCGATAGCCGCGCTCACCCTCGACCAGAACCTCGTCGATGTCCTTGCTGTAAAGATCGCGGATGTTGCGCTTGATCAGGTCGCCTTCCTCGTAGATCGCCGTCGGCGCCACGGATTTGAAGGTCAGCTCGCGGATCTGTTCCCAGAGCCGCAGCAGATATTCGTAATCACGCTTGATCTCGGTCTTGGTGCGCTGGCTGCCGGCGGTGCGGATGATCAGGCCCGCGCCCTTCGGCACGTCGAGTTCGGCCGCAATCTCTTTCAGCCTCTTGCGGTCGGCGGCATTTGTGATCTTGCGGCTGATCCCGCCTCCGCGCGCGGTGTTGGGCATCAGGACGCAATAGCGGCCCGGCAGCGACAGATAGGTGGTCAGCGCAGCGCCCTTGTTGCCGCGTTCTTCCTTGACGACCTGGACCAGCATGATCTGCCGGACCTTGATCACTTCCTGGATCTTGTAGCGGCGGGCGCGCGGACGGCGGGGCGCGTGGAGCTCCTCGGTCACGTCCTCGTCTGCGACGGATTCGATCTCGTCATCGGCATCCGCCGCCGATTGCGCAGTTTCGTCGTTCGCTTCGTCGTTCGCATCGACGGTTTCGGCAGCCGGGTGCTTGCGGGCACGGGCATTTTCTTCGGCCTCGGCCTCTTCGGCCTGGGCGCGTTCCTCGGCCATCAGTGCCTCGCGGTCGGCCGCGGGGATCTGGTAGTAATCGGGATGGATTTCCGCGAAGGCCAGGAAGCCGTGGCGGTTTCCGCCATAATCCACAAAGGCCGCCTGGAGCGAGGGCTCGACCCGCGTGACCTTGGCCAGATAGATATTGCCAGAAATCTGGCGCTTGTTCACGGTCTCGAAATCAAATTCCTCGACCCTGTTTCCATCGACCACGACCACCCGAGTTTCCTCGGCATGGGTGGCGTCGATCAGCATTTTCTTTGCCATTCGGATGTCTTTCGCGCAGGCGCCTTGCGGGCGGTGCCGGTAGCACGCCGCAGAGCGGGCTGCGTTGTGATGAGGACGCAGGCAGCGCGCCGGACGGGACGACGGGGCCGGTCGGGCGCTTTGCCCGCCGGTGATCCGACATGTCTTCCTGCGCGCGCGTCATCGCGTCTGTTCCTTCAAAAGGCCCGACGGTCTTCAGGGACCGGCTGGACCGCTGTCTGTCAGCACCTCCGCGCGCGGTCAGCGCAGACAGAGGGCGGGTTTTCCGCGGGACACACACCGCCTGCCCCTGAGGGGACTGGACCAGAGGTGCCGCGCTGCGAAACTGTCGGCGCGAGAGGCGGCCCGATCCTGCAGGTCGCGTCGCGCGTATCCCCAACATAGAGGCGAAGCATCCCATGTTTCAATGCGGAATCTGGCAACAGCGGGTGAAGCCCCCTTTGACTGCAACCGATGCGCGAAAGTCGGTCGAAAGCCGCCGCCCCTGTCGGCGTTGAAGGCGTTGCCGGGCGACGTGCAACGCCGACACGCTGCATTAACACATCCTTCACGGCGCTGTCGCAGGCTCGTGCCATCAGCCTTGCAGCAGATGACAGGAGACCGCGATGCCCGTGATCCGCGTCAATGCCGGACATGCCCCGCCGCAAAGGCTGTGGAAGCTGGCCGCGGAACTGCCCTCTGGGGCGCCGGTGGTCGTGATGGTCCATGGCTATCGCTATTCGCCCTCGCATCCGCGCCACGATCCGCATCGTCACATCCTGTCGTTGAACCCCGAGCCGGGCGCAGCACGGGTCGCGTCCTGGCCTCGGGGTCTGGGCTTTGCCCCCGAGGCGCAAGCGCCCGGCCTGGCCGTGGCCCTGGGGTGGGAGGCGCGGGGGGCACTTGGGCGCGCTTATCTGCGCGCGGGCGAGACAGGGGTAGAACTGGCGCGGCTGGCGGGCGATCTGGCGCAGGCCGCCGGCCGGCCCGTGGCGCTGATCGGGCATTCGCTTGGCGGGCGGGTCTGCCTGTCGGCCCTGGCCGGGGCCGAGGCAGGCAGCCTGTCGCGTCTGGTTCTGCTGAACGCCGCCGCCTTTCGCGACGAGGCCACCGAGGCGCTGGCGCGACCCGCCGCCGCGCAGGCCGAGATCCTGAACGTCACCTCGCGCGAGAACGATCTTTTCGACTTTGCGTTGGAACAGATCCTGGCGTTTGGGCGTCGCCGCGCGCTTGGCTTGGGGCTGGGCGGAGCCGCCCGCAACTGGCTGGACATCCAGATCGACGACGCGGCGGTGCTGGACGCGCTGGAAGCTCTGGGCTTTCCGACCGAGCGGCGCGCGGCCCGGCTGTCGCACTGGTCCTCCTATCTCCGGGGCGGGCTGTTCGATCTGTATCGTCGGGCGCTGTGCCAGCCGCGCGAATTGCCGTTGGCGCTGTTGCGCAACCATCTGCCGCAGGATCACCAGCCCCGCTGGACGCGCCTCTGGTCGGTGCCGGACGGGCTGCGCCGCTCGCGACCGGCGGCCACTGCCCTACCCCTGCGCTGACGGATCAGCGTTCGCTGTCGGCCGGCGCCGCAGCCTTGGCTGCGGCCTCGTCCTCGGGCAGGGCATGAGCCTTGAACAGGCCCGCATTGCCCATCAGGAAGGCAAAGATCAGGATAGGCTGGCCGAAGGTCTCGAACCAGACCCAGGTCGTTTCGGACATGGTGCGCCAGACGATCTCGTTGCCGATGGCCATGGCGGCGAAGAACAGCGTCATGCGGATGGTCAGGATGCGCCAGCCTTCGGGCGTCATGGGCAGCGCCTCGGACAGGACCGCGCCCAGCCAGTTCCGGCGCAGCAACAGGCCCGTGGCCAGAATCCCCGCAAACAGCGAAAAGACGATCGTCGGCTTGATCTTGAGGAAGCGCGGATCGTTCAGCCACAGCGTCAACCCGCCGAAGACCGTGACAAGGATCAAGGTCGCCACCTGCATCGGTGCCAGTCGGCCGGTCAGCCGCCACAGGATCAGAAGCGCCACGATCATTACCGGCACGAAGACCAGCGTGGCCAGCACGAAGCCGCCATATTCACGCCCCAGCAGCACGACATTCTGGTCGCGGTAGAGCATGAACACCGTAAAGAACAGGATCAGCGGCCCGAATTCCAGCACCGTCCTGACCCAGGGCTTGACCACAGGCCGGGGGCTGGCCGGTTGCACCTTGTCCTGCTTCATCGTCTTTGTCCGTTCCTGCCCTCAGCGGGCTCCAAATTCCACCACCAGCGCGCCAAGCGCGATCAGCGCCATCAGCGCAGTCCTTTGCGCGCCCACCTTTTCGCCCAGCACGGCCCAGCCCACAAGGGCGGCGAACACGGTCGAGGTCTCGCGCAGGACCGCCGCGCGGCCCACATCGTCGATCCGCGTCGCCAGCATGATCGAGCCGAAGCTGGCAAAGGCCACCAGCGCCCCGAAACCGCCGCGCGCCGCAAGGGGCGCGATCTCGGATCTGGGCAGCGCACGCAGTCTCCGCAAGGTGAAAAGCGGCATGAACAGCGAATCCAGCAGGAAGAACCATGCCAGGAACGTGAACGGGTTCTGCGCCAGACGGATGCCCCAGGCATCATAGGTCGTGTAGAGCGCGACCATCCCGCCCGTCACCATCGCCCAGGCCAGCGCCGGAAGCAGCGTGTCGCGCCCCAATGTCAGCTTGCGCAGGTTGTGACCCGCCAGCCCGAATATGCCGCCGACCAGCAGGATCAACCCCGCCCATTGCAGCGCGTTGAACCTTTCGTCGAAGATCGCCATGGCGGCCAGGACCGCGAAAAGCGGCGCCGAGCCGCGCACGACCGGATAGACGACGGTGTAGGCGCCGCGCTGATAGGTCATCGCCTGCGCCAGCTTGTAGGCGATGTGGATGACCATCGCCCCCGCCAGCACCGGCCACAGGGCGGGTTCGGGCCACGGCACCACGAACAGCGCGAGGGGCAGCGCCATCAGCCCGTAACAGATGTCGATGGCGGCGCGGCTGACCCAGGGATCGTGCCGCCCCTTCTGCAGCGCCCCGAACAAGGCGTGCAGGAAGGCCGCCGACAGGGCCAGCACCGAGGCGATGCGGGCGCCCTCGGGCGTGCCGGTGATCTGGGCGATCCAGTCGGTCATGCCCGCCTCGTGACCGGAATTTGCACCGACTGCTAGCCCAGAGGCAGATCAGTCCAGCCGGATCGCCGCAAGAATGGGGCCAGGAAGCCCGTAAGGCATGAGCATCTGCTGCACCAGCAGCGCGTGGCGCGTGTCGGGAGGCTGGTCGCTGGCGCTCTCGCCGGGGCGAATTGTCAGGCGCAAAGGCGCAGTCCCGTCCCATGCCGCCAGCGTCTCGACCGACTGGACGATATTGACATGAGTGACGACACGGCCGCGATTCTCGCCTGCGGTTACCTCGACCTCGCGTTCGGGCAGGTAACGGACCATGGACACGTCAACCCGCCCGCCCAGATCGGAAAGCGGCGTGATCTCGATCGCGCCGTTCAAGCCGTCGCCCTCGCGCTGGACGGTGACCATGGCCGGGCGATAGCGCGCCGCGTCGATCAGCCCCATCATCTGCGCCGGGCCGGGGGCCAGCGCCGTATCGCGCCCCGCGACGATCATCTGCGGCGTATAGATCGACCGCTCGCCCGCTGCACGCGCATAGGCTTCCTGCCGGGCGGTGAACTCGGGGCGGGCGAAGATATCTGCCCAGCCAAGATAATCCCAGTAATCGACGTGATAGGCCAGCGCCAGAATCTGCGGATCCTGCGCCATCATCGCCAGCATCGCCTCGGCTGGCGGACAGGACGAGCAGCCTTGCGAGGTGAACAGCTCGACCACCACCGGCAGGGCCGCGGCCTGCGGCATCGCCCTGACGGCAGGCGTCTGGCCGTCGGCGCCCGAAAAGCTGTTGAACGCCGGCGCCGCCCGCTCGGAGAAGGCCACGCCGGGCGCCGTGCGGCCCGGATAATCGGGCGCCGAGATGACCGGCGCATGATCCGCAGCGGGGAGATCGTTGGAAAACCCGTCTGACAACGGGTTGCCGGGCGTTTCGGCCGCGATGCTGTCGTCCGACCCATCGGCGGGCATGTCGGAAAGCGGTTGGGCCGTCAGCGGCGTCGCCCACAAGAGCAGCGCCAGAACCGCTGCCGCGGCGCTGACACCCTGCCGGGCAGCCTTCAAGCCCTGGTTCTGTCGGGTCTGCTTCATCACGGCGATCTTCATAGCCAATCCTTGCGGCCAGGAACAATCAACGCTTTGTCAAGCCGAGCCCCGAAAGTCCTCAGTGCCTCTTGAGCAACAGCCAGCCATATGGTATGCGATTGCATACAATCTTGTGCCACCGCCCTTGCGCTATGCCCTCCGATGGGGCAAAGCAGGGGCACGCCGGACCCATCCATTCTTGCAGACAGGGAGGCCCTGATGCCCATCCAGACCGGAATCGACACCGCCAGGACGCGCCGCACGCTGAAAGCGGGCGCTGCCAGCGTTGATTATTACTCGATCGCCGCCGCCACCGAGGCGGGGCTTGGCGATTTCTCGAAACTGCCGGCCTCGCTCAAGGTCGTGCTGGAGAACATGCTGCGCTTCGAGGATGGCGGCCGCACCGTTTCGGTCGATGACATCAAGGCCTTCGCGCAATGGGCGACCGATGGCGGCAAATCCAGCCGCGAGATCGCCTATCGCCCGGCCCGCGTGCTGATGCAGGACTTCACCGGCGTGCCGGCGGTCGTGGACCTTGCCGCCATGCGCGACGGCATCAAGGCGCTTGGCGGCGACCCGCAAAAGATCAACCCGCTGAACCCGGTCGATCTGGTCATCGACCATTCGGTGATGATCGACGAATTCGGCACGCCTCGCGCCTTCCAGCGCAATGTCGAGCTGGAATACGAGCGCAACATGGAGCGTTACACGTTCCTCAAATGGGGTCAAAAGGCGTTCAACAACTTCCGCGTGGTCCCGCCCGGCACCGGCATCTGCCACCAGGTGAACCTTGAATACCTGGCGCAGACCGTCTGGACCGACACCGACCAGGACGGCAAGACCGTGGCCTATCCCGACACGCTGGTCGGCACGGACAGCCACACGACCATGGTCAACGGCCTTGCGGTCCTTGGCTGGGGCGTGGGCGGCATCGAGGCCGAGGCTGCGATGCTCGGCCAGCCGATCTCGATGCTGATTCCCGAGGTCGTCGGCTTCAAGATCACCGGCGCGCTGAAGGAAGGCGTGACCGCCACCGACCTGGTGCTGAAGGTCACCCAGATGCTGCGCGCCCATGGCGTCGTCGGCAAGTTCGTCGAATTCTACGGCGAAGGCCTGGACCACATGCCGCTGGCCGACCGCGCGACCATCGCCAACATGGCCCCCGAATACGGCGCGACCTGCGGCTTTTTCCCCATCGACGGCGAGACGCTGCGCTATCTGCGCCAGACCGGCCGCGACGAGGACCGCATCGCCCTGGTCGAGGCCTATGCCAAGGAAAACGGCTTCTGGCGCACCGCCGATTACGCGCCGGTCTATTCCTCGACGCTGGAGCTGGACCAGAGCACGGTCGTCCCTGCCATTTCCGGTCCGAAGCGCCCGCAGGACCACGTCCCTCTGACCGAAGCCGCCAGCGCCTTCGGCGACTATATCCGCGGCCTGCGCGCGGCGCCCTCGGTCCCGGCCAGCGAAAAGGCCAAGATGACCGCCGAGGCGGGATCTCCCGATCCGGCTCCGTCCGAGATCCCCGGCAATGACAAGCACATGACCGAAGCTGTCGTCGAAGGCCAGGATTACAAGCTGCGCGACGGCTCGGTCGTCATCGCCTCGATCACTTCCTGCACCAACACCTCGAACCCCTACGTGCTGATGGCTGCGGGCCTCGTGGCGCGCAAGGCGCGCGCGCTGGGCCTGACCCGCAAGCCTTGGGTCAAGACCTCGCTGGCCCCCGGCAGCCAGGTCGTGGCCGAATATCTTGAGGCGGCAGGCCTGCAAGAGGATCTCGACGCGCTGGGCTTCAACCTCGTGGGCTTCGGCTGCACCACCTGCATCGGCAACTCGGGTCCGCTTCAGCCGGAAATCTCGAAAGCGATCAACGACAATGACCTGGTCGCCGTGTCGGTCCTGTCGGGCAACCGCAACTTCGAGGGCCGCATCTCGCCCGACGTGCGCGCGAACTACCTGGCCTCGCCGCCGCTGGTTGTGGCCTATGCCATCGCGGGCGACATGAACATCGACGTGACAAAAGATCCGCTGGCCCATACGCCGGACGGCAAGCCGGTCTATCTCAAGGATCTCTGGCCAAGCTCGAAAGAGGTGGCCGATCTGGTGGACACGATCGTCACCCGCGAGATGTTCCAGAAGAAATATGCCGACGTGTTCAAGGGCGACGAACGCTGGCAGGCGGTCGAGATCACCGACAGCGAGACCTATGACTGGCCGGCATCCTCGACCTACATCCAGAACCCGCCCTATTTCCAGGGCATGTCGAAAGAGCCGGGCACGATCAGCGACGTGAAGGGCGCGCGTGTCCTGGCGCTGCTGGGCGACATGATCACGACCGACCACATCTCGCCCGCAGGCAGCTTCAAGCCGACCACCCCGGCCGGCAAGTATCTGACCGAACGCCAGGTCGCGCCCAAGGATTTCAACAGCTACGGCTCGCGGCGCGGCAACCACGAGATCATGATGCGCGGCACCTTCGCCAATATCCGCATCAGGAACGAGATGCTGGACGGCGTCGAGGGCGGGTATTCCAGAGACGCCGACGGCAATCAGACCTCGATCTATGACGCCGCGATGTCCTTTGTTGCTCGGGGCACGCCGCTGATCGTCATCGGCGGCATCGAATACGGCGCCGGGTCCTCGCGTGACTGGGCGGCCAAAGGCACAAGCCTTCTGGGCGTCAAGGCGGTCATCGCCGAAAGCTTCGAGCGCATCCACCGCTCGAACCTGGTCGGTATGGGCGTCATTCCGTTCGAGTTCACCGGCGGCGACAACCGCAAGACGCTGAACCTGAAAGGCGACGAGGTGATCTCGATCGAGGGTCTGTCGGGTGACTTCAAACCGCTATCGCTGGTGCCCTGCACGATCACCTATGCCGATGGCACGGTGAAGCAGATCCAGCTGAAGGCCCGCGTCGATACCGAGGTCGAGATCGAGTATCTCAAGAACGGCGGTGTGCTGCATTACGTGCTGCGCAACCTCGCCGCCGCCTGATTCCCTGGCCTGCATCCTGCGACCCCCGGCGCCCTGCGCCGGGGGTTTCCCTTGCCGCGCCCCTGCCCCTTTTTCCCCATGTGACGGGTTGAAGTCTCGGCTTTTTTCTTTTGCCTTTTCCGGTCGCAGCTTTCATCATGCCTGAACGGAACAGCAAGGAAGCCGGAATGGCCACACAAGACGCGCCACTGCTGATCAAGCGCTATGCCAGTCGCAGGCTCTACAACACCGAGACCAGCGATTACGTCACGCTGGAGGATATTGCGTCGTTCATCCGCGACGGGCGCGAGGTCAAGATCGTGGACCTGAAGTCCGGCGACGACCTGACGCGTCAATACCTGCTGCAGATCATCGCCGAGCACGAGAGCCGGGGCGAGAACGTGCTGCCTCTGGACGTTCTGACGGATCTGGTGCGCAGCTACGCCACGAATGCGCAATCGGTCGTGCCGCAATTCCTGGCCGCCAGTTTCGAGTTGCTGCGCGAGGGACAGTCCAAGATCATGGAGAACATGGCCTCGATGCCGAATCCGATGGCCAACATGCCCGGCTTTGACGCGCTCCAGCGCCAGCAACAGATGTTCCTCAAGGCGATGATGGGCGGCTGGCGCGGCAGTTCCGGACCAGAGCCTGACCGGGAAGAGGCGCCCACGGACTCGACCGACAGCGACGACATGGAAGAGATAAAACGTCAGCTCGCAGAGCTTCAACGGCGGATTTCACGCCTGTGAACAGTCTTGCACCCGTATCGCAGAGCGGCTAGACGGACCGCATCGGAGCGGTGGCCGAGTGGTCGAAGGCGCACGCCTGGAAAGTGTGTAGGCGGGAAACCGTCTCGAGGGTTCGAATCCCTCCCGCTCCGCCATTTCAGTCATTTAAGCGGCTGATTTCATTGAAAAAGCCGAAAATCGTGCCCCCAGGATATCCCCCACTTCGACAAGGCCTGCCCCGGAATATGCCGGAAGCGAAAGCCCCGCCAGCGATGGGCGGTCAGGGTTCGGGCTGCAATCGGCTCCAATGCCCCGAGGTTTCCGCGCCAGCGGCACCGGGGTTCGATATTTGCTCTTTCGCTTCGCGGCCCAGCCGTGAAATGTCAGCAATGCTTGCCCATAAGCCGCAAGAAAACCGGAAGCCCGTTCGTCGGTCCCCGCGCGTGGAAAGTCCGCCTCACTGGCACCGGATGGGCACGGGGTGATTTTCCGAAGTGTGGAATTGAGAAATTTACCCCGCCGCCGGTCCCGATGCAAAAAGGTTCCGAACTTTTTTGATACCCCCCGCATCGCAGCACCGGCCCGGCTACCGTCAGCGGGGGTTGCCCGGTCATGGCGCGCCCCCCTCCGGCTGTTCCCATCGCCCGGTTACGGCGTTCCAGTGTCGCCCGCGCGGCCCGTGGCGTTCCCATTCGGTCAAGCGCCGCCACGTCGCCAACGACACAACGCGCCCAGTCCAGGTTCGCGGGAATAGGCCCATGTCGCAGGCGGTCCCGTGCGGGAAGCCGTCCGGGCCAGGGTCCAGCCCTTCGGCCCGAGCCGGGGGCGCGGGGTCCGGCTCCGGGCGCGGGGGCGTTGCGACACTTGCGACACTTGCGACACAGGAAGGCGGTTTCCGGGCTTCGGGGGGTTGCGACACTTGCGACACTTGCGACACTTGCGACACGGGGCGCGCCGCCGGGGCTTGTGTCGCAGTTGTCGCAGAAGTCGCAGGGGGACGGCCTTCGATTTCGGCCAGCTTCGCGCGCACATCAAACCACATCGCCCGCCCCCTTCACGATTGCCCAGGCTTCCGCCCGCGCAGCCCCGCGCACCACCGCGCCGGGGTAGAGCGGGGCAAGCCATCCGTGCTTTTCGAGAATGCCCAGCGCCGCCCGCGCCTTCGGGCTTTCGCGCAGCGGGTTCGGCCCGAGCCTTACCACATCGCGCACCAGCACTTCGGGTTCGGGCCAGCTTTCCAGCAGCCACCGCCGCAAGGCTTCGGCCCGGTCGATTTCAGCCGAGACCGTCGCAGCGCTTGCAAGCCGCGAAGCTTCGGCCAGATAGAATTGCGCCAGGTCGATTGCGTCGGCCATGTCGCGGGCTTCCACCGCCGGGGCGTGCAGGTCGCGCCAGAGGGTCAGCACGCCAGCGATGCGCGCAGCCTGTTCCGCCGCCTTTGACGCCGTGCCCGTGACATGCGCCAGGTCGCCGCCGGGGGCTTGTTGCGCTTCCACCGCGTCAGCGAAGGTCGTCAACAGTTCGCGCGCACCAGGCGAAAGGGGCAGGATGCGCGGTTGCAGTTCGCGGGTTTCCGGGTCCATCGGAAGGGGGCTTTCCAGAATGTCGCGCAGCCGCGACGCGAAGCCCGCCAGCGCCAGTTCATCGCGCCGGGCGTTCGCGGCAAAGCGGGTGCCGATTGCGCTGGGCGGCTCGCACATCAGGAAGCGGGGCAGAAAGCCCGTGTCAGCCGCCAGCGGGTCAGCCATGAAGGCCCGCGCCACGCCGGGCTGCACCATCAAATGCACCGCCAGCCGCCGCCCGTATAGTGTCGCGTGCCCATCGCCCGAGCGCGTGCGCCGGATGGGGTTGCCTTGCCAGAGGTCATTCAGCGCGGCCAGCGTCTTTTGCCGGTTGTCGCTGCTCATGGCGTGCCCGCCCAGAAATTGCCCCCCTTCATCCGAAAAGATGCCTAGCGACGGTTGCCCATGCGCGAAAAGCCGGGTCAGCCCTTCGAAGGTCGGTTCGGTCACGGTCCGGTCAGCCGATGGGGGCGCAGCGGGTTCCGGCCCGAGCGCGTGCAGATCGGCTTGCGCCGCCGTGCGTTTTTCGCCCTTCGCCTTTTTCGCGTCGCCCAGGATGCGTTCGCGTTCCCCCTTCCAGAGCGCGTGCGCGTTCTGCCAGGCTTGGAAGGCGTCGCGCTGGACGCGGGCTTGTTCGCGTTCATGGTCGCGCAGCGCGGCCATGAATGGTGCGTCACAGGCGGATTTCCGTTCGCCCGAGCGCGCCACCGTCAGCGCGTAAAGCGAAGTCGGGCGCGGCCCGCCCAGCGTTTCCACATCGGCAAAGCCCTGCACCGCCAGCGATGCCACCGCTAGCGCAGACTGCGCCGGGATCGCCACCGGGGCTTGCGTCATGCCCTGCACCGCTTCCACAGCCGCGTGCAGCGGCCCGAGCGCGTGCGCCGGATAGGGGGCACCGGGGGCGATTTCGCGCACCAGCGGTTGCGGCCCTTCGAGCGTGAAGGGGGTTTCCTTGAAGCGAGGTTCCGCGTTCATGCCGCCCGCCCTCCCTGCAAAATGGTGTTCCAGTCGCTCCCGGTTCCGGGGTCGAGAATGCCCACACGCCAGCCCAGCGCGTGCGCGCGTTCGGCCAGCGCGTGCGCCGCTTCGCGGCCCGGCCCGTCGCCATCGGCTGCGATTGTCAGCCGCCCCGGCTCCGGGGGCAGGCGCAGCCCGCGCATCCCGCTTGTTGAAAGCGCCGCCCATACCGTCGCAGGGCCATCCAGAAGCCCGCACAGCAGCGATAAGCCGCTTTCAATGCCTTCGCTCACCACCAGCCGCGAAGGCCCGTCAGCAAGCCGCACAGCGCCGCCAGCGGTTGCCCCCAGCATTGCCTTTGCCGGTTCAATGTCGGCCTTGCCCGAGCCATCGGGGCGCAGGTAAGTGCGATGCAGCGCAGGCAAGCCCGCGCCCTGCACCGCCGCCACCAGGGCAGGCCAGCGCCGGGCGGTCGGCCCGTGCCAGGCTTCCGGGTGAAAGCGCAGCGTGCGGGGCAAGGGGCAGGTGATGCCGCGCCCGCGCAGATAGGCTTCGGCCACCGTGCCCGCGATGGGCTGGGCTTCCTGCCACAGCCGCCTTGCCTGTTCCGCCCGCTTCACGGCTTCGGCCCGCCGTTCGGCTTCGCGCCGGGCCAGCGTTGCCGCGTCCGGGGGCGCATTGCCCCCCGAGCGCAGCCCCGCCGCTGCCAGAATGTCCGTGAAGGCGCAGGCGCTTTTTTTGCAGTCCAGCACCAGCCGCCCGTTGCGGCCATCGGCAAGGGTCAGAGCGTTTTGCCCCTTCCGCCGTTCGGGCTGACATACGGGGCAAGGCGCAGCCCCGTAGCGGCCATGCCAGCGCCCGCCCAGCGCCAGGGTCATTTCCCGCGCGTCAGTCATCGCCGCCCCCCAGCTTCGCCACCGGCGCGGCCCGCATGTCGGCTTCACGTCCCCGCTTTGCCCGGCTCGTGCCGTGTGTTATGGTCGGAGTGCCCGCCGCTTTCGCATGACGCCCCCCCCGGCCCGGTTCCTGCTCGCGCAGGTTCCGGGCCATTTCATGCCCGCCGCTCATCTCAGGCGGCCTTCACTTCGCGGGCGGCCATCCAGGCTTCAATGTCGCTTTCGCGCCAGCCCACCAGCCGCGCCCCCAAGGCCACGGGTTGCGGGAATTCGCCCCGCGCCATCCAAGCGTAAATTGTGCTCCGGGAAAGCCCCGTGCAGGCTTCAACGTCAGGGCGTCGCAAGATACGTTCTGCCATTGCCTTCTCCTTTTCCAGAAAGCCGCGGCGGGGTTGCCGTGGCCATGTCTGGAAGAATAGGCAAAGGCGGGGCGTCAGTCGTTGAAGGATAAATGCGGAATTTTCCGCCAACGCTAGCGCCTTGTTTTCATGACCTTTTCGATTGCGCGCCGGGTTTCGGGGGAAAGGGTAGTTTGCGCGCGGATATGGGCAAAGAGCGCCGGAAGGGTTCCGGGTTGAAGGATTGCCCGCGCCCGGGATTGCTTTGCAAGTGCGGCAAAAGCCCGTCCCATTTCCTGCATTTGCCGCCCGAGCGGTTTGAGCGCCCTTGAAATGTCGCGCTGAATTGCCTGCCAGTGTCGCGCCACAGGCACCATCCCGCCGCGAAGGCTTTTCCGAAGTGCCACCATTTCCCGCCTTGCCGCGTCATAGCTGTTCAAGGTTCGGAAGCCTTCCGCCTTCATGGCTTCCGCGATTGCGTCACATTGTGACAGGCGCGGCCCCGTGACGTTCCGATAGGGTTGCAGCCCGCTTTCATCGTGCAGCGCCCATATTGCGGCCCGCAAAGCCCGATAGCCATCGGCGCGCGCCCCCTTCGGTCGGCCCCGGCCCCGTCGCTTCCCGCTTTCCTGTTCCGCCATCGCCGCCGCCATCGCCGCCAATACAGCGCCGGAATCCAGCGCCTCGCCCTTTTCGGCTCTTGCCTGCATCTTCGCCAGCACCGCTTGAGGGCTTCGGTCGGCCCGGATGGGCGGGGCGTTCTTTGCTTCGCGGATCGCTTCACGCGCCAGCACCACCGCGCGTTGATATTTTCCGCAACTGGGTCGCTTCATCCCGCCGCCCCCAGCTTCACTACCTTTTCGCCGGTTCCGGCTTCACCGCGAAGGAAAGCGGCCCATGCGGCCATCATGTCGCGCCGCCGTTCCAGCATGTCGCTTCGCTGATAAGCCCTTTCGGTTTCATCCCCCACGCGATGCGCCAGCGCCAGTTCGGCCATGTCGCGCGGGAAGCCTTGTTCCGCCGCCCATTGCCGGAAGGTCGAGCGCAGCCCATGGGGCACGGCTGGGCGTTTGCTTACCGGGTCGAGAAAGCCCGCCCGGCCCGCCTTCACTTCGGCTTCCTGCATTCGCCGCATGACAGCGGAAAGCGTCATGTCGGACAGCATCCCGCCGCGCTGGGCGTGAAAAACATAGGGGCTTTCCGTGCGGGGCAGGCTTTGCAGGATTGCCACCGCTTCCTGGGTCAGCGGCACCCGATGCGCCCGGCCCGCCTTCATCCGTGAAGCGGGGATGTTCCATGTCGCAGTTGTCGCAATTGTCGCAACGGGGGTTCTGTCAGTTTTGTCGATTTTGTCCCGGCCCCCGAAGTCGATTTCATCTCACACCATGCCGCGCACTTCGCCCGAACGCGCAGCGGTCAGCGTCAGGAATTCTACCGCCCGCGCGGCCATCCCTTCGCGCTGGGCCAGCGCTGCCCACCAGCGCGGCACGTCCCCCAGCGCCAGCGCCGGTTGATTGTCGGCCTTCGCCACCTTCGCGGGCTTCGGCAGGATTTCGGACAGGTTGCCTTTCCAGCGAGCGGGGTTGTCCCCCGCGCGATACCCGGCCACCGTCGCCCATGACAGCACGGCCTCAATCCGCCCGCGAAGGCGGGAAGCGGTTTCCGTCTTGCCCTGCCAGATGGGTTCCAGCACGCGCAGCACGTCTTGCAGCGTGATTTCCGCAACCAGCTTCGGCCCCAGCACCGGGCGGGCGTATGCGTCCAGGGTCGAGCGCCATTGCGCCTTGTGCTTTTCGTTGCGGAATTCATCCAGCTTCGCGGCCAGATAGCGTTCCACCGCCGCTTCAAAGGTCAGCCCCGCGCGGGCGTCGCGCCGTTCCTGCACCGGGTCGCCGCCCATCATCGCCTTGCCCCGGTTTTCCAGAGCAAGCTTGCGTGCGGTCGCCAGCGGGATTGCGGGCGGGCTGCCCAGCCCGAGTTCGCAGCGCTTGCCGCGAATGGTGATGCGCTGCACCCATTGCTTCGCGCCGTTCGGCTGCACGCGCAGGATAAGCCCCTGCCCATCGTGATATTTGCCCGGCGCGGTCACAGTCTCCACGAAACGGGCGGTCAGCGCTTTTTGCGGTTTCCGAATACCCTTCGTTGCCATCGCTTCCCCCAGCCTATCCCCCGACAAGGCGTCCCCCAACATATCCCCCACATTGACGCGGATTACCACGGAATATGACGGAACGCACAGGCAAAGGGAAGGGAATGAAATGTATTTATAACAATTGATTAAGTTATTTCACGGAAGCCGCCGGAAGCCGGTTATACGGACTCCCGCTCCGCCATCATCCCTGTTGCGAACACGGACAGGCGCCCAGCCAAGAGCGGAAATAGTTGTGTTTTCAAAGGGCTTTGCCTCCCCCATGCGAACCTCTGAGACTGCGCCCGAGGCCCGTTCCGGGCTCTGAACGGCGCTCCGTCTCTGTTCGGGCGAACCTCGCCGTATTCGGTTCGGTCGGAAATTTCCTCGCTTTTCCAATGACCTGAATCTCAACCCCGCCAAAACTTCGCCCCCTGTGTCCTTCGCTCTCAAAGGGAACAGAGCCGCAACGGGTGGTAGGCGTAGCCGCTGGGTGCGATGGCTGAATGGCGCGCAGCGGTGGCGGCGTCGCGCGCCAGATTCCGGAAGCAGGTCGCCAGAGAGGTCCGCTGAATGTTGCGCGCGACATCCATACGCTGTGCAGCTATCATAGCAGCACCATGGTTATGCCGTTTGACGATGCAGATCATATTTTCAGATGTGCAAAGCGGCTCAAGAAGCCGCTCCGATGGGAGTCTGTCCCGAAGAACAATAGCGCAAGCGAGCACTGTCGGCGCCTGGAGTGCCGGGTCGAGATCGATGGTGGAATTCGGCGCGGCGTCTTCTTTCGGATCATCGCCTACCCGGGCTCACTGACGCGGCTGACATTTCAGCTTGAAACGGAGAAGGCCAACGGACGCTCGCGAGCCACACTCTATCGCTTTGAACTCAATCCGCCGCGCCCGCACACAAACAAGCTGTATGGGCCGGACGAAGTGAACGGACTGTTCATCAACGCGGGCGTGCCCCATGAGCACGTGTTCTACGACAGCCTGAATTCCGACGGTTCTCTTCGAAAGCGATGCGATGAACAAGGGCGAATAGTCGATGATCCACCGGAAGATTTCTCTACCGCTCTTGGCTATTTTTGTCGTAGAATCAATGTGATAAACGGTTCGGATGTCCCGAACCCCGGAGATCAAGGCCTGTTGCTGTGCCTCGGCGGCGTGGCGTCCCTATGCGCCTGATGTCCCGAACCCCGGAGATCAAGGCCTGTTGCTGTGAGGATCAACATCGACGATCGCGAAGCGACTGAAAGGGTGAGAGAAGCTCTCTCGCGCGTGGCGGCCGTCCGCGGTCTTGACGGGCGGATCGTCGTCGACGTGCCGGTCATGTACCCGAGCGGCGCTACGGCCGTGGTGGAAGTTGAGCGGAACGTCGATAGATACTGGGTCTCGGACATGGGTCACGGGCGCATCGAGACCGAGTTTGTCGCGGCTCAGGAGTGCTTCTCAGCGGCTGCTCGCCATGCGGCCAGCGACTACGGCGTAGAATTTGATGGGAACGCGATCTTTGCGCTTTGGGTTCCGTCCGCTCGACTTGAAGCAGCCATCGTATGTGTCGCGAATGCCTCAAACCGAGCGTGCTCTGATGCAATCCGGGTAGCATCGGAGGCGAAGGGGCGCCGAGAGAATGATCGGATTTTTCAGCGTATTCAGAAGGTGTTTGGCCCAAAGCATGTGACTCGCTCACTTGATGTCGCGGGTCGGCATGCACATTGGGAAGCGCATAACGTCGTGGTTTTTTCAGACAGAAGAAGAGCGGTCTTCGAAGCAATGACTTCGCACCCGAACTCTGTGTCTAGTAGGTTCCTGATGTTCTCCGACATTAAGGCAGCGGATGAGGAGATTTCCCTGAATGCCGTCGTCCGTGATCTGAGCAGTCTAGATGAGAAGGCGCAGATCATTGGTAATGTGGCAAACATTGTCGGCTTCGATGCGACCGATGAAGAACTGATGCGCTTCGCAAAGGCATCCTAATTGCCCATCCTCAGTCGAACACCCGCCCCGGCTGCTCGTCCCACGGCAGGGAGGCCACGAAGCACAGATCGTAGATGCTGATCGTGCTGGGCTCGCGGTGGACGACCAGCCGCTCAAGGACCTCGGGCGCCAGCCAGGCGAGCCGCAGGAGGCGGCTGACGTAGCGGTCGGAGAGGCCCTCGTCGGCAGCGAGATCGGCGAGCGTGGCGACGTCGCCGCGTTCCAGCCGCTGCCGCCAGCCCCATGCCCGGCCGATGGCGCGCAGCAGGTGGGGATCCTGCCCGCGGCCCATGGCGGCCTCGACGTGCTTCGGCGGCAGGATCCGGGGGCGGCCGCCCCGGCGGCGGAGTTCGAGGGGGATGTGGACGCGCAGGGTGTCGGGCGCGGGCATCAGGCGACCTCCTTCTTCGGCGGGGCCATAAGGGCCGCGATGGCGCCGAGGCCATCATGGCGCAGGTCGATGGCAAGGCCGGCCTCGCTGACCGTGACGCGCGCGACCAGCAGCTGGATGATGCGCGCCTGCTCGGCCGGGATGAGCGCCTTCCACAGGTCGTCGAACTGCGCCAGCGCGGCAACGACGGTGGCCTCATCGAGATCGGGCCGGTCCTTCCGCACCGCCCGCGCAGTGCGCGCCGCGACCTCGGGCGTGCGCAGCATGCGGCGGATTTCGCCGATGACGGCCTCCTCGACCATGGCACCGGGCAAACGCTGCGGCCCCCGCAGTTCGGCCGAGGGGCGCTTCCGGATTACGTCCATGGACGTGTAGTAGCAGTAGCGCTTGCCCTTCCGCTTGGTGTGGTGCGGCGTCATCGCGGCACCGGTCTCGGTGAAGATCAGCCCGCGCAGGAGCGCAGGCTGCGCCGTGCGCGCCACCGCCGCCCGGGCGACGCGGTTGTTGGCGATGACCTCGTCCCACAGCTTCTGGTCGATGATCGCCGTATGCTCGCCGGGATAGACCTCCTCCTTGTGCACGGCGAGGCCGAGATAGACCTTGTTGTGCAGGAGCTTCAGCAGGTAGCCCCGGTCGAACACTGCGCCGCGCTTGGTGCGGATCCCGCGGGCGTGCAGTTCCTTCAGCACCTGCGCCGTGGAACTGGAGCGGGCATAGAGGCGGAAGATCGTGCGGACCTGTTCGGCCTCGGCTGGCTCGATCACCAGCTTGCGGTCCTTCACGACGTAGCCGAGGGGCACCGGACCGCCCATCCACATCCCCTTCCGGCGCGAGGCGGCGAACTTGTCGCGGATGCGCTCGCCGATCACCTCGCGCTCGAACTGGGCGAAGCTGAGCAGGATGTTCAGCGTCAGCCGCCCCATGGACGTCGTGGTGTTGAACGACTGGGTGACCGAGACGAAGGTGACGCCGTGGCGGTCGAAGATCTCCACCAGTTTCGAGAAGTCCATCAGCGCGCGGCTGAGGCGGTCGATCTTGTAGACCACGACCACGTCGATCAGCCCGGCCTCGATGTCGGCGATCAGTCGCGCCAACGCGGGCCGGTCCAGCGTCCCGCCTGAGAAACCGCCGTCGTCATAGCGGTCGCGCAGCGCCACCCAGCCCTCGGCGCGCTGCGAAGCGATGTAGGCCTCGCAGGCCTCGCGCTGGGCGTCGAGGCTGTTGAACTCCATGTCGAGCCCTTCCTCGCTCGACTTGCGGGTGTAGATGGCGCAGCGCAGACGGCGGACGGGTTCGGGCTTTGCGCGACTCATGGGTTCAGCCCTCCGCTTGCGCTTCGGGCGTTCGTTGCTGCCATCGATCCACTGGATCGATGGCCGGCCTTCGGCCGCCGCGCCTCACTCTCCGCGCCATGGGCCAGCCCGAAGAACTTCCACCCGTTCCAGTGACTGCCGGTGATCGCCCGCACCGCGGCCGAGAGCGACTTGAACCTCCACCCCTGCCATTCGAAGCCGTCGGTCAGGACGGTGACGATCTGCTCTTCGCCCTGCCACTCGCGCACCAATTTGGTGCCGGGGATCGGGCGACGGGGATCGGCAATCAACGGGCCCGGCGCCCCCGAGGCGACCTCGGCCGCGAGCGCGTCCAGCGTGCGCCGCGTCGCGGGCTTGATGCCGCCATGGGCCAGTTCCTGGATGCGGTAGCCGATCCGCAGCTCCAGGTTCCCGCGGCTGGCATTCGGCGCGGGCTCGCCGAACATGAACCGCCACTTCCCCTGCAGCTCGGGCACCGTCATCGCCTTCAGCGCCGCCAACTCGGCCAGGACGTCGATCCCCTCCGCCGGGCGCGCAGGCGCGGCTCTTGCGGCTGATTTCCTTGTGTTTTTCTTCATGCGTCGTCTCCAACTCGGTTTTGTACCTGTCTCCGACGACGGCGTCTGAGGGCGAGAATGTCCAGCGAACTGTCTCCGTCGAGCGGAGAATTCTCGTTCATTTCCCGTGGGTTGGTGCGCGCGATGGCGCTGGCGAGGATGGCGGCCAGCTCCGCCAGCCGCTCATCGGTGGTGAGCGTCTCGGCGGGCGGCGCGAACGCGATGTCGTCTTGCATGGGGAGCGAACCTCCTGAGGCGGTTTGCTCCGTGTTCGCCTTCACCGCTGGATTAATTCAAGTGTAAACAACGGGTTGTCGTAGGAGGGGGTAGCTGAGAGCAAATGGTAGCGCTCGGCACTTGTCATCACGGTGAGCGAATTTCCTCTAAAAGAGGGCGAGGCCCGAACCGTGCTTCAGCGAGCAGCTAGGGATAGGCCAACCTGTAGCCCTCCAAGACAGGGTGCGACCATATCCTTTGCTTGCCCGCGTCAGTCATCGGGAGGTCGCGCGCCGTCAGCAGGAAGCACAGAGCTTCCATGGCGAGAGTTGCCTGGTTGAAACGTCGCCACTCGCTCTCGTCCCGAGGGGCAAAGTGGCCGTGGGCCACACGGCCGCGAAATTTCCGAGCATTCTCGAGATGATCGATCATAGCAAAGGGGAGGTCGTCTCCGCCGAACTGGACCCGGACCGAATCGACGAGCCGCGAGAACCGGTCACGCATTGTTTCCTCGCCAATCCGTCTTAGAGCTCCTCGAATTCTATTCTCCATATCGCCGAGACCCTGATCGCGGGCTGCATCCGATGCAGCTCGGATCAATCGCTCGATGGCGGCTTCATCAAATGCTCTTTCAGCCCCTGTGTTTGGTAATTCTTCGAACCAGCGCCATGCGGCAAGGAGGCGATCGCCGGAAATGACGCGTCGCAAGCTCAGACTCTCGGTCATGCGGATGTTGGCGCGCTCCCATTCTTCGGATCGGATTACCCATTCAACGAGGCCGGCCTCCAACGCCGCGAGTTCGGCATCGTCTGCTGCAAGGAACGGAGCGCCGTGGAACGCCAATTCTCTCGCCTCGTGCTCGTCAGCGGACCAGTTCCACATCACTTCGTGATCGCCAACATATGTGCCTGCCTCGACGGCGCGGACCATATCCTCAAAGGACAATCGATCGACCCGTACCGCGGCGGGCGCCAACCGGACACCGAGCACAAATGACAGGAAGGATAGGTAGCGGAAGAGATGCGCCTCTATCTTGTCCAGCGAAGTTCCTGTCGCGAATTCGATCGAGAAAGTTGGTCGGTAGGCTGTCAGGCTCCTTGTGTCGATGCCATACGTTGCCGCGTATCCCGCAGTCAGGGTCAGGCTCCCCGCCTCCGCGCGGTAAAGTGCAAGCTCTTTTTCAGAAGGATGCGATACTCGGCCGAGCGCTTGCACCTTCTTGAGATGCCGCAGGACATACTCAGTTTGGGCGACATCGAATGACAGCCTCCGGACGAGGTCATCGGGCCGCCAAGCGTCGACGCCGAGCAGGGCAAGGTTAGAAATGATGCCGCCTTGGTAAATGCTACGGTATTCATCGCTTCCGCGACCGCGATCCTTACCCACAAACTTGGTCGCCACACTTTTCGACGAGTGACGAGCCGGCACGTTGGCATGCAGCGACGCGACCTTGCCTTCCTCAGTAATCACATAGATAGGCTCATTTTCGGAGACGTGGACAAACTCGTCGTAGCCGACGAAATACAACTCGGTCATCTCATCATTCAGAATGAGAATGCCCGTCCTGGTCCCATCAAGCTCCCGGCAGTGGAGCCGCTTGGAGCCATGAGGATTCTTGTGGATCATTCGCCTACCATTTAACTTTCAATCGGCTATCAGGGGCATTTCGCTATCGCAGAACCAGAAGGCGGACGAAAGACAGCTTCGCCCCAGTTTTCGTCAGTCTCAAACGCGCAGGTTTTGCGTTCCCAAGTATCACCCTTATCTACGGAAAGCGCCGCAGCATCGCGAGCATCCTGACGTGCGCACAGGCTATCAATGCCGAGTCGCCCCACGCACCATCGCATCCGTCTCCAGCCTCAACGCCCCCCGCCACAGCGGCGTCTTCATGAACACCGCCTCCTCGAAGCGATAGCTGGCCTTGCCGCGCCCCTGCTGCAGCAGCCCCGCCCAACACAGCGGGCGCAGCACCTGGATGTAGAGCTGCCCCATCACCTCGTCGTAGCGCGGGAGTGGTCCCACCTCTGGTTCGCCGAAGAGCACGCGGCGGAGGTAGCCGCCGGTGGCACCGTCCTCGGTCTCGATGTTCAGGACGTTCAGGAACACGTTCCAGTTGCCGAGGATCGGTGCGTCGTCGAAGCGCGACATGCTGGCGTGGTTGATGCGAAACAGAAAGAACGGGACGACGGTGCCGAAGATCCGGCCGGGATGGCCGGCCAGCGCCTGGCCTGCCTTGGTCAGGCGGAACTCGCCCTTGTAGTGTCGCCCGAGCTTCATCGCGATCATCAGGTCGTGCAGAACCATGAGCGGGGCGAAGTCCGGCTCGTTCAGAACCTTGTTAACGGCGAAAAGGTCCGACTCTGTGTGGCCGGGCCAGTCGAACGCGGCCGCCGCCCAGTGCACGAAGACCCGCTTGAACGCCTTGGACGGCGTCAGGGGAATGCCGCCATGCTCGCCGATCCAGGCAAACGTCTTCTCGACCCCGCGCACCAGCGGCGAGAACGCGAGCGCCGGATCGGTATCGTCGATCTCCCTGAACCCGATCACCTCAAATCTCCCGCGCGAACCAGCGGATGCGGCCGACGATGTGGATCTCGTCGGCCGTTCGCTCGTATTCGGGGTAGTGTTTGTTGTCGGAGATGACGCGCACCGCGGGCGGGTCGCTGTTCGGGATGTGCTCAAGCCGCTTGGCCACCAGGCCCATCCCGTCGTCCAGCACGAAGATGCCGGGCGGGTTGGGGGTGCGGCGGGTCATGTCGACCAGTACCGCGTCGCCGCTCAGCAGCGTCGGCGCCATGCTGTCGCCCTCGACATGCATGATGCGCAGCTGCGACGGGCTGGCCTTCAGGCTGTTCCGGATCCAGCAGGGGGAATGTCCCGCCCGATGTTGAACTTCGTGGGGTGAGGGGTGGCGTTGCTCTCCCTGAGCCGCAGGCTCGGGGT
>NZ_JAHYSR010000024.1 GCF_019431455.1 Paracoccus bogoriensis
CCGGTGGACCTCCGCAAGGGGATCGACGGCCTTGCGCTGGCCGTGCAGGAGATGGTCGGGCTGGACCCGTTCTGCGGCGCGGTCTTCGTGTCCCGTGCGAAGCGGGCCGACCGGATCAAGCTGCTGGTCTGGGGCCAGACCGGGATGGTGCTCGTTCACAAATGCCTGGAGGGGGCCGCGTTCGTCTGGTCCCCGATACGCCTGCCGCCGCTGTTCGCAGGCCGTGGCGCAGGTCCATCCCCGGCGAACAAAAAAAGCAGTCGGCGCGAAATCGTTTGAGCTCAGAGGATTAACCGGGCGGTGCGGCGCGTATGTCGGATACGAACCCCGAATCCGGCCGGGGCAGCGGCAGCGCCCCACCGCAATGCCGACAGGATCCGGCCTCCAACGCCAAAGGAAAGGAAAGACTGATGAAAGCTGTCCCGAAACCCAACCTCGCCGGAGCCATCGCCTCGTTCGGGGCGGTGCTGATCGTGATCAGCCCGTGGGTGTCCAGCCTCTATGGCGGTGGCGCGCGTCTGGCCTTTGTGCTGGGGCTGGCGGGCGTCCTGGTGGCGGCCAAGGCGCTCTTGCGTCCCTCGGCTGTCGATTCCCTGCTGATGATCGGCGCCGGAGGAGTGGCCGCCCTGTTCGCGGTCATCACGGGCGGCGCCGCGATGTGGCTGCTGCTGCCGGGCGCAGCGGCGATCCTGGGCGCAGGGCTGTGGCTGCGCGCCGCTGATCGGTCCAGCGGGGGGAATACGCTTGGCACGTCCTGACAGGCCCGATGCCCCCGTTACAAAGGCCGCCCTCCGGGGCGGCCTTCTTCATGTCAGGAATGCCCTTTGAAAGAGCCTGCGGGCGAAAACCCGCAGGCATGGCTCAGGGACAGGCTCAGCCCTCCTGAAGCCGGGTCATCAGGTCCAGCCACGGCTCAAGCAGCGGCTGCGTCTCATCGCTGGCCGCGCCGTCCAGCAAATGTGTCCGCAGCCTCTCGGCCAGCCTGAGGCGCCAGTCGGGGGCCAAGGTAATGCCCTCGTCGCGCGCCCATTCCAGAACCTGCGGCATGAAGGGCCGCGACTGGATCAGCACGTCCGAGAACATGCGCTCGGGGCGGCGCTCGATCCGGTCCAACAGGGCAGCCAGCCGCGCCTTGGGCAGCAGATCCTCGATCGTCTCGACCTCGCGGCCGGAAATGTCGTCAAGCCGCACCAGCCGCTTGGCGTCGGCGACGGCCATCGCGGCTGCCAGTTCGGCGCCTGCCGTTGTGCCGTCCACGACCAGGCTGGGAGGGCGCGCGTCGGCTCCGCCCAGCATTCGGGCCAGAACCGGCATGACGCCCAGCCCACAGACCGGTGCAAAGATCAGGTCGCGCCGCGGCCGGAACCGTCCCGAAGCAATGCAGAGCGTGCGGATCAGCGACAGATAGGTCTGTTCGACCTGTCCCTGCACCAGCACCGGCTGCGCGCCCCCAAGCGTGGCCTCGGCCACCGCAAGGTTCAGCGCCGCGCGCACCACAAAGGCCGCCCCGCGCTGACTGTCGCGCCCCTCGCCCTCCAGCAGGTCGCTGCTGGCGCGGGTAGAGCCGTCGCGGTCCACATAGACCTTGCGCGCCCGCGCCAGCCTGTCCGCGTCGATGAGAAACGGCGAATGCGTCGTGTAGATGATCTGGTTGCGTTCGGCCAAGGCCTCGAAAAAGGCCGACAGGTCGCGCTGCGCCAGAGGGTGCAGCGAATGGCCCGGCTCGTCCAGCAGCAGAACGCAGTTTTCGTGCCGACCACGCGCCTCGTGCAGAAAGACCAGAAAGAAGCTGAGAAACCACTGAAGCCCGGTGGAGCGGTGCTCCAGCTCGACCTCTTGCGGGCGGCGGCTGTCCGAGACCCATATACGGAAATGATTTCCATCTGCCTCGAACCGGAAGCGGTAATCACCCTGCAGCCACCATTCGCCAAAGCGCTCGGTCAGCTTGGTTCCCGCCGATTGCAGCAGGATCGAACGCGTGCGTTTGGCCTCGGCGATCCTGGCCAGCAGGTCGGCATCGGGGGCATCGTTCTCGCCCCTGGCCCGCTGCCACAGCGTGCGGATCCGCGCCTTGTGACCCTCTTCGGCGATCTGGCGGCGTTCGGCATCCTCGCGCAGGTCGCGAAAATCGCGGCCCAGTTCCAGGATCTCGGAGGCCTGAAGCCCGACGAAGTCGAACAGCACCCGCAGCGTGCGCGCCTTGGCGGCCTCCTTCGCGCCCAGATCGGCGCGGCCCATGTTCTCGACGACATGGGGCAGATAGATCTCGCTGTCGAGATTGCCGTAATTCGAATAATAGACGAAGCGCGGCAGATGGTCGATGATCCATTGCCGGACCTCATCGCGGCTGGCCGGGTCGGGTGACATCATCGCCGCCATCTGCTGGCCAAGCGTCTTCTGCAAGGCGCGCAGATGAGGGATGACCAGGCTGCTCGCCGGCGGCATGGCCGGGATCAGCGCGCCCACCGCGTTGCGCGCAAGGCGCAAATCATTGCCTGTGACGCGGGCAGGGCCGTCGATCTCGGTCAGCAGACGACCGACAAGTTCCAGCGCCTCGGCGCGCAGATCGGTGCCGGCGGGGACGGCTTTCAGCGCCTTCAGCGTGTCGCGCAGGGCCTCGACGGCAAGGCGCAGCGCCTTGCCCTCGTCCCGGATGGCGGCGGGCAGGGCGGCCTGATAGCTCCCGTCATAACAGCGCGAGACGCTGACACGGCGGGCCTGTTCAACGGAAACGCCCGCCAGCGCGGCCAAGGTCTCGGCCTGTGTGCCAGTATCGAATTCCGCCGTGACAAAGGGGAATTGCCCCGGCGCCGCCCGGATCGCGGCGAAAAGGGTCTTGGGGTAATCCGAGGTCGGTTGAAGCTCGCCCCCGCTGGCCGGGTTCAGCTTCCACAGGGGGAGCAGCAGGTTGGTCTTGCCGGATTCATTCACGCCGATCAGGGCCGTGACGTGATCCGCCGAAAGCCATCCGGAATCCGTGACCGAGCGGAAGTTGCTGACCCGGTATCGCAGCAGCGTCAAGCCCTTGGATTCGGTTCGTGCCGACTGGTCCGTCATGGCTTCCTGCCGGGGGAAGTTGCTTTCATGGCGCATGTTCTCCTGCCTTTCGTGATGTCAGAGGTTTCCTTCGGTTACGGCACCCGATGTGCCGGGCGAATCGGGGATCACGCTGGCGCGCGGCTCCGAAGCCAGATGAAGCGCCATGACCAGCGCAATGAGGACGAGGATCGCGGTTTGGGCCAGCCGCCATTCGAGGGTCCGCGCGGCGATCTGGCGGGGCACCTGCACCGACAGGCGGCGCAGCGCGCGCTGCCGGACCGCCACCACGCGCGTCAGCCGGGCGCGCGCGGCGCGGAAGGGTGCCAGAAGCTGCGCGGCAAAGACTGCCGGCCCGATCCGCCGCGCATGAGCGTCCAGCCCCGCGCCAAGCGCGATGGCCAGCCCCGCCGCCACGGGCCAGAGCGGCCCGGTGCCGGCTTGGGCAAGGGGCGCGCCGGCCGAACCGGCCAGCCAGGGCCAGAGGGCGGGCAGCATGACCGCGCCTAGGGCCAGCCCGAGGAAGGGCAGGGCGATGGCCTCGGGCGCCACGGCCTGCGGTGCGGGCGGCGACTGGCGGGCCAGCAGGAACAGGTGGCGCGCCATCAGCAGCGTCGTCGCGATCCCCGACAGTGTCAGCGCCACCACCAGCCAAGGAAGCCACACGGCCGAGCCTGCGGCCAGTGCGGTCTTCAGCGTCTCTTTTCCCAGGGCGCCCGAGGTGGCGGGCAGGCCCGCCAGCACCAGCGCGGGCAGGGCCAGCGCCACCAGCATCAGCCAGCGCCCCCTGCCGTCCGGCTGCGCGGCAACCGCGCCCACGCCAAGGAACAGCGCCCCCTTGGCCAGCGCATGATGCGCCGCCAGAAAGACCAGCGCCGGCAGGATCGCGGGCCAGGCCTCGGGCGCCAGCAGGCCCGCACCGAGGCCGAGCGCGATGATTCCCATCTGGCTGACGCTGGAATAGCCCAGAACCGCCTTGGGATTGGTCTGCTGGACGCCAAGAAGCAGCGCGGCGAAGATCGTGACCAGCCCCGCCGACATGACCAAGGGCCCCAGATCGTCGAAAGCGGTCACGCCAAGGGGCAGCGTGGCGATCATTCCAAACAGCCCCGCCTTGATCATCGCGCCCGACAGGACGGCGCTGGCCGGGACCGGCGCTGCGCCATGGGCTGGCGGCAGCCAGAAATGCAGCGGCACCAGCCCCAGCTTGACCCCGAACCCGGCCAACAGCAGCAACGCGGCCAGCCCGTCCGGTGCGGATGCGCGCAGGTCGGACAGAAGCAGCGATCCGGCCTGCGCCGCCGTCAGGGCCAGCCCCGCGAACAGCGCCAGCTCGCCCGCGATGACAAAGCCGATGTAGAGGCGCGCAGCCGATCGCGCCTTGTCGCTCCGCTCGTGCAGGACCAGCCCATAGGACGAAAAGCTCATCAACGCGAAGAAGGCGTAGAAGCTGGCGGCGTCGCGGGCAAGGATCAGGCCCAGATTGCCCGTCATCGCCATCAGGAAGCAGATGCCGAAGGCCGCCGCGCGCGGATCGTCGCGCATCCAGTGCCGCGCGGCGGAGCCGGCCGCGATCCACAGGACTGCCGTGAAAGCCAGAAACAGCCGCGAGACGGAGTCGAGGCCAAGTTCTGTTCCCAGGATCAGCCAGTCGCTCCGCAGGACCGGCGCGGAATCGGGCGCGGTCATCAGGGCCAGTGCCAGCGCGGGCATGGGGGCCAGCGGCACCAGCCGCCAGGCCGCCGCGCGCAGGGCGGGCGAGGCAAGAGCCACGGTCAGCAGGCCGGGCAGGATCAGGACAAGGGCAAGCGACAGGCCGGTCATGCGTTACTCCCGGTATTCCAGTTCGACGATGAAGCGGGTCCATTCCAGCGGGCTGAAGGGCGCATTGGCCATCAGCCCCGCCGCCAGCACCAGCGCCGCCGTCACCAGGGGCGGCGCGGCCAGCATCCAGCCGATGCGCGGGCGCGGGGCTTCGGCTTCGGGCGCATCGCGGAACCAGGCGCGGTGCAGCATGGGCAGGAAATAGAGCGCGTTCAGCAGGCTCGATCCCAGAAGCAGCGGGATCACCCAGTCCTGCCCGACGGCCAGACCGCCCTGCGCCAGATACCACTTGCTGACGAACCCCGCCAAGGGCGGCAGGCCGATCATGGCCAGCGCCGCCAGCGAGAAGGCCAGCATCGTGCCCGGCAGGGCGCGCCCGACCCCGTCCATCTGGCTGACGCGCTTGACGCCCAGGGCCTCGGCCAGGTTTCCGGCGGCCATGAACATGGTGATCTTCATCAGGCCCTGATGGATCAGATGCGCCAGCGCCCCCACCGCCGCCACCGGCCCGGCCAGCGCCACGCCAAGCGTGATGTAGCTGACCTGGCTGACGGTGGAATAGGCCAGCCGCTTCTTGATGTCGTCCTGCGTCATCGCCCGGACCGAGCCGTAGAGGATCGTCACCGCCGCCAGCGCGGCCAGAGGCATGGTCAGGCCGAGCTCGCGGACGGTTTCGATCCCGAAAACCTCGAAGACGACGCGGATGATGCCGAAGGCTCCGGCCTTGACCACAGCGACCGCGTGCAACAGCGCCGAGACAGGGGCGGGGGCGACCATGGCGATGGGCAGCCAGCGATGCAGCGGCACCAGCGCCGCCTTGACCCCGAGCGCCAGGATCAGGACCACGAACAGCGCCTGCGCTGCAAGGGGCTGGGCGGCTGCCACGTCCGCCATGATCCCGCCCGCCACGAAATCGGTCGTGCCCGCCAGAACCCACAGGCCAAGCGTGCCCAGAAGCAGCACCAGACCACCGGCCAGCGTGTAGATCAGGTAGATCCGCCCCGCCCGCAGCGCCTCGGCCGTGCCGCGATGGATGACCAGCGGATAGGTCGCCAGCGTCAGCAGCTCGTAGAAGACAAGGAAGGTGAACAGGTTGCCCGCCAACGCGACGCCCACGGTCGCGCCGACGCACAGGCTGAAGAAGCCGAAGAACCGCGCGCGGTGCGGCCCGCGCTCGAGATACCCGACCGAGTAGATGGTGGTGATCAGCCACAGGACAGCCGACAGCGCGATGAACAGGATCGCCAGCGGATCGGCCTGCAGGCGGAATTCCAACCCCGGCAGGATCGCGAAGGACAGGCCGTGGCGAGCGCCCTGGCCGACCTCCAGCGCCAGCCAGCCGACCAGCGCGACCTTGATCGTCGCCATGGTCAGGTTGATTGCCGTGCGCAACCGCGCCGCGCTTTCGGGCAGCGCGAAGATGACCGGCGCCGCGCCGAGCGAGGTCAGCAGGATCAGGATCAGAAGGGTCGCGGATTCGGTCATGGCATGGCCCCCCCTGCGCCAAGGTCGATGAAGGCGATGATCGGTCCGGCGGCCAGACCCAGCAGCACCGCCGCGCTTGCCAGGATCAGCGGCGCGGCATCCGCCCCCGACCAGCCGTGATGTTCGGCCAGCGGCCCGCCCCGCACCCGGTCAAAGCGCAGAAAGCCCGCAAGCACCCGGCTGAAATAGGCGACCGAGAACAGCGTGCCGATCATGGTGATCGCCACCCAGTGCCAGTAACCGGCCATCATCGCGCCCTCCATCAGCTGCCACTTGCCGATGAAGCCAAGGCTGGGCGGCAGGCCGATCAGGCTGATCGCGGCCAGCGCGAAGGTGACCTGCGCCAGGGTCGGGCGGATCGGACTGCGGTCCAGATCGCGGATGCGGTCATGGCCGATCTCGTCCTTGATGCGCCCGGCGGCCAGGAACATCGCGGCCTTGGCGATCCCGTGGGCCAGGATCAGCAGCGCGGCGGCTTTCCAGCTGTCCGAGAGGCCCCGTTCCCCCGCCCGTGCCAGCGCGACGAAGATCAGACCGATCTGCGCGACGGTGGACCAGGCGACGAGCAGTTTCAGCCGCTCGGCCCGCAGCGCCTGGATGCCGCCCCAGATGACGGCGCCCGCACCCATCAGGCCGATCAGGGTCAGGATGTCCTCGGTCAGGGCGGGCATGTAGCCGGCCAGCCGCAGCACGATGTAAAGCGCCCCCTTGACCACCAGCCCCGACAGCAGCGCGCTGGCGGGGGCGGCGGCATTGGCATGGGCGGCAGGCAGCCAGACATGCAGCGGAAACAGCGCCGTCTTGAGCGCAAGGCCCACGAACATCACCGCCAGCGCCGCCGTCATTGCGGCCGAAGGGGGCGCGGCAATAACGCCGGCAAAGTCCAGCCGGCCCAGTTGCAGATAGATCAGCCCGACGCCCAGCAGGAACAGCAATGCGCCCAGGATGCTGGCATAGACATAGTCCAGCCCCGCCCTCAGCGCCTCTCGCGTGCCGCCAAGGACGGTCAGGCCGACAGCGGCCAGGGCGATGATCTCGATCATCACATAGAGGTTGAAGAGGTCGGTCCCCAGATAGACCCCGTTCAGCCCGCTGAGCAGCAAGAGCCAGAGCGGCCAGAAATACTGGCGCTGGCGGGCGGTGCGATCGCCCGCAAAGGCGTCGATCGCGCTGACGCTGACCAGCAGGCCCACCATCCCGGTCAGGGCCAGCATCGCCACTGACAGCCCGTCTGCGCGCAGCTCGATCCCCAAAGGCGCGCCCCAACCGCCAAGCGGCACCGTCACCGCGCCAAGAGCGGCGACCTGATCGGCCATCATCAGCACGCAAAGTGTCGTCGCCGCGACGGTGGTCAAGCCCAGGCCTGCCGCCGCGCGCGGCAGGATGAAAGCCGCGACCGCGCCGAAAAGAGGCAGAATGATGGACAGGGTCAGCCAGTCAGGGCCGGTCATCAGCGTCCTCCAGATCATGCAAGCGGCGGATCAGGGCCAGCGCTGCGGCTGTTGCGCTGAGCATGACGACGATGCCGGTGATGACCAGCGCGTGCGGCATCGGATCGGGCGCAGCGGGCGGTTCGCGCCAGGCGCCCACGATCAGCACGAAGCCCGCCCCGACGGAACAGAGCTTCAGCCCCAAGAGCCGCCGCATCCGGTCCTGCAATGCGATGGCGCCCCACAGGCCGATGCCGAAGACGGCCAGGCCGGCCGCGCCGTAGATCAGGTCAGGGGTCATGGCGAAGATCTCCTTTCAGCGCGACCGGTTCGCGGCCGTGGAACAGGGCGGTCAGGGTGACGGCAATGGATATCGTCACCAGAGCTTCGATCAGCAGGATCAGCGTCTTGGCGTAGCTTGGCGGATATTCGAAACTGGCACGTCCTCCGCCGGCGACCAGCAGGGCCGTGGCAGCAAAGGCGACGGTGCCCAGAACGAACAGCAGTCGCGCCAACCCACGGTGATCGGGATGAGGCCGATAAAGGCCGGTCAGCAGCATCATCAGGCCGATCGCCGCCAGCATGGCCCCGCCCTGGAAGGCCCCGCCCGGCGCCTCGGCCCCGGCCCAAAGCACATAGACCCCGACCAGGGCGGCGGCAGGCAGGGTCAGCCGCGCGAACCCCTGCCATACCGGCCCAAGGGATGGTGCCGGCGCGGGACCGGCCCCGCGTTCGATTTGCCAGACGACGATGACAGCGCTCAGCAGCACCACGACCTCCATCAGGGTGTCATAGGCGCGGAAATTCAGCAGCACCGCCGTCACCGGATTTTCCACGCCGCTGAGAGGCATGGCCTCGGCCACGGCGATTTCCAGCCCCGTGACGCGCAGGGGCGAGCCGAGGATGGCGACGCCCAACCCCGCCATGACGGCCAGCGCCAGGCCCGCATTCAGCCAGGCGACGGCTCGTGGCACCGGGCGTTGGGCCACGGCGCCCGGTTGCCAGCCGGCCATGCCGCGCGCGCGCAGGTGATGCAGCGTCTTCAACAGCAGCGCGCCCGTCAGGCCCGTGCCGATGGCGGCTTCGGCCAGCGCAACATCCGGCGCGGCCAGCCGCACCCAGGCCAGAGCCGACAGCAGGCCGAAGACGACGAACAGCACGATCATCGCGAATGCGTCCCGCACCAGCAGGGCCGCAGCCGCGATCGCCACCACCGCCAGTGCCAGCAGCAGGTCAAACAAAAGCAGTGCGTCAGACATCGCGGGCCTCGCTATTGCCGCGCCGCGCATGGCGGGCGATCAGATGACCGCAAGTGGCGCCCGACAGGGCGGCAAAGGCACAGATCAGCGCGATGCGCGCGACATCGCCCGCAGACCCGGCCAGCAGCGCCGCGCCCAGCCCGATCAGCGTCAGGCCCAGCCCGTCGGCCTTGGTCAGCGCGTGAAGCTGGCAATGAAGGTCCGGAAAGCGCAGCAGACCGATTGTTCCGGCCAGAAAGAACAGCGTTCCCGCGCCGATCAGCACCATGGAGATGATTGCCGTCATCGCCCGGCCTCCTGGTTCGACAGCGCGACGAAGGCGACCAGTGCGACCGCGGCCAGGATGGCAAAGACCATCGCCACGTCCAGAAAGGCCGACTGGCCGGTCATACCCCATAGAACGAGAAGAATCGCGACAGCGGTCGTGCCCAGAAGCTGCCCGGCCATCAGCCGCGCTTCGGGGGCGGGGCCGCGGATCACGCGCACCAGACCTGCCAGCAGGCTGACCAGAAGCACAAGGACAACAAGGCCGAGATAGATATTCATGCCGCCACCTCGCCTTCCGGGAGGTGGGCGGTGAAGATCGCCGCGATCCGTGACTCCAGATCGGCAAGCGCGCGGTCGTGATCAAGCCGATTATCCAGAACGTGGATGACAAGCCGCTCGCCCTCGATCTCGGCGCTGAGCGTGCCGGGCAGAAGCGTGACCGCATTGGCAAGAACAATGCGGGGTGCGCCCTCGGGCAAGAAGGTGCGCCAAGACCGGAAGCCGGGCCGCAGCGGCATCCGCGGCGACATGGCGCGTAGCGCGACATCGACCGCGCCACGCACGGCCTGAACGGCGAACCACAGCGCAAAAAACAGTGTTGGCACCGGGGACAGCCGCCAGCGGCGTGAAGGCGGCATCGCCAGCAGAAGCCCTGCGGCGATGGCCAGCGCGGGCAGGCCGAAGACCCAGGCATCCAGCCGCCAATCCGTCAGCATCGACCAGATCAGCGCCAACAGGACAATGGGCAGGATCAGCCTGCGCAGGCGAATGCGCAACCCGGTCCGCTCAACCGGCCCGAACGGAGGCGACGGCTGAAGCGCGTGCGATCGCGTCGTGGTGGTAATGGCTGTCCGAGCCGCATCAGCGGGGCTTGGCGAGTTCGTCACCCGTGTCCTCCTGTCGGTCGCAAGGTCTTTCGCTTCGGTGAGATGCAGCTTGGGCCATCGGCCGGTCTTGCCCCGGTCGATGTCGGCCCTCTGCTGCTTTCCCGCGACACATACGGCCATACGCGCGCTTTCATCCCGGCCCTTTGCAAAAATTGCCGCCCGGCCGGCCTGTCATGTCACGACCGCGTGAAGGACGGACGAGTTCGGCCGCCCGCGCGTAATCGGGATGCAACGCACAGGAGGACAGCATGACCCATACGACGACTGGTGAATTCGAGGCGACTGACCGCAAGCATGATCGCTGGAGCCTTGATCGGCTCGCGCTGATCTGGGGCCGACTGCGCTATCGGGACAGCGCCGCCTACGAGGCATGGCTGCGCGAGCGCGACAGCACGCTGATCATCGCAGCACTGCTGCGTCTTCAGGACCGCCAGCTCAAGCGGATCGGCATGACGCGCGCCACCCTGGCGTTGGATGTGCAGATGCTGATGCAGAATGTCGAGAACATGCAGAGGATAGGCCGCGAGGCGCTGGAAGTGGTGGGCGGCACCGATCTGGACGAAGTCGAGCCCGGCGAAGATGACGTGACCGCGCGCCTTCGCGTCGCCGCCGAATAGCGCGCTGGCGACATCGCCGCCCCAACCAGGTCAACCCGGACCCTCTGGTCCGGGTTTGCCTTTCCGGGATCAGCGTCCGGCGCGGATGACGCGGGCGACCTCGTCCAGTTGCAGGATGGCGCGCTTGAGGTAGAAGCCCTGGATTTGCAGGTGATTGGCGATCAGGCTGTTCACGCCGCGACCGTTCAGCACGATCACCGGCCGCTGTTCGGCCGCGTGGCGCAGGCTGTCCAGCGACTGAGACCAGACTTTGCCCAGTCCCTGCGACTGGATCACCCGCTCGAAGTCGCGCCCCAGTTCGCGCAGCAGCAGATAGCTGGCATAGGCCATGCCCTTGTTGGCATAGAAGATGTCGTCGGACTGCGTGTTGATGACGAAATGCCCGGCGGCGATATGGGCGTCGATCAGCGCCGCCCGCGCGCCCAGTTCGTCAGCTATCTGCTCGACCGTAAACGCCAGAGCGTCGGCACGCGTCTCGAAGACGGCGGTGTTTCCGGCGATGCGCAGGTTGTAGCTGCGCAAGGCGCGGGCGGCAGCCTCGTATTGCACCTCGGCGGGCTGGACCGGCAGCAGCGACTGATTGAAGTCGAACAGCCAGACATCGGTCGGGAATTGCAGCAGACCGCTGGCGCGCTTCAGATCCTCGTCGATGGCCGAAGAGCCGCGCAGCCGTCCGATCTGGATCTCGAGTTGCAGGGTGAAGCGGCCGATCGCGCGCATCATTCCACGTTGGAAATTGGCCATGTTGTCATGCATCGCCGTCGGAAAGAATGGCGGGTCATTCGGCGCCCAACGGTTTGTCTGCACCTCGCGCAGGATCAGTGCCTCGGCCATGTTCACGGCATGGCTGCCCCCCGCGACAGGCGAAGGGGGCATGAAGTTCACATCCGCATCGACCGTGTTGAGAAGGCTGCCGATCACACCATAGTATATTGTCCCGATCAGCAGAACTGCCAGCGCCAGACGGCGAAGCGCGACGCGCGGCCCCGAAGCAAGGAACCGCCGCAGCAATCCTTGCCGGGGCGGCCGGACCGTCGCCTTGTCTGTGCTGCGGGCCTTGTCCATGAGTCTCTCCTGCTGTCCGGGTGGCTTGCCGCGATGTGGTCGCCTCTGCTCACATACGCATGGTGAGGGGGAATCATCCGCGCCCTTCTCATCGCCGGATTCCGAAAAAATGCGTCGGCCGGGGATGAAGGGCGCGGGTGGAGCGTAAGTGTGGGGTGGCAGCGGTTCAAACGGAGATGACGGGGTGGGGATCGGGTCCGAACTGAACAGACACGTGAAGAGCCTGCGGCGCTATGCGCTGGTGTTGACACGCGACGCGGCCGCGGCCGACGATCTGGTGCAAGAGACGTTGACCCGCGCCATCGCGCGGGCGGATACCTGGCAGCCGGGCAGCGATCTCAGGCCATGGCTCTTTCGCATCATGCACAACGCCCATGTCAGCGATCTGCGCCGTGCCCGAACCCGCAACGATGCTGCCCCCGACCTGCCCCGGCCCGTGACACCCGAGACGCAGCATGACCGCGTCGAGTTGCGCCAGGTGCTGGAGGCGCTGGACAGCCTGCCCGAGGCGCAGCGGACGCCTATTGTGCTGATCGCCCTGCGCGAGATGAGTTATGCCGAGGCCGCCCACGTGCTGGGTGTGCCACTTGGCACCTTCATGTCACGGCTTGGCCGCGGCCGCGAGGCTCTCAGGCGGCTGGTGGGTGGGCGGTGCGCCTCGGCGCGAAAGAACGGTCTGCCGTCTGGCAAGACCCGAAAGGAAGGACGACCTTGAGACAAGCAGAAAGAAAAATCTTCGATCCCGGCCAGGATGCCGAATTGCTGGCCTATGCCGACGGGATGCTGCCCCCAGACCGAATGCAGCATGTCACAGCAACCTTTGCCCGGGATCCCGAGGCACGCGAGGCCGTCGAGGCCTGGCGCAACCATGCCGCGGTGATCCGCGAGGCTGCCGCGCGCGCTGACGACCTGCCCGCGAACCTGGCCATCGCCGGGCTGGAGCGCCAGCTTGCGCGCCGGCTGCGCGTGCGACGGCTGCGCAGTCTGCTGACGGGCCCGCATCTGCGTAGCGCGGCGGCGGGCGTGATGATCTTCGCCGCGGGCTGGGGGGTGCACGCGCTGACCGACCAGCCCCCGATCGGCGCGCTGGGCTATCCCGCTCCGGTCGAACGCGCCTTGGGCGGGCATCTTGTCTATGCCGACAGCACCGCAGAAACGCGCCAGTTCGCCGCCGACGAGGTTGACCTGGCAGTCCGGCTGATCTCAGACGAATTCGAATATCGCTTCCGCGAGGCCGCGTTCGAATTGCCCGGCTACCGCATCGACGCGGTGCGCTACACCCGCTATGCATCCGGCCCGGCGGCGCTCTTCACCTATCGCGACGAGGCCGGTCGTCAGGCCACGCTTGCCGTCGAACGCCACCCCCCTGGCCTGCCCGATTACGATTTGAAGGTCGAGCCTGCTGCACCTGGTAGCATCGCCTACTGGACCGCTGACGCGCTGGATTACGTTGTCATCGCCTCTGTGGATGCGGAAGGGATGTTGCCTTTGATCGCCTCGATCCGCGATCAGGGCGCATGGTGATTGCGCGGCCTGACCGGCGGCGAGCAGGCACGGTCGGGGGATGAAGAGGGAGAAAAAGCCCTTCTGGTCGGCGGCTGATCTTGTCAACCCAGACGTTTCAGGCTGTGTTCCCAAAAGGGATCCGTTAATAGGGTCGCGAGTCATTCAAGACCGTGTCTGCGGGGGAAAGGGTCTTGGCACGCAACCTGATGTCGGTGGCCGAGTGGGCGTTTCTCGAACCCTTCATCGTGGCGGTGCGGCGGTCGATTGGTTGCAAGCCAAAGAACCATCGACTTGTCCTGTGTGGAATTTTCCAGGCAGGCCCGCACTGGGGCTCCACGGCACGACCTGGCCGAGGAGTTGGCAAGAGGTCGTTGACCTGCCCCCGGCAGTTCCCTCAATCTGATGGAGAATCTGCGCAACCTTTGAAGGAGCAGACGACATGAGAAAGAACCGCCTCAGCGGCTTGCTGCCTGCCGCACCGCATGCGGGGTCTGACCATAGCGGCGGCGGAACATGCGGCTCAGATGCGAGCTGTCGCAAAAGCCGCATTCCAATGCGATCTGCGATATGGGCCGGTTCCCCGTGACGACCAGGTGATGGGCCAGCGACAGGCGCATCTCGAGAAACGCGGCCTGGGGCGAGGTGCCGAGCGCGGTCCGGAAATGCCGCTCGAGCTGGCGCTTGCTGTGGCCGATACGGCGGGCGATCTCGGCCATGGTAAAGGGCTGTTCGATGTTCTGCTGCATCAGCAGCAGCGCGCGCAGCACCATCGGATCGCGGGTCTTGAAATCCATCGTGATGCCCGGCTGAGGCTTTTCGGCCTGCAGCGCCTCGTCGATGATCATGATGTTCAGGCTCTTGCGGGCTTGGGCGCGGCCCACATGCTTGTCCACCAGATAGGCCGCCAGATGGGCCGAGCTGGCACCCCCCGAACAGGTCAGCCGGTCGCGATCGACGACGAAAATCTGGTCGGTGACCGGGTTCAGCCCCTCGAATTGCGCCAGGAAATCGGCATGGTGAAACCAGCTGACGCAGCAGCGATATCCCTCCAGCAACCCTGCCTGATGCAGCAGGAAGGCGCCTGTGCAGATACCGATCAGCGGCACGCCCGCTGTCGCGGCCTCGTGCAGGAAACGGTGATAGCCGGGGGGCAGGACGGTCTTGTCCTCCATCACGCCGCCGATCACGGCGATGTAGTCGAATCGCGCCGGATCGCCCAACCGTTCCTGGGGCTGGAGGCTGATCCCGCAGCTTGATGTCACCGGCTCCATGCTGTCGGACAGCACGGCCCAGTTGCACAGGATCGGACGGCTGCGGTCGCCCTCGTCCGCGGCCAGGCGCAGCACGTCAACGAAGTTGGCAAAGGCGCAAAGCGTGAAACGCCGCGCCAGGATGAAGCCCACGGACAGCCGCACCCGGCCTGGCCGAGGGCGCAGGGCGCGGGGCGCAGAACGTGCTGGGGATGCGGCAGGGCGGATGGCGACCTCTTGGGGACTGTCTGCGGTTCCATCCTGTCGTAGGCTTCATGGCGCGGTGACGCAATCGTCCTGTTAACCAGGCCCGCGCTGCGGCATTCTCGGAACCCTAGACCGGAGGGCTTCGCCACGGCGCAGCCCCGCGCCCCAGATCCTGAGGATGACCCAGATGTCCAGCTTTCCGTCCCGCGCCCGCGTCGTCATCGTCGGCCTAGGAGGCATTGTCGGCGCCTCGGTCGCCCATCACCTGATCGAGAACGGCTGGGACGACATCGTCGGCATCGACAAGTCCGGCATCCCGACCGATATCGGATCGACGGCCCATGCCTCGGATTTCTGCTATGCGACCAGCCATGACCTGCTGTCCTGCTGGACGACCATGTATTCCATGGATTTCTATGAGAAGCTGGGCCACTACCGGCGCATCGGGGGCCTTGAGGTCGCGCGCGTGGGCGACGATGCCCGCATGGCCGAACTGCGGCGCCGGGTGGATAGCGGTCGGGCCTTCGGCACCAATGTCAGCATCATCTCGGCCGCCGAGGCCAAGGCGAAATTCCCCCTGCTGGAGGAGGACCAGATCCAGGGCGCGCTGTGGGATCCGGATGCGGGCCTTGTCGTGCCACGCTCGCAGACCGTGGCGGGCAAGCTGGTGGACATGGCCGAGGCGGCGGGCAAGCTGCGCGCCTTCGCGAACACCCCTGCGCTGGAATTGCTGCATCAGGACGGCCGCATCACCGGCGTGCGCACGACCCGCGGCACGATCATGGCCGACCGCGTCGTCGTCTGCGCGGGTCTCTGGGGGCGGCTTATCGCCGAGATGGCGGGCGAGGATCTGCCGGTCATGCCGGTCGATCATCCGCTGACCTTCTTCGGCCCCTATGACGAATTCGCGGGCACGGGGCTGGAGATCGGCTACCCCCTGTTGCGCGATCAGGGCAATTCCGCCTATCTGCGCGACACGGGCGACCCCAGCACGACCGAGGGCGGACAGATCGAGTGGGGCTATTATTATGAAAAGGACGTGCGGATGGTTCATCCGCGCGACCTGCTGGAAAAGGATCAGGCGCGGCTGTCGCCCTCGCAGCGCGATCTGGTGCTGGACGACGTGATCGAGCCCTTGGAACGCGCGATGGAGCTGACGCCCATCCTGGCCGAGCTGGGCTTCAACGAAAGCCATTCCTTCAACGGCCTGTTGCAGACCACCACCGATGGCGGCCCGTCCATGGGCGAAAGCCGCAGGTTGCGGGGGCTGTGGTATGCCGTGGCGATCTGGGTCAAGGACGCCCCCGGTATGGGCAAGCTGATCGCGGACTGGATGACAACGGGCCGCACGCCGATCGACCATAGCCGCATCGACTACGCGCGCTTCAGCGACTTTCAACTGACCGAGGACTTCATCGCCGGCCGCTGCGAGGAAACCGCCGCCAAGATCTACAACCCTCCGGTTCATCCGCGCGAGCCCTTTGCAACGGGCCGCGGCATCCGCCGGTCCCCGTTCTACGAGCGCGAAAAGGAGCTGGGCGGATATTTCATGGAACTGGGGGGGTGGGAACGCGCGCATGGCTATGCCGCCAACGAGCACCTGCTGGAAAAATATGCCGATCAAGTCCCCGAGCGCCTGAACGAATGGGACAGCCGCCATTTCTGGCGCGTCTCCAACGCCGAACAGCTGGAGATGAGTGCCGATTGCGGCATCATCAACCTGTCGCATTTCCACATCACCGACATTTCCGGGCCGGATCATGTCGAAATGATGGAATATCTGTGTGTGGCCCGGATCGGCGGCGACGGCAATATCGGCAAGGGCATCTATACCCATATGCTGGACGATGAGGGGATGGTCCGCGCCGATTTCACTGTCTTGCGCATGGCGGATCGCTGCCGTCTGGTGAACGGTGCAGATGCCGGGCCTCGCGATCTGATGTATATGCGCCGCGTGGCGCAGGATCGCGGCTTTAATGTGACGATCATCGACAGGACCGAGGATTTCACCACGATCGGCATCTGGGGCCCGAATGCGCGCGCGCGGCTGAAAACCGTGGTTGCGGATCCTGATGCACTGGATGCGGCGAATTTCCCCTTTGCCGCAATCCGGCAGATCGAGATTGCAGGCCGCAAGGTCACGGCTTTCCGGATTTCGTATGTGGGCGAGCAGGGCTGGGAACTGCACATGGCCTATGATGATGGTCTGGCCGTGTGGGACGCGCTACGCGGGGCAGGGGTGATGGCCGTGGGGATCGAGACCTACGCGAACTCGCGCCGTCTGGAGAAATCGCTGCGCCTTCAGAACGCGGACCTTCTGACGCAATACAACCTGCTGGAAGCCGATCTGGCCCGTCCCAAGGTCAAGGAGGCCGATTTCGTCGGCAAGGCCCGACATCTGGAATACCGCGCGCGCCGTCATCAGCCCGCGATGTTGTGCACGCTGGTGATGACCGACAACGTGGACAGCAATGGCGTGGCCCGTTATCCGGTCGGCACGCTGCCGGTCATGGACCCGGACACGGGCGCGGTGCTGATCGACAGCCTGGGAAGGCGGTCCTACACGACCTCGATCGCCTATGGCCCGTCGGTGGGACGCAATATCGCGCTGGCCTATCTGCCCTGGGACTATTGCCAGATGGGCCGCAGGCTGCATGTCAGCTATTTCGATGAACTCTATCCGGTCGAGGTCGCGGGAATCGGCCATGCGGCGCTATATGACCCGCAGAATCTGAAGCCGCGCAGCTGAGGCAGTTCCGCCCCGTGAATTTCGCCGCCTGGCGCGCCCGGTGTCCTTCGGCGGGCGCGCAAGGCGGCGATTCACGTCGCTTGTGAAAGATCCTCCGCCACGTCGGCCATCCGTCCCGCCTCATCGCAGCGCAGGCATTGGCGCGCTCTGTCGGCCTTGGCAGCAGGCTTCGCCATTGTCACGCTTTTGTCACATAAGTTTGGCGTCGGCGTTACAATCGCGTAATAGGTGGGGCGTGCATCGACCCACTCCACAGGAGACGACACATGAAATTCCTCGGCCTCGGCGCAACCGCGCTGTCCGTCATCGCTCTGACCGCCACGGCCGCCTCGGCGCGTGACCAGGTCCAGGTCGCGGGCTCGTCCACGGTTCTGCCCTATTCGACCATCGTGGCCGAACTGTTCGGCGAGAACACCGATTTCGCCACCCCGGTCATCGAATCGGGCGGCTCGTCCACGGGTCTGCGCCGCTTCTGCGAGGGCGTCGGTCCGAACACGATCGACATCGCCAATTCCAGCCGCGCGATGCGCGAAACCGAAGTCGCGGAATGCGCGGCCAATGGTGTGACCGACATCATCGAAGTCCGCTTCGGCTATGACGGGATCGTCTTTGCCTCGGCGGCGGACGGCAACGAATTCGCGCTGACCCCCGCCGACGTGTTCAACGCCCTGGCCGCACGCCGCGTGGTCGATGGCGCCGTGGTGGACAACACCGCCACCAACTGGGCCGAAGTGAACCCCGATCTGCCTGATCAGGAAATCCTGGTCTTCGTTCCGGGCACCCGCCACGGCACCCGCGAAGTCTTTGAAGAGAAGGTCATCATCCAGGGCTGCGCCGATTCCGGCGCCAAGGAGGTCTTCGAGGCCGAGCTGAGCGAGGAAGACGCCAAGGAAGCCTGCGTCCGCCTGCGCACCGACGGCCGCTCGATCGACATCGACGGCGACTATACCGAAACCCTGGCCCGGATCGGCAGCTCGCCCAACGGCATCGGCGTCTTCGGCCTGTCCTTCTACGAGAACAACACCGACACCCTCCGCGTGGCGACGATCAACGGCGTCGTGCCCAGCACCGAGACCATCTCTTCGGGTGAATACCCGGTCTCGCGTCCGCTGTTCTTCTACGTCAAGAAGGCGCATATCGGCGTCATCCCCGGCCTGAAGGAATTTGCCGAGTTCTTTGTCTCGGACGCGATTGCCGGCCCGAACGGCCCGCTGGCGGCCTATGGCCTGGTCTCGGACCCCGAACTGGCCTCGGTTCAGCAAACGGTCGCCGACGAAGTGACCATGCAGTGATCCAGCCCGGGGGCCGGTTTCCGCCGGCCCCCGTTTCCCCTGACCGCCCGAGGTTCGACGGATGCCCCTGTCCTGGTCCCTGCTTGCCGCCATGATCCTGGCCGCGGCGGGTTTTTTCGTTGGTCGCAGTCGCGCCTATTCCGCATCGGGCGGTGATGTGCGGCAATTGCACAGCCGTCCCGCCTATCATGGCGCGAATGTCGCGCTGGCGGTGATGCTGCCCGCCCTCACGGTGCTGGCCTTGGCCACCTTCGCGCGTATGGCCGGGGTCATTCCGGTCGAGGCTGCGGGGGTTGCCGGCCTTGTGGCACTTGGCGCGGCAGTGGCCGGTCTGGGCTGGGCTGTCACCCGCGTCGAAACCAGCTTTCGCGCCCGCAGCATGGTCGAACGCATGGTGCTGGGCATCATGATGTTCTGTTCGCTGATCGCCATCGCCACGACCATCGGCATCGTGCTGTCGCTGGTCTTCGAGACGGTCAACTTCTTCGAGAAATACAGCATCCGCCAGTTCTTCTTCAGCACCGAATGGTCGCCCCGCTTCGAGGGGAATTCCCGGCTCGGGGTGCTGCCGCTGCTCTGGGGCACGCTTTATGTCAGCTTCATCGCGCTGCTGGTCGCGGTGCCCATCGGCCTTCTGGCCGCGATCTATCTGTCGGAATATGCCGGGCCGCGCTTTCGCAGCGTCGCCAAGCCCGTGGTCGAGGTTCTGGCGGGCATCCCGACCATCGTCTATGGCCTTTTCGCGCTGGTAACGGTTGGCCCGCTCTTGCGCGACTGGATCGCGCAACCCACAGGCCTGGGCAACAGCGCCAGTTCGGTGATGACCGCCGGGCTGGTCATGGGCATCATGCTGATCCCCTTTGTCAGCTCGCTTTCCGACGACATCATCAACGCCGTGCCCCAAAGCCTGCGTGACGGGGCGCTTGGCCTCGGCTCGACCCCCTCCGAGACGGTGCGCAGCGTCGTGCTGCCTGCGGCCCTGCCGGGGATCGTCGGCGCGATCCTGCTGGCCGCCAGCCGCGCCATCGGCGAAACGATGATCGTTGTTCTGGGCGCAGGAGCGGCCGCCACGATCAGCGCCAACCCGTTCGAGGCGATGACCACCATTACGGTCAAGATCGTCAGCCAGCTGACCGGCGACAACGACTTCTCTTCGCCCGAGACGCTGGTCGCCTTTGCCCTGGGCCTGACACTGTTCGTCATCACGCTCGGGCTGAACGTCGTCGCGCTTTATATCGTGCGCAAGTATCGCGAGCAGTACGAATGACCGATCTGTCCTCGAACCCCGTCAAGGCGGTCCCGTCCGCGCGCCCGAATAGCGGCTCGCTGTATCAGAGGGACACGCGCACCCGCCGCCGCAACGCGGCCGAAAAGCGGTTCCGCGCTTACGGACTGACCGCAATCCTGATTGCGGTCCTGGCATTGGCCTTCCTGGTCACGACGATCATCCGCGACGGCTCGGGCGCGTTCCGTCAGACCTATCTGTCCATCCCGGTGGCGCTGGATGCGGAAATCCTGGATCCCCAGGGCAACCGCGACCCCGCCCAGATGGCAAGCGTGCTGACCCTGTCCTACGGGCAGGTGCTGGACCGGGCGCTGGACCGGGCGGTCGCCGATCTGAACCTCCAGATCCCCGGCCTGCAGGATGGCGACGTGGACGGTCTGGTCTCGCGCGATGCCTCGGCACAGCTGCGGCGCATGGTGCTGGACAACCCGGAACTGGTCGGCCAGACGGTCGATGTGAACGTGTTGGTGAACGGCCGGATCGACGGCTATTTCAAGGGCCGCGTCACCATGCAGTCGGCGGAACGCGACAGCAACGTGTCACCTCAGCAATTGCTGCTGGCCGAGGCGCTTCGCGACGAAGGGTTGCTGGTCACGCGCTTCAACCGCGAATTCCTGACCAATGCGGACGCATCCGACCAGCGCCCCGAGGCCGCGGGCGTGGGTGTGGCGATGCTTGGTTCGCTCTACATGATGCTGGTGGTGCTGTTCCTGGCCGTCCCGATCGGGGTCGCTGCCTCGATCTATCTTGAAGAATTCGCGCCAAAGAACCGCATCACCGACATCATCGAGGTCAACATCTCGAATCTCGCGGCGGTGCCGTCGATCGTCTTCGGCATCCTGGGGCTGGCGGTCTTCATCAACTTCGTCGGCCTGCCGCAATCGGCGCCCATCGTGGGCGGCCTGGTGCTGACGCTGATGACCCTGCCCACGATCATCATCGCGACCCGCGCCGCGCTGAAATCGGTGCCGCCCTCGATCCGCGACGCGGCGCTTGGGGTAGGGGCCTCGAAGATGCAGACGGTGTTCCACCATGTCCTGCCCCTGGCCATGCCGGGCATCCTGACGGGCACGATCATCGGCCTGGCGCAAGCCCTGGGCGAAACGGCGCCCCTGCTGCTGATCGGCATGGTCGCTTTCGTGCGCGAATTTCCCGCCGCGCCCCCCGAAGGGCTGTTCGACCCCGCCTCGGCCCTGCCGGTGCAGGTCTATAACTGGACGCAGCGAAGCGACCCCGCCTTTGTCGAACGGGCATCTGGCGCGATCATCGTGCTGCTGGTCTTCCTGCTCTGCATGAACCTGCTGGCCATCTATCTGCGCCGCAAGTTCGAGCGTCGTTGGTAAGCGGGCGCAAGGAGCTTATACATGTATGATACCACCCGAACGGAGAGCGCCGTGACACAGACGGATGTCAAGATCTCGGCCCGCAACGTGCAGGTCTATTACGGCGACAAGCACGCCATCAAGGATGTGAATGTCGAGATCCTCGACAAGACCGTGACCGCCTTCATCGGCCCCTCGGGCTGTGGCAAGTCCACATTTCTGCGTTGCATCAACCGGATGAACGACACCATCGACATTGCCCGGATCGAGGGCAGGATCCTGCTTGATGGCGAGGATATCTATGATCGCCGCGTCGATCCGGTGCAGTTGCGCGCCAAGGTCGGCATGGTCTTCCAGAAGCCGAACCCCTTTCCCAAGTCGATCTATGACAACGTGGCCTATGGGCCGCGCATCCACGGGCTTGCCCGCAGCAAGTCCGATCTGGACGAGATCGTCGAACGCAGCCTGCGCGGCGCGGCCTTGTGGAACGAGGTCAAGGACCGCCTGCACGAACCCGGCACTGGCCTTTCGGGCGGTCAGCAGCAGCGTCTGTGCATCGCCCGCGCTGTCGCCACTGCGCCCGAAGTCCTGCTGATGGACGAGCCCTGCAGCGCGCTGGACCCTATCGCCACCAGCCAGGTCGAGGAACTGATCGACCAATTGCGCGAGAAGTTCTCGGTCGTGATCGTGACCCATTCGATGCAGCAGGCCGCCCGCGTCAGTCAGAAAACCGCCTTTTTCCATCTGGGCAGCCTGGTCGAATACGGAGATACCGACGACATCTTCACCAAGCCGCGAGACAGCCGGACCGAGGCCTATATCTCGGGCCGGATCGGCTGATCGAAAGGACGCGACATGAACCGCGACAAGCATATCTCTTCAGCCTTCGACCGCGATCTTGAAACGATCCAGGCGATGGTGGTCAAGATGGGCGGCATGGTCGAGGCCGCGATCACCGACGCCGCAACCGCGCTGGACACCCGCGACGAGGAACTGGCCGAAGAGGTCCGGCGCCGCGACAAGGCCATCGACGCGCTCGAGGCGCAGATCAACGAGGATGCCGCCCGTCTGATCGCGCTGCGTGCCCCCACCGCGACCGATTTGCGCATGGTGCTGGCCGTGATGAAGATTGCCGCCTCGCTGGAGCGGGTCGGCGACTATGCCAAGAACATGGCCAAGCGGACCGAAGTCCTGTCGCATTTGCCCGCGATCGACGGTTCGGGCATGGCGCTGCGCCGGATGAGCCAGGCCGTGAACAAGATGCTCCAGGACGCGCTGGACAGCTATATCCGCCGCGACGCCGATCTGGCCCATGACGTGCGCCAGCGCGATCTGGAAATCGACCAGATGTATAATGCGCTGTTCCGCGAATTCCTGACGCACATGATGGAGGATCCGCGCAATATCACGCCCTGCATGCATCTGCACTTCATCGCCAAGAATGTCGAGCGGATGGGCGACCATGCGACCTCGATCGCAGAGCAGGTCGTCTATCTGGTGACAGGCGAACTGCCTGACGAAGCGCGTCCGAAAAGCAACAGCGTGCCGATGGCGGCGACCTTGGGCGAGGGCTGATCCATGACGCGACAGGCCCCTTGTGTTCTGGTCGTCGAGGATGAGGGCGCGCAGCGCGAGGTTCTTCACTACAATCTCGAAGCCGAAGGCTTCGATGTCGTGATGGCCGACAATGGCGAGGACGCGCTGCTTCTGGTGGCCGAAGAACAACCCGACCTGATCGTGCTGGACTGGATGCTGCCGAAGGTCTCCGGGATCGAGGTCTGCCGCCAGGTCAAGGCCGATCCCGCCACGCGCCACATCCCGATCATCATGCTGTCCGCCCGCAGCGAAGAAGTGGACCGCGTGCGCGGGCTTGAGACCGGCGCCGACGATTACGTGGTCAAACCCTATTCCGTCGTCGAATTGCTGGCGCGGCTGCGCGCACAATTGCGTCGCACCCGGCCGGCTTCGATGGGCGAGCGGCTGTCTTTCGCAGACATCATCCTCGATTCCGCCGAACATCGCGTCTTTCGCGCCGGCCAGCCCCTGCATCTGGGTCCGACCGAGTTCCGGCTGCTGTCCACGCTGATGGAAAAGCCGGGTCGTGTCTGGTCGCGCGAACAGCTATTGGACCGGGTCTGGGGCCGCGACATCTATGTCGATACGCGCACCATCGACGTTCATATCGGCCGCCTGCGCAAGGCGCTGATGAAGAACGGCGGCGACGATCCGTTGCGAACCGTGCGCGGCGTGGGATATTCGCTCGGCTGAGACCGCGCTGGACGGAACGCGCCCGGCCAGCGTCCTTCCTGCCGATCAGGATGAACGTTTTCCTGTCCGCAGCGCATCGACCATCAGCACGGAAGCGCCCAGTAAGGCGGTCAGCGCCCAGAGGTGCCACAGGATCGGCGCGATCTCGGGCAGGCTCGCGCCCATCTGCGTGACCCGCACAAACCCGTCGATGGCCGCGGTGGACGGAATCAGCTGCGCGACCGCGTTGAGATGGGCGGGGATCGCCTCGGCCGGCCAGGCAAAGCCCGACAGGAAGAAAAAGGGCAAGCCAAGCGCCAGCAGCACCACCTGCACGATCTCGGCCCGCCGGAACAGCGCCGCGACCAGTTGCGCCAGAAGCCCCGTCGCCAGCAGGAAAGGCAGGCCCAGCATCATCAGCGCGCCAGGATTGCCCAGGATCGGCAGGCCATAAAGCACCGGCAGCACGATCAGATAAACCGGCAGCAGCCCCGACCAGATCGTCAGCCACGCCCCCGCCCGGCCCAGCAGCCGCCAGACCGGATGACCGGGCAGCGAACCCCGCCGCGTTGCGGCAAGCGCCAGCCCCATCAACATCGTCTGCTGCAGGATCAGCACGAAGGCCGCGGGCAGCACATAGGTCGCGTAACCGGCGGCGGGGTTGAACAGCGGCACCTCGATCTGGGTCGCGGGGCTGACCTGCGCCGCGGCCACGGCGCGGGGCGTGCCTTGGGCGATCAGGCGCCCGGCCTCGATCTCGGCGCCCATCTGGCGCAGGGGGACGGCGGCGCCCTGCATCACGCGCTGATACATCAGGAAATAGCTGGCATCGGCGTAAAGCGCGACGGGGCTCTGGTCGCCGCGCAGCAGGGCACGCTCGAACCCGTCGGGGATCAGCATGACGCCATAGGCGCGGCGTTCATGGACCAGCCGCGTGGCCTGGGCCATGTCGGGGGCGCGATGGGTCAGAGCCACGGCTTCGGAGGCGTCCACACGCCGCGCCAGATCGGCCGATGCGGTCGATCCGTCCTGATCGACCAGCACCACCGGCACGTCGCGCAACAGTTCGGCGCGATAGGGCAGGGGGTAGATCACCGCATAGATGACCAGCGCCAGAAGGACGATCAGCCGCACCTGCCGGTCGCCCAGCACGGCGGCCAGTTCGGCGCGGAAGGCAGAGGCCAGCGAACTCATGCCGGGGCCTGCTGACGGGACAGGCGCCACAGACGCAACAGGACCAACGCCACCAGCACACCCGCGATCACCGTCAGCCACAGGACCGACATGGCCGAGATGTCGATGGGCGTTGCGCGCAGTGACTGGTCGATGCGCAACTGCACATACCAGGTGCCGGGAATGACCGCGCCCCAGGCCTGAGCCAGCGTGGACATCGCTTCGCGCGGAAAGCCCAGCCCCATGAAGCCGAAGGCCGGCGCGGTGATGATGGCGATCAGGCTGGCCGCCCGGCCCATGTCCCGGGTCAGCACGAAGGCCAGCGCGCCAATCATTTGCGACGCCAGCACGAACAGCACCGCACCAAGCGCCATAAGCCACAGCGACCCGCGCAAGGGCACGGCCAGCCAGCCATAGAGCGCCACATCCGACAGGCCCAGGATCAGCAGGAAGATCACCGTATAGGGCAGGATCTTGCCCAGCATGGCGGGCAGGATGCCGCCCGCCATGCGCATCAGCACGCGCGGATGCCGCCCCGGCCCGAAATCCAGCGAGACCGCATAGGCGGTCGCGGCGGCGGCGATGATCTGCAGCACTGTCGGGATCAGCGCGGCCAGCAGGAAATGCACATAATCAAAGGCCGGGTTGAACAGCGCATGGGCCTGCATCGGGATCGGCTGCAGGGCGACCATGGCCTGCACCGGGGCCTCGCCCTGACCCTGACGCACCGACAGGCGCAGGCCCGCCAGCGCCGTGTCGATGGCGTTGCGGGCGCCGCGGGCGACCAGCGATCCGGCGCTCATGTGCTGGTTGTCGTAGAAGGTGACGATCTCGGGGCGCGCGCCGCGGGTGATGTCGCGTTCCAGGTTCTGGGGCATCAGCACCGCGCCGCGCACCGCGCCGGACACGATCAGCGACCGCGCCTCGGACAGGTCGGATGCGCGATGGGTCACGGTCAGTTCGGGCGCCGCGTCCAGCATCCGCGTGACGGCCCGCGACAGGTCCGACCGGTCCAGGTCGATCACCGCCACCGCCATGCCCGTCGGAATCCCTGCGCGAAAGATCCCGCCCAGGACCAGCAGCATGACCAGCGGCAGAACGATGACCAGCCCCGCCAGCGCCGGGCGGCGCGGCAGCAGGCGGATCTCGCGCGCCATGACGGCCAGCATGGCCCTAGCGATCCAGCTGGATCAGGGCGGACATGCCGGGGCGCAGACCCTCCAGCGGCGCGACGGGCCGGGCCCGCAGCTCGAAGCTGCGCAGGTCGAAATCGCCCGTCGCGCGGGTAGCGCGCCAGCTGGCGAACTGGCCCTGCACGTTGATCAGGGTGATCTCGGCCTCGGTCTCGGCGTCCAACGCCGGGATACGGACGCTTAGCCGGTCGCCCATCGCCAGCCCGGCCAGCAGATCCTCGCGCAGGTTGAAGGTGAACCAGGCCTGATCCAGATCGACGATGGTAAAGAGCGGCGCGCCGGGACCGACATTTTCGCCCATCTCGATCATGCGGCCCGAGATCTCGCCCGACATCGGCGCGAAGACCCGCAATTCGTCCAGATCGGCCTGACGTTGAGCCAGCACGGCCTCGGCCTGGGCCACCTGGGCCGCCGCGACCTGCCGTTCCTCGGGCGAGGCCCCGGCGCGGGCCAGGTCAAGCTGCGCCTCGGCGGCCTCGACCCGGCCTGCAGCGGCGTCCAGGTTGCGCGTGGACTGGTCCAGCGCCGCCTGCGGGCGCAGGCCCTGCTGCGACAAATCGGTGTCGCGGCCCAGCTGTTCCTCGGCCAGGCGCAGATCGGCCCGGGCGGCGGCCAGCTCGGCCTCGCGGGCGCGGATCACCTCGGGGCGGGTGGCGCGCGCGGCGGCCTCTGAGGCGCGTGCGACCTCCAGCCCCGAGGCTGCGGCAGCATGGGCCGCGACCAGTTGCGGGTTCGAGAGTTCGGCCAGCAGTTGGCCCGCATCGACGCGCTGGCCCAGATCAGCCTCGATTCGCACGACCCGGCCCGAGATGCGCGCCGAGACATCGACCCGCGGCGCGGCGACCTCGCCCTGGATCAGCAGCGGACCGGGGCGCGTCGCCCACCAGATGGCGGCGATCACCAGTCCGGCCATCAGGGCCAGCACAAGAAAAGGGGCAAAGGCTTTGCGGGACGCCGGATCAGGCTTCATCGGTTCGGTCCTCGGAATCTCGGGCCGCCAATCTAGGCGCTAAGCTGCCGGGGCACAATTCCACAGGCCCGGAATTCGCATCCTGCCTTGTCCATCCTGCTGATCTGCGGCAAAGGCGCATCGGCTTTGCGCCACGGCTTGCGCCGCAAGGCGATGTCCGCGCCCTCGGCACCGCACCGGCCCCGGCATCTTGCAGCCCTTGGGCACGACTTGTAGGGCTGAGCCGTCGCGCTGACCCGAGGACGACCGGATGACCGATGGCCCCTATCCCACGCTTGCCGACGCCACGCGCATCTGGGCCCGTATCGGCCTTCTCAGCTTCGGCGGACCGGCCGGGCAGATCGCCCTGATGCACCGCATCCTCGTCGAGGAAAACCGCTGGCTGGGCGAAAAGCGGTTCTTGCACGCGTTGAATTATTGTATGCTTTTGCCCGGACCCGAGGCGATGCAGCTTGCCGTCTATATCGGCTGGCTGATGCATCGCGCGATCGGCGGCGTCATCGCGGGGGTTCTTTTCGTTCTGCCGGGCGTCGTGTCGATCATGGCGCTGTCCTGGATCTATGCGATCTGGGGCGATGCCGGGCCGGTCGAGGCGTTGTTTTTCGGGCTCAAGACCGCCGTCCTGGCCATCGTGGTGCAGGCTGTGATCCGCATCGGCAGCCGGGCACTGCGGAACGGCGCGATGCTGGGGATCGCGGCGGCCTCGTTCGTGGCGATCTTCGTGCTTGGCGTGCCGTTTCCGGTCATCGTCCTGACGGCGGGTCTGATCGGCTTTCTTGGCGCGCGTGCGGACATGCCCGCCTTCCGGGGCGGCGGCGGTCACGGCCAGGTCGGCGACAGGCAGGTCGCGGATGCCGACACGCTGCTGGGCGAGGAGACGCCCGAACATGCCCGCGTGAACCTGTCCTGGGCCTTGCGGCTGTCGGCGGTCGTGCTGGCGCTTTGGCTGGTGCCGGTCGGCGCGCTGCTGCTGGTGCTGGGTCCGCAGAACGTCTTTTCGCAGATTGCCGGCTTCTTCAGCGTGATGGCGGTGGTGACGTTTGGGGGCGCCTATGCCGTTCTGGCCTATGTCGCGCAGGAGGCGGTGCAGCATTTCGGCTGGCTCGCCCCCGGCGAGATGCTGGACGGGCTGGGCATGGCCGAGACGACGCCGGGCCCGCTGATCATGGTGACGCAATTCGTGGGCTTCATGGCCGCGCTGCGCGATGCGGGCGGTTTGCCGCCGCTGCTGGCGGGCGCGCTTGGCGGGCTGCTGACGACCTGGGTGACGTTCGTGCCGTGCTTTCTGTGGATCTTCCTTGGCGCGCCCTTCATCGAAAGGTTGCGCGACGACCGGATTGTCGCCGCGGCGCTGACCGCCATCACGGCGGCGGTGGTGGGGGTGATCCTGAACCTGGCGCTGTGGTTCGGGCTGCATGTGCTGTTCGGCACGCTGCGCCCGGTCGGCGGGTTGGCGCTTGAGGTTCCGGTCTGGTCAAGCCTTGACCCCTGGGCGGCGCTGCTGACCCTTGCGGCGCTGGTCGCGGTGCTGCGCCTGCGCCTGTCGCCGATCACGGTGCTGGCCGCCTGCGCGGTGGCCGGACTGGTGTTGCGCCTGACGGGAATGGCGGCGGCCTGAGTGCCTGTTGCAGGCCATGGCCGACCCTTGGCCGTGCGGCCGCGCAGCATCCGGCGGGCCTTGGGGCAGGGCAGGACGCGCCCGTTGAGGTCATCGGCCTTGCCGCAGCGCGGGCAGTCCGACGCCTGCGGCCTCGAACCCGCCATCGGCGGCCAGAACCTGCCCGGTGATATACGAGGCACGGTCCGATAGCAGGAAGGCGATGGCCTCGGCGATCTCGGCCTCGGTGCCATAGCGGTTCAGCGCGATGGCGTCGTGATAGGCGGCGCGGATTGCGGGGCTGTGGACGGCCAGCGCCAGCTTGGTGTCAACCGGGCCGGGGGCAACGCAATTGGCGCGGATGCCGTGCTCGCCCAGTTCCACCGCCTGTTGGCGCGTCAGGTGGATCACGGCGGCCTTGGACGTGCCATAGGCCACGCGCAGCGTCGAGGCGCGCAGCCCCGAGATCGAGGCGATGTTGACGATCGCGCCGCGCGTCCGCTTCAGATGCGGGATGACGGCCTGCGAGGTCAGGAACACGCCATCGAGATTGGTCGCCATGATCCGGCGCCATGTGGCAAGGTCCGTCTGCTCCAACGGGCGGAAATCGGCCACGCCGGCATTGTTCACCAGCCCGTCGATGCGGCCCGCCCATGCCGCGACGCGGGCGGTCATGGCGGCGACCTGCGCCTCGTCCGAGATGTCGCAGGGGACGGCCAGCACGCCCTGCAGCGGCAAGGCCGCTTCCGCCAGCGTCTCGGCGTCCAGGTCGATCAAGGCGACCTGCCAGCCCTGCGACAGCAGCAGCCGGGCGGTGGCAAGGCCGATGCCGCGGGCGGCGCCGGTGACGATGGCGGTTTTCGTGGTCATGGACGGGGTCTTTCGCTCAGCGCAGCCACTGGACCAGCAGCAGCGACATGGAGGGGAAGGCTGCGATGACACCCAGCCCGACCAGCGTCACCAGCAGGAAGGGCAGCGCCCCCCGTGCCACATGCTCGATCGAGAGGCGCGCCACATTCGCCGCGACATAGAGGTTGATCCCGACCGGAGGCGTGATCAGCCCGATGGCAAGGTTCACCATCACGAGGACGCCGAACCAGACAGGATCCCAGCCAAGCGTTCGCATCACCGGCAGGACGATGGGCAGGGTGATGAACATGACCGTGATCGCGTCCATGAACATGCCCGCGATCAGCAGGATCAGCATGATGACCAGCAGGACGACCCAGGGATTGTCGCTGATGCCCAGCAGACCGCTGGAATAGGTGCCGACCAGATCCTCGACCGTGATGACCCAGCCGAAGAGCGCGGCATAGGCCACGACCAGCATGACCGTGGCCGAAGAGGATGCGGCCTCGGCCAGAGTTTCATAGAGACTGCGCAGCGTCAGGCTGCGATAGACGAGGCCGCCGACCAGCAGGGCATAGACCGTGGCGACCAGGGCCGCCTCGGTCGGCGTGAAGATGCCGGAATAGATGCCGCCAAGGATCACCACGGGCGTCATCAGCCCCCAGAAACTGTCTTTGAAGCCGTGCCAGAGCCGCGCGCCATAGGGGCGTCCGGCATAGGGCTCGGGGCTCAGCGCAGCAAGGGCGCGGTGATGGCCCCCCGGCGCGATGAAGGGCAGGACGGCGATCATGGTCAGCCCCATGAACAATCCGGGCAGGATCGCGGCGATGAAAAGCTGCGAGATCGAGACCTCGGCAATGACGCCATACAGCACCAGACCGATCGAGGGCGGAATAACGATCGACAGCGCCGCCCCCGCGCAGACCAGACCCGCCGCATGGGCGCGGGAATAGCCGTCCTCCTCCATCCCCTTGATGATCATCGGGCCGATGGCCGCGACCGAGGCCGGGCCGGACCCGCTGACCGCACCCCAGAACAGGCAGACCACCGTGCCGACGACGCCCATCCCGCCGGGCAGTCCGCCGACAAGGACGCGGAAGAAGCGGATCATCCGCTCGGCGATGCCGGTGCTGCCCATCAGCGCACCCGCCAGGATGAAGAACGGAATCGCCAGCAGCGAATAGCGCGCCACGCCTGCCGTGATCAGGTCGCCCGCCAGATCAAGGCCGAACCCGATCCGCCACATCGCGTAAAGCGACGACAGGCCAAGCGCAAAGGCGACCGGCACCCGCAGCGCCAGCAGCAGGAAGAACAGCAGCACCATCTGCGTGCCGGGGCCGGGCGCGGAGACAAGGTCAATCACGGGATGCCGCCGCCCGGAATTCGGTGATGGTGTGCTGGACGAAGCGCAGCGCGATCAGGATGAAGGCAAAGGGCACCGCTGCCTGATAATACCAGGCCGGGATGCCAAGCGCATAGGATCGCAGGCCGTTGGCATAAAGCGTCGCCAGCGATTGCCATGCCAGCCAGGCCGACCCCAGCAAGAGCGCCACCGACAGCAGCACAGACAGGGCAACGGCCGCCAGCCGCAATCCGCGCGGCAAGAGGTCGATCACCGCCGTCACGGCCAAATGCTGACCATGCCGGGCCGCGATGGCCGCGCCGAACACCGTCAGCAGAAGAAAGCCATTGGTCAGCAGCTCCTCGCTGGAGGCAAAGGAATAGCTGGTGCCGTAGCGGACCACCACGTTCACGAAGCCCAACAGCGTCATGCCGAGGAACAGGACCGCGCAGACCAGCTTTTCGGCCTCGCGCATGAGGAAGGCAAACATGAAGGCCTCTCACTGGGGGAGGGTGGTCCCGGAGCGGGGGGCGTTGCCACCCGCCCCGGGGTATTTCGGGGCCAAGGCGGGATCAGGCTTCAGTTCACCGAGGCGATAGCGTCCTGGAAGGCCCGCACCAGTTCGAGCCCGACGCGCTCGGCCCATTGATCGAAGGCAGGTTGGGTGGCCTCGCGGAAGGCGGCCAGTTCCTCTTCGGAGGGCTCATGAACCTCCATCCCGCGCTCGCGCAGGAAGTCGATGCCGGTCGCGGTGCCCTCGCGCGTGATCTGGCGCTGATAGGCCATGGCCTCGGCTGCCGTCTCGCGCAGCATCTGCTGCGTCTCGGCGTCGTAGCTGTCCCATTTCGCCTTGGAGATGCCCAGGAAGATCGGGTCGTAGGAATAATGCCAGGTGGTCAGGTATTTCTGCACCTCGAAGACCTGCTGCGGGATGATCACCGCGCCGATGGGGTTTTCCTGCCCGTCCACGACGCCCTGCTGCAGCGCGGTCATGGTCTCGGTCCACTGCATCTGCTGCGGATTCGCACCAAGCGCGTTCATCACGTCGATATACATCGGACCGGCAACGCGCATGTTCAGCCCGCGCAAGTCCTCGGGCGAGGCGATCGGGCGCACATTGTTGGTGACTTCGCGAAAGCCGTTTTCGCCCCAGGCCAGGACCACGATGCCCTTGTCCTCGAGGATCTCGGCCAGTCGTTCGGCAGGCCCGCCCTCGGCGGTGGTCGCATCGACCTGATCGTAGTTCGCATAGAGATAGGGCAGCGAAAAGACCGCCATCTCGGGGACCAGAGGCGTCACGTTGATGGCCGATGTCACCACGAGGTCAAGCGCACCCCGTCCGACCATGTCGGCCTGACGCATCTGATCGCCCCCCGCCAGCTGGGCATTCGGAAAGACGCGCACCTGCATCGCGCCGCCCGAACGTTCGGCCAGAAGCTCGCCGAACTTCTCGGCACCCTTGTGCCAGGTCGTGCCGTCGCCGGTATTGTGCGACAGGCGCAGCGTTTCGGCCGCAGCCGCAGCCAGACCGATCGTGGTCGCCAGCGCCGTGGCCAGCGCGACGCGGCCAAGTCTCATGAAGCTCATCCTTGGATCCTCCCAGATCTGCCGCCCCTCTGCAGCATTGGTCCACATGATGATTTCATCTGCGACCCCATTGCAAGAATATTCTTGCCATTTCGCCTAACTTCTCATCATCCTCGGTCCGGGAGGGCGGGATCATGTGTGCCGAAAGACAACAGGTCCACGATATGGACCATGACGGCCCAAGCGGCACGCAAAGCGTGGACCGCGCCCTGATGCTGCTGCTGACGGTCGCGCGGCATGGTGCCGAAGGGATCTCGTTGTCCGGGCTGGTCACGTCCAGCGGATTGAAAAAGGCGACGGTCCGGCGGCTTGTGCTGGCGCTGATGCGCGCGGGCATGGTCGCGCAGGACGATCAAAGCCGCCTATACCATCTGGGCGATCAGGCCCAGGTGCTGGGCCATGTCGCCGCGCAGCGGCCCGGTCTGGCGCAGCTGGCCGGGGAAAGTGTCATGCGGCTGGCGGGGGATGTGGGCGATGCGGCGCTGCTGTCGGTGCGCCGCGGCGCATCTTCGCTGTGCCTTCTGCGCGAGGACGGCGGCTTTCCGATCCGCACCCATGCGCTGGTGCCCGGCCAGTCGCATCCGCTTGGGGTCGGGGCGGGCTCTCTGGCGATGCTGGCCGCCCTGCCCGAAGGCGAGCGCGCCGATGTGATGGCCGCGAACGAGGCCGTGCTGGCGCGGTCCTTCCCCCGCTACGCGCCGCATCTGCCCGCGCTGGTGGCCGAGACGGCGGCGCGGGGCTACGCGCTCAATCCCGGCCTGGTCTTCGAGGATTCCTGGGGCATGGGGGTCGCGCTGCGTCATCCGGACGGGCGGCTGGCGGGCGCGTTGTCGTTGGCCGCCGTCGCCAGCCGGATGCGCGAGGACAGGCGCCCCGAATTGCTGGAACGTCTGCGCGCCGAGGCCGCGCGCATCGAACGCAAGCTGGCGCAGGCCGCGCCGCGACACGGAGGATGAGATGGGAGACCCGATGCCAAATCCGATGCCAAATCCGATGATCGTGGGCTGGGGGCATACCGTCTTTGGCAAATCCGACCTCGAGGACACCGAGGCGCTGATGGCCGCTGCCATCGTCCCGGCGCTGGACCATGCCGGAATCGGCGCGGGCGATATCGACGGCATCTTCGTCGGCGTCTTCAACAACGGCTTTTCGCGTCAGGATTTCCAGGCGGCGCTGGTGGCGATGGGCGACGAGGCCTTCGCCCATATTCCCGCGACCCGCTACGAAAATGCCTGCGCCACCGGATCGGCCGCGCTGTTCGGGGCGATGGATTTCATCGCGTCGGGGCGCGGGCGGATCGCGCTTGTCGTGGGCGCCGAGAAAATGACGGCGACGCCCACCGCCGAGGTGGGCGACATCCTGCTGGGCGCAAGCTACCGCCGCGAAGAGGCCGGGGTCGAGGCGGGTTTCGCCGGCCTGTTCGGCCAGATCGCGGGCAGCTACTTCCAGCGCCATGGCGATCAGTCCGAGGCCTTGGCGATGATCGCCGCCAAGAATCACGCCAACGGGATGGCCAACCCCTATGCCCATATGCGCAAGGATCTGGGCATCGCCTTCTGCAACACGGTCAGCGAGAAGAACCCGCGCGTGGCGGGGCCGCTCAGGCGGTCGGACTGTTCGCTGATCTCGGACGGGGCGGCGGCGCTGGTTCTGGCGGATGCCGAGACGGCGATGGGGATGCGCCGGGCCATCGCCTTCCGCGCCCGCGCGCAGGCCAGCGACATCATGGCCCTGTCGCGCCGCGACGTGCTGGAGTTCCGCGGCGCGCGCCTTGCCTGGCGGCAGGCGCTGGAGGCGGCGGGCGTCGCGCTGGACGACCTGTCGCTGGTCGAAACCCATGATTGCTTCACCATCGCCGAGATGCTGGAATACGAGGCGATGGGTCTGGCCGAGCCGGGGCAGGGCCATCGCGTCATCCGCGAGGGGATGACCGCGCGGGGGGGGCGGCTGCCGGTGAACCTGTCGGGGGGGCTCAAGTCCAAGGGCCATCCCATTGGCGCGACAGGAGTTTCGATGCATGTCATGGCCGCGATGCAGCTGGCGGGCGAAGCGGGCGAGATGCAGCTGCCCGGTGCCACGATGGCGGGGGTGTTCAACATGGGCGGGGCTGCTGTCGCCAACTATGTCTCGATTCTGGAGCGGGCGCGATGACGCCGGTCTCGACGCGGGTGATGAATCTCTGCCACTTCCTGACGCAGAATGCGCGCAGGTTCCCGGACCGCCCCGGCTTCATCCGAGGCGAGGCGCGCACCTCCTGGTCCGGGATGCAGGCCCGCGCCGGGGCCTTTGCGCAGGCGCTGGTCACGGATTACGGGCTGCGCAAGGGCGACCGGCTGCTGGTGCAGTCCGCCAACTGCCTCGAGATGTTCGAGGCGATGTTCGCCTGCTGGCGGGTCGGAGCGGTCTGGGTGCCCGCGAACTTTCGCGGCGCGCCGGATGATCTGGCCTATCTGGCGGCCTCGTCGGGGGCGAGGCTGCTGCTCTGCGGGGCCGAGTTCGCGGACCACGCCGCATCCTGCGCCGGAACGGTCGAGGGGATCATCTCGATCGGCGCCAGCCGCTTCGGCACGGATTATGACACGCTGATCGCCCGCCACGCGGGTGCCATGCCGCCCGAGGCCGAGGTTCAACGCGACGATCCCTGCTGGTTCTTCTTCACCTCGGGCACGACGGGACGGCCCAAGGCGGCGGTGCTGACGCATGGGCAGATGGCCTTTGTCGTCACGAACCACCTCTGCGACCTGATGCCCGGCACGACCGAGGACGATGCCTCGCTGGTGGTCGCGCCGCTGTCGCACGGGGCGGGCATCCACCAGCTGGCGCAGGTGGCGCGCGGCGTGCCGACGATCCTGCCCGTGGGCGAGCGCTTCGATCCGGCCGAGATCTGGGCGCTGGTCGAGGCGCATCGCGTCACCAACATGTTCACCGTGCCGACCATCGTGAAGCTGCTGGTCGAGCATCAGGCCGTGGACCGCTTCGACCATTCCAGCCTGCGCCACGTCATCTATGCGGGCGCGCCGATGTATCGGGCCGATCAGGTCCGCGCGCTGGACAAGCTGGGACCGGTGCTGGTCCAGTATTTCGGTCTGGGCGAGGTGACGGGCAACATCACGGTCCTGCCGCCCGCGCTGCATTCGGCGGATGATGCCGCCATGCGGATCGGCACCTGCGGCTTTGCCCGCACCGGGATGCAGGTCCAGATCCAGGATGCCGAAGGGCGCGAACTGCCGCCGGGCGAAACCGGCGAGATCGCGGTGATCGGTCCGGCGGTCTTTGCGGGCTATCACGACAACCCGGACGCGAACGCCAAGTCCTTTCGCAACGGCTGGTTCCTGACCGGCGATCTGGGGCATCTGGACGCCGAGGGGTTCCTGTATCTGACCGGCCGGGCCTCGGACATGTATATCTCGGGCGGCTCGAACATCTATCCGCGCGAGATCGAGGAGAAGCTGCTGACCCATCCCGACCTGGCCGAGGTTCTGGTGCTGGGCGCGCCCGATCCGGTCTGGGGCGAAACCGGGCTGGCCGTCTGCGTGCCGCGCAAGGGCACGCAGCCGGACCCGCAGGCGGTGCTGGCCTGGCTGGAGGGCCGGATCGCCCGCTACAAGCTGCCGCGCCGGGTCGTGCTGTGGGAGGCGCTGCCGAAATCCGCCTATGGCAAGATCACCCGCAAGATGGTGCGCGAGGAACTGATCGCCCGGGGCGAGTGGCCCGCCGCATGACCCTGCGGCGCCTGACCCATCCCGGGCCGGTCGCCGGACCCCGGATCGAGACCGTGCCCTGCCGGGTCGAAGCCCTGCACCTGCGCCTTCGGGCCGGCCTGCCGCTGAACCGGGCCGTGGCCCAGGCTCTGGCCGAGGCGGGTTTCGCCGCCGGTTATCTGCGGCTTGAGGGCGTCGCGCTTGCACCTCTGGTCTGGGTCGTCCCGGCCCCCGCGCCGGGCGATGGCCGCGTGGCCTGGTTCAGCGCGCCGCACCGGATGAAGGCCGGGCGCATCACTCTGGGCGGCATCCATCTGGGCCGCGACGGGACCGCGCCCTTCGGCCATTGCCATGGTCTCTGGACAGGCGGCGACGGCCAGACGGGCATCGGGCACCTTCAGGGCGATGACAGCATCCTGGCCGCCGATGCGGTCGTGTCGGGCTGGGGGATCGCGGGCGCGCTATTGGAACGGCGCGATGATCCCGAAACGGGATTTGCGCTCTTCTCGCCCGTGGCTCTGGACCTGTCCGCGCCAAACGCGGCCCTTTGCCGGATCAGGCCGAACGAGGATCTGGTGACGGCTCTGGCCGGGCTTGACCTTGGCCAGGCCCGCATTGAAGGGCTGGGCAGCCTTGTCGGAGCCCAGCTCGAAGACGGAGCGTCGGTTGAAGGGGACGCCGCAGAATTCGTGATCGCCAGCGGCGCGGTCGTGGCCAACGCGGTGCGTCTGGAAATCGCGGCAACGGGCATGGACGGCGCCCTGCGCCGGGGCCGCCTGAGCGTCGGCCTCAACGCGGTCTGCATCACGGCCGAGCTGCTGATCCTGCCGAAACCGTAACCGCTCGACCGGTGTCAGAGCGCCGCACACCGGGCCCTGGAGCTGATGCAGCATTCAAGTATGAGACATAATCGAGATTATATCAGATCCGCGCATCGCGCGCTTGTTTGCTTTCTCGGCTCCATGTCCACCGGCTGCCGCGCATCGCCGGTGCTGCGATTGCGCGCGGCGAACCGCTTGTGGCATGGCTTCGCTTATACCTTGCGCCTGAACGAACAGATGGGCAGGCGTTTCGCCGGCCCATCTGGCTCATTTCAAAGCGACCTGCCGCGCCTCTGGCTCCGGCGTTCCTGGTCGGTTTAAGGCGAGTGATCGCGCAGCGGCTACCAGCAACAGGCCTTACCAGAAACGTCAGCGGAGCTAAGGACGGGATCAGGGGTGGTCGGGTCCGCGTGATGCCGCGCTGCGCTTTACCAGAGCGACGCCTCCCGCTCATAGTAGCGGCGCGAGGCGGCCGCGACGAAGCCCGCGGCATCCAGCGGCACGACGCCTTCGTCGCGCGTCACGCCCGCCGCCTCAAGCAGCGCTTCGGCAGTCTCGTCCGCGCCGATGGCCTTGGAATGGGCGAAGGCGTCCGAGACGAAGTCGATGGCCGGCTTGTAGCGGGACAGCGCCTTGGCATCCTCGGCCGACAGCACCAGCGCCACCGCATCGAAGAAGACCGAGGGCTGACCGGCCAGCTGTTCCTCTGCTCGGCCGCGCTGCTTGTGGATCAGCACGGCCTTTGCACCCGCCTCGGTGATCGCGGCACTCAGCGCCTCGAGCCGCGCCTTGTCTGGCGCGTCACCGATGAGGATGCCGACCTTTCGGCCCTTCAGGCTGTGATGCGCCCGCTTGGCGATGGACAGCGCATCCGAGGGCGCCATGTCCACAGGCTCTTTTGCAGGGATTGCGGCGGCAGGCAGATCTTCGGCCAGGCCCTCGGCCACGGCCTTGGCCAGATCCTCGTCGATCACACGCAGATGGGAGAGAACGCGGCTGACGACATGCGGCAGCGTCACCTTGGACAGTTCGAAGGTGATGGCGTCCGCCATGTGGCGCTGCTCGGTCTGCGTCTGGCTTTGATAGAACAGCCGCGCCTGGCTGTAGTGATCGGCAAAGCTCTCAGGTCGGACGCGCAGCTTTTCGGTCGGTTCGTTCCCCAGCTCGGTCATGTGCCGATAGGTCGCAAAGCCCTTCTCCGACGCGCGCGGGCCGGGATCCTCGCCGGCCTCGGCGAGGCTGTTCGGCTCGTAATTGGCGCGGCCCCGCGGCACCGCCATCTGCATCATCCCGTCGCGCTGGAAATTGTGCATCGGACATTTCGGCGCGTTCACCGGGATCTGGTGGAAGTTTGTCGTGCCGAGCCGCGACTTCTGCGTGTCGAGATAGCTGAAGAGACGCCCCTGCAGCAGCGGGTCCTCGGTGAAGTCGATGCCGGGCACCACGTTCGAGGGCAGGAAGGCCACCTGCTCGGTCTCGGCGAAAAAATTGTCTGGGTTGCGGTCCAGCACCAGCCGACCGACGATGCGGACGGGAATGTCCTCTTCGGGGATCAGTTTGGTCGCGTCGAGCACGTCATAGGGCTGGGCGGCGGCCCAGTCCGCGTCAAAGGTCTGGATGCCCAGCTCCCATTCCGGGAAGTCGCCGGATTCGATGGCCTCCCACAGGTCACGGCGGTGATAGTCGGGATCGGCGCCGGCGGTCTTGACTGCCTCGTCCCAGACCTGGCTCTGCAGGCCCAGCTTCGGCTTCCAATGGAACTTGACGAAGGTCGAGCGGCCCTCGTCATTGACCAGCCGGAAGGTGTGAACGCCGAAGCCTTCGATCATCCGCAGGCTGCGCGGCAGGGTGCGATCAGACATCGCCCACATGATCATGTGCATCGATTCCGGCATCAGCGAAACGAAGTCCCAGAACGTGTCATGGGCGCTGGCCGCCTGCGGATAGCCGCGATCCGCCTCCATCTTCACCGCGTGGATCAGGTCGGGAAACTTCAGCGCGTCCTGGATGAAGAAGACGGGGATGTTGTTGCCGACAAGATCCCAGTTGCCTTCATCCGTGTAGAACTTGACCGCGAAGCCCCGCACGTCCCGGGGCGTGTCCACACTGCCCGCGCCGCCGGCCACGGTCGAGAACCGCACGAAGACCTGGGTCCGGCCGGGCTTGGCCAGCACGCTGGCGCGCGTCAGTTCGGGGATGGGATCGGTGCATTCGAAATAGCCATGCGCCCCCGAGCCGCGGGCATGGACGATCCGCTCGGGAATGCGCTCGTGGTCAAAGTGGAAAATCTTTTCCCGCAGCACGAAATCTTCCAGCAGCACTGGTCCCCGGGCTCCGGCCTTGAGGCTGTTCTGGTTGTCCGAGATCGGCACGCCGTGATTGGTGGTCAGCGCCTCGCCGCCCCGTTGCTGCGTTTCTCCGCCCTTGCCCTGCTTCTGGCTGATGTCGGTCATATGCCTTTCCCCTGCTGGTGCCGGACCCCATGCCCGCGCGACCTAGCCAAACCCCTGCCGCGCCTTTGCGTTCCACGACAGCTTCATCCTTTGCCGCAAAAGACCATGTTCCGGCCCAAGATGAAGGCTTGCCTGATGCGACTTTGGCGTTCTTCAGTGCGCCCTGCCCTTCGCGTGCAGTGATGCATCGCAGGCCGGCAATCAGGCGTTTCCCGTTTCCGACAAAAGAACTGTTGTGTTTGCGTTGGCCATTCGATGCCTGGTCTCGACAGTTTTTGTCAGGATCGGACATCATCATGCGGACTCCGGGGCTTGCGGCCCTCAGCGGCCTTGCCGCGACCATTTTGGCGACCGTCGTGCAGGCAGAGCCGACCTCCTACCCCCTCACGATCGAGAATTGCGGCCAGCAGGTGACGTTCGCCAAGGCGCCCGAACGGGCGGTCGCGCTTGGCCACAACAGCGCCGAGATCCTGTTCATGCTTGGGCTCGAGGACCGGATGGCGGGCACCGCCTTCTGGCCGAACCGTGTCCTGCCCGAGCTTCAGGACGCGAATGCCAAGGTCGAGGTGCTCACCGTCGAATTTCCGACGCTCGAAGCGATCCTGGCCAGGCAGCCCGATTTCGTGCCCGCGATGCTGCTGACGCTGCTGGGACCGGACAGCAAGGTCGCCAAGCGCGAGGATTTCGAACGGCTGGGCATTCCGACCTATCTGTCGCCCAGTGCCTGCACCACCGTCGCGGATACCCGGAACGAGTCTGGCAGCAAGGCCACCGGCATCTTTGGCCTGCGCGAGACCCTCTGGAACATGGACCTGCTCTACCAGGAAATCGACGATCTGGCGCGCATCTTTGACGTGCAGGACCGGGGCGAAGCGCTGATCGCCGATCTGAGGGCCCGAGAGGCCGCGCTGCGCGAGGAATTCGCGCGACGCGAGGATCTGACCTTCCTGTTCTGGTTCTCGTCCCCCTCGCCCTCGGACGATGCCTACCTGGCAGGCGGGAACGGTCCCTCGGGCTATATCGCCGACCTTCTGGGCGGCTCGAACGCGCTTAAGACCGAGGCCGAGTGGCCCGCCCTGGGATGGGAGGGGATCATGGCCGCGAACCCGACCGTGATCGTCGCCGCGCAGGTTGATCGCAAGCGGTGGGGGCTGGACGAGTCCGAGGCCAAGATCGAGTTCCTGACCACCGATCCGGCCATCAGCCAGATGGAGGCTGTCAAGGCCGGCCGCATCGCGGTGATGAGCGGGGCGTCGATGAACCCCTCGATCCACACCCTTTATGGCGCGGAACAGCTGGCCGAACAGCTTCGGACGTTTGACCTGCCGTGACCATGGACGACGAACAACAGGGCGGGGCGGGACGACTTGCCCTGTTCCTTGGGCTGGTGCTGATCCTGCTGGCCGTCGCGGTCGCGTTTGCGGCCGCCATCGGCGATTACCGGATCGGTATGGGCACGGTGTTTCTGGCGGTGACGAACGGCCTTGGCCTGACCTCGGCCGAGATCCCGCCCATCGAGCAGAGCGTGGTCTGGGATCTTCGGCTGAGCCGGGCGCTTGTCGCGGCCCTGGCGGGGGCGGGGCTGGCCATCTGCGGCGCGATCCTGCAGGCGCTGCTGCGCAACGCCCTGGCCGAACCCTTCGTGCTGGGCATCTCGGCCGGGGCCTCGACCGGGGCGGTGGCGGTGATCGTGCTGGGGATCGGTGCGGGCAGCCTGACCCTGTCGATGGGCGCCTTCGCCGGAGCCTTCGCGGCCTTCGCCCTTGTGGCGATGCTGTCGAACGGCGCGACGAGCGGGCCGAACCATACGATCCTGGCGGGCGTGGCGGCGTCGCAGCTTTTCAACGCGCTGACATCCTCCATCGTGACCACGTCGGGCAATGCCCAGCAGGCGCGCGATGTCATGTTCTGGCTGCTGGGCAGCTTCGGCGGGGTGCGCTGGCCAGACTTTCAGCTTCTTGTGCTGGTCGTCTCGGCCGGGCTGGCCCTGTGCCTGTTCATGGCGCGCTCGCTGGACGCCTTCACCTTTGGCGACGAGGACGCGGCAGCGCTGGGCGTGCCGGTCGGCCGGACCCGGCTGATCCTCTTTGCCGCGACCGCGCTGATGACGGCCACCATCGTCAGCATGGTGGGCACGATCGGGTTCGTCGGCCTCGTCGTTCCGCATGCCGCGCGCTATGTGGTGGGGCCGTTGCATCTGCGCCTTCTGCCCGCGTGCGCAGCGGTGGGGGCGCTGTTTCTTGTGCTGGCGGACATCGCCTCGCGCGTGGTGGCCCATCAGCAGACCATTCCCATCGGGGTCGTCACCGCCCTCGTGGGCGTGCCCTTCTTCGCCATCATCCTTTACCGGGCAAGGCCGCAGACATGAGCGTGATCGCACAGAACCTGATCTGGGGCGTCCGGCGCAGGACCATCGTGAACGATGTCTCGCTGACCGTGGCCGAAGGCGAGACCTTGGGCCTGATCGGGCCGAACGGATCGGGGAAGTCGTCGCTGCTGCGGCTTCTTGCCGGGCTGAAGTCCCCCGGGTCCGGCCGCGTCGAGATCCTGGGCCAGGACATCGCCCGCGTCTCCCGCCGCGCGCTGGCGCGGCAGGTGGCATTCGTTCAGCAGAACGCGACCACCGACACCAATATGTCGGTCCGCGACGTTGTGCGGCTGGGGCGCACGCCGCACCGCTCGCCCCTGACCGGCTGGACGATGGCGGACGAGGCTGCGGTCTCGACCGCGCTGGAGCAGGTTGACATGGCGGGTCTGCGCGGCCAGGCGTGGCAGACGCTGTCGGGCGGTGAGCGTCAGCGCGTCCATATCGCCCGCGCCTTGGCCCAGAGCCCGCGCGTGATGTTTCTGGACGAGCCGACCAACCATCTGGACATCCATCACCAGATCGAGATCCTGCGCATGGTGCGTCGCCTTGACCTCACCAGCATCGTGGCCCTGCATGACCTCAATCTTGCCGCGATGTTCTGCGACCGGATCGTTGTTCTTCAGGGCGGACGTGTGGTGGCCTGCGGTGTGCCCGCCGAGGTGCTGACCCGGTCCCTGCTCCGGGACGTTTTCCGGGTCGAGGCCGAAGTAACGCCAGGTCCGTATCCTGGCCAGCCGCATATCCGCTTCATGGCCGCATGATGGCTGCGGGGCCAAGGTCGCCCGGCAGCCGAATGACCTTCCCGCCCCCGCGCTTCTGACTTACGCTCGTCGTGATCCGAAGCCAGAGTATCGCGCCGCATGAGCCGTCCGACCATTCACGATGTGGCCCGCCTTGCTGGGGTCAGCCTGTCCACGATCGACCGGGTGCTGAACGGGCGCAGGGGCGTGCGGCAGGCGACGCAGGCCCGCGTGTTCGAGGCGATGCGCGAGCTGGGCTTCCAGCGGAACGCGGCCGCGGCCAACCTTGCGCGGCGTCGGCAGGACCGGCTGCTGTTCCTGCTGCCCGCCGGGTCGAACAGCTTCATGCGCGGGCTCGAGCGCGAGTTGGTGGAACGGGCCGAGGCGTGGGAATTCACCGCCATTGCCACCCGCACCGTGCCCGCTTTCGACGATGCCGCCCTTGCGCAGGCCCTGCGCGCGGTCGATCCGGACGCGACCGACGGCGTGGCGGTCGTGGCCACCGACAGCGCCGTTGTGCGCGCCGCGCTGGCCGAGTTGCGCGACCGGGGGGTGGCCGTGGTGACGCTGGTATCCGATCTGCCCTCGTCCCGGCGCCAGTATTTCGTGGGGATCGACAACGTGCAGGCGGGGCGGACCGCGGCCAGCCTGCTGGGCCGGTTCTGCCGCGGGCGGCCGGGGAAGATCGTCATCGTCGCCGGCTCGATGCTGGTGCGCGACCATGCCGAACGGCGGCTTGGGTTCGAGCAGGTGCTGCGCGCCGAATTCGGCGACCAGCAGATCCTGCCCGCGCTGGAAGGGCTGGACGATCAGGATATCGTCGCCACCGAACTCAAGCGCGTGCTCGACCGCCACGGCGACATCACCGGCATCTACAGCCTGGGCGCCGGCACGAGGGGCGTTGCCCGCGCGCTGGCGCAACACCGTCAGCCGCAGGCGCGCCCGTCGGTCGTGGTCCACGAACTGACGCCCCATTCGCGGCAGGCGCTGCTGGACGGCAGTTTCGATGCCGTGATCCACCAGGATCCCGTGCGCGAGATTTCAGCGGCCGTCGAAATTCTGCAATCGCTGATCCGCGGCCGTGCCGTGGCCCCCGATGCCGGCCGCATCGGGATCGAGGTCTTTCTGCGCGACAATCTTCCCTGAGCCGGTCGCGGAATCGGTTGCAGGCTGGCCTGATTTGACGTACGTAAGTCATATTCTGCCCAGTATGCGTCAGAAGGCCGGTCGGGAGCCGGCTTCAGGGAGGACAAGATGAGATACCCCACCGCCGCCGCTGCCATTGCCGTCATCAGCGGCCATCATGCGGAAGGACGCGCCTGAGCCGCGTCACCATCCGAACAGGGGTCGTCTGGTCCTGGGCCGGCATATCCTGGCCGGGCTTGAGGTTCTGATCGTCGCGGATCTGATCCGGACGATCCTGCATCCGAGCATGGCGAACGTGCTGCTGCTGGGCGCCATGGTGCTGACCCGGTCGGTTATCTCCGGGGGGTGCCTGCTTCGTGGCGACGGCAGCCTTCGGCGATCCGGGGCATCCCGACGTGGCGATGCTGCGGCGGCTGCGGGAAGAGATGCTTGTCCATTCGGCGGCAGCTCGCGCCTTTATCCGGACCTGTTGGCGGATCGGCCCAAGGCTGGCCCGCACCATCCGCGCCGGCGCCCTGACCCAAGGCCGCCCGCGCGTTCACGCCGATGCGGCGCGACCGCATGGAGAAGGGCGGCGGGCCGCATTCCGCGCGGCCAAGGCGCGCGGGGGGCTCTGCCCTCACCGTCTTGCGGACGGCCCCCGGGATATTTGGACCAAGGCAAGGGGCAGGTCAGGCCAGTAGCTTCGGGTCGGGACCCATGTCGAGACCGGGGAAGATCGCCTCTTCCAAGGTGGTTCTGGGGATGCCGAACTTCTCAAGCATGGCCCAGGCTGCATAGGCGCGCATGTCGCGCATCGGCATCAGATCGCGCCCTTCATGGAGATCCCCCTGCCCCAGTCCGGGCCACTCGCCCAGAGCGCGGCCGCCGCGCACGGCGCCGCCTGCGACCAGCATCGCAACTCCGGTGCCGCGATCGGTCCCGGCCGAGCCGTTTTCATGCGCGGTGCGCCCGGATTCACCTATGGCGAGGATGGTGGTGCGGTCCCAGTTCGGGCCGAGATCGTCGCACAGGGTCAGGATCGTCTGGGCCAGGCGGCCGAGGACGCGGCGCATTCACCCGGCCTGTCCGGCATGGGTATCCCAGCCCGCCATTGAGAAGCTGGCGATGCGGGTCTGGCCACTCAGCCGGTTGGCCGCGAAGCGGGCGAGTTCCAGATGTTCCTCGACGCCTTCGTCCGCCCGGGGTTCCACCGGCAGGCCCGCAACGATGCGGAGCGTCTGTGCGCTGGTCTCGCGGAAGACCGGATCGTCGTGGTGGATGCGTTCCAGCCGCAACTGCCCCTGCGGGCCGAGATCCATGTTCGCGCGGGGCGTCCATCTGGCGGACGGCGCGAAGCCCATCTGTCCGGCCCGCCACAGCGGCAGCAGATCGGCGAGACCCGGATGCAGCGCGAAGAAGCCGTCGAGATCGGTCGCGCCGTGATCGGGGCCCAGCGACAGCGTGCAGCGCAGCCCCGGCAGGTTGCGGTCGCCATATGGCTGGAAGGCGTCCAGCCCGTTCATTGCGCCGCGCAGGATGATGACGACGAGGCGGTTCTCGCCCGGGGTGGCGGCGAAGGTGGCCGTGGACAGAAACGGATGCGCCGCGACCGGGCATCCCATCAGCAGGCCGGTCTTGAGGAACAGGCGGCGGGTCGGCATCGGATCCGCCCGTTGAAATCGGTCGAGGCCAGGACCAGCGCGATCCCCTCGCGCTGGCTTTCGGCGCTCGGGAGCGCCCAGGCCAGCACCTCGGACAGGGTGTCGCCAAGCGCTGTGTGCATGAAGTCGCGCGCCTCGGGCACCGGATCGACCAGCCGCGCCGGCTGCTTCAGCGCCCAGGTGATCCGCATGGCAAGCCCTTGGGGGGCTGGCCCAGGCCGGCGCATCTTCGAGCCAGCCGTCGGGGCCGGGTGGTCTGGCGAAGGGCTGGCCCATGACCTGAAACGGTTGCAGCAGGATCGTGGCCCTGTCGCGGGACGGCAAGGCGCGCAGCGTTGCCCCCTCGACGCCCAGGCTGCGAAGGCTGCCGACGGGGAACTTGTGAGGTTACCGCATCTTGGCGCGGAAATGTCTTTCCAGTTCAGGCGCCTCGGCCAGCGCCAGGTTCATCGCGGCAAGATCGCCGCCTCCCAAGGTGAAGTGGTTGCCCCCAGAACCCCGCCAGCCCTTCGCCGGAAACCCGACGGATCGTCCATCGCGTGGCCGAAACGGTCCAGCAGAGCCGCCTCGAGCAGGCCGCGCATCCGCTGGCGGTGCTGCCGGTCGGGCTTACGGGCGGCGTCGTCCCCCTGCCCCTGTCGGGCCTCGCGCGACAGGATCGGGCGCCGCCAGCGCAGTCGAGGCAGCCAACGCGGCCGGCTCGCCCGGCCCTGCCCCCTGCGGGGACAGGCCGAAGCCCAGGCAGACGGCTGCAAATTGTGCGTAGTCCGGCATGGTCAATTCTCGCAATCATGCTGCGCGCGCAGCACGCCGCAGGGCAGGCCATGCTGCCAGGTCACGCTTTCGGCAATTCGGCGCCGGGCCGGGCCTCGAACCGCAGGGCGGCGACGAAATCCGGAAAGGCCGCCAGGGCCGCGCTGACATTCTTGCGGCCGGAATAGAACACATTGACCGCCGCGCGGAAGCTCGTGATCCGTCATCACGGGCAGCAGGCGACCCTGCCGCAGGTCTTTCGCGACCTGAAATCGCGGCTTCACGGCAACCCCCTGCCCGTTCAGCGCCATCAGGCGCAGCAATTCGGTGTTGTTGCTGGAAAAGATCGGGTTTGATCTTGTGATAGGACACCTCGCCGTTGATGCTGAGCGGCCAGGTATTGCTGCCGTGCAGGTTGGAATAATGCCGGCAGGCATGGTCGCGCCGTTCCGCCGGGTGGGCGGGCGCGCCGTGATCGCGGATATGGGCGGGCGAGACGACCAGCGTGATCGGCACGTCATGCAGATGGCAGACATGCAGCGCGCGGTCATCAAGCGGGCCGATCCGGATGATCGCGTCGAAGCCGTCGCGCACAAGGTCGGCGCGGCTGTCCTCCAGCACGGTCTTGAGCCGGATATCGGGATATTCGCGCATGAAGCGCAGCAGGTGCGGCTGAAAGACATTCAGCATGTAGTGAACCGGCGCGCTCAGCTTCAACGGCCCCGAAGGACGCTGCGTCGAGGCGCGGCAAGCCGCCAGGATGCCCGCGATTTCGGCAAAGAACGCCGCTCCAGCCCCGTTGGGCCTGACCGCGCGGGTCGTCCGCACCAGCAGACGCGCGCCCAGATCGGCCTCGGGATCCGAGATGAGCTTGTTGCACATCACCTTGGACAGCCGCAGCCTGCGGGCGGCGGCGGTGAAGCTGCCCTCCTCGACGATCGCCGCGAAGGCGCGCAGGGCCCTGATGTCCAATGCAAACTTCGGGTTTTGCGGTTCTGGCCACGCCATACAGCAAAAGACCGCCGGCCCTGCAAAGGCGCGGCGGTCCTGGCTCGGGGCTTCGCCTGGGGCGTGGCCCGGCAGCGGGCTCGGGTTATTCGCCATTGCCCTGCTCCCATGTCTCGGGTGCGCTTGGGGCGGCGGGTCTGTTGACCCTGCCCGTGATCCGGCCCCGCAGGCCCAGGCCAGCCTGACCGAGACCATGCCCGCCGATGACGGCCCGCTGGCACCCGGCTGGAGGCGCGGTCGCTTCGGAGAGGCAGTCGTGACCATCATCGCGGACGGCGTCCGGCCCGGCCCGGGCCCCTATCCCACCTTTGGCAGCGATCAGGAGGCCGAGGCCGCCCGCAGCGCGCTGGCCCTGCGTGCCGCCGATGAGGGAATGGCGGTGATGGCCTGTCACCTGCCCTTCCCAGGGCTGGGCTACGTGATCCGCGACGGCGAGACCTTCCGCTACCTGCCCGAAAGCGTCCAGAATCTGACCGACACGCTGTAAGGCAGCCCGGCCCTGCTGAGAGCCGAGCCTTTGCGGTCAGAACCGCATCGAGGCCGTCAGGCTGACCGTGCGGCCCGGCTCGAACAGCGGCGAGATGCTGTCGAAATCCGCGCCATAGGTTGCGCGGTCGGAATAACGCTTGTCCAGCAGGTTGGCGACCTCGGCCCGGATCGTCACGTCGGGCTGTTGCGGCGGCACATATTCGACGAACAGGTCCACGACGCCGTAGCCGGGCAGCGGCAATTCGCCCTCGGCCCCGGTATGCGTGTAGCGCTGCGCGGCCTGCACGCTGCCGCCGAAGGTGAAGGCGCTGCCCGCCGGATTGTGCTGAACCTCCAGCGCAAGAACCCCGCCAAGCGGCGTGCCGTAATCCTGCGCGGCAAAGCTGCTGGCCGTGGCGCCGTTCACCCAGACACGGCTCTTGGAGTAGCTGGCGCGCAGGAAGCCCTGCTGCCAGTCATGGGTCGCGCCCAGATTGAAGCCCCGGCTGTCGAAATCGAAGTTCTGCGCCACGCCGCGCACGACGTTGCGGGCATCGTCCACATCCGTCGCGAACAGCCCGCCATCCACCCGCAGCGCGCCTGCGTCATAGTCGAACCCAAGCGTCGCATTGCGCGACCGCGCCGCGCGCAGGCCCTCATAGGTGCTGAACGTGTCGAAGATGAAGTTGTCTTCCAGCACGATGCCCCCGAAGACGGTCGAGACCCCGGCCCGCAAACGCAGCGTCTCGGTTGCCTGCCATGCGACGGCGGCGTTTCCGCTGGCGCCGGACACGTCCAGTGCGGTCCCGTCAACGCCGGTAAAGTCCTGCCAGTCCTGCCGCAGCCCGAACGAGGTCGAGATCGTCTGGGTCGGTTCAAGCCGCGCCTGAGCGTAGATGCCGGTATTCCTGGCCGTCTCGGTCAGGCCGGGCGTTGCCTCGTCGGAATAGGTGCTGCTGCGGGAATAACGGTCGATCCCCACGGTGACCGTATCGCGGTCACTGAGGTGAAAGCGGTTCTCGATCTTGCCGTTGCGATTCTGCGACCGGCCGAGGCTGCGGTCAATTCTGGCGAAGTCGGGCTGATCGACGCCGATCGTCACCCGCGAGCGCCCGATCGAGAGCGTCGGATCCCGGATCCCCTCGGCCTGGGTGTTGCGATAGGTCAGCGCGACCGTGTCGCGGGTCGTGTCATAGCGGCGCAGCGGCGTATAGGGGCGCCCGCCGATGACATCGCCGATATTGGCGCGCGAGCGGCGCAGCGTGTCGTCACGCATCCGTTGGCCGGACAGCTCGACCCGGTGACCCTGGTCGGATTTGTAGGCCAGCTTGCCAAGCGAAGAGTGTAGATCCGCCGCCGTCCCCGCCAGGACCGCGCCTCCGCCGACCTTGTAATCGTCGCCCGTCGCCGATTTCAGATAGCCCAGCCATTCCAGGCCCTGATGCTGGCCCGCCAGCGTGAGCGACCGGCTGAAGGTGCGCCCGTTATCAGCATAGGACAGCCGCGCATTCCCGCCGATGGCCGCCCCGTCGCGCAGGATGTCGGATGCCCCCACGGTTTCCATGACCACGGCCCCCGCCAGCGCGTTCGGCCCGGCATCGGCGGCGGCGATCCCGGCATCGACGCGCACGAATTTCATCAGCCCCGGATCGAAGGCATTGGCCGAGACATGGTGGAAGATCCGGTTGTTCTGCGAGACGCCGTCAACCGTCACGGCCAGGTTCAACATATCCACCCCGTTGACGAAGATCTTCTGCGCCACCGGGATCGCGCCCCCGACCGAGACCGAGGCGATCCCCTGGAACAGGTCGCGCAGATTGCCCATCCGCGCCCGGTCCAGTTCGGCATCGGCCACGTATTTGCTGGTCGCGCGGCCCTGAGCGATCTGGATCTGATGGCGCAGCACGTTCAGGCGTTCGGCCGATTCCGGAGTGTAGAGGTCGTCCAGAACGCGACCCGTCCCGCCCGGCACGTGCATCCGGTATTGCGCCGTCGCCGGGCGACCCGACAGCACGACCACATCGTCGGCCAGAAAGATCGATTCCCGCAGATCATGGGTGATCAGCAAGGTCGTGAAGGGCTCTTCGCGGCGCAGGGCGTGCATGGTCTGCCACAGATCCTCGCGGGTGAAGGCGTCCAGCGCGCCGAAGGGCTCATCCAGGATCAGCACTTCGGGCTTGTGAACGATGGCCCGGCAGAGCGAGGCGCGCTGCCGCATCCCGCCCGACAGTTCCGAGGGACGCTTGGACTCGAACCCTTCCAGCCCGACAAGGGCCAGCAATTCGCGCGCCCGCGCCTCGCGGTCGCGGCGCGGCATGTGCGGTGCCACGATTTCCAGCGGCAGGATCACGTTGTCGAGGATGCTGCGCCATTCCAGCAGGACCGGGTTCTGAAAGGCCATGCCGACCGTGTTGCGCGGCCCCCGGACAGGTTCGCCATGCAGAAAGACCTGCCCCTGATCAGGCTTCATCAGCCCCGCGATCAGCCGCGTCAGCGTGGACTTGCCGCAGTCCGACGGCCCCACGACCGCGCAGAACGCGCCCGTAGGGATGGCCAGCGACAGATCGTTCAGGACCGGAAGCGGGCCGTGGGGGGGCCGGTAGGCATGGGTGACATGCCTGATCTCGACCGTGTTTTCCATGCGCGCTTATTCCATCGACAGGCTGCCATCCTGCGGCAGCCAGGCGTCGCTGAAGTAAAGCGCGGTGTCGGGTTCGTTCTGGAATTCGTAGGTCAGCTTGATCTGCTCGACCGCGTTGGCCAGACGGTCCGGGTCGATATTGCCCATGCCGTTTTCCATGACCCAGTCGGTCATCACGTTGGTTTCCATCGCCAGCGTCAGACGCTCCAGCTCCAGCGCGGCATCCATGCCGGGATTGCGGCTGGCCAGCGCCCGGATGGCGGCTTCGGGATCGGCGGCGGTGGCCTTCCAGCCGCCGGCGACCGCGCGCAGGAAGCCCGTCACGGCCTCGGGGTTGGCTTCGGCGAAATCCGTGTTGACGATTACCGCATTGCCATAGAGATCCACGCCGTGATCGGCCATCAGGATGACCGAGATGTCTTCGGAATCAATGCCAAGGCGCTTGGTGTTCAGATACGAGGTGAAGGAGAAGCCGGTGACCGCCGCCACCTTGCCCTCGGCCAGCATCGGCTCGCGGGTGGGGAAGCCCACGGGTTCGATGGTGATCTGGTCCATGTCCAGACCGTTCTCGGCCGCGAAGATCGGGAATTGCGCCCAAGCCCCGTCGGGGGGCGGCGCGCCCAGAACCTTGCCCATCAGGTCGGCGGGCGCCTCGACGCCAAGCGACTTGCGCCCGATCACGGCGAAGGCGGGCTTGTCATAGACCATCATCGCCGCGATGACCGGCGCGCCCGGGTTCTGGTCAAGGAACCGGATCAGGCTGTTCAGATCCGCGAAACCCACCGGAAAGGCGCCCGTTGCCACCTTCGGGATCGCGTCCAGCGACCCCTCGCCCGCCGTCACCTCGACCGACAGCCCCTCTGCCGCGAAGAGGCCCTGGTCGATGGCCACGAAATAGGGCGCGGACGGGCCCTCGAACCGCCAGTCCAGGGCAAAGGGCATCGACGTCTCGGCTAGGGCGGCCCCTGCGGGCAGCAGCATCGCGGCGAGGATCAGCGGGCGGTGGAACATGGCGGCAACCTTCCTGTTGGGGGCTGTTGAAGAGGTCGTTTCAGGCCGGCACCGTGATCGGTCGGGCTTCCCGCCTTTGGAGGATGGAACAAGGAAACAGCAGCACGGCCACTGCCAGCTTCTTCAGGTTCATGGCGGTGGCGGTCAGCAGGGCCTGGATCTTCATGTTCTCCAGGCCTCTGCGGATGGCTCCGGCAAGGCCGTGCAGCGTCTTTGCCGTGCCATGCGTGCCTTCGACGCGCCAGCGATGCCGGGTGTAGATTGCCTGATCGTCTTGTTCCATGCCAGGCGCCTTCGCCGAGCTCGCAGGATGGCCGCGTGGTTCGCGACGATATGCACCCGGCGGGACGCTACGCCTTGGGGCAAGCATTGTGCCTTGAGAAGGCAGCGCGCGCAGTCGTGCCGGCAGGCCACGATACCACTTGCCCGTTTTGTGCTGTTTCTGGCGGTCAGCCGCTTCTTCGCCGGGCAGCGGACCACATCGTGACGAGGATCGAACCTGAACCGTTCGGCCGGAAAGCCTTGCGCACCCTGACGCCGGGGGCGCGAAGAGGCGGAATGACGGCATCGATCTGGCGGTCCTCAGGGGCGGCGTAGGCGCGGCCCTCACCGCAGATCGTGTTGGCAAAGATCCGGCCCGGGGTGACCCCGAGGGTTCCCTTGATGACGTCGAGGCGCTCCTTGAACCGGCGCGTGTCGTGTTCCTCGCCGTCACGATTTCCACATCGACCACGATCCCTTCAAGGTCGTCCACGGCGATGTGCTGCTTGCAGGCCGGGCGCAAGCCGAGGCCTTCGACGTTGCCGTCGCCTTTGCTGCTCGAACCAATGACGCAACAATGGCAACTGGCGTCCGGGTCCGTGCGGCAGAGCGTCTTGAACCCGGCCAGTTCGCGCGCGTCACGCTCGGCGTCGTTGGCCGCCTCGACCGCATCGAGGTGACGCGCGACCAGTGCATCCATGCTGACATTCGCCCGGATCAGGCTGGCGTCGATGTGAACGGTTT
>NZ_JAHYSR010000025.1 GCF_019431455.1 Paracoccus bogoriensis
CGCTACGGCGCTATGGGAAAGCGCGCGTGCGGCCAGCGGGGCTACCCGTCAGCTACACCACCGGCGGGGAAACGACCCTGACGGCCCTGACGATGATCGCGGAAAACGGTGGATCAGCACATGCGATCATGGCTTGGGGCGGTCACAAGACGCTCGCCGAGGCGCAGCGCTACACCCAAGCGGCAGCGCTTAAGAGGCTTGGTTTTGGGAATGGAACAGGACCAGAACGAAGCAAACCCGGCCCGGATTCCTGTAAACCGGCGATAAATCGCAGCACAAACAAAACTTTACACGGCGGATGGTAGGCCCGGAGGGACTCGAACCCCCAACCAAGGCGTTATGAGCGCCCTGCTCTGACCAATTGAGCTACAGGCCCGCCGTCCATGCCGGGTTAATCCGGCCGCGCAGGCGGGTCAAGCACCTCAGGCGTTGCCCCGCCGTCCGGCTTGGGCTATCGCGTGCGAAACTCAGCCGGGGGCCTCCATGACGAAGAACGGGATCAGCTATCGCGACGCAGGTGTCGATATCGACGCGGGAAATGCGCTGGTCGAACGGATCAAGCCGGCCGCCGCCGCGACTCGCCGCCCGGGCGTGATGGATGCGCTTGGCGGGTTCGGGGCGCTCTTTGATCTCAAGGCGGCGGGCTATGACGATCCGATCCTTGTGGCCGCGACCGACGGCGTGGGCACCAAGCTTCGTATCGGCATCGACACCGGCCAACTGGATGGGCTGGGGCAGGATCTGGTCGCCATGTGCGTCAACGATCTGGTCTGCCAGGGGGCAGAACCCCTGTTCTTTCTGGACTATTTCGCCACCGGCAAGCTGTCGGTCGATGAGTGCGCCCGCGTCGTCGAGGGCATCGCGCGGGGCTGCAAGGCCGCAGGCTGCGCGCTCATCGGCGGCGAGACGGCCGAAATGCCGGGCATGTATCACGACGGCGATTTTGACCTTGCGGGCTTTGCCGTCGGCGCGATGAATCGCGGTGCGGCGCTGCCCTCGGGCGTGGCCGAGGGGGATGTGCTGCTGGGGCTCGGCTCGGACGGGGTCCATTCGAACGGCTATTCGCTGGTCCGCAAGGTTGCGGAACGCGCAGGGCTGGGCTGGGCGGACCAGGCGCCTTTTGCCGACGCGACCCTGGGTGAGGCGCTGCTGGTGCCGACCCGGCTTTACGTCAGGCCCGTTCTGGCCGCGATCCGTGCAGGGGGCGTGCATGGGCTGGCCCATATCACCGGCGGCGGCCTGACCGAGAACCTGCCTCGTATCCTGCCCAAGGGTCTGGGCGCCGATATCGACCTTGGCGCCTGGTCGCTGCCGCCGGTCTTTGCCTGGCTTGCGCAGGCGGGCGGAATCGAACAGGCCGAGATGCTCAAGACCTTCAACAGCGGCATCGGCATGGTCCTTGTGGTCAGCCCCGACCGTGCGGACGCGCTGGCCGCGCTGCTGGCCGAGGCGGGCGAGAGCGTGCATCGTATCGGCCATGTCACGCTGGGCGCGGGCATCCGCTATTCGGGTCGCCTTGCGTGAAGCGCGTCGCCATCATGATCTCGGGGGGCGGCTCGAACATGCTGCGCCTGATCGAGGACATGAACGGCGCCCATCCCGCGCGCCCGGTCCTTGTGTTGTCGAACGATCCGCAGGCGGGCGGGCTGGCGCGGGCGCGCGCCCTGGGCGTACCGGTGGCAGCCGTCGATCACCGCGACTTTCCCCGCGACCGTGAAGGCTTCGAGCGCGCGATGCTCGGCCCGCTGCTGGCGGCCGAGCCCGACATCATTTGTCTGGCAGGGTTCATGCGGATCCTGACACCGGGCTTCGTGCAGCGTTTCGCGGGGAGGATGCTGAATATCCATCCCTCGCTTTTGCCGAAATATCCGGGGCTGGATACCCATGCCCGGGCCATCGCCGCGGGCGATGCCGAGGCCGGGTGCAGTGTCCATGAGGTCATTCCCGAACTGGACGCGGGCCCGATCCTTGGTCAGGCCCGCGTTCGGATCCTGCCGGGCGATGATGCGGCCAGCCTTGCCGCGCGGGTGCTGGTCGAGGAGCACAGGCTTTATCCTGCCGTGCTGCGCCGCTTTGCGGCCGGGGACCGCACGCCCATCCTGATCGGTCCCTGAAGGCGAAACCGCCCGCGTTTTCAGGCGGGCGGTTCGGTTCGGCATGACGGATGATCCCTGAGGTTCCTCGGATCAGGTATCCCGTTCAGGCGCCCTTGTAGATATCGACCAGCTTCTGCAGCATCTCCAGCGCATCCTCGCGCGAACGCTGGAAGCTGTTGCGGCCGATGATCGAGCCATTGCCGCCGCCGTCGCGGATCGCGCGGGCATCGTCATAGACCGCATCCGCGCCCTTGGCCGCCCCACCCGAAAAGACCACGATGCGGCGGCCGTTGAAGCTGGCCTCCATGCAGTGGCGCACGCGAGCGGCCGGGCTGGCGATGTCGATGCCCTTCTCCTCATAGACCTTCCTGGCCTCGGGCAGCATCAGGTGGTCGGTGGGCAGCTTGATCTTGATGATATGCGCGCCGATCAGGGCCGCGATCTGGGCGGCGTAAGCGGCCACGTCGATGGCGGTCTCGCCGTCCTTGGTGATCGCCTCGCCGCGCGGATAGGACCAGATCACGGTGGCCACGCCCTTGGCGGCGGCTTCCTTGCGCATGGCGACGATCTCTTCGAACATGTCCAGCGCCATGTCCGACCCCGGGTAAATGGTAAAGCCGATGGCTGCGCACCCCAGGCGCAGCGCATCATCGACCGAAGCCGTGATCGCCTGATTCTTGCCCGCCGTGCCCGACATCAGGCTGTTGGCGCTGTTGACCTTGAGGATGGTCGGGATCTGACCGGCGAATGTGTCCGCGCCCGCCTCGATCATGCCGAGCGGCGCAGCATAGGCGTTAAGCCCCGCGTCGATGGCCAGCTGATAGTGATAATGCGGATCATAGCCTGCCGGGTTCGGCGCAAAGGACCGCGCCGGGCCATGTTCAAAGCCCTGATCGACGGGCAAAATGATCATCTTGCCGGTGCCCGCCAGCTTGCCGGTCATCAGCATCCGCGCAAGCTGCGCCTTCACGCCCGGCGTCTCGCCCTCGTAATTGGCCAGGATGCGGCGCACCGTGTCGGTCATCTGCATGAAATCTCTCCTCTGACGTTGCGGCTGGATAACATGCGCGTCCCTTGTCGCAATGCTGGTTACGCTAACAGAATCAGCGGATTGACCCATGTTGCGCGATTGCCCGATGCCCACCGGCGCAGCAGTCGGGCGCTATCATTAAAGTGCTCATCATTTGGCGTTAGAAATATTGGCATTTTCTTAACATATCCGATGCGAGGGCCATATTCGAGAAAGGAGATGTCATGTTCATGACCACTACCCTCGCCCATTACCAGTTGCCGCTGTTCGGCATCGCCTCGCCCGCGCTCCAGACCGAGATCGGCGCTGATCAGCGCAGCCTGTTCCTGCGCCCGATCACCGCAATCGGGTCGCTGGCCGAACCGGCGGGGGCCAAGGTGATCTCGGACCCGCAAGAATCCATCCCTGCGGCGGAGTTCCGCACATGGCTGAAATCGTTGCAACGATACGAGAACAGCGCACGGAAATCCGACGACGGCTCCAAGCCTGCCGAAGCTGTTCCCTCAAGTTCCGGCGAGGACGGGGCAGAACCTCGGCACGATGCGGCTTCCCCGACTGCGTCAGCCCAGTCCGAGGCGGCATCCCGGCAATCAGCCAGATCAGAGAGCGCACGCCCCGCCGAGGAAGCCGCGCCCGCCCCGAACGGCAGCAGCCAGACCACATCGAGCGGCGAATCACCCCAAGGGCAACCCGGCCTTATCGGCCGCGTCATCCGCTTCTGAACGCACAAGGGGCGGGTCTGTGCCCGCCCCCTCTGCCCTTGACACACGGCCTCAGCAGCGGCCTCAGCGGCGCGCCGCTTCCAGCGCGGCAACGCCGGGCAGAATCTTGCCCTCCATCCATTCCAGGAAAGCGCCGCCCGCTGTCGAGATGAAAGTGAAATCCCCGGCCACACCCGCCTTGTTCAGCGCCGCGACCGTATCGCCGCCCCCCGCCACCGAGACCAGCGCGCCCGCCATCGTCAGATCGGCCGCCGTCTTCGCCGCGGCATTGGTCGCCGCATCGAAGGGATCGATCTCGAACGCGCCAAGCGGGCCGTTCCAGATCAGCGTCTTGCAGGCAGTCATGGCCTGGCGCAGCGCCTCGACCGTCGCGGGTCCGGCATCCAGGATCATCGCGTCGTCAGGGCATTCACCGACCGGCAGGGTCTGGCTTTCGGCGCCCGCCTTGAACTCGCGCGCGACGACGATATCGACGGGCAGATGGATCTGGCAGCCGGTTGCCTCGGCCTTGCCCAGAATCGCGCGGGCCGTGTCGGCCATGTCGCGTTCGGCCAGCGACTTGCCGACCTCGATTTCTCGCGCCACAAGGAAAGTATTCGCCATCCCGCCGCCGATCACCAGATGATCGACCTTGTCCACAAGGTTCATCAACAGGTCCAGCTTGGTCGAAACCTTGGCCCCGCCCACCACCGCCATGACCGGGCGCTGCGGATTGCCAAGAGCCGCGTCCAGCGCCTTGAGCTCGGCCTCCATCAGCCGGCCGGCGCCTGCGGGCAAGAGCCGCGCCAGCGCCTCGGTCGAGGCATGAGCCCGATGCGCGGCGGAAAAGGCGTCATTCACATAGGCCCCCCCAAGTGCTGCCAGCGAGGCCGCAAAGGTCGCGTCGTTCTGTTCCTCGCCCGCGTGAAAGCGCGTGTTCTCCAGCAGCGCCACATCCCCCGGTTGCAGAGCAGCCACCGCGCGCTTTGCAACGCCACCGATGCAATCATCGACAAAGACGACGCTCTGGCCCAGAGCGGCTTCCAGCGCGGGGACGATCTGGCGCAGGCTCATCGACTCGACGCGCTGGCCCTTGGGGCGGTCGAAATGCGCCAGAAGGACCGGGATGCCGCCTGCGGCCTGGATGTCCTTGACGGTGGGAACGATCTTGTCGATCCGCGTCGTGTCGGTCACCTGGCCATTCTCGACGGGGACGTTCAGATCCACACGGGTCAGCACGACCTTACCCTGCAGTTCCATGTCGTCGATGGTGTTGAACTTGGCCATGTCGCATCCTTCCGGGCAATGAGGGCGTTGTCTGATGGCTTGTCCCGCATGGCGGGCGGCGCGTCAACAGCGGCGAAAGCCTGCCGGGGCGCGCGGTCGGGCAGCACGTCACGGTTTCGCGCGTTGCCCTTGGGCGCGTCAACGCCTAGATCATGGGGCAAACCAGGCAAAGGAGGGCCGCATGGCCGAGATCAAGGATCCTGAAAACACCATCATCATCGAGTTGAAGGACGGTCCCGTCGTCATCGAGCTGCTCAGCGATGTGGCGCCCAAACATGTCGCGCGGATGAAGGAACTGGCCCGCGCAGGTGCCTATGACAATGTGGCCTTCCATCGCGTGATCGAGGGTTTCATGGCCCAGACTGGCGATGTGGCGCACGCGAACATGGAAAGGAATTTCGACATCCGCCGCGCCGGAACCGGCGGGTCGGATCTGCCGGACCTGCCGGCCGAATTCTCGAAGCTGCCGCATGACCGCGGCACGCTTGGCGCTGCGCGCTCACAGAACCCCGACAGCGCGAACAGCCAGTTCTTCATCAACTTCAAGGACAATCATTTCCTGAACGGCCAATACACTGTCTATGGCCGCGTGATCTCAGGGATGGAGCATGTGGACAAGATCGCCCGCGGCGAGCCGCCCGCCAATCCCGACCGCATGATCAGCGTCAGGGTGGCCGCCGATGCGTAAGCTCGCCCTGATTCCCGCCGTCCTGACCCTGACCGCCGGCATGGCGCTGGCCCAGACGAACCCCGAGGTCGAGGATGGTCCCGGACCGAACCTGGTGATTGAACTGGCCGATGCCGAGGGCAATCCCAAGGGAACGATGGTGCTGGACCTTTTCGAGGACGTGGCCCCCGCCCATACCGAACGCCTGGTCGAACTGGCGCGTTCGGGCGCCTATGACGGCGTCGTGTTTCACCGCGTGATCGAGGGCTTCATGGCCCAGACCGGCGATGTGCAGCATGGCCGTCAGGGCGGTGACATCTCGATGGCGGGCACCGGGGGTTCGGAACTGCCCGATCTGCCGGCCGAGTTCAGCGACCTTCCCTTTCAACGCGGCACGGTGGGCATGGCGCGTGCGATGGACCCTGACAGCGCCAACAGCCAGTTCTTCATCAATTTCGATCGCACGCCCTTTCTTGACGGGGAATACACGGTGGTCGGCCAACTGATCGAAGGCTGGGAGGTTCTGGACCAGATCCGTCTGGGGGATCCGTCCCGCGCGGGCAATGGCCGGGTCGATTCGCCCGACTATATGGCCAGCGTTACGGTCGTTGAAAGCGCCGAGTAAGACAACCTGCTGAAAAGACAGGTATAAGGGGGCTGCAGCCCCCTTATTTCGCAGTTGCGGCATGACCGGCGCCTTCGCTAGACTGCCGCGTCATGGACACGCGCATCACATCCGAGATCACCCTGATCACCCCCTCGGCCGGGATCGTTCGTGCGCGGCACGGATGGCGGGCGAAATGCCTGCAGCGGCTGATCCGCATGGATCTTCCGGTCCCGCGCAGCTTTGCCCTGCCCTGCGAGACGGTTAGCGCCATCGCAGCGGGTCGTCCTCTGCCGATCGCGGATCTGGGCAGGATCTTCGAGGAGGGCAGCGGGCTGGTCAGCGTACGCCCCTCGGCGGTCATGCCGGATTGGGGCGGGCCGGGCACGGTTCTGAACGTGGGCATCAACGATGCGCTTCATGCCGACCTGGCCGCGCGAATCGGCCGCGCCAATGCCGATGCGCTGTATCTGTCCTTCGTGCAATCCTACGCCATCAACATCGCGCGGCTTGATCCCGACATGTTCCATCACGAGGGCGAGGGCGCTCTGTCCCGCGCCCTTGCCGCCTTTGAATCCGAGATGGACGAGCCCTTCCCCCAGGACCCCGCGCGCCAGCTGGCCGAGGTTCTCCGCTCGATGGCGCGGGCCTGGGACGGGCCGACCGCGCGGCTTCTGCGTCAGGCCAAGGGGGCGCCCGCCGATGCGCCGCTTGGGTTGGTAATCCAGGACATGGCGCTTGCGCTTGGGCCGGGTCTTTGCGGGTCGGGCACGATCCAGTTCGCCGATCCGGTCACTGGCACGCCGCGCGTGACCGGCCGCTTCCGTGGGCAAAGCCACGGCACGACCGTCGGCACGGGCGCCGAGACGCTGTATCTGACCCGCGACGAACGCGGCCCTTCGCTCGAGGAGGTCTCGCCCCAGACCTTTGCCGATCTGATCCGCTTCGGCATTGCCGCGCGCGAAAGGCTGCGCGAAGAAATGCTGATCGAATTCGTGGTGACGGATGGCCGCGTCTCGGTCATCGACGCGACACGGCTGGCGCGCAGCTCGCGCGCAGACGTGCGCATCGCCGTCAGTCTGGCGCGCGACGGCGTGATCCCGCCCGAAGAGGCGCTGATGCGGATCGAGCCGCGCGCACTGGCCGATCTGCTGCATCATCAGGTCGATCCGCGCGCGCCCCGCGATCTGATCACGCGCGGGATCAATGCCAGCCCCGGCGCCGCGACAGGCCGGATCGCGCTGACCGCCGCCGCTGCCCAGGCTGCCAGTGCCCGCGGCGAGCCCTGTATCCTGGTGCGCCGCGAGACCGTGCCCGAGGATATTCGCGGAATGCACGCCTCGGTGGGGGTGCTGACAGAACGCGGCGGCACGACCAGCCACGCCGCCGTGATCGCGCGTGGTCTCGGCCTGCCCTGCATCGTGGGCGCGACCGGTATCCGGATCGATCTGCGCAACCGCACGCTGATGGCGGGCGGGCGCGAATTCCGCGAGGGCGACGAAATCACCATCGACGGCAGTTCGGGCGAGGTGCTGGCGGGCGCTGCTGCCCTGCTGCCCCCGGCGCTGGACGACAATTTCACCCAGCTTCTGGCCTGGGCCGACGAGGCGGGCGGGATCGGCGTGCGCGCCAATGCCGACACCCCCGAGGACGCGCTGGTCGCCCGCCGGTTCGAGGCGCAGGGGATCGGGCTCTGCCGGACCGAGCACATGTTCTTTGACGGCGAACGCCTGCCCGCCATGCGCGAGATGATCTTTGCCGACAGTGCCGACGACCGGCGGCTGGCGCTGGCGCGCATCCTGCCCATGCAGCGCGAGGATTTCACGCGCCTCTTCGAGATCATGGCCGGTCTGCCGGTGACGATCCGCCTGTTCGACCCACCCTTGCACGAATTCCTGCCCCATGACCGCGAGGGCCTGCGCGAACTGGCCGAATCGATGGACATGCCCTTGTCGGACGTGACCCGGCGGGTCGAGGCCCTGTCCGAATTCAATCCGATGCTGGGGATGCGCGGCGTCCGTCTGGGCATCACGATGCCCGAAATCTATGACATGCAGGCTCGCGCCATTTTCGAGGCCACGGTCGAGGCCAGCCGCAAGGGCGATCCCGTCGTGCCCGAAATCATGATCCCCCTGGTCAGCGCCATGCGCGAGGTGGAACTGGTCAAGACCCGAATCGACTCGGTGGCCTCGGCGGTGCGCAATGAAAGGCGGGCCGATTTCACCTACAAGCTGGGCGTGATGGTCGAGACACCGCGCGCGGCGTTGCGGGCGGGCGATATCGCGGCACATGCCGCCTTTCTGTCCTTTGGCACGAACGACCTGACACAGATGACTTATGGCCTGTCGCGCGATGATGCCGGGCGTTTCATGGGCACCTATGTCAATCAGGGCGTCTATGCCGAAGACCCGTTCCACGTGCTGGATCAGGATGGGGTCGGGGAATTGCTGCTGACAGGGGCGCAACGCGCGCGGCGTCAATCGCCCCATATCACCATCTCGGTCTGCGGCGAGCATGGCGGCAACCCCGAATCGATCGCTTTCTGCCACGAGGCGGGCTTCGATTACGTGTCCTGTTCGCCCTTCCGCGTGCCGATCGCGCGGCTGGCGGCGGCACAATCGGCCATCAGGGCTCGCTTGACGGGCGCTCTTGATTGATTCTGGCTGCAACAGCCTGAAAAAAGGTCCGAAATAGGCTCTATACAGGACCGGGCAGGCCAAAACCTGCCTTTTTTGCTGAAAAGGATTGGCGGATTCCCGCCGGTTTTCTCGCGAAACCGCACTTCAGCCCGACTCACGCCGATGTGGGATGGCCCATGCAGCCGCGAAAAACCTAGTCAGTCCCCCCGATACGGTGCCGGGGCTCTGCTCGTCCCGGTGACGTGTTCACGACCTGTCAACAGGTTGACGCTATACAGGACTGACCATGCCAAAGCTGCTTGAACGGCTGGCTTGCGCGCTTTTATGCGCCATAGCCGCCTTGCCACTTACGACAGAAAGCGCCGCCGCAGGGGGAAGCGGTTCGCTCTTCACATCCGATGCCGCGCTGTTCGGCCCCTCCGCGTCTGCCACGATGGCCGCGATCCGACTCGAAGCCTCGGCCCGTTCCCCGCTCCTATACGCCAATAGCGATGCTGTGAAGGTGAAAACCACGCCGTCCGCCAATCCCGAGGAACTTTCTCTGGCCAGTGCCGGGCCTGCTGTCCGGACAGTGTCCCAAGCCGATCTGGAATGCATGACCGAGGCGCTTTATCATGAAGCGCGCGGCGAAGGCGCGCGCGGCCAGCAGGCCGTCGCCGAGGTGATCCTGAACCGCGTGGACAGTCGCGCCTTCCCCTCGTCGGTTTGCGGCGTCGTGCGCCAGCCCAGCCAGTTCAGCTATCGCAATCGCGGCGTTCCGCCGATGAACAACCGCGCCGCCTATCAGCGCGCCCGCGCCATCGCCGAGGCCGCCCTGTCGGGCCAGCCCCGCACCCTGACCGGCGGTGCGACCTACTTCCACACACCCTCTGTGCGCCCCGCCTGGTCGCGCCGCTTCGAACGGACGACCCAGATCGGCAGGCACATCTTTTACCGCGACAATGCACGGCTGGCCTCGAACTGAGGTTGCGGCGCGACAGGGCTTGCCGTGGCGCCGGATTTGCTGTGAATGGCGGGTATGGAGCATCCCGACCGCATCTTTCTGCGCGATCACGTCGTTTCGGCCGAGATCGGCGCCTTCCAGTCCGAGCGTGGCCGCCAGCAGCGGCTGCGCTTCAACCTGCTGGTGGACCTGCGTCAGACGGTCAGCGGCGCCGACGATCATGTGGACGCGGTCCTGTCCTATGATGTGCTGACCCAGGCGGTCGCCACGGCGCTTGCCGATCAACGCTACAACCTGGTCGAGACGCTGGCCGAACGCATCGCCGCCGAGGTTCTGGCGCATCCCCGCGCCGCCCGGATCGAGGTGACGGTCGAAAAGCTGGACCGCGGCCCCGGCGCGCTAGGCGTCTCGATCACGCGCGATGCGGCACGGGTCTCGGCCACCGGCACCAGGACTGCCGCGCGTGTTCTTGTCTGGCTGGCGCCCGCGCCCGAACGCGACTCGCCCGCGATCCCGCGCCGGGGCGAGGCCGCGATCATCGTGCCGGACGCGCCGGGCCTGCCGCTGCCGCAGGGGGGCTGCCCCCGCCGGATCGCGCTTCTGGCGATGGACCAGGCTGCCTGGGCGCTGGCCGGCCTGACAGGGCTGGAGGTTGCGGGCACGCGGACCGAACTGGACGCCGCAATCCACGCGGAAATGCCCGTGATCTGGGCGCCTGCCAGGCTGGCCGCCGACACCCCCGAGGCCGGTTTGACGCCCGCACAGCTTGGCTTCTGGCTGGCGCGACGGATCGAGGCGCAGCGCGTCGATTTTGCCCTGCCGCCCCACACCTGCCTGCCTGACCCGCCCGACGGCGCCAATACGCCGGTCGGCCGGATCACGGTCTGAGCCGGCCCCGCGATGCGACGGGAATATTTCCGCCCCATACCCCAATCGCGGACGGGACGCTGGCGCCTTGCAGGGGGCTGGACGCATTTTGATCGGTTCGAGCGTCTTTGCCGTGACGCGCCCCCCCGGATCGTGGACGACGCGCCAGAGGATGTGATCGCCGCCCTGACCGCCCCTCGCGCGTCGCTCATGGGGCTTGCGATGGACCGGCCCCGTATCATGGGTATCGTCAACGCCACGCCCGACAGTTTTTCCGATGGTGGCCGCTATGATCCGGTCAGCCATGCGCTGGCGCTGGCCCGCGCTGGCGCCGACATTCTGGATATCGGCGGCGAATCCACCCGGCCCGGTGCGCTCGAGATTCCTGCCAGCGACGAAATCGCCCGCATCATGCCAGCAATCCGGGCCGCATCGGCGGTGGCGCCGGTCTCGGTCGATACGCGCAAGGCGGCCGTCGCCGGCCCCGCGCTCGAGGCGGGTGCGGGAATGGTCAACGATGTGTCAGGGCTTGATTTCGATGCGGCCCTTGCGCCTCTGGTCGCCGATCGGGGCGCGGCACTCTGCCTGATGCACGCGCAGGGTCTGCCGCAAACGATGCAGGATGACCCGCGCTACGGCGACGTGCTGCTGGACATCTATGATGCGCTGGCCGAACGGATTGCGCGCGCCGAAGCGGCGGGCATCCCCCGCGCACGAATCCTGGTCGATCCCGGCATCGGTTTCGGCAAGACAGAGGCGCATAATATTGCGATCCTGCGGCGGATTTCGCTGTATCATGGGCTGGGCTGCCCGATCCTGCTGGGCGTCTCGCGCAAGCGTTTCATCGGCACGATCGGCGGGGCCGCGCGGGCCGAGGATCGCGGGCCGGGCACGCTGGCGCTGACGATGATGGCGCTGGAACAGGGCGTGCAGCTGCACCGGGTGCATGACGTGGCCGATCACGTGCAGGCGCTGCGGCTTTGGGCTGCGATCAACGACGAAGAAGGAGCAGGCGCATGAGCCGGAAACTCTTTGGCACCGACGGGGTGCGCGGGCGGGCGAACAGCCATCCGATGACCGCCGAGATGGCCCTGCGCTTGGGCGCCGCCGCCGGGCGCTATTTCCGCCGGGACGGGCGGAACCGCCATCGCGTCGTGATCGGCAAGGATACGCGGCTTTCGGGCTACATGCTGGAGAACGCGCTGACCGCAGGCTTGACCAGCACGGGGATGAACGTGCTGCTGCTGGGCCCGTTGCCCACGCCTGCGGTGGGATTTCTGACGCGCTCGATGCGGGCGGATCTGGGGATCATGATTTCGGCCAGTCACAACCCGGCCGAGGATAACGGCATCAAGTTCTTCGGCCCCGACGGCTTCAAGCTGTCCGACGAGGCCGAGGCCGAGATCGAGGCCATCGTCGCAGGCGAGATCCAGCCCGCCCAGCCCGCCAATATCGGCCGCGCGAAGCGGATCGAGGACGGGCGCGGGCGCTACATGGAATATGCCAAGACCACTCTGCCCGGCGGGCTGCGGCTGGACGGGCTGAGGGTGGTTCTGGATTGTGCCAATGGCGCGGCCTATCGCGCCGCCCCCGAAGTGCTGTGGGAACTGGGCGCCGACGTGATCCCTCTGGGTGTCGAGCCGGACGGGTTCAACATCAATGACGGCGTGGGCAGCACCCACCCCGAGGCCTGCGCGGCGGCCGTGCGCGACCGTGGCGCCGATCTGGGCATCAGCCTTGACGGTGACGCGGACCGGGTGGTGATCGTGGACCAGCATGGCGCGATTGCCGATGGCGACCAGATCATGGCGCTGCTGGCCGGGCGTTGGGCCGAGCAGGGGCGGCTGGCCCGTGGCACTCTGGTCGCCACGGTGATGTCGAATCTGGGCCTGGAGCGGTTCCTGAACGGACGCAACCTGCGGCTGGAGCGCACGAAGGTCGGCGACCGCTATGTGGTCGAGCGGATGCGCAAGGGCGGCTTTAATCTTGGCGGCGAGCAATCGGGCCATATCGTGATGACCGACCATGCGACGACGGGCGACGGTCTGATGGCCGCAATGCAGGTTCTGGGCGCGATGGCCGAGACAGGCAGGGATGCCGCAACGCTGGTGCGGCAATTCGATCCCGTGCCGCAGATGCTAAGAAATGTGCGCTATGCGGCAGGGGCCGATCCGCTGGCGGCCGATCCCGTGCGGCGCGTCATCGCGGATGCCGAAGCGCGGCTGGCCGGGTCTGGGCGTGTGCTGATCCGCCGCTCGGGGACCGAGCCGCTGATCCGGGTCATGGCCGAGGCCGAGAACGAGACGACCCTGCGCGAGGTCGTTGAGGGGATCGTCGCGGCGGTCGAGGCCGCGGCCTGATCGCCCCTGGCGAAAGCGGCGGGGGCCAGCCCCCGGACGCCCGGGATATTGGGACCAAGGCAAAGGATCAGGGGGTCTCTGCGGTCGGGTCGTGGTCGTAGAGCCAGTCGAAGCGTGAGGGCATCAGTTTTGGCGCAAGGCGACCGATCATCCTGAGTGCGTTATGGCCGATGAGGCGCCGCGCGCCCGAAAGGTGGTAGTTTCTGGCATTGGCATTGGCGGCCGCGACGATGCGGCGGCAGCGCGGCTCGCGCAATGCCTGATAGCGGGTCATCGCGGCGGCGGGATCGGGGTCTGCATCGAGGCAGGCGGCCAATGTCCAGGCATCCTCGATCGCCATGACGCCGCCCTGGGCGAGGAAGGGCAGCGTGGGATGGGCTGCGTCTCCGACGAGCGCGACGCGGCCATCCTGCCAGATCCGCGCAACATCGTGGCGGAAGAGGCCCCAGAGATGCGCGGTCTCGACCCGCGCCAGCCAGTCGGGGACCGGACCCCTCAGGGCGGCAAAGGCATTGCGCATGGCCTGCGGGTCGCCGGGCTGGGACCAGCCCTCGTCCTGCCAGTCGCGGCGTTCGAGCACTGCAACGATGTTTCTGAGTCCATCTGCCAGCCGGTAGCTGACCAAGTGCCGTCCCGGCGCCATGTAGAGCCGCGCCGTGGTGGGGCCGGTGCCGTCATCGGGGATGACCGCGCGCCAGGCCGTGTGGCCGGTAAAGAAGGGCACTTCGCGGCCATTCAGCACCTGACGGGTCACGCTGTGAAGTCCGTCGGCGCCGATCACGAGGCCATCGGCCGGGATGGCCCTTGCCGGCTGGCCGAGTTTCAGCCTGACACCCGCCTGCCCGGCGGCGCGGGCCAGGCATTCGATCAACCGGGCGCGATGGATGACACGGAAATCCGCATCCGGTCTGCGGGCCCGGAAATCGAGCCGGATGACGGGCCTTGCCCATTGGTCGTTCAGTTCGACCGCGAGGCTTGGCAGCGAGGCGGCGCGAATCGCCTCGCCCAAGCCGAGCGCGTCGATGACACGCATCCCGTTCGGGGAAAGCTGGATGCCGGCGCCGATTTCGGTCAGTTCCGGGGCGCGTTCGAGAATCGTCACCTCGGCGCCGCGCCGGGCAAGGGCGATGGCGGCGGTGAGGCCGCCGATGCCCGCCCCGATCACGCTGATCCCTTGCCCCGCCAGATGGCCCATGCCCCGCCCTCCGTCGCAGCGGCCGCCAAGGGGCGGCTTTCGGTCAATCGTCGCGGTGCACGCGTTCCTTGCGTTCGTGACGCTCTTGCGCCTCGAGCGTCATGGTGGCGATGGGACGTGCGTCGAGGCGGCGCAGGCTGATCGGCTCTCCGGTCATTTCGCAATAGCCGTATTCGCCGGTCTCGATCCGGCGCAGGGCGGCGTCGATCTTGGCGACCAGCTTGCGCTGGCGATCGCGCGTGCGCAACTCGATGGCGCGGTCGGTTTCCTCGCTGGCGCGGTCGGCCAGGTCGGGCACGGCGCGGGCGCTGTCTTGCAGGCCTTCCAATGTCTCGGCCGAGAGTTCCAGCAGCTCCTGTTTCCAGGCTTCCAGCTTGCGCCGGAAATATTCGAGCTGACGCTCGTTCATGAAGGGCTCGTCCTCGGCAGGGCGATAGTCCTCGGGAAGGAAGGTCTGGGCTTTCATACGTCCTCCGGCGGCGCCGGGCGGATCAGAAATTCCGGCACCTTGCGCGTCCCCATAAAGTATGACGTGTAGCTTGTCACTAGGCTGGGAACTGTGTTGATGCGTATTGTGCAAATCTGTTCCGGTCCCGCACGCGCCCCAAGCCGAACCCAGTCCGCAGAGGAGAAATTGGATGCAATTTGCTGGCACCGCCCGCTATGTCGCCCCGCCGGAACTGGCCCTGGCCGTGAATGCCGCCGTCACGCTGGAACGCCCGCTGCTGGTCAAGGGCGAGCCCGGCACCGGCAAGACCGAACTGGCCCGCCAGGTCGCCGCCGGGCTGGGCCTGCCTTTGATCGAATGGCATGTGAAATCCACGACCCGCGCCCAGCAGGGGCTTTACGAATATGACGCGGTCAGCCGGTTGCGCGACAGTCAGCTTGGTGATCCACGCGTCCATGATGTCGCGCATTACATCCGCAAGGGCAAGCTGTGGCAGGCCTTCGAGGCCGAAAGCAGGGTCGTCCTGCTGATCGACGAGGTGGACAAGGCCGACATCGAGTTTCCCAATGACCTGCTCCAGGAATTGGACCGGATGGAGTTTCATGTCTATGAAACCGGCGAGACCGTGCGTGCGCGTCACCGGCCCGTGGTCATCATCACTTCGAACAACGAGAAGGATCTGCCCGACGCCTTCCTGCGCCGTTGCTTTTTCCACTTCATCCGCTTTCCCGATGCTCAGACCCTGCGTGCCATCGTCGAGGTGCATTACCCCGGCGTGAAGCCGCGCCTGCTGGACGAGGCCCTGCGGCAATTCATCGAACTGCGCGAGGTGCCGGGCCTGAAGAAAAAGCCCTCGACCAGCGAATTCCTGGACTGGCTGAAGCTGATCCTGGCCGAGGATCTGGCGCCCGAGGATCTGGCCCGCGATCCGGCCACGATGCTGCCGCGCCTGCATGGCGCGCTGCTGAAGAACGAACAGGATGTGGCGCTGTTCGAGAAGCTGGCCTTCATGGCCCGGCGGCAAGGCCGCTGAGGCGGGCCGGCGCAAGGTCCAGGGGAATGCAGCCGCGATTTTCCTCCCCAGCAGGGGCTTTGCCGTTGCCCGGCGCGCAGCGGGGGCATTAGGGTCGGGCTGCTTGCCGCGAGGAGGACAGAATGAGCGACAAACAGGGTTTCGACACTTTGGCAATCCATGCGGGGGCCGCGGCCGATCCCGCCACCGGTGCCCGGCAGGTGCCGATCTACCAGACCACCGCCTATGCGTTCCGCGACGCCGACCATGCCGCGCGGCTGTTCAACCTGCAGGAGGTGGGCTATATCTATTCGCGCCTGACCAATCCCACGGTTTCGGCCTTGCAGGCGCGCATCGCCGCGCTGGAAGGGGGTGCCGGTGCGGTCTGTTGTTCCTCGGGCCATGCGGCGCAGATCATGGCGCTGTTTCCGCTGATGGCACCGGGGCGCAACATCGTCGCCTCGACGCGACTTTACGGCGGCACGGTCACGCAGTTCAGCCAGACGATCCGGCGCTTCGGCTGGTCGGCCACCTTCGTCGATTTCGACGATCCCGACGCGCTGCGCGCCGCGATCAATGAGGATACGCGCGCGATCTTCTGCGAATCGATCAGCAATCCGGGCGGCTATGTCACCGACATTCCGGCCGTGGCGGCCATTGCCGACGCGGCGGGTATCCCGCTGATCGTGGACAACACGCTGGCCACGCCCTGGCTCTGTCGCCCGATCGAGATGGGCGCCACGCTGGTCGTGCACAGCCTGACGAAATACATGACCGGCAACGGCACCGTCACCGGCGGGGTTGTCGTGGACAGCGGCAAGTTCGACTGGTCGGCCAGCGACAGGTTTCCCAGCCTGTCAGCGCCCGAGCCCGCCTATCACGGGCTGGTCTTTCACCAGACCTTCGGCGCGCTGGCCTTCACCTTTCACGGCATCGCCGTCGGCCTGCGCGATCTTGGCATGACGATGAACCCGCAGGGCGCGCATTACACGCTGATGGGGATCGAGACGCTTGGCCTGCGGATGGAGCGTCATGTCGCGAATGCACTTGCCGTGGCCAGATGGCTGGAAAACGACCCCCGCGTCGAATACGTGACCTATGCCGGGCTGGAAAGCTCGCCCTGGAACGCAACGGCGAAGCGGCTTTATCCGCGCGGGGCGGGGGCCTTGTTCACCTTTGCGGTGAAAGGAGGCTACGAGACTGCGGTCAAGGTCGTGGGCGCGCTGAAGCTGTTCAGCCATGTCGCCAATCTGGGCGATGCGCGGTCGCTGGTGATCCATTCGGCTTCGACCACGCACCGCCAGCTGACCGAGGCGCAGCAGCGCGCCGCAGGCGCTGCGCCCGAGATCCTGCGCCTGTCGGTGGGTCTTGAGGATGTCGCGGATCTGATCGCGGACCTGGATCAGGCGCTGGCCGCCGCGACGGCGTGAACCGGCAGGGCGCGCGGCGTGATCCGCGCGCCCATCCTCCGCGCGCCTGTTCTCCGCGCGCCCGTCCGTCCTGACAAATCAATCCAGCGGCGTGCAAGCGCCGTCGCCGATCAATGCGTATTCGATCTCGACCGCGGCCTGCATGGTCAGCTCGCCCGGTTGGACGGGGGTTGCGACATTGTCCATCGCCGCCTCCATCCGCATCATCGGGCGCGGACCGTCATGGCCACGCGGCTGATCGCGCAGCGACAGGACGGGGCCAAGCGTCAGGCCTGCGGCCTCGGCCAGGATCTCGGCCTTGCGGCGGGCATCGGCGACCGCGTCGCGGCGCGCCTCGTCCACGGCGTCAAGCCCGTTCTCGCGGCTGAACTCGATGCCACGGATTTCGTTCGCGCCGGCCTCGACGATGGCGTCCAGCACGCCGCCCAGCCCGGCAAGCTCGGTCACGCGGATCGCCACGACATTGCTGGCCTGATAGCCGGTCACGCGCGGCGCCTGACCGTCGCGGTAATCCATCAGCGGACTGAGATTCAGCCCCGAGGTCTGGATGTCGGCATCGGCCAGACCCGCGCCGCGCAGCGCCTCGATCACGGCGTTCTGCTGGCTGGCGTTCTGGCGCATCGCCTCGGCGGCGCTGTCCGCTTGCGTCGTCACACCCAGATGGACGGTCGCCAGATCGGGCGCGATGCGGGCCTGTCCCTCGCCCCAGACGGCAAGCCGCGACGGGCCGTGATCGGCCCCGCAGGCCAAGGCGGGCGCCTGCGCCAGGGCCGGCACGGCCAGCGACAGCGCAAGCGCAGCGACGGACAGAGGCAGAGGCCGGAAGAACTGCGACATGGATTGGTCCTTTTCGTTCACAGGCAGGAATGGCGACACACTGCCGCATTGGCTTGGGACATGCCAATCACGGAACCGGGAAAAGCCATCACGGGCACGGCAGTTCTGCTTTCCCAAAAGGCGGAATTGGGCTACTCATGAGAGACAGAAACGACGGGTGCGTTCATCGAGGCGCCCCGCAGATGAGCAGCGAAACAGACGATGAACCAGCACGCCGCCGCACCGGAATTTGCCATGAGCTTCACGGAAGAGGCCGTGATGCTGGAAAAGCGCGAGGGGCGCGACTGGCGCCCTTTGGGTCAGGCGCGCTTTTCCGGGGGCGATCTGGCCTTTGTGCTGAACGCCCTGCGCGACGAGGCGGGCGGACAGGCGGGTGAACTGGACACCGTGCTGGTCATCCCCGACGATCAGATACTCTATACCACGCTGACGGTGCCCTTCGGGTCGGATACCAAGGCCACGATCGCCCGCGCGCTGGAAGGGATGACCCCCTACCCCGCGGAAGATCTGGCCTTTGACTGGTGCCCCGCCGCCAATGGCGACATCGAGACACTGCGCGTGGCCGCCGTGACGCGGCGCACCCTGGACGAGGCCGAGGATTTTGCCCGCGCGCAGGGCTTCCGCCCCTCGGGGTTTCAGGCCCGTCCCGGCGATGATCGCTTTGACGGCTGCCCCGATTTTGGTCCCTCGCGGCTGGCGGCGGAACAGTTCGACCGCCGCCCCTTCAGCGTGCCCGACCTGATGCAGGCCCGAGTCACCGCCCCGGTGATCGAGCTGACGGACGAGCCCGCCCCCCCGCCGGTGACGATTTCGCGGGTGACGCCGCATGTCGTCCCGTCCGTCATGCCAGCGCCGGCCCGTGACAAGGCCCCCGCCGCCAGCACATCAACTGAGGCTGTCGGCGCGCGCCCGGAAGGACGCACACCGCCCGTGATCCGTCACGGCCAGAAAGAGGCCGCCCTGTCACCGCGCGCGCGGGCCGTCCACGAACGTGCAGCGCGTGCGCGCAACCTGCGCGCCGAAACGCTGCCTCGACGGCCCGATGACAGACGGTCCTGGTTGGCCGCCCTGCCCCGGATCGACCTGGCGCGTCTGGACCTGACGCGCCTGCCGGTGATGGTGGGTCTGCTTGTGGTGGCGATCCTGACAGCGCTCTGGGTCTGGGGCCGCGACAGCGACGCAACCGATCAGCGCCAGGTGGCCGCGGCGCAACCTGCGTCGGATCCGGCGCGCGCCCAGCCCCAACCCGAACCCCAACATCAGCCCGAGGCCGCGACGGCCGAGGCGTTGCCGGAACCGGCGCGCGCCCTGCCCGAGACGCAGGAGCCCGCCGAGGCAACCGCCTCGGTCGCGCCCCGGCCGGCCGAAGCCGATGCGCTGGCCCGCGCGCTGAACGAGGCACTCGCCGCTGCCGCCGAGCTTCCTCCAGCCGAGCAGGAGGTTCCGTCCGAGACTGCATTGGCGGCGCTTTCCGCGATCGCCAACGCCCCGACGGCCGCGACCGAAGCGCCGACCCAGGTCGCAGGCCCGCAGACGGCCGCACTCCAGCCGACCGGACCGGCAACAGCCAACCCCGCCGCGGCCGATCCTGCTGCCTCGACGCCGCCTGCCGCGGCACCGCGTCCTGCACCTGCGCCGGCCGATGGCTTTGCCCCGACCGGACAGCCGAGGACTGCGCCGCAGACCGCGCCCGCTGCTCAGCGTCCAGGCCCGACACTCTCGCCGCTGAACAGCTCGCAGCGACCGCCACGCGCCGCGCCCATGCGTGCCGCTGCACCGCCGAGCCCCGATCCCAGCCCGGCCATTTCGGCCGAGCCGCCGGCCGCCGTCGCCGCACCCGCGCGTCCCGCCGCCAGTGCCCGCCCGCCTGCACGCCCGGCCACGCCCCCCCGCCCCACGGCAACCGCCAGCCCGACGCCCGCTGCCGGCGCGCAGGAAATCCGCCCCGCCGGCGCTTCCGCAGCGCCACCTGCACCCGCCTCGTCGCGACCGCCCGGCAGGCCCGCAAATCTCTCGATGCTGGACGAGGGCAGCGCCCTCGAAGAGGCGCCGCGCCGCCTGACCGAGGCCGAGATCGAGGCTCTGCACCGCCAGTTGCGCGACCTGCGGACCGCCCAAATCGGGGCCACCGGCCTTTCCGAAGCCGAACGCGATCTGATCTTTCAGATCGCGGATGCGCGGCCAATACGCAAACCCGTCGCGTTGCGCGGGCCCAGTCAGGACGCCGTCCGCTCGGCCCTGTCCGAGGCCGTCGGCAGCGACCGCCCGCAACCCCGCAGCACCGCCCCGACACCCGCTGCCCCGACACCCGCTGCCCCGACAACCGCTGCCCCGACAACCGCTGTCACGAACGCGCCGGGCGCATCCCTGGTGTCGCTGGCGCGTTCGACCCGGCCACGGGCCAAGCCGCGCGGCGGCGGCGCTTCGCTCAGCCCGGCCGCTGTGGAAGAGGCGATCGCCGCGGCCGTTGCCTCGTCGCCGGTCTCGCCGGGGGCGGTCGCGCTGACCGGGCTGACCTCGTCCCAATTGCCGCCGCGCCGCAGCAGCGCGGCCCGGTCCGGCGCCATCGGCTCGACCGTGACCAGCAACGCCATGGCGGCTTCGACCGCCGCGCTGGCCGCGCCCGCTGGGGTCGTCAGCGCAGCCGCTGTGCCCTCGGCGGACGAGTTGCGCGCGGCAGCCGAGGCACAGGCCGCCGAAGCCGCCTTGGCGGAACAGCGCCGGCTTGATGCAGAATTGCAGGCTCAGGCCGAGGCCCGCGCCCGCGCCCAGGCCGCCGCCGACGCCCGCGCCGAGGCCGAGGCACGCGCCCAGGCCGAAGCCCGCGCCCGCGCCCAGGCCGAGGCCGAGGCCCGCCAGGCCGCCGCGCGCAACCAGCAATACAAGCCGCCGGAAATCGACAACGAACCCGATGTCGTTGCCGCGATCCCGCAAGGCGCCATCGGCAATGCCGCCGCAACAGCGACGGTGAAGGACGGCATCCGCCTGAACAGCACCCAGATCATCGGCACGATCGGCGCAGGCCAGGCAAGCCGCGCTCTGGTGCGGCTGTCGAACGGGCGCATCCTGACGCTGCGGATCGGCGACCGCGTGAATGGCGGCACCATCACCGAAATCCGTGACAGCCGCATCCTCTATAACCGCAACGGCCAGATCCAGGCGCTTGGGGTGCTGAATGGGCAATAGCCCGGTCAGTCATCCAGGCGTGTGATCGCGAACCCCTCGGCGGCAAGCAGATTCAGGACACCCGCCTCGCCAGGCAGGTGCAACGCGCCGAAGGCTGCGACGACATGGCCACCCTGATCCGCGGCTTCGTTCGCCGCCTCCAGCAGAGGGGTGATCCAGGCGCGGTTGCGGCGGTCCATCAGACGGTCCTGCATCAGTGCGATCTGCGCGTCGATCACGGCAGAGTCCAGTCCGGAATGGGCATGGGCATCGTGACGGGCCAGTTCCCAGATCTTCCAGACATCGCCCTGGAAATAGCTGTCCGTCAGGGTGACGGCGTAATCATCGGCCAGCATGGCCGATGGCAGGTTCGCGCGGATCATGTCCAGTTCCTGCTCGGGGGAAAGGTTCTCGAAAAGCGTGAAGATCGTATCCCACGGCTCGAGCGAGAGGACCGGCAGGCCGCGCGCCCGGGCCTCGTCCATCATCAACTGGTCGAGCCCGCGCACCACCCCGCCCGATTCCGCCGCCTGGCGCAGCATACAAGGGGACAGGCCCAGCATCATCGACAGATACCAGGGCCGCATCCGCGAGGCCATGATCGCCGGAATGCCCCGATCCGACAGGGCCGATGACAGCCTGGCCCATTCCTCGGGCGACAGCCGCTCGGGCAGGGTCGGGCCGGTGGCATCGACCATCAGATTCGGGTCGGCGGCCAGCGCCGCGGCAAGACGTGCCTGCTCCTCGGGGCCCGATTCGACCAGCAGCGCGGTCGCGCCCTGCCATTCCGGGCGCACCAGATCCAGCGTGTCCGCGTGGCGCGGGTCATCGAAGTGATAGGTTCCCACCAGAACGATCCGCAGATCGTCGCGCCTGGCATCAAAGACCAGGCCGCGCCGAAAGGGCACGCCCTCGGTCGCGGCCTCGATGGCTGCCGCATCTTCGGCCGGCATCGTCTCGAAGAGGTTCCGCCCTTCGCAGATCGTGGCCGCCTGCGCCGACAGACCCATTCCGGCCAGCAATGCCAATGCCCATGCGATCCTGCCCGCCATGTCACCCCCTCGGATCCGTCTGCGGCGCAACCTTGGCATGGACCCCGTCCGGATACCAGTTCGGCGCGCAAGCTGCCCGTTGACAGATCCGCGAGACTTGCCTACATGGCTGCCATTGGCACTCGCATTCGGTGAGTGCCAACAGCGAAACACTGCAACCTGAAATATCGGAGTGTTCACCAATGGCATTCAAACCGCTGCATGACCGCGTGCTCGTCCGCCGCGTCCAGTCGGAGGAAAAGACCAAGGGCGGTCTGATCATCCCCGACAGCGCCAAGGAGAAACCGGCCGAAGGCGAAGTGATCGCCGTGGGCGAAGGCGCACGCAAGGATTCGGGCGAGCTGATCACCCCCGCCGTCAAGGCTGGCGACCGCGTGCTGTTCGGCAAATGGTCGGGCACCGAGGTCACGATCGATGGTGAAGAGCTGCTGATCATGAAGGAAAGCGACATCCTGGGCATCATCGCCTGATCGTCTGACCCTTCCTTCAACGATAAATTCAGGAGATTCAAATGGCTGCGAAAGAAGTCAAGTTCAGCACCGATGCCCGCGACCGGATGCTGAAAGGTGTGAACATCCTTGCCGATGCCGTGAAGGTGACGCTTGGCCCGAAAGGCCGCAACGTCGTCATCGACAAGTCCTTCGGCGCGCCGCGCATCACCAAGGACGGCGTCTCGGTCGCCAAGGAGATCGAACTGTCCGACAAGTTCGAGAACATGGGCGCCCAGATGGTCCGCGAAGTCGCTTCGCGCACTAACGATGAGGCCGGCGACGGCACCACCACTGCCACCGTCCTGGCCCAGGCTATCGTGAAAGAGGGCATGAAGGCAGTCGCCGCCGGCATGAACCCGATGGATCTCAAGCGCGGCATCGACCTGGCCACCTCGAAGGTTGTCGAGGCCATCAAGGCCGCCGCTCGCCCGGTGAATGACAGCGACGAAGTCGCTCAGGTCGGCACCATCTCGGCCAACGGTGAAGCCCAGATCGGCCGCTTCATCGCCGACGCGATGCAGAAGGTCGGCAACGAGGGTGTCATCACCGTCGAAGAGAACAAGGGGATGGAGACCGAGGTCGAAGTCGTCGAAGGCATGCAGTTCGACCGCGGCTACCTGTCGCCCTACTTCGTCACCAACCCCGAAAAGATGGTCGCGGAACTGGAAGACGCCTACATCCTGCTGCACGAGAAGAAACTGTCCTCGCTGCAGCCCATGGTTCCGCTGCTGGAAGCCGTCATCCAGTCGGGCAAGCCGCTGCTTATCGTGGCCGAGGATGTCGAGGGCGAGGCTCTGGCCACGCTGGTCGTCAACAAGCTGCGCGGCGGTCTGAAGATCGCGGCCGTCAAGGCGCCGGGCTTCGGCGATCGCCGCAAGGCCATGCTGCAGGACATCGCCATCCTGACCGGCGGTCAGGTCATCAGCGAAGACCTGGGCATGAAGCTCGAGAATGTCGGCATCGACATGCTGGGCCGCGCCAAGAAGGTCTCGATCAACAAGGACAACACCACCATCGTCGATGGCGCCGGTGAGAAGTCCGAGATCGAGGCACGCGTCGCCCAGATCCGTCAGCAGATCGAGGAAACCACCTCGGACTACGACCGCGAGAAGCTGCAAGAGCGTGTGGCCAAGCTGGCCGGCGGCGTGGCCGTTATCCGCGTCGGCGGCATGACCGAAGTCGAAGTGAAAGAGCGCAAGGACCGTGTCGATGACGCTCTGAATGCGACCCGCGCGGCGGTTCAGGAAGGCGTCGTGGTCGGCGGCGGTGTGGCCCTGGTGCAGGGCGGCAAGGCTCTGGAGGGTCTGACCGGCGCGAACAGCGACCAGAATGCGGGTATCGCCATCGTGCGCCGCGCTCTGGAAGCGCCGATGCGCCAGATCGCGGAAAACGCCGGTGTCGATGGCGCCGTCGTGGCCGGCAAGGTCCGTGAATCCACCGACAAGAGCTTTGGCTTCAACGCCCAGACCGAGGAATATGGCGACATGTTCAAGTTCGGCGTCATCGACCCGGCCAAGGTCGTGCGCACCGCTCTGGAAGATGCGGCCTCGGTTGCCGGCCTGCTGATCACCACCGAAGCCATGATCGCCGAGAAGCCCGAGCCCAAGGCTGCGGCTGGCGGCGGGATGTCCGACATGGGCGGCATGGGCGGCATGATGTAATCATCCACCTGCCCGACAGGCAGACGGAAAAGGGCGCCCCTTCGGGCGCCCTTTTTTGCGCGCCGACCCGCTGCCCGGCGCCATGGAGAGGCTCGCGGCGCCTTAACCGCCCTGCCCCCCGTCATATGTCTGAACCGGACGCACCGCGCCCGGGCGGCGCAGCAGCGACTGGACCGTATAGACTAGGATCGCCACGCCGATCGCGCCTATTGCCGCCACGATCAGCAACACGATCACATCAATCGGCCCGCCAATGTCGCGGAAATGCGAATTGGTGACGGCCTGCGTGAGCAGGACAGCGGCCACCGCGCCTAACGGCATCGACAGCTGCGCCCAGAGAAATCTCCGCATCGAAAGCGACCGGTCGCGGATCAGAACATACAGATAGGCCAGCGTGATGATTACGGCCGCCGCCAGCATCAGCCAGAACAGGGTCGCGCCGAACATCTCCTGAAAAACCGCCAGCAGGGTTTCGAATGTCAGTTCCTTCATGGCGCCCTCCTCAGGCCTTGCCGCGCAGCATCGCGTTATAGGTGGCCTTCAGCGCCACCTCCTTCATCAGCCAGCTGATCCACAATTCCTCGAGCGGCGCGATGAGGCCCGGGAAGGACGGGACCAGATTGTCCTTGTAGTCGAACTCGACCAGCATTGCGCGGCCAACACGCGTGATCAGCGGGCAGGACGTATAGCCGTTGTAGGTCTCGGTCCCCGCGCGGCCTTCGATGGCGGCGACAAGATGATCCTCGACCACCGGAACCTGCCATTTGACCGATGCCGCGGTCTTGCCCTTGGGCACGCCCGCCACGTCGCCCAGGGCGAAAACCTCGGGATAGCGCAGGTGGCGAAGCGTCTGCTGGTCGCATTCGACCCAGCCCTGGTCGGTCCATTTGTCCGCCCAGGACAGCCCCGATTCCCGAATCACCTGCGGCGCGCGCATGGGCGGGATGACGTGCAGGTAATCGTAATCCATATCCACCTGCGACACGCTTTCCGCGCGCGTCACCGGGTCGATGGTCGTCACCTCGAAACGCGCCTGCTTGCGGCCTGGCTCGATCGAGATCAGCTTGTGGCGCAGATGCGTTTCGATGCCGCGCTCGGCATAGAGCATCCGCACCTTTTCCGCCACGATCGGAACAGAGAACAGCGCGCCCTGCGGGGCCGTATATTGAAACGAATGGCGCCCGGCGGCAGGGCTGCGGCTGGCGATGTCCTCGATCAGGAATGTGTGCTTCAGCGGCGCGCCCGCGCATTTCATCTCGGTCGCGGGGCGGGTGAAGACGCCGACGCCGCCGGTCTCGATGAAATGGCTGGCGGCCTGCCAGGTGCGTGCGGCGTAATCCGGACCCGCGTAAAGCGCGCCGATGCCATCCCGGCCGACCATATCCAGCGAGAAGCCGGGGATCGCATCGTGATCCAGCACCAGGCCCGGCGCCACGATCAGGAAGTCGTAATCAAGCCGCGTGCCGCCCTCGGTCTCGACTCGGCGCGCCTCGGGGTCGATGGCGGCGGCGCGCTCGGCCAGCAGCGTCACGCCGCGCGGCAGCCAGTCTGTCGTGCGAGAAACGGTATAGGAGGCCGGTTTCAGGCCCGCGGCGACCAGCGACAGGCCAGGCTGGTAATAATGGTCGGTGCGCCCGTCGATCACGGTGATCTGCGCGCCCTCCAGACGCTGCACCAGCCGATTGGCCAGCGCCGTCCCGGCCGCACCCGCGCCGATGATGACGATGCGGGCGTTCGTCGTCACCGAGGCACGCGCCGGGCCTGCACCCCGTGCAGTGACCGCGGCCGCCAGGCCCGCGGCGGCCAGGCCGAAAAAGCCGCGGCGGCTGGATGATAATGGATTGGTCTTGTTCACGAAAGATTTCCCCCCATGGACGGCACCCGCCTGCGCGGGCATCTTGAAGCGTTCGGGAAAGACCTGCGCCGTCAGGCGCGACCGCCGCAATCCTGGCGATCGGGCCCGCGACAAAGCCCTGACGGGCCCGGCTTTCAGGCCCAGACATTCCCTTATCGGAATGTATATCAATCAGGAGCGACGCGCCACTTCAATATATATCGATGTTGTTATGTATTCGCGCAGGTGGTCACGAGATGACGGCTTCGACGCCCATCGCCTCGGCAAGCGAACGGAAGCGGCTGCGCGCCACCTCGCCCATCAGGTCGCGCCCGGTGCCGGTAAGCTTCAGTTCGATCCGCTTCCCGGGCACATGGACCAGCAGACCCGCGTCCGAAGGATCGTCGATGGCGAACATCGCGCCAAAGCGCATGGCCTTGCCAAGGATCTCGGCTTCGCGCAGCCGGGACTTGTCCAGCAGCTGAAACAGCGGCGCCATGGGCGATTTCGCGCGGCTGTTCTTGTAGCGGTGCAGCAGCGCAACGCCCAGAAAGACACGCTCGGGATGGCTGAGCGCAGCCAAGTTCGCGCGGGTGACGTTATCAAAACAGGCCTCGGCCCGGTAATCGGGATGCGCGCGCCAGGCCGTATCGTGCAACAGGCAGGCCGCGCGCACCAGCCGTTCGCGTTCGGGCGGCATGTCGGGAAACAGCGGCAGCAGGAAGTGATAGAGCTTCTTGCCGAAGCCAGGCAGCCGGGCCATCTGCTTTTCGGTGAAGCGTGCAGCTTCCAGCAGCGGGTCGCGGCGGCGTAGATCGCGCGACATATGTTCGTAGAGCAGCCCCTCGCGGATGCCGTAGCTTGAGACGTTCAGTTCCCGGGGCTGAAAGACGCGCACCAGCCGCGACAGGACGCGCCCCGCCAGCGGGACCAGGTCCATCCGCGAGGTCGAGATGCCTGTCCGCGCGCGCAAGGCCGCCAGATCGTGCTGGCCGATCCATTCGACCGTCGCCAGCACATCTTCAGGAGTCATGCGGTATTCGTGCAGCACCGTCATCGGGTAGTTGCGGCGCTCCATGTCCAACCGGGCGATGGCCCGCCACGAGCCGCCGACCAGATAGAACCGCTTGTGATCCCGGCCCATCGCCGCCAGCAGATCTGCCAGGATCGCGTCGATATGGCCTTTCAGCGCGGCTTCGGGCACCTGTTGCAGCCGGAACGGCCCCAATGGCGAGGTCGCGCGCCGCCCGACCTTGCCCCCTTGCAGTTCCGCAAGCTCCATCGAGTTGCCGCCGATGTCGCAGACCAGCCCGTGCGCCTCGGGCCAACCCAGCAGCACGCCCTGTGCCGACAGCCGCGCCTCTTCGGGGCCGTCGATCACATGCAGCTTCAGCCCGGTCTCTCGTTCGACCTGTTGCTGAAAGGCGGGACCATCCTCGGCCTCGCGGACGGCGGCGGTGGCCACGCAAGTCAGGGGTTCGATACCCATGCTGCGCGCAAGAGCCGCGAAACGGCGCAGCGCCGACAGGGCACGATTGATCCCCTGGGGGTTCAGTCGTCCGGTCCGGGCCATGTCCTGTCCCAGCCCCGCCATGATCTTTTCGTTATAGAAATAGGCCGGCGAGCGTGCGGCCCCGTCGAACACGACCAGCCGGATCGAGTTCGAGCCCACATCGACCACGCCCACCCGGCGCAACGCGCGCTTGGGCAGCTTGCGAAACGTGGGTCCGAAGGGCGCGACTGTCTCGCCCGACGTGGTTCTGACACCGTTCATCCCTGATCATCCTTGCGCCGCAGCGCGCTGTTCCGCCGAATGGGTCAGCGCCGGGACATCCCGCGCGCCCGCTGTTCCTCGCCCGGAAAGAGACGGGTTCTCCATGAAGAACCGGTGACAGTTGAACAGGTCGTCACGCCCCTCGGGAAGGTAGCGCACATAGCGACCATCGGGTTGCAAGAGCCAGCTCTGCGCCTCGTCGGCCATGTTGGCGGCCATGATCTGGCTGACGATCTGAGCCTTCACCGTCTCGTTGTGGCATTCCAGCAGCGTCTCGACCCGGCGATTGAGATTGCGGTCCATCCAGTCCGCCGAACTGAAGAACACCCGCGCCTTGGCCGAGGGCAGGCCATGCCCCGACCCAAAGCAGACGATGCGTGAATGTTCCAGATAGCGCCCGACGATGGATTTGACGCGGATATTGTCTGACAGGCCCTTGATGCCGGGGCGCAGGCCGCAGATGCCACGCACGACCAGGCTGATGAGCACGCCCGCCCCACTGGCTGCGTAAAGCGCGTCGATCACGTCCCTTTCGATCAGCGCGTTCATCTTGGCCCAGATCTCGGCGGGACGGCCCTGCCTTGCATATTCGGCCTCGCGCGCGATCAGTTCCAGAAGCCGCGATTTCAGGTCGATGGGTGCGATGGCCAGGTTTTCCAGCCCGGCGGGCTGCACATAACCGGACAGGTAGTTGAACACCTTGGTCGCGTCGCGGCCAAGCGCAGGATCGCAGGTGAACAGGGACAGGTCCGTATAGATGCGCGCGGTGATCGGGTGATAATTGCCCGTGCCATAATGGGTGTATGTGACCAGCGTATCGCCCTCGCGCCGGACGACGGTGCTGATCTTGGCATGGGTCTTGTAGTTGACGAAGCCATAGACGACATGCGCGCCCGCGCGTTCCAGACGGCGCGACTGGCGGATATTCGCCGCCTCGTCAAAGCGGGCCTTCAGCTCGACCAGCGCCGTGACGGACTTGCCCGCCTCGGCCGCCTCGCAGAGCGCGTCCACGATGGGACTGTCGCGCGAGGTGCGGTAAAGCGTCTGCTTGATCGCCAGCACGTCGGGATCGCGCGCCGCCTGCGCGAGAAAGCGCACCACCATGTCGAAGGTCTCATAGGGGTGGTGCAGCAGCATGTCCTTCTGGCGGATCGCGGCGAACATGTCGCCATCATGGTCCTGCACCCGTTCCGGCACGCGCGGCGTGAAGGACGGCCACAGAAGGTCGCGGCGATAGTCCAGCACCAGTTCGCGCAGATCGGCCACGCCCAGCAGCCCCTCGACCTCGACCACCTCGTCGGGGCCGACCTCAAGCTCGTCCATGATCAGGCGGCGCAGGCGGTCGGGCGCGCCGGCGGTGATCTTCAGCCGGATCACGCTGCCCCGCCGCCGTCGCTTCAGCGCGGTCTCGAATTCGCGGACCAGATCCTCGGCTTCTTCCTCGACCTCCAGATCGCTGTCGCGCAGCACCCGGAAGCTGCAATGGCCCGCATCCCGATAACCGGGGAACAGGCTGGACAGGTGCATCAGCAGCAAATCCTCGAGCTTCAGGAAACGCTCGCCCCCCGGCAGCGCGACAAAGCGCGGCAATTGCGCGGGGATCGGCAGCAGCGCCTGCATCTGGCGGCCATCCGTCTCTCGGGCAAGTTCAAGCGCCAGCGAGAAACCGGTATTCGGGATGAACGGAAAGGGATGGGCCGGGTCGATCGCCAAGGGCGACAGGACCGGAAAGACCCGCGTTTCGAAATAGTCGCGCAGCCATGCCTCTTCGGCGCGCGTCAGTCGCTGGCGGGACAGGATCACGATGCCCTCGCGTTCCATTTCATGCCGCAAACGGTTCCAGACGCTTTGCTGCGCGCTCATCAGGCGCCGTGCATCGGCGTTGATCATCGCCAGCTGCTCGCCTGGCGTCAGCCCGTCATCGGACAGGCTGGAATTGCCCTCGCGCATCAATTCGCGCAGTCCGGCCACGCGGACGGTATAGAATTCGTCAAGGTTCGTCGCGCTGATCGAGACGAAGCGCAGCCGCTCCAGCAGCGGGACACGGGGGTTGCGGGCCTCGTCCAGAACGCGCCAGTTGAAGGACAGCCAGCTCAGTTCGCGATTGAAGAACCGCGCGGGGCCTTCGGGGGGGCCGCCCTCCAGCGACTGTGCTTCGGGAAAGGGCGTTCTGAGGAAATCGGCGAGAGTCATGGTCATCACTTTGCCAGGATGGCGCGATCATGCCCGCTCGGCCGAGAGATTGTCCAGCAGGTCGGCGGCGATCCGGCGGGTCACGGGGCCTTTTTCCGCCATCGCGGCGCGGTCCATCGCCGCGACCAGCCGCCGCGCCAGACCCAGATCGCGGTCCATGTGCAGGACCAGCCAGTCGATCAGCCCGGCCGAGACCGAAAGCTGCCGGTCCGCGAACAACTTGACCAGAACGGCGGCCAGCAATGTCTCGTCGGGCGGGCCCAGATGGACCTGCGGCATCGCATCCATCCGCGACCGCAGATCGGGCAGGACCAGACCCCAATCGCGCGGCGCCTGGCGCGCGGTCAGCAGCAACAGGCAGTCGCGCGGCCCGCAGAGGTTCCACAGATGGAACAGCGCCTGCTCGGCCCCGGCCGCGAAGCCGGCATGATCGGCATCCTCGACCACCACCGCCCCGCCCTCGGCCGCCAGCAGGTCGGCCGCATCGGGGCGCAGGGCGGCGGCGCTGATGCGGCGCGCGCCGTTTTCGGCCGCCCAGAAGGCCGCCATATGCGTCTTGCCCGAGCCTTCCGGGCCGATCAGCAGCATCCTGCCCTGCGGCCAGGACAGGGGCTGGTCCAGCACGCGAAGCGCGGCCTCGTTCGCGGGCGCGGCCAGAAAGTCGGCGCGCGCATGGGCCGGGGGCGTGGTCAGGTCCAGCGTCAATTGGCGCGAGGTCGCAAACAGCGTCATGCGGCCGGACCCTGCCCGCCGGGAGACGGCGTCTCGGGCGACAGTGGCACCAGTTCGACCCGCAGGGGGGCGGCGGGTTCAGGCGCGGCGCCCTCGCCGGTATAGAGCCCGCTGGCCAGATAGCGCCCCGTCAGAAAGCGCGCCAGAACCCCAAGCGCCGCCGCCATCGGCACGGCCAGCACCAGCCCGACAAAGCCGAACAGCGAGCCAAAGACCGACAGCGCCAGCAGCAGCCAGACCGGGTGCAGCCCGACATGGTGGCCCACGATCTTGGGTTGCAGGTAATTGCCCTCGACGATCTGGCCGATGGCGAAGATCGCGATGACCGCGCCGATCCAGAGCGGGTCGCCCCAGAAGCTGAACAGCGCCACTCCGATCGCCGTCGCGCCCCCGATCAGCACGCCGACATAGGGGATGAAGGACAAAACCGCCGCCATGATCCCGATGAAGAATCCAAAGGGCAGCCCGACCAGCATCAGCATGACCGCATACCATGTGCCGAGGATCAGGATGACCAGCGCCTGCCCGCGCAGGAAACCGGCCAGGGCGGCGTCGATCTCGGTCGCCAATTGCCGGATGACCGGGGCGTGTTCGCGCGGCAGCAGCGCATCGACGCGGGCGACCAGATGGTCCCAGTCCAGCAGCAGGTAGAAGGCCACCACCGGCACGATGACCAGCAGCGCGACCGTGCCCACGAACCCCCGGACCGAGCCCAGCACCCGGCCTGCCAGCGTGCCCGCCTGTTCGCGGAGCGCCGCCGACATCTCGGCCAGGGTCTGGCTTGCCTGACCGGCATCGGGGATCAGCGCGGGAAAGCGCGTCTCGACAAACAGGCGGGCCTGTTCATACATCTGCGGCGCGGTCTCGATCAGCGCGCCCGCCTGGCGCAGCGCCAGAGGCACGATCAGCAGCACGACCGTGACAAAGGCCAGCACCATCGCCAGCGTGATCACGACAACGGCCATGGTACGCGACAGGCCCGCGCGCTCCAGCCGGTCGGCCAGCGGGTCCAGCAGATAGGCGACGCCCGCGCCCAGGATGAAGGGCAGCACCGCCTGCCCCAGCAGCCACAGCGAGACCAGCAGGACCAGCGCCGCCAGCCCCCACCAGATCAGTTGCAAACGGACCGGAACACCCATTGCGCAAAAACCCCTGCACCGCACAGCATCTATCTGCCCGCGCGCGGGCCTCATGACAAGGCCGGGCCTTGCATCGCAGCCGGCTTTGGCCCAAGACGACCCTGCAAACCCTGCCAGATACGAGATCGCCCATGCGTCTGTCGCGTTATTTCCTGCCCGTCCTGAAGGAAGACCCCAAGGAGGCGCAGATCGTCAGCCACCGCCTGATGCTGCGCGCGGGGATGATCAAGCAGCAGGCCGCGGGGATCTATTCCTGGCTGCCGCTTGGCTACAGGATCCTGCGCCGGATCGAAACCATCGTGCACGAGGAACAGGCCCGCGCGGGTCACATCCCGATGCTGATGCCGACGCTGCAACCTGCCGATCTGTGGCGCGAAAGCGGCCGCTACGACGATTACGGCGAAGAGATGCTGCGCCTGAAGGACCGCCACAAGCGCGACCTGCTCTATGGTCCCACGAACGAGGAGATGATCACCGACATCTTCCGGGCCCATGTGAACAGCTACAAGGATCTGCCGCTGACGCTGTATCACATCCAGTGGAAGTTCCGCGACGAGATCCGTCCGCGCTTCGGCGTGATGCGCGGCCGCGAATTCCTGATGAAGGACGGCTACAATTTCGACCTGACCAAGGAAGCCGCGCTGCACGCCTATAACCGGCATCTGGTCAGCTATCTGCGGACCTACGAACGCATGGGCCTGCAGGCCATTCCGATGCGCGCCGATGGCGGCCCGATCGGCGGCGACTATACGCATGAATTCCTGGTCCTGGCCGAGACCGGCGAATCCGAGGTCTTCTATGACAGCGAGATCACCGACCTGACCTTTGGCGACCGCCAGATCGACTACGACAGCGTGGAACAATGTCAGGCCGTGCTGGAAGAATTCACCAGCCGCTATGCCCGCACCGACGAGACCCATGACGAGGCCGTCTATGCCCAAATCCCCCAGGAACGCCGGCGCAAGGCCCGCGGGATCGAGGTCGGGCAGATCTTCTATTTCGGCACCAAATATTCCGAACCGATGGGCGCCACGGTCGTGGGCCCCGACGGCGCGCGCGTGCCCGTGCACATGGGCAGCCACGGCATCGGCGTCTCGCGCCTGCTGGGCGCCATCATCGAGGCCAATCACGACGACCGCGGCATCATCTGGCCCGAGGGCGTGACCCCCTTCCATGCCGGGATCGTCAACCTGAAACAGGGCGATGCCTCGACCGACAGCGCCTGCGAGGCGCTTTACGCGGCGCTGCGCGCGCAGGGTCTGGACCCGCTTTATGACGACCGCGACGAACGGGCGGGGGCGAAATTCGCCACGATGGACCTGATCGGCCTGCCCTGGCGGATCACGGTCGGCCCGCGCGGACTGGCCGCCAACAAGGTCGAGCTGACCGAACGCCGCAGCGGCGAAAGCACCGAGGTGACCCCCGAAGAGGCCGTGGCCCGGCTGGCGCGCGTCTATGCTCCGGTCCTGGCGCAGGCCTATCCCATCGCCTGAGGGACGCATGACCTGACCCGGCGCTGCCCCGACGGGGCGGCGCCTCGGCGTCACGAATCTGTGACAGGACAGCATTAGGCTGGCGGCTCGTTCAACAGCCGCAAGAGTGCTCAATGACCGCCCGCCTGTCCTGCCTGTGCTCGGCCCTGGCCCTTCTGGCCGCATCGCCCGCCCTGGCCGAAAGCCACTTCAACCGCATCGCGACCTTCCCCGTCACCCGCAACATGGCCGAGGGCGAAGACCTGTCCCGCGAAAGTTCGGCCGAGATCATCTCGGCCTCGGAAGACGGGATGATGCTGGTCTATACCGACAGCCCCCTGGGCGTGATCGGCCTGATCGACATCACCGATCCGAAAGCCCCCGGCGCATTGGGCAGCATCGACATGGAGGGCGAGCCAACCACCGCCGTCTTTGTCGGCACGACGATCTTTGTCGGCGTGAACACGTCGGACAGCTTCGCCAACCCCTCGGGGCGTCTGGTCGCAGTCGATCCCGCCGCCATGGCGATCACCGCCGCGTGTGAACTGGGCGGTCAGCCCGACGCGGTGTCGCGCGCGCCCGATGGCAGCTTTCTGGCCATCGCCATCGAAAACGAGCGTGACGAAGGTCTGGGCGATGGCGGCCTGCCGCAGATGCCTGCGGGCCATGTCGTCAAGCTGCCCATCGTCGACGGCGCGCCCGATTGCGACGCGATGCAGGTCATCGACCTCACGGGGCTGGCCGACATCTTCCCCGAAGACCCCGAGCCCGAATTCGTCGATGTGAACGCGGCGGGCGAGATCGTCGTCACGCTTCAGGAAAACAACCACATCGTCATCATCGGCGCCGATGGCACGATCCAGTCGCATTTCTCGGCGGGCGAAGTCGCGCTGGAGGGCATCGACACCCGCCGCGACGGGGCGCTGGATTTCTCGGGCAGCAAAGCCGCCGCCCCGCGCGAACCCGACGCGGTCAAGTGGCTGGACGACCAGCACATCGCCATTGCGAACGAGGGCGACTGGCAGGGCGGCACCCGCGGCTGGTCGATCTTTCACCGCGACGGCACGCTGGTCTGGGATTCGGGCGCCTCGCTGGAACATGCCGTGATCGAGCTGGGCCACTACCCCGAGCATCGCAGCCATTCCAAGGGCATCGAGCCCGAGGGGCTGGAGATCGGCACCTTCGACGGCCGGCCGATGGCCTTCGTCGCGCTGGAGCGCGCCTCGCTGATCGCGGTCTATGACGTGTCGGACATCGCGGCGCCGCGTCTTCATCAGTTGCTGCCCTCGGGGATCAGCCCCGAGGGCGCGGTGGCGATTCCCGCGCGCGGGCTTCTGGCCACGGCCAACGAACTGGATGCGCGTGCCGATGGCGGGGCGGGCAGCCATGTGATGATCTACGAATGGCAGCAGGCGCCCGCCGCCTATCCGATGATCACCTCGGCCGGTGCTGACAGCCTGATCGGCTGGGGCGCGCTGTCGGGCATGGTCGCCGATGCCACGATCCCCGGCAGGCTTTATGCCGTCTCGGACAGCGTCTTCGGGATGCAGCCCGCGATCTTCACCATCGACGCCACCCAGAACCCGGCGCGCATCACCGACAAGATGGTGGTGACGCGGTCCGGCCAGCCCGCGCAAAAGCTGGATCTGGAAGGCATCGCGCTGGCGCCGGACGGGGGCTTCTGGCTGGCCTCGGAGGGGCGGTCTGACCGGCTGATCCCCCATGCCATCTATCGCACCGACGCAAAGGGCGAGATCCGCGAGGAAATCGCCCTGCCCGCTGAACTGGCCGCGCACGAGACCCGCTTCGGTTTCGAGGGGATCGCCGTGCAGGACCAGACCCTGTGGCTGGCCGTGCAGCGCGAATGGCGCGACGATCCGGCGGGGATGGTCAAGCTGGTGGCCTATGACACGGCGGACAAGAGCTGGGGCGCTGTCCATTATCCGCTGGACAGCCCGGCCGAGGGCGCGTGGATGGGCCTGTCCGAGATCACGATCCATGGCGATTGGGCCTATATCGTCGAGCGCGACAACCTGATCGGAGAGGCGGCGAAAACAAAGCGGCTTTACCGCGTGGCCCTGTCGGCGCTGGACCCTGCGCCTTTGGGCGGGCCGCTGCCGGTCGTTGACAAGGAAGAAGTGCATGACTTCATCCCCGACCTCATGGCGCTGAACGGCTACGTGCAGGACAAGGTCGAGGGCTTCGCCATCGACGCCGCAGGGGAAGCCTGGGTCGTGACCGACAATGACGGCGTGCAAGACGCCTCGGGCGAGACATTGTTCTGGACCATCGGCCGGATCGACTGATCCCGCGCGGCAGCACGAAGGCGGCAGGCGACACGCTCGCCTGCCGCGCCCGCCTCAGACCCAGCCCATCAGGATGGCCGCCAGGATCAGCCCCGCCAGAACCAGGCTCTGCCCGATCAGAAGCGCGATGGCGCCCGGCCCCACCTCGACCAGTCGCGCCAGCGAGGTCTTCATCCCCACCGCCGCCACCGCCGCGACCAGGATCGCGCGCGAGACGACCGAGGCCGCATCGGTGATCATGTCCGGGACCAGATGCGCCGAATTCAGCCCCGCCAGAACCAGGAAGGCCAGCACGAAGCCCGGCAGGATCGGCGTCCTCGCCCGCCTTTGCCCCGCCTGCCGCAGGATCAGCGCCGCGACCAGCACGACCGGCGCCAGCAGCGTCACACGGATCAGCTTGACCACCGTGGCGGTGTCGCCGGCCTCGTCCGACAGCGAATAGCCTGCGCCCACGACCTGAGCCACATCGTGAATCGTGCCGCCAAGGAACAGCCCCGCCTGATGCATGTCCAGCCCCAGCAGCGTAGCCAGCGCCGGATAGAGAATCATCGCCAGGGTGGACAGCGCCGTGACGGTGATCACCACGAAGGACAGGTCGCGTTCCGTCGTCGGGCGCGGCGGCAGGACCGAGGCGATGGCCATGGCCGCCGAGGCGCCGCAAATCGCAACCGATCCCCCCGTCAGCAGACCGAAAGCCCTGTCACGTCCCAGCCGGTGCATGATCCCCACCGACCCCAGGATCAGCGCCGCCATCGAAGCCGCGATCAGCGCGACGAAGGGCCAGCCGATCAGCGCGACCATTTCGACCGAGACGCGCAGCCCCAGAAGCGCCACACCCAGACGCAACAGGCCCCGCGCGGCAAAGTCGATGCCGGGGGTGGCGCGGGAATCCTCGGCCGTGAAATGCAGCGGCATCCCCAGCAGGATCGCCATCAGCATGACCGGCGCCCCGTAATGGGCCGACAGGAACTGTGCCGCCAACGCCACGATCACGGCCAGCGTGACACCGGGGCCCAGCAGGCGCAGCCGGGCGATGTTCATGGGCAGCATGGCTGCATCCCTTGCAAAAGGGGCCTTGCGGCCCCTTTCCTGTCACCGGGAATGATGGTCACTGGATATCCCTTGCCCGCTCCTCGTTCACGGCCGCCTCGGCCTCGGCCACGGCATCGCGGAACCGCGCCAGGATTTCCTCGCCTCCGCTGACGGTGGACGTGAACCATGCATAGACCGGCTCGGCCGCTTCGGCGAAGGCGGCCCTTTCCTCGGGCGTGGGGACATAGACTTCGCCCCCGGCGGCGGCAAAGGCCTCGTAGGCCGGGATCGACTTGCGCTTGGGCGAGGCGAAGGTTGCCTGTTGCAGCGCATAGAAACCGTCCACGACGATCTGGCGCATGTCCTCGGGCATGGCCATGAAGCTGTCATTCGACATCCACCAGTAAGCGCCCATATAGGCGTGCTGGTCCAGCGTCAGATAGCGCAGCCCGGCCTCGGGGAAGCGCATCGACATGATGTCGGTGATGCCGTTCGCGGTGCCCTCGACCACGCGCGTCTGAAGCGAGGTGAAGAGTTCCGGCCACGGGATCGGCGTGGGCGAGGCGCCCATCGCGCGGGCCAGTTCCTGCGGCAGGTCCGCCACCACGGTCCGCATCTTCAGCCCGGCCAGATCGGCAGGCGTCTGCACGCGACGCTGCGTGTTGGCATAGCTGCGCCAGCCGCCGGTATTGCCGATGGTCATCAGCCGCAGCGTGTTGCCGCTGTCCTCAAGCGCGCGGTCGCGCAGATAGCGCATGAAATCGCCCGACAGCACCCGTTCCGCGACGCGGTCGTCGGCCATCAGATAGGGCATGTCCAGCACCTGGAAATAGGGAAACAGCCCGGCCGCCCCGTCCAGGGTCGAGATGTAAACGTCGATCGAACCATCGGCCACGCCTTGCAGGCACTCGGCCCCGTTCGAGCAGAGCTGCGTGCCCATGTAGATCTCGACCGCGATGGCGCCGTTCGAGGCCGCCTCGACATGGGACTTGAAGACCTGCAACCCGTCGTAATCCTCGTCCTCCTCGTTCGAGTTGGCGACGGCGCGGATCGTGTAATCCTGCGCCAGGGCGGGCGCGGCCAGCGCCAGGGCTGCCGCAAGGGTCAGGACGGTTTTGAACATGGTGGTTTCCTCCCGGGTTGGTGTTATCGGTCAGTCCGCAAAGCCGGTCAGGCGCGGAATGGTCATGGACAGGGCGGGAAAGTAGGTGATCAGGAAGATCACCAGGATCTCGACCGCCAGAAAAGGCAGGATCGCGCGGGCGATGGTGGTGACGCGCTCGCGCGAGACGGCGGCCGCCACGAACAGCACCAGCCCCATCGGTGGCGTCGCCAGACCCACGGTCAGGTTGACGCACATGATGATCGCGAAATGCACGCTGTCCACACCCATGCCTTCAAAGACAGGCGCCAGGATCGGCGCCAGGATGATGATGGCGGGCCCGGCATCCAGGAACATGCCGACCACGAACAGCAGCAGGTTGATCAGGAACAGCAGCAGCAGCGGGTTCGCTGTCAGCCCCAGGATGAAATCGGCCATGATCTGCGGCGCGTGCGACAGCGACACGACCGTCTTGAAGGACATGGCCGCCCCCACCAGCAGCAGCACCACCGCCGATGTCAGCGCCGCCCGGCCCAGCACGTCGGGCAGCTCGGCCACACGCATCGTCCTCAGCACGAAAAGCGAAATGATCATCGCATAGACGACCGCGACGGCGGCGGCCTCGGTCGGGGTGAAGATGCCGCCAAGAATGCCGCCCAGAATGATGACCGGCGTCAGCAGCGGCCAGAACGCCCTGAGGCTGGCGCGGCCGCGCGCGGCCCAAGGCTGGCGGGCCGAGGCGACGGGAAAATCGTAGCGGTCCGCCATGATCTTGATGACCACCATCAGACCCAGCCCGACCATCACGCCCGGCACGATGCCCGCCAGGAACAGCGCCGCCACGCTTTCGCCCATGACATAGGCATAGATGATCATGATGCCCGAGGGCGGGATGATCGGCCCGATGACCGAGCTGGCCGCCGTGATCGCGGCGGCGAAGCGGCGGGTATAGCCCTGCTTTTCCATTGCAGGGACCAGCATCGAGCCAAGCGCCGATGTGTCTGCCACCGCCGAGCCCGAAAGCCCCGCGAACAGCATCGAGCTGAGCACGTTCACATGCGCCAACCCGCCCCGCAGATGGCCCATCAGCGCCTGCGCGAACTCGACCAGCCGCAGCGTGATGCCGCCGCGATTCATCAGTTCTCCGGCCAGCATGAAGAACGGGATCGCCATCAGCGGAAAGCTGTCCATGCCATTATAGAGATTGCGGTAGAGCAAGGTCAGGTCGCGTTCCTGACCGTTCAGCCACAGGATGATGCCCGGTGCGGCCAGCATCCCGAAAAAGACCGGCAGGCCCAGCATCAGGAACAGAAGGAACAGCGGCAGGAACCAGATCAGCATCAATCGACCCCCCGCGCGCCGGTCTCCATGTCATCCCCGGTGGGGATCGGCGGCAGGTCGCGCAGACCTGCAAGCCCTGCCAGATTGCGCAGGATCAGTTCGACATTGACCACGATCAGCATTGCCAGACCGACCGGTATCGAGGCCATCATCCAGGACCGCGGCACGCGATACCATTCCGACAGGTCCAATGAGACCGGCACGAACAGCGAGGCGCTGGCAAAGCGCCCGCCAAGGCCCGTTACCTCGCGCCATCCGATCTGCAGCGCAACGACCAGCACGGCCAGCGACACCAGCAGCAGCACGATGTTCAGAAGCCGCGCCAGCAGTGCGGGCAGCAGCATGGGCAGGAAGTCGATCGCGACAAATCCGCCGCGGCGGAACGCCGTCGGCGCCATGAGGCCGGTCATCCACATCATGCAGAAGCGCGCCGCCTCATCCGGCCATGGCAGCGCGTTGTTCATGATGTAGCGCTGAAAGACCTGCAGAATCGTCACCGCGACCATGATCGCCATGGCGACGATGCCGCCCGCGCGGGCCAGCTTCAGCACTGCCTCGTTGACCCGGGACAGGGGCCGTATCACGGCCTCGAACAGGCTCATTCTTGTTCCCCCCTCTGCCACCGCGCCTCCCCGCGCGAGGCGTTTCACTTGACCGAGATGTCGGCGATCCGCCCGCCGTAGAAGGCCAGCGGCGCGCCCTCGGTCAGCGTCGCCTGAAGCACGCGGCCCACGACGATGGCGTGATCCCCGGCCTCATGCAGCGCAAAAAGCTGGCAGTCGAAGCGCGCCAGGCAGCGATCCAGGATCGGCACGCCCTGCCCGTTACGCCCCGCCAGATCGCAGAGCGCGTCGCGGTTGCGCGCGACCGCCCAGGCCAGATCGGCCTGATCGGCGGACAGGACATGGATCGCGTAATGCTGCGCCGCGGCAAAGACCGGATAGCGGGTGCTGGCGCGGGCGGGCGACCACAGGACCAGGGGCGGCTCCATCGAGACCGAGGAAAAACTGTTGGCGGTGATCGCGATACACTCGCCCGCCAAGCCCTTGGCGGTCACGATCGTGACGCCGGTGGCAAAGCGCCCGAAGGCATCGCGCAACTGGCGGCCATTCTGCGGATCTGGAACAAAGCTGGCAGGGTCGTTCATCTGCATCACGCGACCTCTCGCCCCAAGGCCGCCTCGTAAAGCTGGAACCACTCGATCCGCGACAGGCTGATCTTCAGCGCATCCCCGATGGCGGCGATGCGGGACAGTGCATTCGTGCCCATGATCGGAAGGATCTGCGCAGGGTGGCGCAGCAGGAAGGCCACCGCCACCGCCGCCCGGTCAACGCCATGCGCCGCCGCGATCCGGTCCATGACCTGCACGACCGGACCGCCACCCGTCATCAGGCTACCGCCGCCCAGAGGCGACCAGGCCATGACCGGATCGCGGCGACGCTGGTGAAAGGCCAGGTCGCCATTGGTGAAGGGCTCGATCCGGGCCAACGAAATCTCGATCTGATTCGTCGCCAGGGGCGTCTGCATCGCCGATTGCAGCAATTCGACATCCCAGGGGCGGAAGTTCGAGACGCCCACCGCGCGAACCTTGCCTTGGGCCACCAGCGCGTCCAGCGCACGGCCCGTCTCGTCATGGTCCATCATCGGATCGGGACGGTGGATCAGCAGCAGGTCGATCCGGTCCGTGCCCAGATCGCGCAGGGACGCCTCGACCGAGGCGTGAATATGCGCCTCGGACGTATCATAATGCTTGCAGGGTGCGGCAGAATGCCGGCCCATCGGCGCGACGATACCGCATTTCGTCACGATCTCGATCCGGTCGCGCAGGCCGGGGCTTGCGCGCAGCGCCGCGCCAAGGAACGCCTCGGCCGTATAGCCGCCATAAATGTCGGCCTGATCCATCGTGGTAATGCCCTGGTCCAGACAGGTCTCGATCTTGGCCTGCACATGGGCGGGCGAGGTGTCGGCATCATCGCCGATGCGCCACATGCCGTAGACCAGCCGCGACAGGGTGACACCGCCCTTCAGTTCCACACGATCCATCGTCAGCGCCTTTCGCCTGCGGCCAGCGGGGTCGCAGGGGGACGTTCCGGCACGCGGCCCCAGACCCGGTTCAACTGGCAGGTGTTCATCTGCGGCAGGACGCGGCTGCCGAAATGGCAGGCCTCGTCCTTGTGCGGATAGCCGGACAGGATGAAGGCACGGATCCCCATCCTGCGCAACTCCTCCAGCTTGGTCAGAACCTGATCGGTCGAGCCGACGATGGCCGCCCCGCAGCCCGAGCGCGCGCGCCCGATACCCGTCCAGAGATTGGGCTCGATGTAACCTTCCTCATCGGCCAGTTCGCGATTGCGGGCCTGTCGGCTGACGCCAAGCGATCCGGCATCCAGGGCGCGCTCGCGGATGGCCCGTCCTGTCTCGTCATCCAGCTGGCTGACCAGTTCGCGGGCATATTCGCGCGCCTCGGCCTCGGTGTCGCGGACGATGACATGGGCGCGGAAGCCGTAATCCAGCGTCCGGCCGTATTTCGCGGCAGCCGCATGGGCGGCGCGCATCCGGTCGGCGATGTCCTCGGTCTTTTCGGGCCACATCAGATAGACATCGCAATGCTGGCCGCACAGATCCAGCGCATCGGGCGAATAGCCCCCGAAATACAGCATCGGCCCGCCCTGCTGATAGGGCTTGGCGGGATCGGTGGTCAGGCCGGAGAAATCATAGACCTCGCCCCGATAGTCGATCTGCTCGCGGTTCCAGGCCTGCTTCAGGATCTCGACCACCTCGCGCGAACGCTGATAGCGATAGGGGCTGGGCTCTTGCTGGCCGGGGAAGTCGCTGCTGATGATGTTGATCGTCAGCCGGCCCTTCAGCATGTGGTCCAGCGTGGCGATGGTGCGCGCCAGCATGATGGGCTGCATCTCGCCGCAGCGCACGGCGGCCAGCAGGTTGATGCGCTCGGTGATCGGCGCACAACCTGCGACGAAGGACAGCGTGTCCTGCCCGACCTGGTAGCTGGAGGGGCACAGGATATTGCCGAAACCTTGCGCCTCGGCGGTCTTCACGATGTCGCTGCAATGATCCCAGGACGATCGCAAATCGCCGTCAGGCACCCCCAGGTGGCGGTAATCGTCAGAGCACAGCGCTGCGAACCAGGCGACTTCGACGGCCTTCAGATCGGCCGATGTGACGGGAACGACGGTCATTCTCTCCTCCCTGACTCGCCTGCGGTTTCCTCTTGCATACAATTGTCCTTGATGTAGATCAATGGTGCATCAATTTTTCGCCGGAGGGGGGAGGCCATGGCAGAAAAGCAGCGCGCTGACGCCTTGCCCATCCATATGCAGATCAGCGAGATGATGATTCGCGACATCGCGGCGGGCCGGCTGGTCGATGGCCAGAAATTGCCGCCCGAACGCCAGATGGCCGAGGCTCATGGCACGACCGTGCGAACCCTGCGCAAAGCCTTGGCAGCGCTGGCCGATCAAGGCCTGCTGGAACGGCGGCAGGGTTCGGGAAACTATGTCCGCGCGGGCGGTCAGGCGGTGTCGGTCTATTCGATGTTCCGGCTTGAACATGCGCGCGGCGGAGGGGGTCTGCCCAATGCGCGCATCCTGTCTGTTGATGTGTTGCCCAAGGATGCAGACCAGCCCGAATATGGGGTGGCGGACCAGGCGACGCGCTTCCGGCGGCTGCGCTTTCTGGATCATGTCCCCATCGCTGTCGAAGAGATCTGGCTGGATGCCGGCGCGGGCCGCATCCCGCGCGATCAGGTCCAGGATTCGCTCTATCTGACCTACAAGCGGGTGCTGAAACTGTGGATCACGCGGGCCGAGGATCGCGTGGGCCTGGGCACGGTTCCGGACTGGGCTCCGGACGATTTCGGGCCCCGCCCTGGCGCGACCTGCGCCTATATCGAACGGCTGTCCTGGGCGCAGGGCGCGCAGGCGGTCGAGTTCTCGCGCACCTGGTATGACCACGAAAAGGCGCTTTACGTCCAGCGCCTCATCTGAGGAGATCTCCATGACTATCCAGACCCCGCCCACCGCCGGCAGCCGGCTGATCACCTATGGTGTGATCGGCTGCGGCATGATGGGGCAAGAGCATCTGCGCAACATCGCCCTGCTGCCCGGCACCGCCATCGGCGCGATCCTGGAACCAGATGCCGCGATGCGGCAGGCCGCCGCGGCTCTGGCGCCGCGTGCGGCGTTCTGCGACAGCCTGGACAATTTGCTGGACTGCCCCGACCTCGACTGCCTGCTGATCGCCAGCCCCAATTTCCGCCATGTCGAGCAGTTGCAGGCCATTGCCGCACGCCGCCCCCTGCCCGTTCTGGTCGAAAAGCCGCTGTTCACCGACCCTGCTGATCTGGCCGCGCTGGACCATCTTGCGCAGACCTATCCGGCTCCGATCTGGGTGGCGATGGAATACCGCTACATGCCCCCGGTCGCGCATCTGCTGGCGCAGGCGCAAGAGGCGACCGGCGGAATCCGGATGCTGTCGATCCGCGAGCATCGCTTTCCCTTCCTGGAGAAGGTCGGCGACTGGAACCGCTTCAACCGCTATACTGGCGGCACCTTCGTCGAGAAATGCTGCCATTTCTTCGATCTGATGCGGCTGGCCATCGGCACGGATCCGGTGCGCGTGATGGCGATGGGGGGTCAGGCGGTAAACCATCTGGACGAGCGCTATCAGGGCCAGACGCCGGACATCCTGGACCACGGCTATGTCGCCGTCGAATTCGCCTGCGGCACGCGCGCGATGCTGGAATTGTGCATGTTTGCCGAAGGCGCGCGCTGGCAGGAAGAGATCAGCGCCGTCGGCCCCAAGGGCAAGATCGAGGCTTTCGTGCCCGGCCCGACCCGATTCTGGCCCAGGGATCTGGGCGATCCTCCGGTCGCGCAGGTCGTCGTTTCGCCGCGCGACCCCAAAGGGCCCCGCGTGCTGGAGATCCCGGTCGATCCGGCGTTGCTGGAAGCGGGCGACCATAACGGCTCGACCTTCTATCAGCATCAGGGTTTCCTGGAACTGGTGCGCGGGCAGCGCAAGGCGCCCGATGTCAGCCTGTCCGACGGGCGTTGGGCGGTGCTGATGGGTCTGGCCGCGCAGCGCTCCATCGCCGAGAGCCGGATGGTCGAGATGGCCGAACTGCTGATCTGATCGCGACCGGACGCTGTGATCGCGGATGCAGGCATGACATTGCTGCATCCGCAAAGGCGGCCAGTCTGTGTCCATCATCTCGATCAGAATGCTTGCATCGGCTCGCTTCCGAAACTATCGTCAATCGACGATAAACGAAGGATAGGCCATGGCGCCCGAGGATGACGCGCTTGCCGCGCTGGCCAAGGCGCTGGCGCACCCCGCCCGCATCCGTATCCTGCGGCTGCTTCTGGCCACGCCCGGCTGTATCGGCGGCGACATCGTCGAGGCCGTGGGCCTGGCACAATCCACCGTGTCCGAGCATTTGCGGTTACTGCGGGCGGCGGGCATCATTCGTGGCCGGATCGACGGGCCGCGCATCTGCTATGCGCTGAACCCCGGCGCGCTGGAGCCTCTGTCCACATTTCTCGGCAGCCTTGTGCCGCCCGAACGCGATGTCTGCTGCCTGCCAGGGGCAAGGGAAGCTGCGTAATGGGCCAGTCAAGCTGCTTTGCGATCAGGATCGAAGGTTTCCCGACGCTGGAGCATGGTCCAGATC
>NZ_JAHYSR010000026.1 GCF_019431455.1 Paracoccus bogoriensis
CGCCGACCACACCGCAGCGGCCGCCTAACCATGAGCCCGGCAACGCTGCCCCGACCCGATTTCAACATTCATCGGGATATCCCCGTCTTCGATCTGGAGGAGGAGGGGGCGGCCCGGTTCGAGAACACGAGGGCCGGCCTTGCGCGGCTGCGACGCTGGCTCGGCTTCCGACCGCTGGCGCGGGTGGTCCATGAGCCGACCAGATCCTGTCACCGGCTGTTCGAGGCCGGTCTGACGGGCCATCTGCCGCTCTGCCAGGGGAACCCGTTGCAGGCGCGCCGGGTCGCCTTGGCCTGCGGGGTGCGGGCGAAGACGGGTGCGGTGGATTCGCGCATGTCGGCGCGGATGGGCGCGGCGCCTGACCTTGTGCACGATGCTCCGATCCCTCAGAAGGCCGTGCTGCGCAAGAACCCGGCCCGCGCCACAGCCGCCCAGGTGAGAGAGCGCACCTTGTTCAGCCATGGCCGCAAGGGCCGACAAGTCAGTTGCTCCGGCGCCAGCCGGCCCGCGTTTTCGGCGCAGGACGGAGTTGCGCGATCACGGTGCAGGCGAGCTCTGTCCCGATGAGGGAAGCGCCGAACGTCCCGCAGCATCAGCGCGCCGCGCATGGCGCTGTCCGACGACTGAAACGGGCCGCTAGAAGGAAAATCGCGTGATGCGCTGGCGGGACCGCTGCTCTATCTCCAGCGCGGCGCCAAGCTGGGCGGCGGCGCCTTCCAGCAGCGCCGAGCCGAAGCCCTCATTCTGAGTTTCGGTTTCGCGGTCGCTGTTGTAATTTTCCGTCCAGACCAGTTCCGTCCGCTCGCCACAGGTCCATCTTACGGCCAGATGGCCGGGGACCGGGCCGAGAACGCCGTACTTGAAGGTATTCGTCGCCAGTTCATGCAGGATCAGCGACAAGGGCACGACTTGCCCCGCGCGCACCTTGACCGGCGGGCCCTCATGCGAGGATCGGGCCGCGTCATAGGGTGCCAGCGTCGTGGCGACCAGTTCCGTCAGATCCAGCTCGGCCGAAGCGCCGCGCCGCGTCGTCAGGCTGTGCGACTGCGCCAGCGCGTTGATCCGTGCCGAAACCTGTTCGACCAGAGTTTCGACCTTGTCGGTCTCGCGAGCCGCCATGCGCAGCATGGCCGAGATCTGGGTAAAGAGGTTCTTCACCCGGTGGTCCATCTCGGCGATAACCGCCTCGCGCAGCCGGGCCGAGTTCTCGACAGCGGTCACATCCAGCATGACGCCCAACACGCAATCGGCGTCTTCGGACAGCCGCTGCCCGGCGGCCTCGATCCGGCACTGCGGATCGGTGGCAGGCGTCAGCACGCGGCGCAGGCTGGCACCGGTCAGGCAGGTCTTGATATCGGCCAGAAAGGCCTCGCGGTCGGCTGGATCGATCAGCGCGGCAAAAGCCGCAAGCGGCAGGTTCGCCGTGCGCCCGACCCCCAGCAGGTCCGAGGAATCGTCGATCGTCACGCTGCCGCTGTCCGCATCGAACTGCCAGACGGCGATGCGCGCCAGATTGCGAACGGCCTTCAGGCGCTGGCTCTGACGCTCGACCGCGTGCCGAAGGTCGCGCATGGCGGTCACGTCCTCGAATACCAGCATCGCGCCTTGCAGATGCCCGTCAGGGCCGCGATAGGGCTTCACATCCACCCGCCAGGCACGATCGCCGCGCCTCTCTGCGCTCTCGCAGCCCTGCGCCTCGCCCCGTTCCACGACCTCGCGGGCCATCCGTTCCAGCAGATCGCCGCCAAAGACGTTCGATATATCCGCCAGGGGCCGCCCATGATCCGAGCGGCGCAGCGGAAAGATCTGCAAGGCCGCGTCAGTGAAATTGCGCACCCGGATGTCGCGATCCACCACCAGAAGCGGGATCTTGGTGGCCGAGAAGAAGTTCTGAAGGTCCGAATTGGCCAGAGTCAGGTCGTCGATCTTGGATTTCAGTTCATCATTGACGGTGCTGAGTTCCTCGTTCGTGGACTGAAGTTCCTCGTTCATGGACATCATTTCCTCGTTCGAGGATTTGAGTTCCTCATTCGTGGTCTCAAGCTCTTCGATGGCGCTGCGTAGCTCCATCTGGGTCAGGCGCAGTTCCTCCTCCAGCCGTTGGCTCTGGCTTTCGCCTGGTATCAGTTCGTCGTAATCGGCCAGGTCCTGCTCGGCTGCGGCAAGCGGGCCTGCTTCGCGAAAGACCAGCAGGATCGAGCGGTCGGGCAGCGGCTCGGCTGTCAGCGTGACCGGCTGCCGCCCCAGTTCGGACCGCGCGACCAGATCGCGCAGGATCAGCGCGCGTTCGGTCGAGGCCACTTCCTCTATGGCTCGCGTGACGGCCTCGCGCAGGCCCGGTGCGACGAGCGCAGACGCCAGGACCGGCCCTCGCGCCGCCGGATCGACGGTCACGAAGCGCGCCAGCCGCCCGGACGACCACAGAACCTCGCCTGAGCGCGAGACTTGCAAGGCTGCCGGCGCGTGGCGGTCGAGGATACGGCGCTGCGCGCTTTGTGCGGTCTCTGACAGGGCAGGGTATCGGCGCACGGTCCCCGGCATGTCGGGCAGGCGTTCACCGCGGGCAGTGGAAAAGGGCAGGTCCAGCGGCAGCCGCGCAAGCGCCTCGTCCCGACGGTAGAGCCGTGCCTGTCGGTCGAGTTCGGTAAAGTGGTTCGCCTCGCGGCGAACGCCTTCGGACGGACCCAGCAGCAGATAGCCCCCTGGACGCAACGCATAATGAAACAGCGGCAGAATGCGCGATTGCAGATCTTCGTCCAGATAGATCAGCAGGTTACGGCACGAGATCAGGTCCACCCGGTTGAAGGGCGGATCGCGCACCAGAGAATGCAGCGAAAAGCGCACCCGGTCGCGCAACCGGGGCACGATCCGCATCAGCCCGTCGTGGTGGCTTGTATAATCGTGGCGAAGCTCTTCGGGGATATCGGCCAGCGCGCTGATCGGATAGGTGCCGCCACGCGCAATCTCGATCATGCGGCGGTCGATATCCGAGGCAAAGACGGTGAAACGCGGCCTGTGGCCTGCCGCGCGCATTTCGGCATCCAGCAGCATGGCGATGGAATAGGCCTCTTCGCCGCTGGAGCAACCCGGAACCCAGACACGCAGATCCTCGCCCTGATGCGCCTGGACCAGCGGCCGGATTGCCTTGTTGCGCAGCGCCTCGAAGGCTGCAGGATCGCGGAAGAAGCGCGTGACATTGATCAGAAACTCGTTCACCAGCGCCTCGCATTCATCGGGGCTGGAATCCAGATGGCGCAGATAAGCGCGGCTGTTGGTCAGCCCGTGCACCTGCATCCGCCGCCGGATGCGCCGCAACAGGGTCGATATCTTGTAGCCCCGGAAGTCATGGCCCGTTCGGTCGCGCAGCAGATCGCAGATGCGGCGGGTATCGCCGATCATTGATTCTTCGGCCATGTTCTCGTGGCTGCTCTGGAAGAATTGCAGGATCGCCGGGACGATCTGCTCGGGCGGCAGCACGAGATCGACCAGGCCCGTGGCCTCGGCCGAAAGGGGCATCCCGTCATAGCGCGCGGTGCGAGGTTCTTGCACGGCACAGACCCCGCCATGTTCCTTGATGGCCCTGAGGCCGAGCGTGCCGTCCGCTCCGGTCCCCGACAGGATGACACATGCCGCCGAAGCGCCGCGATCAAGGGCAAGGCTTTCCAGGAAGTCGTCGATCGGACGGCGCAGACCGCGCGGCTGGTCGAATTCGGTCAGCTTCAGCCGCCCGCCCTCGATCAACATGCGTGCGCCGGGGGGAATCGTATAGACATGGCGCGGCAGGATTCTGGTGCCGTCCTCGGCCTGTTCGACCGTCAGCTCGGTGCGCCGGTCCAGCAATTCGGCCAGCACGCTGTCATGATTCGGGTCCAGATGCTGGATCACCACATAGGCCGCCGGATCCTGACGCCGGGCCGTGCGGAGCAAATCCTGCAATGCCTCCAGGCCGCCGGCGGATGCGCCGATCCCCACCACGGCAAAGCCGGGCGTGGCTCTCTGTCCTGTCATTTCTTTCCCCGAAGCGTCATTCATCGCGCACCGCGAATCTGGCCAGCGTGGAGATCGAGCGGGCAATCAGCCCGGCGGAATCGGTCATGGCCAGCCCGAACTGGCCGATGGTCTGGCGCATCGTCTGCAATGTGCCGATCAGCGCCGCGTCATTATGCGCCAGGGCCGCGGTCTGTCGCGCGGCGGTGATGTCGAATTGCGAGGCGATCACAAAGCGGATCTGCCCCTTGCGGTCGCGCAGCTTGGACAGAAAGACCAGGTTGAGAAAGTTCGTCCCGTCAAGACGCCGGTTCAGCACGGGAAAACGCCCGTCATCGCGTGTATCGTCGTGCAGAAAGGCAGCCATGGCCGCGATCTGGTCGCGCGGAGTCGTTTCGTCCTGCAGAAAGCGGCAATTGCGCCCGATCACCGCGTCCGGTTCGAACCCCGTCAGTCGCAGAAAGCCGCGATTGACCATGATCAGCGGCATGTCGTCCACCTCGGTCGTGGCCAGCGCCAAGGCCACATTCGACCGCGCGATCTGAGCGCGCAGCGGTTCGGGCGGCATCAGGGCATCCCGCATCATTCGACCAAGCCTCGCCCAAGGTGGAATTACCCTCCAAGAGCCTATGCAAAGCCAAGCGGTCTCACAAGATCAGGGAACTGCATATCGTAAAGATAAAAGCCTGTTGCGCGACCGGAAAGGCTGGGCCGTGCCCTTGTCCGACAGTAAGACATCACGACCCGGTCAGACGCGCGCCGCGCAGGCTGCCAGCCAGCGGCGGATCACCTCAAGTGATTGCGGCTCGTCCAGCCAGGGGACATGGCCGCGGCCCGGCACCTCGGCCATGATCAGGTCGGGCCGCATCGCCGCCATCCGCTGGCTCGTCGCCTGCGACAGGAGATCCGAATTCGCCCCCCTGATCAACGCCACGGGCAAATCCCCCGTAGCCTGCCAGAGTGGCCACAGATCCGGCGCCTCGCCCTGGAAGGCGGCCAGGAAGGCCTCGCGCAGGGCGGGGTCGTAATTGATTCGCAATCCGTCCGGCGTTTCCACATAATGGCGACGCACATCCTCCAGCCAGCGACCTTCGGGCACATCCGAGAAGCCCGGCATCAACTGGGGCAGGCGGGCGGCCAGTTCGGCGTGGCTGCGGGCGGCAGGATTGCGCCCGACATAGTCAAAGATCTTTTGCAGGCCCGCCTGCTCGATCCGGGGGCCGACATCGTTGAGACACAGCCCCAGCAGCCTTTCATGCGCCGTCGCGGCCAGGAACAGCCCGTTCAGGCCACCCCGCGATGTGCCCAGAAGCGCGGCGCGCCCGATTCCCAGATGATCCAGCAGCTCGACCGCATCCCGCGCCTCGCGCGGGACGGTATAGGTCGCGGCCCCGGTCCAATCCGACGCGCCGCGGCCGCGATAGTCCATGCGGACCAGGCGAACCCCATCCAGATGCGGAGCAAGATAGTCGAAATCCGCCCCCGTCCGGGTCAGCCCGGCCAGCGCCAGGACAGGCAGCCCGTCCCCTTGATCCGAATAGGCGATCCGCGCCCCGTCGCTTGCGGTGAAATGGCCCATCCCGTCAGAGATTCTCGCTTTGAGGCATACCCAGAACGTGATAGCCGCCATCGACCATCACGACTTCACCCGTGGTGCAGGCGGCCCAATCCGACAGCAGCCAGCAGGCCGTGCCGCCGATCGCCTCCAGCGTCGCATTGGCGCGCAGGGGGGCGTTGGCCTCGGTATGGCGATAGGTCTTGCGCGCCCCGCCGATCGCCGCGCCGGCCAGCGTCTTCATGGGGCCGGGGCTGATCGCGTTCACGCGGATGCCGTCGGGACCGAGATCGTTGGCCAGATAGCGCACGCTGGATTCCAGCGCGGCCTTGGCCACCCCCATCACGTTATAGAAGGGCGTCACCCGGTTCGAGCCGCCATAGGTCAGCGTGATGATCGAACTGCCCGGGGCCATCAATGGATGCGCGCGTCGGGCGACCTCGATCAGCGAATAGCAACTGATCTCGAGGCTGCGCTTGAAATTTGCACGGCTGGTATTCATGAACCGGCCGGTCAACTCGTCCTTGTTGGAAAAGGCGATGGCGTGAACCAGGAAGTCCAGCCGGCCCCAACGCCCGGAAATGGCGGCAAAGGCTGCGTCCAGCGTGCCGTCGTCGGTCACGTCCACATCAAGCAGGAAATCCGACCCGACCGAGGCAGCCAGGGGTTCGACCCGCTTGCCGAAGGCCTCGCCCTGATAGGAAAAGGCCAGCTCGGCCCCTTCGGCGGCGGCCGCCTTTGCGATACCCCACGCGATGGAGCGGTCATTGGCGACCCCCATCACAAGCCCGCGCTTGCCCTTCAGAAGATCGCCCATGAATGCCCTCGGTTCCGGTGTCAGTCGATATAGCGCGACATCAGCAGCGTCGCATTCGTGCCGCCGAAGCCGAAGCTGTTCGACAGGACCGAATCCAACCCTGCATTGTCCACGCGCGTCGTGACAATTTCGCCCGGTTGAATCTCGGGGTCCAGAGTGGTGATATTCGCTGAAGCCGCGATGAAGTCATTTTGCAACATCAGCAGGCTGTAAATCGCCTCGTGAACGCCGGTCGCGCCAAGCGAATGACCGGTCAGCGATTTGGTCGAGCTGATCGGCGGGGTCGCACCCTCGCCCCAGATGCGCCGGATCGCCTTGACTTCGCCGATATCGCCGACCGGGGTCGAAGTGCCGTGCGCGTTGATGTAACTGACCTTGCGCCCCTCGGGCAGGGTGGACAGAGCCAGACGCATCGCGCGCTCGCCCCCCTCGCCGGACGGCGCCACCATGTCATAGCCGTCCGAGGTCGCGCCGTATCCCGTCACCTCGGCATAGATCTTTGCGCCGCGCGCCAGGGCATGAGACAATTCCTCAAGCACAAGCACGCCGCCGCCTCCCGCGATGACGAAACCGTCGCGCGTGGCGTCATAGGGGCGGGACGCGGTTTCCGGCGTGTCGTTGTATTTGGACGACATCGCGCCCATCGCGTCGAACAGACAGGACAATGTCCAGTCCAGTTCCTCGCCGCCGCCGGCAAAGACGATGTCCTGCTTGCCCATCTGGATCAGTTCAACCCCGTTGCCGATGCAATGCGCGCTGGTCGCGCAGGCCGAGGTGATGGAGTAGTTCACGCCCTTGATCCTGAACGGTGTCGCCAGACAGGCCGAATTGGTGGACGACATGCAGCGCGTCACCATGAAGGGGCCCATGCGCTTGGGTGCGCCCTTTTCGATGACGATCTGGTGCGCCTCGAAGAAGTTGCTGGTGGACGGCCCGCCCGATCCCATGATCAGGCCCGTGCGCGGGTTCGACACATCGCTGTCTTCAAGGCCGCTATCCTTGATCGCCTGCTCCATGGCGATGAAGTTGTAAGCCGCGCCCGGACCCATGAAGCGCAGGTTGCGTTTGTCGATATGATCTTCCAGCACGATCTGCGGCTTGCCATGGACCTGGCTGCGAAAGCCGTGTTCGGCATATTCGGGGGCGGCCACGATGCCCGAACGGCCCGCGCGCAGGCTTTCCGTGACCTCGGCCGCGTTGTTGCCGATGGGCGAAACGACACCAAGCCCGGTGATGACGACGCGTCGCATGGGGGCCTCCTTGTGCAAATGGTATCAGCTGGCCGAAAGGGCCACCTTCATGTCCTTGACCTGATAGATTACCTCGCCGTCGGCCTCGACCCGGCCATCGGCCACGCCCATGGTCAGGCGACGAGTCTGAACGGCTTTCGTGAAATCAACCGTATAGCGCAGCAACTTGCGGTCGGGCCGGACCATGCCGGTCAGCTTGACCTCACCCACGCCAAGCGCATAGCCGCGCCCCTGCCAGCCGCGCCAGCCCAGGTTGAAGCCGGTCAGTTGCCACAGCCCGTCAAGGCCCAGACAGCCCGGCATGATCGGGTTGCCGGGAAAATGGCAGGCAAAGAACCACAGGTCCGGGGTAATGTCGAATTCCGCCACGACATGTCCCTTGCCATGCGCGCCGCCATCCTCGGAAATCTCGGTGATGCGGTCCATCATCAGCATGGGCGGTTCGGGCAACTGCGCGTTTCCGGGGCCGAACAGCTCTCCGCGCGCGCAGGCAAGCAGATCGTCGCGGTCGAAGCTGGTCCTGTTCAGTGCCATCCGGGTCGTGCCTTTGCGTGATCGGCCCCGCGGGGGCCATGTTCAGATTGGCATCGGGTCTATCACTGGCCATGCGCGAGGCGCAAGGGCGTGCCAGCCCGCGGCGCAGAAGGATCGGGCAGGGGGCTAGAACCACTGACCCGGCTCCATCAGGCCCAGTTCCATCAGCTGTTCGCTGTGCCAGCGGAAGGGATGCGAGTTGCGCCAGGTCATGTCGTGGACATGATCGCGCGAGCCCGGATTGCAGACCAGCGCCTTGGCCACCCGGAACGAGGCGATGGCGGCGGTGATGTTGTGATGCCAAGGGCAGGCATAGGTGTTGTATTCCTCGACCGAGAAGCGATGATCGGGCAGAAGCTGCAATCCCGGCGCAGCCTTGAACAGCGCGATGCGGTCGATGCGGCGCCGGTCGGGGGGCAACAATTCCTCGTAGCGCCAGCGCAGGCCGCCGTGAAAATCCAGCTGCCGTTCCAGAGGACGCCCGTCCGCGCCCTTGCGGCCAAGCGCGTAATAGCCGGTGCGGTCGAACAGCGGCTGTTCCAGATCGACCGCGTCCGGGTGACGGCCCAGATTCCCCGAGTAGAGGTCGATGACATAGGTCAGCATCGCGCTGCGGCGTTCCTCGCTGTGAAAGGCAAGCATCTCGCCCACGCTGCGCGTCTCGCAGAAAGGATAGAACAGGAATTCGGCGTTGTAGCAGTAATAGAGCCAGATCGCCTCGGGGACGGCCGCGATGACGGCGTTCACCGCCTCGACATGCGCGTCAGGGCGGCGGGTGTTCAGGATGAGATTCGTCACCTTCCCGGCCAGGGGCGCCAATTCGGCCTCGGTCAGGGTCAACGGCGCGTCGGACAGCGCGAGGATGTGCCGAAAGCCGCGCCGAAGGTGATGCGACAATGTTGCGGCCACGGCCTTGTCATCCTCGATCAGGATGATGGCCAGCGGACCTTTGGCGATCTGAGCGGGTTTTCTGGCCAGAAAGGGACCGAAGTCGTGAACGGGCAGGTTCATCAGCGCATGACGGCCTTGACCTGCTCCAGCGCGGCGGCCAGCAATTGGGGGTTGTTGCCCGCCGTTTCGATCAGCCGGTGCAGCGTGGCCTTCTGGGCGTCGCTGATGGCGGCCTGGTCGATCAGGCGCGCGACCTCGGCGCGGTCAAAGCCCTGAGGCGTCAGCAGTGCCTCGATCCGGGCGGCCGTGGCGGCGGCGTCGGCCGTGTCCAGCGTGGCCTCGGCGGCCTCGCGCGTGGCCTCGACCACCTGGGACGCGGCCTCGCCCGCGGGGGATTCGGCGGCGGCGCGGGCGGCGCGGTCGGCGGCCTCGATCGCGGCCTCGGCTGCGGCTTCGGCGCTGCGGGCGGCATCGCTGGCGATCGCCGCGCCGGCTTCTTGCGCGGCGCGCAGGGCCTCGGCGGCCGCGTCCGCGGCGATGGCGGCCGCGTCGGCTGCGGCATCGGCTGCGGCCTCGGCGGCCTCGTCGTTGCGGGCGGCCTCGGCTGCGGCTTCGGCGGCCTGACGGGCGGTGTCGTCGGCGATCTGCGCGGCCTCGCCCGCAGGCGTGGCAGGAGCCTGGGGCGCCGCCGTCACCGGCAGCGCTTCCGGTGCCGCGTGCCGGTTCTGCGTCCAGAACCACAGCCCGCCTGCCGCGATCACAACCACCGCCAGAATCAGCAACATGTTCTTCATCGAAAATCCCCGTCCTGGTGCGTCACCGGCCCATCGGCCGCGTCTTGATCGTTTAATGGCACAGCCGCCGCGGGCCTGAAAGCGTCACGCGGCGCCCCAAGGGGCGTTTTCCAGCGTCGTGCCTGCATTTCAAGCGCCCGCCTGCATCAAAATCGGTTGAATCGGACCCGTTCGGGCCTTAACTTCGTTGCACTTTCGATTGGCAGCACAAGGAGCAACGCCATAGCCCGCCGTCCGCATAATGCACCGCCCACCCGTGATACCGGCCCCCGCACCAACGAACGCATCAGGGTTGCCGAAATCCGCCTGATCGGACCCGACGGAGAGAACGTCGGCGTCGTCCCGCCTTCGGTGGGACTTCGGATGGCGCAAGAAGCCGGGCTGGACCTCGTGGAAATCTCGCCGAACGCGACCCCTCCGGTCTGCAAGGTCATGGACCTCGGCAAATACAAATACGAACAGCAGAAGCGCGAGGCCGAAGCGCGCAAGAAGCAGAAGGTGATCGAGGTCAAGGAAATCAAGTTCCGCCCCGGCACCGACACGCATGACTACGACGTGAAGATGCGCAGCGTGCTCAGGTTCCTGGAGGGCGGCGACAAGGTCAAGGTCACGCTGCGTTTCCGGGGCCGCGAGATGGCGCACCAGGAACTTGGCCTCGAATTGCTGAACCGCGTGCGCGACGATGTCGGCGAGGCGGGCAAGATCGAATCCATGCCCAAGCTGGAAGGCCGGCAGATGGTCATGATGATCGCCCCGCGCTGAATGGCTGCGACATGAAGACCCCCAAGGCCGCGCAGGCATTGCCGCGCGGCCTTTGCATGACAGAATGACGGCCTGACAGGGGAATGACTCGATGAGCAACCCGCCCTTTACCGCCCCCACGATCCGCGTCCAGCGCCTTGACGGGCACGATCCGACGCTGCCCTTGCCGCGCTATGCGACGCCGGGCGCGGCGGGGGCCGATCTCTGCGCGAACCTGCCCGAGGATCTGCGCAAGACGGGGCTGGTCCTTCAGCCGGGCGCGCGCGCGCTGGTCCCGACCGGCCTCGCGCTCGAGATCCCTCCAGGTTGGGAGGTGCAGATCCGCGCCCGCTCGGGCCTTGCGCTGAAGCACGGCATCGCGCTGCCGAACGCACCCGGCACGATCGACAGCGATTATCGCGGCCCGCTTGGCGTCATCCTGATCAATCTGGGCGATGCGCCCTTTACGGTAGCCCACGGCGACCGCATCGCGCAGATGATCGTCGCGCCCGCCCCGCAGGCCCGCCTTGCCGAGGTGGCGTCCCTTTCCGAGACGGCGCGCGGGCAGGGCGGTTTCGGTTCGACCGGTCGGAGCTAGCGGAATGCTGTCGCTGTGGATCGCCGCGATGTGGCTGTTCTTCGCGCGCATCACGCGGCTGCCGCGCCGCGTGATGTGGGGGCCGATCGCGGCGCTTTGGGTGCTGTTGGTTCTGCTGCATCTGCTGGCGCCGGGCAGCCGCGCGGCTGCGCTGATGGGCGGCACGGCGGCGGGCTGGCTGGTGCTGGGGGGCTTCGTTGCGGTGATCCTGGCCTATCGCCGCCTGCTTGGCGGCCTGCGCGCGCGAAGCGCACCCGCACCCGCGCCCGCGCTTCGCCAGGACACTCTGTCCGAGGCCGAACTGGACCGTTATTCCCGCCATCTTGTCCTGCCCGAGATCGGCGGTCCCGGCCAGATGCGCCTGCGCCGGGCGCGGGTGCTGGTTGTGGGAGCGGGGGGGCTTGGCGCGCCGGTCTGCCTTTATCTGGCCGCGGCAGGGGTGGGTCGGATCACGCTGGTCGATGATGACGTGGTCAGCCGCTCGAACCTGCAACGTCAGGTGATCTATCGCGATGATCTGCGCGGCGAACCCAAGGCCTATGCGGCCGCGCAGGCCATGATGGCGCTGAACCCGCATGTCGATGTGACGCCCCTGATCCGCCGGATCGGTGCGGATGACGCCGATTTCGTGGCAGGCCACGATCTGGTGATCGACGGCACCGACAGCCATGCCTCGCGCGCGGCTGTGAACGCGGCCTGCGTCGCGGCGGGTGTGCCGCTTCTCTCCGGCGCCATCGCCCGGTGGGAAGGGCAGGTGACGCTGTTCGACCCGGTGCGCGGCGCGCCCTGCATGGCCTGTCTGTTTCCCGACGCCCCCGCCGCGCAAATGCCCTGCGCCGAGGCGGGCGTGATCGGTGCGCTTCCCGGCATCATCGGCAGCATGATGGCACTGGAAGCCATCAAGCATCTGACGGGGGCGGGGCTGGGGCTGGCCGGGCGGCTGGTTCTTTATGACGGGCTGCATTCGGAAACGCGGCTGATCGAATGCGCCCGCGATCCCGGCTGCAAGGTCTGCGGGGCGGGTGCGGCTCTCGCGCAGGCGGGCGGCGTGTCCCGGGCCGGGACAGACCGACAAAACGCCGCCCGGTAGAGCCGCCCACCGATCCCGAACCGACCGGTCGGACCGATCCAGGGCTTGCCGCGCTGCAACCACATCCGAACGAGGATTTCGCCCGGTCCCAAACCGCCAACCGGCCGCCGCGCTGGCGCGGGTCGAGCCGATTGCGGCAAATCGCGCTTTCCCGGGTCTTGCCCATATGATCGCTGCGATGGAAACGGCCGATGAAGCCTCAGGCGGGATGCAGGCGCGGCACGCGCTGCCTGACGCCGGGGGCCATGGCTGGCGCGGTCTCCGACATGACCTGCCGCCTGCTCGGGCCGAACCTGCCCCTGCCTTCAAGGCGGTTGCGCGACAAGATCCTGTCGCTCAATGGCTCGGCGCCGACGGGTAAGCTGTGGCAGGTCTGCCGGGTCAGGATGCCCGCTATGCGGCTTGGCGGAAGGGAAAGGGGCGCGGGCTGATCTGGCGACACAAGCCCCCGGCCGAATCGACCAGGGCCGCGCCGCGCGCCGCGCTGCGCCCGTGGGCCTGCCGGCGGCCTGATGGGTCAGTCGCGGATCTCGTCCGGATCGACGCCCCAGATGGCGTCCTTGGGAACCCAGCCCCGCTGGCCTCCACCCGAGACGCGGCACCATCCGGGATTGCATTCCCCAAGACGCAGGATCGCGCGGGCTTCGGCGCGGGCGACGACATCGGCATTCGGATTGGGGCGGGTGCGCAGTTCCAGCATGTCCCGGGTCACAAGCACCGTGCGGACGCCCGACAGCAGCGCGTAATGAACCCAGCCGCCCGCGCCATCGCTGTCCTCGACCCGACGCCAGTGGCCAAATTCCGCCGTGACGCGCAAGGGCATCCCGGCATGACGAAAGACCCAGTCGATCCGGTGCGAGAGGCTGGGACCGCGCCTGGCATTGCCCTCGTTCCCCTTGAGGCTGACATAGCGGGGCAGGGGCAGGTTCGTGACCGGCCCGCGCTGGATCTGGTCGCCTTCGGATTGAGTGCGGATCAGCGGCGCGCTGTCCATCGGGACCAGGGCCGGGACCGGAGCGCGGACCGGGGCGGCGGACAGCGGCGCGGCAAGGATCAGCATGGCGGTGCAGGCGCCAAGCCAGATTGCTCCGAAACGCTGGCCTGGTTTCGTCATCCGTGCTGTCATCGGTCCGCTTCCGTTCCTGCCCGGGCCTCTGCGCCCTGTTTGCGGGGGCTTGTGTCCGTCCCCTGTCGCGGGCAGTTTGCCAAAAGCGGTCCCCCATGGAAAGGGCGCCGCCGACACGGTTGCGAGAAAATGAGGTGATGATGCCGTTGCGCGCAGCCCTGACCGGATCGCGGCCCAGGGTGGCCGTGACACGCCGCCTGCCCGAGCCGGTGGAACGGCGCATGGGCGAATTGTTCGACTGCGTCCTGAACCCCGAGGATCGCCGCCTGTCGCGCGACGAACTGGTTGCGCTGATGCGCGATTGCGATGTGCTGGTGCCGACCATCACCGACCGGATCGACGCTGCCATGCTGGCCGAGGCGGGTGACAGATTGCGGCTGATCGCGAATTTCGGGTCGGGGATGGATCATCTCGACGTGCTGGCCGCGCGCGAACTGGGCATCGTCTGCACGAACACGCCCGGCGTTGTCACCGAGGACACGGCCGACATGACGCTGGCGCTGATCCTCGCCGTGGCGCGCCGCATCCCCGAGGGCCTGGCCCAGATGCAGGGGGGCAGCTGGAAAGGCTGGTCGCCGACCGCGCTTCTGGGCGGGCGCTTGCGGGGTCGGGCGCTGGGTATCCTGGGGATGGGGCGCATCGGGCAGGCCGTCGCGCGCCGGGCCAACGCCTTCGGCATGGCGGTCCATTACCACAACCGCCGACGTCTGCGCCCCGAGATCGAGGCCGCGCTGAATGCGACATGGTGGGACAGTCTCGACCGGATGCTGGGCCGGGTGGACATCATCAGCGTGAACGTGCCGCATACGCCTTCGACCTATCATCTGCTGAATGCGCGGCGGCTGAAGCTGCTCAAGCCCTCGGCCGTGGTCGTCAACACCTCGCGCGGCGAGGTGATCGACGAGAACGCCCTGACCCGGATGCTGCGCGCAGGCGAGATCGCGGGGGCGGGGCTCGACGTGTTCGAGCGCGGCCACGAGATCAACCCGCGCCTGCGCGCCCTGCCCAATGTCGTGCTGCTGCCGCATATGGGCAGCGCCACAGTCGAAGGCCGGATCGAGATGGGCGAGCGCGTCATCGTGAATATCCGCAGCATGGCCGACGGGCAGACGCCGCCCGATGTCGTTCTGCCGACCATGCTGTGACATGTATCCCTGTCGCGTCGCCGTTTCGGCGCTGTTCTTCATCAACGGGCTTCTGGTGGGAAGCTGGGCGCCCAAGATCCCGGCGCTGATGGCGCGGCTTGATATTACCGAGGCCATGGCCGGTATCCTGGTCGTGATGCTGGGGGCGGGCTCGCTGTGCCTGATGCCCGCCTTCGGCGCAATGGTGGCGCGGCGCGGATCGGCGCGGGCCGTGCGGATCGCCGCCTGGGGCGCGGCGCCCGCGCTGATCTGGATTTCGGTTGCGCCAGACCTCTGGACGGTCGGCGCTGCCGTGGCGCTGTTCGGCGGGCTGATCGGCGGGATGGATGTGGCAATGAACGCCAATGCCGTCGCGGTCGAGCGGGCGCGGGGCCGGGCGATCATGTCATCCTGCCACGGGTTCTGGAGCCTTGGCGCCTTTGCCGGGGCGGGGGCGGGCGGCATGGCGATCCAGCGTTTCGGAGAGATCCCCCACGCCATCGCCGTGTCGGCCCTCTTCGCGCTGGTCCTGCTGGTGGTCCGGCGCCGGATCATCGAGGACGGCCCCGAGCCGGGCGCCGCGCGCCCGCCGCTGCGGCTGCCGCGCACGCCCTTGCCCTATCTGATCGGCGTGATGGCGCTGATGGCGATGGTCCCCGAGGGCGCGATCCTGGACTGGGCGGCGGTCTTTATGCAGCGCGAGCTGGGCGCTTCGCTGGCTGTGGCCGGCTGGGGCTTTGCGGCCTGCGCGGCGACCATGGCCGCGATGCGCTTTCTGGGCGACCTGATCCGGCGCAGGCTGGGCGCGGTCAGGACGCTGCGCCTCAGCACGCTGGCCGCGATGGCGGGGCTGGCCATGGCCGGTCTGGCGGACTCGGCGCCCTGGGCCATCGCGGGTTTCGCGCTGGCGGGGATCGGGATTGCCAACATGGTCCCCATCGCCTTTTCGGCGGCGGGCAACGTGCCGGGCCTGGCGGCGGGGATCGGCCTGTCGGTCGTCACGATGATGGGCTATTCGGGCATTCTGGTCGCGCCCGGCGCCATCGGCTTTCTGGCCGAAAGTGTCAGCTTCTCGGCCATCTATCTGGGCCTTGCCGTGCTGTTGACGATCCCGCTGGCGCTGTCGCACCTGGCTGCAACGGCCGATTTCGGCCAGCCGGACTGAGCATTCGGCACGGCCGGGGCGACCTCAGGCGCCCCAGAGCGCGGTCAGCGCCGAAAGCGGGTCGGGCTCGGACCAGATCTCGGCGCCGATGGCCACGAAATCGGTGACGGGAGACAGGTCAGCCAGCAATTCGCGGGTGATGGCGCCTTCGGCCACGACCGGAACCTCGATCATTTCGGACCACCACTGGAACAATTCCAGCCCTGCCGGTTCGCCGCGATACAGCGCCGAGGCGCCGACCGGACCGAAGCTGACGTAATCGGCCCCATGCTCGCCCGCGTTCATCCCCTCGTGGCGCGAGGCGCCGCAGAAGGCGCCGACGATGGCATCTTCGCCCAGTTCCTTACGGGCATGGCGCACGCCGCGGGCGCCGTCGGTCAGATGCACCCCGTCCAGCCCGTGCCGCTGTGCCAGCTTGATGTGGTCGTCGATCACCACGGCCACGTCGCGGGCATGGGCGATTTCCCGCGCCAGATCGGCCAGGCGGCCCAGCTCGTCCTCTTCGGCGCCGGCGCGGATGCGCAGGCAGGCGGGGGGAAAGCGGTCCATCACCTCGGCCAGAAGCGGCCCGAGCGCCGAGGCCTGGGCGCCGGCGGGGGTCATCAGATAAAGCTGCGGGGCATCACTCATGCGCGCGTCTCCTTTCTGTCGCAGATAGCGCAGCTTGCCGCCTGCCGCCAGACGGACTATTGCGCGGACATGCAGACTGATCGTCACCCCGTCATGATCCTTGTCCGCCCCCAGATGGGCGAAAATATCGGTGCGGCCGCCCGCGCGATGCTGAATTTCGGCCTGACCGAAATGCGGCTGGTCGCGCCGCGCGACGGCTGGCCAAACCCCAGGGCCGTCGCCATGGCCTCGGGCGCGGCGGGTCGCGTGCTGGATCGGGCCAGGGTCTATCCGACGCTGGCGGCCGCGATGGAGGGCATCGAATATGCCTATGCCACCACCGCGCGCGGGCGCGAGCTGACCAAGCCCGTCCTGAACCCCCAGGACGCGATGGCCGAGACCCGCTCCCGTCCGGGCCGCAGCGCGATCATCTTCGGCCCCGAACGGACCGGGCTGGAAAATGACGACATCGCGCGCGCCAATGCCATCGTGACCGTGCCGGTGAACCCCGATTTTCCGTCGATCAACCTGGCGCAGGCCGTGCTGCTGATGGGCTACGAATACGGCCGCGAGATCCTGCCCCCCGAGCCTGCCCCCCATGCCGGTCGCGAGGATGCCGAGGCGATGGCCGACCGGCTGGAGATCGAGCATCTGGCAGATCATTACGAAGAGCGCCTGACCCAGGCCGGGTTTTTCTTTCCCGAGACCAAGGCGGCTTCCATGCGGTTGAACCTGCGCAACATGTGGTCGCGCCTGGCCCTGACGCGCGGCGATGTGCGCATCCTGCACGGCATCCTGCGCCAGTTGACCCGCCGCTCCGGCGGCCAGTAACCTCAGCCCGAAAGGAGCCAAGCCATGGCCAAGCGCCCTGTCTTTCAGGAAGTCTCGGACCCGGCAGCGTCCCGCCCCGCCACGACCACCGGCATGATCGACGCAAGGCCCCGCGGGGCACGGCGCGCGATCCGGGCCTGGCTCTGCGTGCTGTTCCTGTTGGTCCTTGCCATGATCGTGGTCGGCGGCGCCACGCGGCTGACCGGCTCGGGCCTGTCGATCACGGTCTGGGCGCCCGTGACCGGCGCCATCCCGCCCCTGAACGCCGCAGACTGGCAGCGCGAATTCGACCTCTACCGCCAGATCCCGCAATATCAGGAACTGAACCGCGGCATGTCGCTGTCGGAATTCCAGTTCATCTACTGGTGGGAATGGGGCCACCGGCAACTGGGCCGGGTGGTCGGGCTGGTCTGGGGGCTGGGCTTCCTGTTCTTCTGGGCGACATCGCGCATTCCGGCGGGCTGGACGCCGCGCCTTCTGGGGCTGGGCGCGCTTGGCGGGCTACAGGGTGCGATCGGCTGGTGGATGGTCAGTTCCGGCCTGAACGAGGGGATGCTGCGCGTGGCCTCTTACCGGCTGGCCACGCATCTGGGCATCGCCTTCCTGATCCTGGGCCTCATCGCCTGGTATGTGATGCAACTTTCACGGAGCGAGGCCGAATTGCTGCGCGCCCGCCGGGCGGGCGAGGCGCGGCTTTTCGGCATCTCGACGGGGCTCTTGCACCTGACCTTCGTGCAGATCATCCTGGGCGCGCTGGTCGCGGGGATCGACGCGGGGCGCATGTATACGGGCTGGCCCAGGATGGGCGGCGAATGGATTCCCGAGGCGATCTGGGATCCGATGATCGGCTGGCGCAATTTCTTCGAGAACCCCGCGCTGGTCCAGTTCATCCACCGCATGACCGGCTATCTGCTGGCGATTCTGGCGGTCGTCGTCTGGATCAGGTCGCGGCGTTCGCCCCATCCGGCGACGCGCGGGGCCTTCAGCCTGATGATCGTCGCCATGGCGGCACAGATCGGGCTGGGCATCCTGAACGTCATCCATGCCTCGCCGCTCTATCTGGCGCTGACGCATCAATTCGGCGCGGTCGTGCTGTTCGTCGCGATCCTGCGGGCGCGCCACCATGCGCGCTATCCTTTTGAAACCTCGATCCGGGGGGCAGGGGCATGAGCGCACTCGACCATCTGATGGCCTTTCAGCGCCAGACCGAGGCGCTGTCCTCGGTGGCCGAACGGCTGGGCTGGGATCAGGAGACCGTGATGCCGCGCGGCGCCGTCGAGCAGCGGGCCGAGGAGATGGCGGCGATGGAATCGGTGCTGCATGAACGCCGCACCGATCCGCGCATCGGCGAATGGCTGGACGCCGCCCGCCCCCGGACCCAGACCGAGGCGCGCGCAATGGAACTGATCGCCCGCGATTTCCGCCGCGCCAGCCGCATTCCGGCGCGTCTGGCCGAGGAACTGGCGCGCACCACCTCGCTGGCGCAGGCTATCTGGGCCGAGGCCCGCGCCAAGGATGCGCCGCAGGATTTCCTGCCGACGCTGGACAATGTGCTGATGCTGAAGCGCGAAGAGGCCGCAGCCCTGGCCGAGGGCGGGGATCTCTACGATGCGCTTCTGGACGATTACGAACCGGGCATGACCGGCGCGGCCATAGCCAGCCTGTTCGAGGCGATGCGCCCGCGCCTTGTCGCGCTGCGCGACGCTGTGCTGGGCGCGGACCGCCAGCCGCAGCCCCTGACCGGGCACTTTCCGCAGGAAACCCAGCTCCGCCTGGCCCGCGCCTGCGCGACGGCCTTCGGCTATGACTGGGCGCGCGGCCGGATCGATCTTGCCGTCCATCCTTTCAGTTCGGGCCGCTGGCAGGATAGCCGCATCACGACGCGGGTGGTCGAGACCGATCCCTTCAACTGCCTCTATTCGACCATCCACGAGGTCGGCCATTCCGGCTATGAACTGGGCATCGACCCCGATTATGCCTTCACACCGCTGGGCCGCGGCGTGTCGATGGGCGTCCACGAAAGCCAGAGCCGCATCTACGAAAACCAGATGGGCCGCAGCCGCGCCTTTACCGGCTGGCTGTTCGAGCGCATGTCCGACGCCTTTGGCGGGCTGAACATCGCCGATGCGGACGCCTTCTACGCGACCGTGAACCGCGTCACCCCCGGCTTTATCCGGACCGAGGCCGACGAGGTGCAATACAACCTGCACATCATGATGCGCTTCGATCTTGAACGCGACCTGATCGCAGGGCGCCTGGATGTGCGCGACCTGCCCGAGGCATGGGACACGCGCTTCCGGGACGATTTCGGGGTGGCGGTGGACCGCCCCGCCCATGGCGTGATGCAGGATGTCCACTGGGCCGTGGGACTTTTCGGCTATTTCCCGACCTATGCGCTTGGCAATGTCTATGCCGGCTGTCTTAACGAGGCGCTGCGCGCGGCCGTTCCCGACCTGGACGCCTCGCTGGCGCGCGGCGATGCGACGCCGGGCACGGAATGGCTGCGCGAAAACCTGCAACGCCATGGCGGCCTGATGAAGCCTGCGCGCCTGATCGAACAGGCCTCGGGCAGCGGGATCGGCCCCGAGCCGCTGCTGACCTATCTCGAACAGAAATTCGGCTGCATCTACGGCCTGTAGCAAGGGCTCTGGCCGGGACTGAGGGGGCGGAGCCCCGCCCCCTGGCATGTCGCGGATCACTCGGCGGCGCGGGCCATCGGGTTGTTCGGATGGGTCGTCCAGTTCGCATAGGTGCCGCGCGGGATGCCGGTGCGCTTGTCGATCTCGCCGATTTCCAGTTCGCGCATGGTGATGCAGTTCTCGACCGGGCAGACATCGACGCAGAGGTTGCAGGCGACGCATTCTTCCTCGATCACCTCGAAGACGCGGCCGGGCTTCATCGCGATGGCCTGGTGGCTGGTATCCTCGCAGGCGGCGTAGCAGCGCCCGCAGCCGATGCAGGCATCCTGGTCGATCACCGCCTTGGTGACATAGTTCAGGTTCAGATCCTGCCAGTCGCACACGTTCGGCACCGCGCGGCCGATCAGGTCGGGCAGGGTCATGTCGTGGCCGTCCAGATAATCCGAAAGCCCCGAGATCATTTCCTGCACGACCTTGAAGCCGTAGGTCATCGCCGCCGTGCAGACCTGAACATTGCCTGCCCCAAGCGCCATGAACTCGGCCGCGTCGCGCCAGGTGGTGACGCCGCCGATGCCGCTGATGGGCAGGCCTGCGGTCGCCGGGTTGCGCGCGATCTCGGCCACCATGTTCAACGCGATGGGCTTGACCGCCGGGCCGCAATAGCCGCCATGGCTGCCTTTGCCGTCGATGGTCGGTTGCGGCGCAAAGAGGTCCAGATCGACCGAAGTGATCGAGTTGATGGTGTTGATCAGACTGACCGCATCGGCGCCACCGCGTCTCGCAGCCTCGGCCGGTTTTCTCACATCGGTGATGTTGGGCGTCAGCTTCACGATGCAGGGCATTCGCGAATGCTTCTTGACCCACCGCGTGACCATCTCGATATATTCCGGCACCTGGCCGACGGCGCTGCCCATGCCGCGTTCGGCCATGCCATGCGGGCAGCCGAAGTTCAGTTCGACCCCATCGGCCTCGGTGTCCTCGATCCGATGCAGGATGTCGCGCCAACTCTCTTCGTCGCAGGGCACCATCAGGCTGATGACAAGCGCCCGGTCGGGATAGTCGCGCTTGACCGACTTGATCTCGCGCAGGTTCACCTCGAGCGGGCGGTCGGTGATCAGTTCGATGTTGTTGATGCCCAGAACCCGCCGGTCGGCGCCGTGGATCACGCCATAGCGGGGGCCGTTGACGTTGACGACGGGCGGCCCTTCGGAGCCGAGCGTCTTCCAGACGACCCCGCCCCAGCCCGCCTCATAGGCGCGGCGGACGTTGTATTCCTTGTCCGTGGGCGGGGCCGAGGCCAGCCAGAAGGGATTGGGTGACTTGATGCCGATGAAAGTGCTGCGCAGATCCGCCATGATGTGATCCTCTCTATGCGCTGTCGCCGGCGCGGCCGGACAGCCGAGCGTCGATGTCTTCGGCCGCGTCGCGGCCCTGGGCCACGGCGGTCACGGTCAGATCGTCGCCGCCCAAGGCGCAATCGCCCCCCGCCCAGACACCGGGGATCGAGGTCCGGCCAGGCCCTTCGACGGCGATCTTGCCGCCCTCCAGCGCCAGGCCTTCGGGCGTGCCCTCAAGGCGCTGACCGATGGCGCGAAACACCTGATCGGCCTTCAGCCGGAATCGCTGATCCGTCAGGACCAGGCCCGCGGGCCCGTCCTCGGTATAGGCGAATTCGATTTCGGCCACGGCGCCGTTGCCATGCAGGGCGACGGGAGCGGCGTTGCAGATGATCCGCACGCCGCTGGCCGTGGCGTGGTCCTGTTCATGGCGGCTGGCCGACATGCGGTCCTGCCCCCGGCGATAGACGATGGTGACATTCTCGGCGCCCAGCAGGCGGGCCTGCACGGCGGCGTCCACCGCGGTCATGCCGCCGCCGATCACTACCACGTCGCGGCCCACGGGCAGGGTGGTCAGGTCGCGGCTTTGCCGCAGGTCGCGGATGAAGCTGACGGCGTCCAGCACATGCTGGCGGTCCTCGCCCTCGGCGCGCAGGGCGTTGACACCGCCCAGACCCATCCCCAGGAATACCGCGTCATATTCGGCGCGCAGGCCGTCCAGCGTGATGTCCTGCCCAAGGCGCTGGCCGTGCCGGATCTCGATCCCGCCGATCTTCAGAAGCCAGGCCACCTCGGCCTGGGCGAAATCGTCCACGGCCTTGTAGCTGGCAATGCCATATTCGTTCAGCCCGCCCGGTTTCTCGCGCGCCTCGAAGATCACCACGTCATGGCCCTTCATCGCCAGGCGATGCGCGCAGGCAAGGCCTGCCGGCCCGGCCCCGACAACGGCCACACGGCGGCCCGTCGGTGTCGAGCGGGCGAAGGGATGCACGCCCTTGGCCATCAACCCGTCGGTCGCATAACGCTGAAGCGCGCCGATCTGGACAGGCTTGCCCTCGGCGATCTCGCGCACGCAGGCGCCTTCGCAGAGGTTCTCGGTCGGGCAGACCCGGGCGCACATGCCGCCAAAGATATTGGCTTCTAGGATCGTCCGCGCCGCAGCATCCGGCGTGCCGGTGGCGATCTGGCGGATGAACAGCGGAATGTCGATCGAGGTCGGGCAGGCCGTGACGCAGGGCGCGTCATGGCAGAAATAACAGCGGTCCGCGGCGACCTGAGCCTCGTGGCGGTCCAGAGGAGGTGCGACATCACGGAAATTCGCGGCCAGCGCATCGGCCGTCAGCCGCCCCGGCACGACGCCGGGCGACAATCTTGCTTGGGACATTTGCGTCTCCTGGCTTCCCTGTTGGTGGAATCAGGCTGACACAGGTCATATTTTTTATCAAATGGTAAAATAATCGCGGCGCGACATTGCGGAAATTTCAGGCAGGCAGATCCAGTGTCGCGGCAAGCCCGCCCCATGCGCTGCACCCCAGGTCCAGCGATCCGCCGTGCAGCGCCGCCAGATCGGCCACGATCGCCAGACCCAGACCCGCGCCGGGCGGCCCCTGTTCATCCAGCCGCGCCCCCCGCACCAGTGCATGAGGCGCGCGGTCGGGCGCCATGCCCGGCCCGTCATCCTCGATCCGCAGGCGCAGGCGGTCGCCTTGCCGCGCGGCGTGGATGCCGATGCGCGATGCGCCCCATTTCACCGCGTTTTCCGCGAGATTTCCGATCATTTCTTCCAGATCCTGGCGTTCGCCGGCAAAGGCCAGATCGGGCGGGCAGGTCACGGTGGCGGTCATGCCCTTGTCGGCCATGGGCCAGCGCAGCACCAGCAGGATGTCGTCGATCACCGGCGCGACGGGGCTGCGCTGGCCCAGCAGGCCCGGCCCGGCCTGTCGCGCCCGGCGCAGGTGCCAGCCGATCAGCCGATCCATCCGCGCCAGCAGCGCCTGACCGGCATGATTCTGGGGCAATTCGTTCGACAGCGCGCTCAGAGGCGTTTTCAGCGAATGGGCCAGGTTGCCCAGATGTTGTCGCGAGCGCGCCAGAAGGGCAGTGTTCTGGTCGAGGGCTGCGTTGATCTCGGCGGCAAGGGGGCGTAGTTCGCGGACATCGGGCAAGGCCAGCCGCTCGGCTCGGCCCGCGCGCACCCTGGTCAGATCGTCGCGCAACCGGTCCAGGCTGCGCAACCCCGCGGTCACCTGGACCAGCGTCGCGATCCCCAGCCCCAGCCAAAGCGCAGCCAGCGCCAGCGCCAGAGGCCGCACGATCTGCGCCAGGCTTGCCCGGATCTCTGACACAGGGGCGGTCACGGTCACGGTGATCGGCGCGTCGCTGCCGGGGATGCCGAAGCTGCGGCGCATCACGCGCAGCGGTGCGCCATCGGCCCCAAGACCGGGCGCGCCGGTCGCCTCGTCAGTGGGGCCCTCCAGCCGCCCGTCCAGAAGCGAGGCCGACCGAGCCACCGCCACGCCGCCCGCATCGACCTGCCAATACCACCCCGAGAGCGGCAGCGAAAAGCGCGCATCCCATGGCGTGCCGTTCAGGGTGATGCGGCCGGCCGCGTCGGTCTCGATCCGGGCGGTCAGGCTGTCTGCCGCTGCGGCGGCCTCGGCGTCGAAACGGTCCGTGATGAAGTCGCGCAGCAGATGCGCGATCATCACGAAGGCCGCCAGCAGCGCCACCGTCAGCCAGACCGCGCCCAGAACCAGCAGCCGGCCCCGGATCGAACGGATCATGCAAGCCCCGTCCCGACCGGGTCGGAATGCAGCACGTAGCCCTCGCCGCGCCGGGTCTGGATCACGCCATCGCCGATCTTGCGGCGCAGGCGGCCGATCACAACCTCGATGGATTTGAAGTCGCGGTCGGAATCGGCCTCGTAGAGATGGTCCGACAATTCGGTCCGGCTGACGATGCGGTTCTGATGGTGCATCAGATAGGTCAGGATACGCGCCTCGAAGGGCGTGAGGCGCAAGGCCACACCGTCGCGCGTGATGACCCCAAGCTGCGCGTCGAGGACCAGCGCCCCCGCCCGGATCACCGGCCGGGCATGGCCGGCTGCGCGCCGGATCAGGGTCTGGGCGCGCAGGACGATTTCGTCCAGGCGAAAAGGCTTGACCGCGTAATCGTCGGCCCCGGCACGAAAACCTGCAACCTTGTCGGTCCAGTCGCCTCGCGCGGTCAGGATCAGGACCGGCATGGCGATACCCTGGTCGCGCCAGCGGGTCAGCACCTCCAGCCCCGAAAGGCCCGGCAGGCCCAGATCGAGGATCGCCACGTCATAGCTTTCGGTCGCGCCCAGAAACTCGCCCTCGGTTCCGTCGGCGGCGCGGTCGGTCACGAAGCCCGCGCCCGCCATCGCTTCGGCCAGCTGGGCAGAGAGGGTCGGGTCATCTTCGACGATCAGGGCGCGCATCGGTTTGTCCTTTGCTCAGTCGGCGTTGGGGGCAGGGGGACGGCGGGCCTGCATCTGACCCCGGCCGGTCACGTCCAGAAACCGGCCATCGCGTGCATCCATGCGGATGTCCAGCGCCATGCGGCCGGGCGTCAGCAGGCGGAAGTGATAGACAAGATCGGCGCCAAGCGCACGCTCTTCGGGTGTCGGGGGCAGGGTCCGTGCCGCAATCAGCCTGCCGTCATAGCGCGCGGCGGCGCGCGCGGCCGCCTCGTGCAGGGGCATCGGGCGGAAAGCATCGGTCCAGGCATCCGCCGCGGGGTCGTCGCTCCAGGCATCGGCCTGTTCTGCGGCAGGGCCGGGCGTGCCGGACCAGACCGCCTGCGCCGACGCGGGCAGGGGCGTCCAAAGCAGGGCCGTCAGCATCAGGGGCAGAATCGGGCGGGTCATGGCGCCATCATCGCCGATTGCGTGGAAACGAAAACCAAATGACGCGTTTTCATCCCATTCGGAAACCAGTCGCCAGACCGGGCTTGTCAGGGGCCGGATCGATTCGGCCCATCACCACAAAGGACTACAGGAATGACGATGAAACCTTTCGCCCTGGCCACCGCGATGGCCGCCCTTCTGGCCGCAGGCCCGGCGCTGTCGCAGGATCTGCCGCCGCTGCTTCAAGGGCTGGACCTGGGCCGCCTCAGCGTCGAGACGAAACGCGACGGGCAGCGCGAATATGAAGGTCGCCTGCCCGACGGCACGGAAATCGAGGCACGGTTCGACCTTGCGGGCAACCTGGTCAAGCTTGAGGCCGATGACGGCAGCCTGCCCGCTGCCCTGGTCGAGGCCGCGCTGCCCGCGCCTGTTCGTGCCCATTCCGGCATGGCGTTTCTGGCCCGCGTGACCGAAATCAAGTTCGATCCCCGCCATCTGGAGATCGAGGGCCGCGATGCCGATGGCATCGAGATGAAGCTGCGGTTCGATCCTTCCTCGGCCCGTCTGATCGGTGCCGAGATCAAGCATGGTGCCCTGCCGCAGGCGCTTGTGGACGAGATCCTGCCTCCTGCCGTGCGCAATGCGGAAATCTTCGGCACCTTTGCCAGTCTGGGCAGCATCCGGGCCGAGGGCGACAGCTACGGTCTGCGGGGCCGCGACGGGTCGGGCGCGCGGATGCGGGCGCAGCTGGATGCCTCGGGCGCGGTTCTGCGCTTTCGCGGTGACGACGATGACGGCAATCCCCGTGCCCGGATGCATGACCGCATGAAAGAGCGGATGGAGCGGCGCGGCGACGAGGGTAGCCGCCGCGCGGGCGAGCATCGCGCCCCGATGGGCGGCCCGGCTGCTCCGATGATGGGCGGGGCAGCGGCGCCGATCGACACGGTAGCCATCAATCGGCGCCTGTCTGAGGCAGGCTATGGCGACTTTGGCCTCTTGCAGCAACGCGGCCCGCGTCTGTCGCTTCAGGCAACCAATCCCGATGGCGAGCCGGTGACGCTGGAACTGGACCCGACCGGAGAAATCCTGCGCGAGACCGCGCGCTGAGCCAAACCGCATCGCAAGCCAGCCAGGGGCCGCGTTTTCGCGGCCCTTTCGCTTTTGCGCGACGGATCAGCGAATTGCAGGCCTTGCGAAAACGGATTGACGGGCTAGCATCGTGCCGGACCGGCTGCGGCCTGCACTGTCACGCAAGTGTCGCGGGGCGGCGCTAGACAGCGGGACTGACCACAGACAGGAGGGTTCTTTCCATGAATCGCATGAATCGTCGCAGCCTCTTGCGGGGTGCCGCCGCGACGGCCGGTGTCACCCTGGCCTCGCCCTATCTGGCGCGGCGCGCCATGGCGCAGGGTGCGGGCACGGTGAATATCTTCGCTTGGGCCGGCTATCTGAACGACGAGATCCTTGGCGCCTTCACCGAGGCCACCGGGATCACCACGAACTACACCCCCTATGGCACGAATGACGAACTGCTGAACCAGCTGCGCGCGAATAACGGCGCTGGCTTCGACCTGATCTGGCCGACCGTGGACCGCGTGCCGAACTATGTCGAATTCGGCCTGGTCCAGCCCATCGACGAATCGCGCATCGAGGTGGACCGCGTCCTGCCGAGCGCGTGGGAGAACTCGGTCAATCTGGGCGCCGTGGTGAACGGGGCGCGCTATCAGGTGCCGACCGACTGGGGCACCGAGGCCCTGGCCTTCGACCGCGAGCAGAACCCGCTGGAATACGGCACCGCCTCCTATGGCGATCTGTGGGCCGAGGGCGCGCAGGCAACCGTGCGCGGCCATTCCTCGCTGGTGGGCCTGGGCCTCTGGCTGGAGGCCGAAGGCCGTCTGCCCCGTCCGCTGCTGGATGCCTTCACCGATCCCGATGCGCAGGTCGAGATCTTCGACGTGATCCTGGCCGAGGCCATCGCCCGCAAGGGCAGCATCATCCAGTTCTGGTCGAACGAGAACGAGGCGCAGGCCGCCTTCCGGGTCAACGGCGCCACGATCGGCCAGACCTGGGACAGCAGCGCCGCAGGTCTTGCGCGCGAGGGGCTGCCCATCGGCTTCATCGCGCCGCGCGAAGGCGCGCTGGCCTGGATGGAAGGCCTGTCGATCCCCTCGGGTGCCGAAAACCTGGATGAGGCCTATGCCTTCATCAACTGGTTCCTGACGCCGGAAGCTGGCGCGATGTATACCAACGCGACCTCGATCAACTCGACCGCGGTGGGTTCCGACCAGCTGATCTCGGACGAGGCCAAGGCGTTCTTTGCCGCTGCCTATCCGGGCGATGCGCTCGAAAAGCTGTGGTGGTGGCCGATCCAGGAAAGCTGGTATATTACCAAGCGCAACGAATATCAGGACCGCTTCCTGTCGGCCTGATCCCTGACAGCAAACACGACCGGGGCGGCGCAGGCCGCCCCCTTCACATGCAGGAGAGCCCATGTCCCATTCGGTCGAGCTTGCCCAGATCGGCATGACCTTCGGCACGACCCGCGCGGTCAGCGATGTCAGCTTCAAGGTGGAACAGGGCGAGTTCTTCTCGATCCTCGGGCCTTCGGGTTGCGGCAAGACGACAATCCTGCGGATGATCGCGGGCTTCACCGAGCCGACCGAGGGCCGGGTGCTGATCGGCGGGCGCGACATGAAGGGCCTGGGCCCCAATCAGCGCCCGACCGCGATGATCTTCCAGTCGCTGGCGCTCTTTCCGCTGATGCCGGTCTGGGAAAACATCGCCTTTGGGCTCGAGGCGCGCGGCGTCGGCAAGGCAGAACGGCGCCGCAAGGCCGACGAGCTTCTGCGCCTGATCGCGCTGGAGGGTTACGGCGACCGGATGCCGGGCGAATTGTCGGGCGGCCAGCGCCAGCGCGTGGCCATCGCCCGCGCGCTTGCGGTCGAACCGGGCGTCCTGCTGCTGGACGAGCCCCTGTCCGCGCTGGACCTCAAGCTGCGCCAGCACATGCGGGCCGAGTTGCGCGCGCTGCAGAAACGCACCGGCGTCACCTTCATCTATATCACGCATGACCAATCCGAGGCCCTGGCCATGTCCGACCGCGTGGCCGTGATGTCGGCGGGCCTCTTGCAGCAGGTCGCCACCCCGCGCGAGCTTTACGACAACCCCGCCACCGCCTTTGTCGCCCGCTTCGTGGGCGAGACGAACGCGATTTCGGGCCGTATTTCGGATGTGCAGGACGGGCGCGCGCGGATCGACACGGCGCTTGGCATCCTGACGGGCCGGGCGGGGCAGGGCGCCCGCACCGGCGCGCAGGGCACGATCTATATCCGCCCCGAGGCGCTGATGCCCGGCGATCCGGTCAATGCCCTGGATGCCCGGATCGAACGTGTGGATTTCGAGGGCGCCTTTGCTCTGGTCCATGGCCGCTTTGCCGATGGCGCGGCGCTTGCGGCCTCGGTCCCCTCGACCCGGCTTGCCGAGGCCCCCGCACCGGGCGCCGAGACGCGCTTCGGCTTTGCCCCCGAACATGCGGTGGTGCTGGGCGATGCGTGATCTCTACGGCCGCTTCGGTCCCTGGCTTGCGACCGTCTTCCTGTCGCTGGTTTTCATCTGGCTGGCGGGGATGGTGCTGGCGCCGAACCTGATGATGATCGACTATGCGCTGCGCCCGAACCTGCCACCCGCCGCGATCGGTGGGCCGGATGACAGCTATTCGCTGGACAACATCCTCTATCTGGCGGGCGAGCCGACGCATCGCGCGATCTTCCTCAAGACGATCTGGGCCAGTGCGCTTGTGGCTCTGGTGACGTTTCTCGTCTGCTATCCGGTCGCTTACTGGATGGCACAACATGCGACGACCGGGCAGCTTTCGCTTGCGCTGCTGCTGATCATCATTCCCTTCTTCATCAACGAAGTCCTGCGGACGCTGGCCTGGTTCATCATCCTGGCCTATCGCGGGCCGCTGAACGCGGTGCTGACCAATCTGGGGCTGATCGACGCGCCAATCCGCTGGCAGGGCGATGGCGGCGTGCTGGCGGCGATGGTCTATGCCTATATCCTGTTCATGCTGTTGCCGATCTACAACGCCATCGAATCGCTGGAAAAAGCGCAGATCGAGGCTGCGCGCGACCTGGGCGCCTCGTCCTGGCGCATCCATACCCGCGTGGTGATCCCCCATGCCAAGGCGGGGATCGCCACGGGCTTCGTCTTCACCTTCATGCTGGCGGCGGGCAGCTATGTCGCGCCCGCTTTGCTGGGCAGTCCCGGCAGCCGCTGGTTCACCGAGATCATCTACAACTGGTTCTTCGAGGGCGGCGACTGGAACCGCGGCGCGGCCTATGCGCTGGTGCTGCTTGTGCTCTGCCTTGCCGTCGTTCTGATCACGCTGCGGATCGCGCGCGTCAATCTGGCGGATGTCGCGAAATGAGCGTGGCAGACCGGATCTTCAGGGGGCTGTTCGTCCTCTATCTCGCGGCCTTTGCGCTGTATCTCTTTGCGCCGCTGATCATCATGAGTGCGGCAGCCTTCAACGAAAGCCGCTTTCCGACCGTGATCCCGTGGCAGGGCACCACGACCGACTGGTTCGGCGCGATGTCGGCCGACCGCGCAATGTGGCGATCGCTGTGGACCTCGGTTCTGGTGGCGGCTTGCGTGGTGATCGTGGTGGTGCCGGTGGGGACGGCGGCGGCCCTGGTGCTGACCTCGCTTCATGCGCGGGCGCGCAGCTTCGCCTATGCGGTCATGGTCTCGCCCCTGCTGACGCCGGGCGTCGTCATCGGGATCTCGACGCTGATCCTGTGGCGCCAGCTTGGCGTGGGCGGAGGCGTGTTTCTGATCGTGCTGGCGCAATCGACCTTTATCATCTGCTACGTCATGCTGATGGTAACGGCGCGTCTGCAACGCTTCGACCGCACGCAGGAAGAGGCCGCGCTTGGCCTTGGCGCCTCGCGCGGGATGGTGTTCCGGCGCGTGACCCTGCCTTTCCTCAAACCCGCGCTGCTGGCTTCGGGCGGCCTGGCGGTGCTGCAATCCATCGAGAACTACAACACGACGCTGTTCGTGCGTGGCTTCGAGACGCCGCTGACCGTGTTCATCGCCACCAAGGTCCGCACCGGGCTGACGCCCGCCGTGAACGCACTGGCGCTGGTCATCATCGTTGCGACCGTGCTGGGCGCCATCGCCTATGAGGTTGCCCGCCGTCGTCAGGCCGCCCGTCCGCGCGCCTGAAGGCTTGCCCGGCGGCGCGTGGCGCGCAATCATGGCGCAGGGATGACGGAAGGCTTGATGACGCGCGGCGGTCACAGACGATGGGGGCGGCGGCTTGCGCTGACCGGGGCGGTCCTGGCGCTGGCGGCGCTGGTTTTGACCGTGGGCGCAGATCAGCTTGGCCGCGCCTTCATCACGGCTTCGGTTCCGCAGGGCGAGAACGTGCTGCGCCTGTCGCTGTCCGGCCTGCGCGGCGAGCTGGCGCGCTATGAACGCCTGCCGGAACTGATTGCCCAGGAACAAGTGCTGGCCGATGCCCTGGCCGATGATGCGCCGCGTGCGCAGATCGCGGCGGCGAACCTCTATCTGCGGCATGTGAACCGGATGATGGGCCTGTCGGACAGCTACATCATGCGGCTTGACGGCACGACCATCGCGGCCAGCAACTTCAACGACGATGTCAGCTTCGTCGGTCAGAACTTCGCCTACAGACCTTATTTCAGCGACGCCGCCAATGGCGGCAAGGGGCGGTTCTTTGCACTTGGCACCACCTCGGGCAAGCGGGGCTATTACTTCGGCGCGCCGGTGCGCGACCGGGGGCGGATCGTGGGCGTTCTGGCACTCAAGGTCGATGTGGACGCGATCGAGGACAGTTGGCGGGCCGCCGAATACGAGATCATCGTCACCGATGCCGAGGGCGTCGTCTTTCTGGCCAGCCGCCGCGATTGGCATTTCCGCGCGTTCTCGGCGCTGTCGCCCTCGGCCCGGATGCGGGTCGAAGAGACGCGGCGCTACGACAATCAGCCGCTGGAGCCCTTGCCGCTGCAGAAGCTGGGCTGGGTCGGCAGCCACCGCCTGATGCGGCTGGCCCTGCCCGAGGGAATGCGCGAATTCGTCGTCATCTCGGAACCCATGCCCGAGGCCGACTGGACGGTGCAAGTCCTGCTGGACACGGCGCCGGCCTATCGGCAGGCTTTCTGGGCATTGGTCGGGGCGCTGCTGCTGCTGGGTCTCAGCGTGGCGGGGTTGTTTGCGCTGGCGCAGCGCCGCGCGCGGCAGCGCGAGCGGTTGCAATTGCAGCGCGAGGCGCAGAGCCAGCTTGAGACCCGCGTGGCCGAACGCACCCGCGAACTGGCCGCGCTGAACACCCGCCTCGAGGCCGAGGTGTCCGAGCGCCGCGCCACCGAGGAGGAACTGCGCCGCACACAGCGGCATCTGGTGCAATCGGCCAAGCTGGCAGCGCTTGGCCAGATGTCGGCGGCCTTGTCGCATGAGCTGAACCAGCCGCTTGGCGCGGTCCGCAACTTCGCCTCGAACGCGCAGAGGCTGCTGGACCGGGGTCGCGTGCCCGAGGCGCGCGAGAATATCGGCCGCATCATCGGCCTGACCGACCGCATGACCGAAATCGGCCGCACCCTGCGCAACTTTGCCCGCAAGCCCAATTCGCAACTGGCGGTGATCGACCTGAGGGACGTGCTGCGCGACGCGCTGGAGGTGATCGCCTGGCGCATGGGCAAGAACCCGACCCGGATCGAGACCGACCTGCCCGAGGGCCCGATCCTGGTGCGCGCAGGTGCCGTGCGGTTTCAGCAGGTCGTCGTCAATCTGCTGTCGAACGCGCTGGACGCGCTGGAGGGGCAGCAGGATGGCGTCATCCGCATCGCCCTGCGCGAGGCGGGCGACCGGCTGATCCTGGAGGTTTCCGATAACGGGCCGGGCATTCCTGCGGGGCTTGAGGAACGTATCTTCGACCCGTTCTTCTCGACCAAGGGTGTCGGCGCGGGCCTTGGTCTTGGCCTGTCAATTTCCTTCAACATCATCAAGGATTTCGGGGGAGAACTTCGGGTGCTGCGGCAGGCGCGCGGGGCCTGTCTCCAGATCGACCTGCCGCGCCTTTCGGCCAACGAGGCCGTCGCATGAGCCGGGGCCGCATCCTGCTGGTCGATGACGAAGAGGACATGCGCCTGTCCACCGCGCAGGCCCTCGACCTTGACGGGTTCGAGATCGAGGCCCTGCCCGACGCGCAATCGGCGCTGGACCGGGTGGGCTTCGGCTTTGACGGCATCGTCATCACCGACATCCGGATGCCCGGCATGGACGGGCTGACCCTGATGAACCGCATCCGCGAGATCGACGCCGAGATCCCGGTGATCCTGCTGACCGGGCATGGCGACATCCAGCTTGCCGTCCGCGCCATGCGCGAGGGGGCGCATGACTTCATCGAAAAGCCCTTCGATACCGGGCAATTGTCCAAGATCGTGGACAGGGCGCTGGAATATCGCCGCGTCGTTCTGGAAAACCGCGTCCTGAGGGCGGCGGCAGGTCAGGCCGACGATCTGGAATTGCGGCTGGTCGGCCGCTCGAACGTGATGGTCGATCTGCGCCGCCGCCTGCGCACCATCGGCCCGACCGAAGCCGACGTGCTGATCGTGGGCGAGACCGGCACCGGCAAGGAGGTCGTGGCCCGCGCGCTGCATGATCTGTCGCCCCGCGCCCGCAAGCCCTTCATCGCCATCGACTGCGCGGCCTTGCCCGCCGCGCTGATCGAATCCGAATTGTTCGGCCATGAGGCAGGCGCCTTTCCCGGCGCGCTGCGGGCACGTTATGGCAAGTTCGAACATGCCCGCGGCGGAACCATCCTTCTGGACGAGATCGGTTCGATGCCCTGGGAGATGCAGGGCAAGCTGTTGCGGGTCGTGCAGGACCGCGTCATCTCGCCCCTGGGCGCCAACGAGAACCGGGCACTGGACGTGCGCTTCATCGCCACCTCGCGGCGCCCGCTGGAGGACGAGGTCGCGGCGGGGCGGTTCCGGGCGGACCTGCTCTATCGGCTGAATGTCGTGACGCTGAACGTGCCGCCTTTGTCGGCCCGGCGCGAGGATGTGCAGCTTCTGTTCATCAAGCTGGTGCAGGAGGCGGCCGCCCGCCATCGCCGTGTGCCTGTTCCGGTGCCGCCGCAATTGCTGGCCGAAATCGCGGAACGCGACTGGCCCGGCAATGTCCGCGAATTGCGCAACGCCGCCGACCGCCACGCGCTTGGCATCGCCCTGCAGCCCGCCGAGAAGCCCGCCCCCGAGCAGATGCGCCTGGCCCATCGCGTCGCCGCCTTCGAGCGCGATCTGATCGTGGCGACGCTGGCGGCCCATCGCGGCAGGCTGAAGCCGGTCTATGAAACACTCGGCCTGTCGCGCAAATCGCTTTACGAAAAGATGCAGAAATACCGCATCGACAAGACCCACTATGTCGATGCAGCCGAGGATGACAGCCCCTGATGTAGGGATTTCCACCCATCGACCGGCGCGGATGTTACCAAATCCACCCATAAACGCGCTGAAAAGGTCGATTATTTCCGGTCTGGCCGCATGGCGGAATTGCGCCAGACGCATGGCAGCCGCTAGCTGGGCGCGTTTTCGGGGAGGGCAAAGCGCCTCGCCCCTTTTCCATTGGGAGGATCTCATGCGTTTGACCACTGCCGCCGTTGCGGCCGCCGCCGCCCTTGCCCTGTCGCCCGCCTTCGCTCAGGAGGACCGTTCGGACTGGCCTTCGAGCCTGACGATCGGCACGGCCAGCCAGGGTGGCACCTATTTCATCTATGGCACCGGTCTGGCGGGGCTCATCACCCAGAACCTGGGCATCAATGCCTCGGCCGAGGTGACGGGCGGGCCGGTGCAGAATGCAACCCTGGTCGAGACGGGCGACCACCAGATCGGTCTGGTGACGATGGGCCCGGCCTACGAAGCCTGGACCGGCAACAGCGAATTGGCGCCGGGCGTCGAACATTCCTCGATGCGCGCGCTCTTCCCGATGTATCAGACCCCGTTCGAGGCGGTGGCGCTGCAATCCTCGGGCATCGCCGACGTGATGGACATGAACGGCAAGCGCGTCTCGGTCGGCCCGGCGGGCGGCACCGCGGCGACCTACTGGCCGCGTTTCTTCGAGGTGCTGGGCGTTCAGGCCAATATCAGCTATTCGGGCGCCAATGACGCAACCAGCCAGGTCAAGGACGGGCTGATCGACGCCTTCGCCTTTGCCGCCGGCGTGCCGATCAGCGCCTTCGCCCAGATCGCGGCGGAAAACCCCGTCAACATCTTCGGCTTCACCGAGGAGCAGCGCGACCGGATCCTGGAAGCGCTGCCGGAAGTCTCGGCCTTTGACGTGCCGGGCGGCCTGTATCAGGGGTTCCCCGACGGGCACCTGACGGTTGCCATGTGGAACTTTGCCATCGTGCATGAGGACATGCCCGAAAGCCTCGCCTACGAGATCACCAAGCTGGTGATGGAGAACAACGAGGCGATGATGCAGATCCATGCCACTGCCGCCGAGACCCTGCCCGAGAATGCGGCTCAGAACACCTTCCTGCCCTATCATCCCGGCGCGCTGCGCTATTTCGACGAAAAGGGCATCGAGATCCCGGCCGAACTGCGCGGCTGATCGCGACAAGACCTTGCCGGAGGCCCCGTTTGGCGGGCCTCTGGTCCGTTCCAATCCTTGAACGGCCCGGCTGCGGTCAACCGATCGCGCGCCCGCGCCGACGGAGACCCCGACATGTCAGCCCAAGCTGCCCCATCGGCAGAGACCGGGCCCGTCATCGCACAAGGTGTGGATGACGAGCCGATGGCATCCAACCAGCGCGACCCCAAGGGCCGCGTGGGAATGCTGATCGCGGTTCTCGCTGCCGCCTATACCGTCTTTCACCTCGTGGTCATGGTCTTTTACCCGCTGGAGACGTGGACTTACCGGATGTTCCATCTCTGCGGGGGGCTGCTGATCGGGTTTCTTACCTATTCGGCGCTGAGCCAATCCTCGACCGAGGCCGAGGACCGGCCTCGCGGCCCGCTGGAACTGGCGCTTCTGGCCGTGTCGGTCGGGGGCATCGGCTACGGTGTCCTGATGGTCGCCTATGCCTGGGGCGGCTGGTGGCTGGCGGGTGTAGCGCAACCGCCGCGCATGGTCTTTCAGACCTATGGCCTGCCATTGGTCATCGGCACCATGGCTGCGATCCTGTCGGGCTGGCTGTTCTCGACCCGGGCGCGGTCGCGCATCCATCTGCCCGACATGTTACTGGGCCTCGCGGCAATCGCGGTCCTGGGCTATATCCTGTTCGTCGTTGGCGCATTGCGGATGCGGGCAGGGACAGCCCTGGCACAGCCGGGCGATCTGTGGGCGGCGCTGACGGGCGTCCTGCTGATCCTGGAACTGGCGCGTCGCCTGACGGGCCTGGCGCTGGTCGTCATTGTTGGTGTTTTCATTGCCTACAGCTTCCTCGGGCCATGGCTGCCGGGATTCCTGAACCATCGCGGCTATACGGCGACCCGGTTCTTTACCTACATCTTCACCGATCAGGGCGTGCTGGGCGATCCCATCGCGGTCAGTTCAACCTACATCATCCTGTTCATCGTCTTCGCGGCCTTTCTTCAAGCCTCGAAGGTGGGCGATTACTTCGTGAACTTCGCCTTTGCCTGCGCGGGCCGGGCGCGGGGCGGTCCGGCCAAGGTCGCGGTTTTCGCATCCGGCCTGATGGGCATGATCAACGGCACTTCGGCAGGCAATGTGGTCTCGACCGGTTCGCTGACCATTCCGCTGATGAAGCGCGTGGGCTATGCGCCCAAGACATCCGCCGCCATCGAGGCCACAGCCTCGTCGGGCGGGCAGATCCTGCCGCCGATCATGGGCGCAGGCGCCTTCATCATGGCCGAGGTGACGGGCATTCCCTATACCGACATCGTCATCGCTGCCATCATTCCGGCGCTGCTGTATTTCGTGTCGGTCTATTTCATGGTCGATCTTCAGGCGCTGAAGCTGAACATGAAGGGCCTGCCGCGTTCGGAACTGCCGCGCTTTGACGTGCTGGTGAAGCAGGTCTATCTGTTCCTGCCCATCATCATCCTGATCTACACGCTGTTTGCGGGCTATTCCGTGATCCGTGCGGGTGCGATGGGGATGGCGGCGGCCGCGATGGTCAGTTGGCTCACGCCGCACAGGATGGGGCCGATCCGGATCTTCCGCGCGCTGGAACTGGGCGCCAAGATGTCGATCCAGATGGTCGCGGTCTGCGCGGCGGCGGGGATCATCGTCGGCGTCATTGCGCTGACCGGGGTGGGGGCGCGATTCTCGGCGCTGCTGCTGACCATCGCGGGGCAGAGCCAGTTGCTGGCGATGTTCTTCGCCATGTGCATTTCGATCATCCTGGGCATGGGGATGCCGACGACGGCGGCCTATGCGGTCGCGGCGGCGGTCGTGGCGCCGGGCCTGATCAGCCTGGGCGTTCCGGTCCTGGTCGCGCATTTCTTCGTTTTCTATTATGCGGTCATGTCCGCGATCACGCCGCCCGTGGCGCTTGCTGCCTATGCGGGGGCGGGGCTTTCCGGCTCGGACCCGATGAAGACCTCGGTCGAGGCCTTCAAGTTGGGTCTTGCCGCCTTCATCGTGCCGTTCATGTTCTTCAACTCGCACGAATTGCTGATGCAGGGCGAGACGATGAATATCATCCACGCCACGGGGACGGCGCTTCTGGGCATGTTCCTGCTATCGGCGGGCGTCATCGGCTACTTCTTCGGGCCGGCTGCGACGATCGTGCGGGTGATCCTTCTGGCGGCGGCCTTGTCGATGATCTCGGTTGGCTGGCTGACCGATCTGGTGGGGCTATCGGTCGCGGTCGCGCTCTATCTGTGGCAGCGCAAGGTGGTCACGCCGGGCGCGCTGGTGCGAGGTCAGACGGACTGATCATTGCCGGGTCTGGGTGCGGGTCTGGATCTGGGAGAAGCCCCCGGATCAGGGGAAGCGGGCGGCGATTTCGATCGCCGCCCGTCATCCTTTCTGCGTGTCCTGTCCCCGAGGGGCAAAATCGCTGTTCCGGCCAAGGCATGACGTGGCTCACCAAAAAACGCGGCCACGTCAGTTGCTTATCCTAGGCGGCGAAAGCCTTTCCGAAGTGCCCGATTATCGGTGTTTCGATACCGCAGGCAACGCACCCGGCCGCACGGGTAACCCTGCCGTTCAAGCTCGATCTTATTCACTGCTCTGCGAGATGGCGCAAACGCGATAGAGGGAATTTCCTTCCGAGCGGACAGGCTCAAGACCCGCCTTCCTGAAATGGATCGCGTATCGGTTCTCCGGGGAGTCCCGAGGGCAGCTGGCTTCGGCCAGGATCGGCACTTCAGCGAGCGATCACCTGACAGTCGCGCGCCTTGCTGTGCAGCCTCTCACAGGCCAGTTGTGCCTGCGAGCGCGTCAGATTGACGAACTGTGCCTCGAAACCACGCCGCGTGTCCGCGACCTGGCGCCGCGCGGTGCCAAGAACGCCGCCATCTTGAAGCGCAAGGCTGAGAAGCTCGCGCTCAGCCTCGGCCTGCGATGCATAGAGGCCAAGCGAAACCGCCCAGCCGCGTCCCGAATCGGCCGGTCGGCGCACGATTTCCAGCGCCTCGGCGTTGCCAAGGTCGCCTTCGCCCATCGCAGCCAGGATTACGGTCTCGGATCGCGGGCGCGGCGGTGAAGAACTGTTCAGCTTGAGACTGCCGGACGGCGTCTGCTCGACCGGTGCGGTTGCGGGCGTAGCGGCGGCAGCCGCCAGACTGGCCGTTGCGGTCGTGTTGACCGGGCTGGCGCGGTTCGGCGCGGCGCGAGGACGGACCGAGGATGCCAGGACCGGCGCGGCGAGGCTGGCCGAGGCAGCGGGTGCCGGGACAGCAGATGTCGCCTCTGCAACGGCTTCCGCAACGGCTTCGGCCATTCTGCTGCCGGGCCTTGGCCGCGGCCTGAGGCTGTTGGACAATGACAGACCCGCGACTGGTGCGGGTGTGGCAACCGTTGCGCCGGCCTGGCGCAGCGCCTCGGTCAGGTCGGGCACGGGGGCTGCCGTGGCAACAAGGCTGGCCGTGGGCACTTCAGCGGAGGGGCGGGCGGCTGGGGCGGGCGAGGCCGCCAGAACCAGACGTTGCGGTTCGGGCTGGGTGGCGGCAGGCGTCGGCTCGACCTGCGCGCGGCGGGTCGTCGTCTGGCTCAGCATACGCGGCCGCTGCGGGCGCACCTCTCGGACGCGGTCCGGGATACGCGGGAAGCTGGCATCCAGCAATTCCGCCATGACCTGATTGCGATGCGCGGTCGATGTGCCGCCGAACACAGTCGCGATCAGCCGCTTGTTGCCGCGTTGCGCCGAGGCGGTCAGGTTGAAACCCGCTGCCCTCGTATATCCCGTCTTGATCCCGTCCGCCCCCGGATAATCGTCCAGAAAGCGGCGGTTGGTCGAGGCGACCTGTGCCACGCCCGCATCCGCCGAGCGGCGCGAGAAGAGATTGTAATATTGAGGGAAATCATAAAACAGATGGCGCCCGAGAACGCTCATGTCATGAGCGGTCGAAAAATGCCCCTGCTGCGTCAGGCCATGCGCATTGCGGAACTGGGTGTTGTTCATCCCGAGCGCGCGCGCCATCTGGGTCATCTGCTGGGCAAAGGCTTCTTCCGAGCCTGCCAAGCCCTCGCCGATGGCCGTGGCGGCGTCATTGGCCGACCGGATCGCAGCGGCGCGGATCAGATAGCGCAGCTCGATCTGTTGGCCTGGCCGCAGCCCCAGCTTTGACGGCGGCTCGTTTGCGGCCTTGGTCGAGATGGTGAAGCGCGAATCCAGCCGGACCCGGCCGCTTTCGATGGCATCAAATGCCATATAGAGCGTCATCATCTTGGTCAGCGAGGCCGGATGCAACCGCGTATCGGCATTCTGCCGGAAGACCGGCTGTCCGGTCCGGGCATCCATCACATAGGCCGCGAAAGGGGCAGCCGATGCCGTCGGCGTCATTGTCACGGCCAGTGCAGCCAGCGCAGGAAATGCCACTGCCCATAGCCGGAATGCGGAAAGGAATCGGTTCACTGTCTCGGTCTCTCTGCCACAGCGGGCATGTCGTTTCTCGCATGCCCTTCGTTTATGAATCGACAATAGCATGGGGCTTTTTTCCTTGAAACCACGCATTCGAGATATTTTGCCCTCCATCCGGATGTCCGAACTGGCGTTGCGACGGCTGGCCTCGGTCTCGGGGGCTTTCATCCTTGCAGGTTTCGACTATATTGGTCTTGCACGCTTCGCGCCGGGCGCGGCCCTCGCGGCCCATGACGCCCCCGTTGATACGACACAGACGCAGATGACCCACCGGATGACAGACAGCGACCGTCCCGACGACCAGTCCGAACTCGCGGTCAAGCCGCGTACGAGGTCTCAGCGCCCGCCGATGTACAAGGTGCTGATGCTGAACGACGATTTCACGCCGATGGAATTCGTGGTTCATGTGCTGGAAAGACTGTTCCACATGACCCATGCGCAGGCGATCGAGATCATGTTGACCGTCCATCGCAAGGGCGTGGCGGTGGTCGGCGTCTTTTCGCATGAAGTGGCCGAGACGAAGGTCGCGCAGGTGATGGAACTGGCGCGCCGCCAGCAGCACCCGCTGCAATGCACCATGGAAAAAGAGTAGCCCGTGACACAATCCAGACTGGACCTGGCCTTCCCGGACGGCCATCCCGGAGGCGAGGTTCTTGTGATCGGGGCGCGTGCCGCCGATCCGCTGACATCGCTTGATCCCGCGCGCACCCGTATCCTCCAGGGCCATTTCCCGGACCATCGGGCCCTGACCGAGCGCGGCTGGCGCGTCGATCCGGCCGTCCAGGGCAGTTTCGATCTGGTCCTGCTGTTCCTGCCGCGCGCCAAGGCGGCGGCGCGGGCGGCCATCGCCGATGCAGCAGAGCGGCTTCGGCCTGGCGCTGCTCTCTGGATTGACGGACAAAAGACCGATGGCGTGGACGCCATCTTGCGGGAATTGCGCACATTGGCGCCGGTGGACGAAGTGCACAGCAAGGCGCATGGCAAGATCTTTCGCGTGACGATGCCTTCGGGCGACTGGCTGCCTGCGGAATGGGGCGCGGCTCGGACCGAGATCGCGCCGGGCTTCGTGACCGGGCCCGGCGTCTTTTCGGCTGACGGGATAGACCCGGGATCGGCCCTGCTGGTAGCGCATCTGCCGGAACGGATGCCGACGCGCGTCGTCGATCTGGGCGCGGGCTGGGGCTGGCTCTCGGCGCAGGTTCTGGCACGACCCGGCGTCGAGCAGATGCATCTGGTCGAGGCCGACCATGCTTCGCTGCAACTGGCGCGGCGCAATCTGGACGATGCGCGTCTGCATTTCCACTGGGCCGATGCCCGCGATTTCCGGTTGCCTGATCCGGTGAATGGCGTGGTGATGAACCCGCCCTTTCATGAGGGTCGGCAGGCCGACCCGAAACTGGGCGCGGCCTTCATTGCCACCGCCGCGCGGCTGTTGACGGGGGCAGGGCGGCTGTGGATGGTGGCGAATCGCCACCTGCCCTACGAAACGGTGCTGGCACAGCATTTCGGTCAGTATCACGAGATCGGCGGCGACAACCGCTTCAAGGTGATCGAGGCGACAGGCGCCGGCAAAGGTCAGGCCGACCGACGCGCGAACCCGGCGAATACCGTGAGGCGGCGGCGATGAGTTTGTCGATCCAGGGCAAGACCGCCATCGTGACCGGCGCAGGGCGTGGGGTGGGTCTGGCCATTGCGCGCCATCTGGCCGAACGCGGCGCCAATGTGATGTTCGCCGACGGGGACGAGGCGGTTCTGAACAAGGCCGTCGCGGATTATGACGGTGACGCCCATGTGCGCCGCTTTGTGGGCAACATGGCCGAAAAGCTGGCCATGGCGAATCTGCTTTCGGCCACGATCGACGCCTTTGATCGCGTGGATATGCTGGTCAACGCCCATCGCCTCGTGCGCTCGTCTGACCCGCTGGACACCGATATCGAGACCTTGGACGAAATGCTGCAACAGAACCTGCTGGCCGGGTTGCGCCTGTCGCAGATGGTCGCGCGCCGCATGATCCGTCAGGCCGAGGACGAGCCGGGCCACCCGCAAAATGGTGCCATCGTGACGATTTCGACTCTGGCGGCGCGGCGGCCGCAGCCCTCGATGCTGGGCTATTCCATCGCCTGTGCGGCACAGGAACAGGCCGTGCGCGGTCTTGCGCTGTCGCTTGCACCGCACCGTATTCGCGTGAACGGCGTCAGTTTCGCCAGCGTCATGTCGCACGAGATGCAGTGCATGTTGAAAGACATCCCCGAGAAGCGCGCACAGATCATCGCGGGCACGCCCCTGGGCCGGATCGCCCCCGCCGACGAACTGGCCGAGACGGTGCATTACCTCGTCAGCGACGCGGCGCGCTTCGTCACGGGGCAGATCATCACGGTTGATGGCGGGCGCAGCCTGGTTGATCCGGTTGCAGCCCAGATCCTCTAGCCTTCGGGATAGGCCGCGCGGCAGGCCTCGACCGCGCGTGCGGCGCTGGCCGACAGCGCATTACGGCGCGCAATCAGGCCGTCGCGCTTGCGCGCCTCGGCGACGGGGTCGATGGGCACGCGGAAACGCTCGGTCTCCAGTTCGTCGCGCCAGCAGCCATAGGTGGTGATGACGGGCTTGCCCTCACGGTCGGTCGTGACGGTCTGGCATTGCGCAAGCCGTGATCGCACGATCTGTCGCTCGCCCCAGGCATAGCCGCGCGCCAGATTGCCTTCGACCTCGGCCAGAAGGCTGTTCACGGTTCGATATTCGCTGGTGTTACGGCTGATGCAGCGTTCCTGCGGCGTGCCGCAAGCGGCAAGCGCGAGCGGCAGGGCCATGATCATGGCACCGGTGATGTTGCGAGGCATGGCAGGTCTCGTTACAGGTTTTCCGACAGCTAGCCGCAGCCGGGCGGTAAAGGCAAATCACGAATGAGGGTCGCCATGGAAGAACAGCGCCGCCGCGCCGCCAAGTGGTTTCGCGAATTGCGCGACCGGATCGTCGCCGCCTTCGAGGCGCTGGAGGATCGCGGCCCGGGCGATTTGCCGGCGGGCCGGTTCGAGGTGACGCCGACCGAACGCGCGGATGATGGCGGCGGAGGCCTGATGTCGGTCATGCGCGGCGGCCGCGTCTTCGAGAAGGTCGGCGTGAACTGGTCCGAGGTCCACGGCACCCTTGCCCCACGCGCACAGGCCGCGATGGCCGCCCGCGGCGTGCCGGGGATGGAAAACGACCCGCGCTTCTGGGCCTCGGGGATCAGCCTCGTCGCGCATATGCAGAACCCGCACGCGCCCGCTGTCCACATGAACACCCGCATGTTCTGGACGCCCGGCGCGTGGTGGTTCGGCGGCGGGTCCGATCTGAACCCCTGCCTCGAATACCCCGAGGACACGGCGCATTTCCACGACACGCTGCGCGCGGCCTGCGCGCCGCATGGCGCCGACTACTACGACCGCTTCAAGGCCTGGGCGGACGAATATTTCTTCATCCCCCATCGCGGCCGCGCGCGCGGCGTCGGCGGGATCTTCTACGACGACCTGAACACCGGGGACTGGGAGGCCGACTTCGCCTTTACCCGCGCGGTGGGCGAGGCCTTCCTGCCCGCTTTCCTGCCCCTGGCCGAAGCGCGCATGACCCAGCCTTTCACCGACGCCGACCGAGATGCGCAGCTGATCCATCGCGGACTCTATGCGGAATACAACCTCGTTTATGACCGGGGCACCAGATTCGGTCTGGAGACCGGGCACAACGCGGATGCGGTGCTGATGAGTCTGCCGCCCTTGGCGAAGTGGGTTTGATAATGACCCGCCGAGCGAGCCTGCCAATTTCGGCAGGCCAGGGTCTGCTGCTGGTGCTGCTCGTGGCAAGTGCGGGAAAGATGCTGATGATGAGTCGGGACGTTTTCAATCTGCTCGCAATCCAGTTCATCATTGTGTCGCCAGTAGGGCTGCTCGGCGCATTCATGTCGCTTGGCGTGAACTTTCTGCCAGGCCGCTTGCTCTTGTCGGCGGCCCAGATCGGATACATTCGGTCAAATCCGCTGATCCGATGTCACCATCCGGCCTGACCGCTACCTGTTCCATCGCCATGGCAGCAGGCTGTTGATCTTGCCGTCCGGGAAGCGGGTGCGGGTTTCGGCAAGCCAGGGACAGGGATCGACGGCGTTGCGCTTGGCCGTTTCGACCAGGGTGCAGGCGAAGGCGGCGGCCTTGGCGCCTGCCTCGGAGCCGACGAGGATGGGTTTTCCGGCCCTGCGCGATGACGCGCATGCCGCGTTCGGCCGCGTTGTTATCCAGTTCCAGGATGCCGTGATCGAGGTAGGGGCGCAGGCGTTCCATGCGGGTCAGGGCATGGCGTCCGATGGCGTCGGCCAGCGGCTCCAGCAGGGCAGCGGATTTGCGATCCGGCCGGTCAGGCTGAA
>NZ_JAHYSR010000027.1 GCF_019431455.1 Paracoccus bogoriensis
CGGCGCGGAACGCAAAAGGCCTCCCGATCGGGAGGCTCTTAAGAGGCTGTATTTTTTCAGAATTCTGGTTGCGGGGGCAGGATTTGAACCTACGACCTTCAGGTTATGAGCCCCTACCCACGGAAGATTACTTCTCCCTTGATTTCAGTCGGTTAAGCTATTAAACCCTTGATCTGTAATCAACTTCCGCCGCATTGATCCGCATCGAACCGCAATCGGGAGCGTCAGACGGAGAGCGAAACAGATACACAGGTTGACCTATTGTTGACCCGAAGCGCCCTTACTGGCCGCGCTTGCGTTCGTGTGTTTGCGCATAGGAACGCCCTTGGACGGCAGAAACCCTTAGGCTGCCTTATCGAGGTAGGGGCTCCGGATGAAACGCGAGGAGAGCCCAATGCTGTCCCGCCGGACGTACCCGTTACTCATCAATCAAGTCTGCTGCCGTGACACGTCGACTCCCCGCGGGAGCCAAAAGGTTCTCGATCCATGTAACAGGCCGGCCGCGCTCAGCGCACAGAGTGAAGAACGCCCTTTGTTTCGCGCGTGTGAAGGCCACAAAAAAAGAGTTTAGCTCTTCGAGGCGATTGGGCGTAAGGCTCCACCACGTCTGGTTATCAAGCCCGTAGAAAATGACCGTGTGGAACTCAAGTCCCTTGCTCTTGTGGATTGTCATCAGGGCGATCTGGCCGAGACCCTCGAACTCGTCGAGAGCGCCTGACCAGGATTGCGCATTCTGGAGGGACACTTGGAGGAGCGCCGTGAACCCGTTCCAGACGCGATCGAAGTCGGGCCGTCGCCGGTAAGAGGGAAAGGCCCGCCGCAGGACTTCGGCTCCAATAAAATCGAGCGCCGCCTGCGCGGCCTCCGCCGCGGATTCAGGGACAGGATCAAGCTCTCTCAGGGTTCGCCGCATCTCGCGCACAAAAGTCTGAAGGCGCCCCTGCAGAAGCTGCTGCCCCGTTTCGTCGGCGGGATCGACGGCTTCAAGAAACTGCAAATCGAGCAGAGCGGCATTCCAGTTATCGGGACTCCGACTGGTGGCGCCGAGGCGCAACAGCCGCAAGAGAATATGCACCAGGTCTTCGCCAAGCAGGTCCTGAATGGCGATATCGCCTACGTTGCGCGCGACATTCCGGAGCCTGAGTCCCTGCTCCTCAAAGGCAGCGGAGAGCTGGCCCTCAACTTCATTGGCACGCATACGCACAAGGATTGCCACATCGTGAGGCTCGACGTTGGCCGCCCGCACCTCGCGCTCGATCCATCGCGCGAGGCAATCGCTTTCTTCCTCCTCCGTCTCGAATTCCCAAATGGCGGCAACGTCGCCGCCCACTAGCCGGTCGGCCCGCGCTTCCGGCTCCTCGACGTTGGGATCGATCCTGCTTGCGATGACGTGCTGAATGCGCACGAGGTCCTCATGCGAGCGCCAGTTGCAGATCAGAGATATGCGCTTCGCACCGAAGTTCTGCTCGAACTGCGCAAAGGCATCTGGCATCGCTCCGGCCCAGACCATGATCCGCTGCTTGTCGTCGCCAACTGCCGTGAAGACGGCATCGCTGCCGTCAAACGCAGTGCGCAGGAGCTGGAACTGCGCAAAGGTGGTGTCCTGAAACTCGTCGAGAAACACGACAGGATAGGTGAGATGCAGTGCCTTCAGAATTGAAGGGTTTTCCCGGATCAGGTATTCGACAAGCCGGTTGATCATCGCGAACGAGAGCAGAACATCGTCCGGCTCGTTGTACTGCGCGCGCCAGTACGCGGCGACCGCGCGCCGTAGATCCGAGCCCTCATCGGACACCGGCAATCGCGCCCTGGCTACCGCTTGCTCGAGTTGGTCGGCGTTGATGCCGTGGAATTCATGCCTATCCAGAAATTCGCGGTAATCCTGCCGACGTGGCATTGCGATCCGGTAGTTCGCAGGGGGACGATATGCGTCGGGAACCGCCGCACGAAACCGGTCCAGAAAGCTCTTCGCGAATGCGTCGAAGGTGTAGGAGTTGAAGCGCCGCGCCTGCTCGGGCGGACTTCGCCTGACTACCCGCTCCGCGAGATTGCGTGCCGCATCGCGCTTGAAGCTGATCGCAAGTATGCGTTTGGGTGCAGGGCAACGACCGGTCTGGAGAAGATAGGTCGCCTTCTGCGCAAGGAATTCTGTCTTTCCCGCGCCCGCGCCTGCCGTGACCAGCACGCTCCTCTCCGTCTGCCGCAGCGCTTCCCATGCGCGCGGCTCTAGGTAGTCAATGCCTTGCGGCCTCCAGTCTTCAGGATGCACCAAGCTCATTCATCGACGTCCTCAAGTCCAAGCGCCTGCTTCACATGCTCAACAAGCGCCTTGAGTTCTGTCGGTGCATTGTCGGCAAGATCGTCTTTCTCGATGCGCGCAAGCGCGGCGATATGCGTCTCGGGTTTGCTTCTGCTCAGAAAGAGGTACGGATACCATTTGAATTCGTCGTCATAATTGTCGTTATAGAGATCGGGATCGCCCCCGGTCTTCAGGATAACGGCTTTCTTGTCCCCGAGGGATTCGGCGCCGCCGCGCGGACCACGCCCCCCAGGGTTGGGGTGTTGATAGGCTTCCGGAAAGGCGCTGAGCATCGCAAAATCGATATCCAGGGGAAATGAGAAAAACACTCCCTCCTCCTTGAGCGCTTGTAGCCAGTTATTGTCCTCGGCTTCGGTCAGGAGATCGCTGTCCTTCAGATCATCCATGGCATCGACATCGATCGTGCCAGCTTCAACGAGGGAGTTCTCGCTCAAGTCGTTATCAATTTCCCCGAGCTTTGCGACGACATCGGCGATAAGCGCTGCGCCGCCGTGCGCCCTGCCGAGATCAAGGTCCAGCAGGGTCGCATGGGGAATGCGAAGATCATCGAGTAACCTCCAGAAGTGGCTGACATACCGTCCGCCGAGGGGCACGATGGGCACGAATGACGGGTCGAGCTGAACGCCCATCGCGTCGGCGATGCGCGGGATCACAAGGCGCTCGGAATCCCCTTCGCCAAGAATGATGAAGCGGGCAAAGTAAAGCTCCGGGTAGGCCCTGATGGCGAGCCGCACATACTGGCTTGCCTCGTCATCGCCTTCCGGCATCGTAATCCGCCGGACATTGGCGCGCCGACGTGTGCGGTCTAGGCGGAAATAGCGCACCTCCTCCGGCTCTATGCGACTGAGTATCGCCGGCGAGTGGCTTGAAAGGGCTACCTGCGCGGATGCGAGCGCGCCGATTTCCCGCGCCTGCGCGACGATGCGCGAGAGAAAGAAGGGCGAAAGGCTGTTCTCCGGCTCCTCGATCGCAAGGAAGGTGAGGCTGGTCCGCCGCAGCTTGTCCTGATCGAACGCGCTTTCGTCGGCAGCCTGCGCGAACACGTCCTTCTCGACTTCCAGAATTGCCGCAGTAAGAGCGATATGAAAGAGCGAACGCTGCCCATCGCTGAGGTCCGCGAGCGCTCGCTCCTGCCCGGCCTCGTCGGGAGAAAACGCGAACTCCGCCTTGCGGACCAGCTCCTCAAACCGGCTCTCGATCAGGCGGAGGACCGGCGTTGTATCGGTATCTGCCTCATGGACCTGCCGCCAGCGCTTTGTGAGCCGCTCTATTATAAGTTCTGCGGGCCTCTCGCCCTCGAACTGCCGCTGAATCCTTTGGGCGCTTGCCGCGCTACTGTCGCGGAATTCGCTTGACCATCTCGCCGCCTGCCACAGCCGACCCTTGAGCAACGCCGTCACTTGCGCCGCCGCGTCGCGGGCGGCCGGAACATAGATGAACTGGATCGAGCCGCGCTCCACGGCCTGTACTCGCTTGCATTCGTCCCACTCGAATTCGTTCTCGAGCGTCGTGATCCACCGGAGATCCTCGTCGATGCTGCCGTCCGGCGTGCCGTCGTCGGTCCAGGTCGCCTGAAGCCTCATCCTTGCCTTGAGCGGCGCGCCCGGCGCGGAAGCAGCCATCTGCAGAAAGAATTCTGGAACCGCGTCCTCCGCATCCTCTTCCTCAAGGCCCTCCAGCTCTGGGAACGAGAACACAACCTCGATTGACAGGGTCGTTCCAGAATGAAGCTCATGCTGGCGGGCTGGTAAGTGGAAATCCTGCCGCCGCACCGCGCGCTGCGCCGACGTGACACTGAATAGACGCGATAGCGCCTGAAAGGCGGCGGTCTTACCAGAGCCGTTTGCGCCAACAAAAGCGGTCACCGCATTTTTGAGCCTAATGTTCGTTCCATGCGGGCCAAAGCAACGAAAATTCTTAAGTGTAAGCTTCTCGATCTTCATGACAGCTTTCCTCAGCCCGCGCGAACAAGCATTTTCCAGAGTGCGACTGCGTTGGGCGACGCTTCGACAGCGACAAGCCTCTGGTGAATGAACTCGATCGCCTGGTTTGCAGCCTCAGGCTTGGACCTTGCGCTCCAAAACAACGTCTGCTCTACAAAGGCGGGCCAGCCGTGGAAGAGAGTGAGGCCGATGCCAAACCGATTGGCCCATACCTGCAGCGCTACCGCATCAAGCGGCTCCTGCAGGGGCGAAACCATTGCGACAGCTGCTTCGCGGACTCCCATATCCACGCATTTTTTTCCGAAAATCTGCACATCGTGCATCGTAACCGGCTTGTCGCGAACCTCGATCGCCTTCTCCCAGACCTTGGGATCAGCGGTTGAACGCACGCAGACATCGCCTGGATGCTTGCGGCTCGGGTCATTTATCCTGCCGCTCGCAACCCTACCCGTCCCCGCGAAAACGTCCATTAGCCCGGCAACGACGGCTTGCGCCCTGCGGCCTCCCTCGGAGTCGTCGCTAACAAGGCGGACAATTGCCTGAACAAGGCGATCGGGCGTGACGCTGGCGCCTTCGTCATAATCGGTGTAGCGCGGCTGATAGCGGCGGCGGACCGCGATAAAAGCGCGGAGGGCTTCGCGCGCCGGCGCTTCCGCTCTGAACGCGGCCAACTCGCGAACAAGCGCCACCATGTAGTCGAACGCCGCCCTGCCGCCGGGATGGACGGGCGTATCGTCGCCGAGGCGCGTCATCCGGAAGTAAGGCTGATTGTTCAGCGGCTCCCTGCCCGTAACGCCAATGCTGAATCCCAGCTCGGCCGCGAGCGGAACGATGACGCTGTGGCAAAGACTTCGGGCTGAGAAGGCGTTGGTGTTGCCCGGCGCGTGTTTCGGCTTGATCGCGAAGAGATCAGCGCGGCGATCGACGGCCTTGGCGAGAATTGCCGTCGCGAGAAATGCGATGTGAGTGGCAGAGACCCCGTCGGCACAAAGGCGGGAAAGCTGCTCCACCTTTTCTGTCCAAGCGGCGTCTATCGGACCGGATTTGGACTTCTCGGCCTCCTCGCGCACGATTCGTGCGGCTATGTTCTTATTGATTTTCATTTTGTGTATCTTCTGGGGCCGTCAACGCGAGAAGATCGCCTGGCTGACAGCCCAGAACGCGGCACACTTTCTCGATTGTGCTGAGCCGCGTGTTGTAGCCGTCGCGGGAAGCAAGAGACTCTATCGTCGGCCGCGCGAGGCCGGTTCGCTTAGCGAGAAGCTCGTACGTCATGCGCTCGCCGGTACGGCGGCGGTAGGTTTCCATTGCTTCACGAAGTTTGACCCGCAGCACGCATTCCTCACGAGTTTGTATTGACAATACAATTATCCTGCCCTAGACTACTGCATGGTGGGCATACTACGATGATTCGGTCCAAACTTTGTAGGGAGACGTAGGGTGGCTAGACGCCGATTGACCGCGATTAGCCTGTATACTGGAATTGGTGGCCTCGATTTTGGGTTTGAGGCTGCCGGATTTGAGACGGCGGCGGCCGTCGAGTTGGACGCGGTCGCGTGCAGAACGGTGCGCCTCAACCGCCCGGAATGGGCGCTGCTCGAAGGCGATATCCACAACATCTCATCGGAGGCGATATTGGCGAAGGCCGGTCTCCGTGCGGGCGAGCCGGATGTGCTGATCGGCGGGCCACCTTGCCAGCCCTTCTCGAAGTCGTCTTATTGGGTCAATGGCGATGCCTTGCGGCTCGACGACCCGCGCGCGGATACGTTGACAGCCTATCTTCGCGTACTGCGGGACACACGGCCGAAGGCGTTCCTACTCGAGAACGTCTACGGCCTTGTCTATAAGGGTAAGGACGAAGGCTTGCGGTATCTGCTTGAAGGCATCGAGCAGATCAACCGCGAAGCGGGCACCCGCTACACTGTCACCTGGAAAGTGCTCAACGCGGCGCAATATGGAGTGCCGCAAATCCGAGAGCGCGCCTTCTTGATCGGAAGCCGGGAGGGCATTCCGTTTCAGTTTCCGGCGCCCACGCATTGTTCCAAAAGCGAGTTCAGCCTCATTGATGCGCGCGAGCCCTTCCGCACGGCGTGGGACGCCATCGGCGATCTGCCCCGCATGCCGAATGAATCTTCGCTCGCAGTTGGCGGCAAATGGGGCGACCTGCTCCCAACAATTCCGGAAGGCCAGAACTACCTTTGGCACACCGCTCGTGGAGGCGGATCTCAGCTATTCGGATGGCGCACACGTTATTGGAGCTTCCTGCTGAAGCTGGCGAAGGACCAACCCTCGTGGACGATCCAAGCGCAGCCGGGGTCAGCGATCGGACCTTTCCACTGGTGCAACCGCAAGCTATCCAGTACGGAGATGTGCCGCCTACAAACCTTTCCGGAGGGGCTTGAGTTCGACTGTGGCCGGACTGACGTGCAGAGGATGCTGGGCAATGCCGTGCCGTCCCTCCTTGCAGAGGTCCTCGCAAGGGAAATCCGGCGGCAACTCCTTCGCGACAAGAGCCGCCTTGGACCTCTCAAACTAATTCCGCCTGTACGCAGCCCAGTACCGAAGCCGGAGCCGCTCGGGCCTCTCCCCGCGAAGTATCGGCAGCAGATCGGGGATCATGCGGATCATCCGGGAGAGGGCCGTTTCTCCGCACGAAAGAAGAGCCCGGGCGACTCAGCTGCCACCGAGCTGCCCCTGCTCTCGGCCCCAACCGTAGATTGATCGTCGCCGCCGGCCAGGAAGGAGGCAACGCAAGGTACTATTGCATCTTCCGCTGAGATTTCGCAATTCCAAAATCACGAGAACATCCCACCCAAGATGCTTCAGGCTCGCCATGGCCTGCGAGTCGCGCTGTTAGTTGCGCTCGAGCTTGGATAGCCAGTAGAGGAGCCGCGACTTCGGAGCACGTTCGAGGCTGCATCCATGCTGATGCCAGAAGCAGCCGAGCACGAAAATCATCCTGCGCAATCTCGGAAACACAAGATCGGGCGTCCCGGGGAGTTCAGCTCGATGCAAACGGAAATTGTAGCCAAGGAGATGCGCGACACGCCGCACCGCCATTTCTCGCTTCGTGTCATTCTTACGGGTGCGGCGCTATGGGCGCTGCGTTCTTCTCGAGACAGTCGGTCAGGCATTGAACTGGATCAGCTGGCTCAGATCTCCGAAGTTGAGCATCACGCGCAAATGCGGCGATTGCAAGCGATCTTGTCACCCGCAATCGACCACCTTCAGCCGCGGCCGCAGCATCTCTCCTACCGCGTTGACGCCGGCGCGCAGCGGGGACTCGATCAGGTGGGCGTAGCGCTGGGTGGTGCCGATCTGTGTGTGGCCGAGGAGCTTGCCGATCATCTCGATCGAGGCGCCGCCCGAGACCAGCAGCGAGGCAAAGGTGTGCCGCAGGTCGTGGATGCGCACGTCCGGGATATCGGCCACCTCGCGCATGCGGGCCCAGAAGCGCTTGAGTTCCTGCACCGGCTGGCCCTCGACATCGCCGGGGAAGAGGAAGGGGCAGCCGGGTGGCACCGCCTCGCGGCGCAGGCGCACCAGCGCCACAGCCTCGGGCGAGATCGGGATGCGGTGGATGCGGCGCTGCTTGGTATATGCCGCCTGCTTGGTCCAGATCGCGAGGTCAAGGTTGAACTGGTCGAAGGTGGCAGTGCGGACCTCGCCCACCCGGGCGCCAGTCAGCATGCACAGCCGGATGATCGAGGCGCCGCGCTGGTCAGGATCGTTCGCGAGCGCATCGGCCAGCCGGTTGATCTCTTCCATCGACAGAAAGCGGTCTCGGGCGGTTTCCGGGCGCTTGCGGAAGCCCAGCGCAGGGTTGTCGGTGCGCATGCGCCACTGGATGGCGAGGTTGAACATCTTCCGCAGCACCTCGCCCACCCGGTTCGCGCGCACGGGCGTGGGCCTCGATGGTTGCAGGGGCTTCTTGCGCTTTGTCTTCGGCTGGGCCTTCGACGGCCGCGCCCGGCCCTCCGCCACCCATGTGAGCAGCTTGTCGACATCATGCGGGGTGATGTCGGCGACCTTGCGGTTTCCCCAATGCGGCAGCACCAGCCGTTCCAGCATGACGATCTGGTCCGAGGCGTTGGTCTTCGCGAGCTTCGGCAGGTGCTCCTCGATATAGCGCGCGGCCAGATCCTTGACGATCGGCGCCCCGCGCGCCGCCTTGCGTTCATCGAGCGGATCATCGCCGCGATCGATCTCGCGCTTTAGCCGCTTCGCCTCGTCGCGCGCGGCGGTGACGGACCAGGCGGGCCAGCCGCCGATCGTGAACCGCCGCTGACGCCCGGCAGTGCGGTAGATCAGCACGAATGCCTTCCGCCCGCTCTCGTAGACGCAGAGGCCGAAGCCCGCGCAGTCCTCGTCAAAGATGACATACTTCCGGCTGCCCACCTCGGCAGCCTTCACAACCCTTTCGGTCAGACGTGTGTTCATGTGCGTTCTCCCATCTCGCCGACTGAGCAACCTGATTCGGCGGGGAGCAACCTGCTCTTTGCGAGGGACCGGCGCGGAGGCGGAAACCGGCAGAAACCAGATCGGCAATTCTGCCGGTCAGGGTCACGAAAACCCAAAATCAAACCCCGCCAGAGGCTTGCGCGCTCGGCGGGGTGTCGGATCAAGGGCGCTGGGCGCAGGTTGAGCCACGATCATTCCGGGTGCAGTTCCTGCCATACGGCGCGTATCCGGCGGCGAATCGTGCTCTCGTCGGGGGCCTCGCCGGTGTCGGAGGTCTGGATGAACCACTCCTGCATCTCGTCGATCAGGTCTTTCTGGCGGGGCGGCAGACCGTGGGTGAAGACCCGCTTCTTCAGCGCGATGTAGAAGCCGTCCCAATCGTATCGGGAGGGGGCGCCGGGGCCGACATTGGTGCGTCGGCTGATGCCATGCGCGGCCTCGAACCGGTCAATCTCGCTGGCGGTGATCAGAATATCACCGGCGGTCAGCTTGACGCCCTTGGCGGGCGACGCGATCAGCCGCCATTCCGTGCTGCCCTGTGGCCGCACGGAACGGACGCAGACCTTCTTCTCGGCCCGGCCAACCGAGCGGAATAGCGGACGAATCTCGCTTCCGGCAACGCTCATCAGCCCGCCGATCTCCTCCTCGCCAATCAGCACAGGCGCAATCGTCGCGACAAGATCGATCTCGTCGGCAATGGCCCAATCCACGATCTGCGAAGGTGTGCAGCCGAGACGACCAGCCGCCTCCATGAGGGTGAAGAAATACTGCGGCGGAAACGCCATGACCTGCCTCCTTTCACGCTGGTGCCGCCATGCTGACCCCGGGCGACCGGCAAGCCGGCACCGGGCCCCTGCCCGGCCGGGCGGAGTGGTCACAGGCGATTCACTTGGGTGTGTGCTCACCCGGAAGTTGCACTTTTGTTCTCCCTTCATCAACCCTTTTCGGCCGGTCTGACGCGGCCGTGAGCCGGCCGCTGCCGACCGGCATAATTTCCCCGTTGGTTTCTGCCGGTTTCCGCCTCCGTGCCGGTCAGGCCGGTGTGCTTGTGTTTGCGCACCGATCAACCGCGCCCCGATCGCCGGGGTGCCTGAACAGGAGAAGCACATGCAGAACAACAGCTTGGAAACCGAGCACCTCGAAGACGGCCCGCTGCTCGACGGCTGGCTCGATCGCGCGGCGCTCGCGAAGGAGCTCACGCTCTCGGTCGACACGCTGCAGCGCTGGGAGACCCGCCGGGTCGGCCCGCCTTGCGTCCGGGTGGGCCGGAAGGTGCTCTACCGCAAGGCCGCCGTGCGCGACTGGCTGCGCGATCAGGAGGCCCGCAAGACCGGCCAGCACCGGGCCGTTGCAACCCGGCGTGGAGGGCTCTGATGGGACGGATCACCCCCGAGGGCCGGTTTCCCGTGGCCGATCTGATCGCCGAGGCCCAGCGCGAGCTTGACCTTCGCCGGCAGTACTACTGGCGCCGGGTGCGGGCCGGCCGGATGCGCCAGGATGATGCCGACAGGCGCATCGCGCTGATGGAGGCGATCGTGAAGCGCCTGACCGTGACAGCCGCGCTATGAGTGTCCAGGCGATCACATGGGCGCTGGACTATCCCGTTCACAGCGTCACCGAGAAGGTGATCCTGCTGGTGCTGGCGAACTACGCCAATGAGTACGGCGTGAGCTGGCCCTCGCAGAAAACCTTGGCCGACCAGACCGCGCTGGGCGAACGCACTGTGCGTCGGGTGCTGGCGGCGATGGATGCGCGCGGCGTGATCCGGCGGATCGCCCGGCGCCGCGGCAACGGATCGCGGCAGTCGGACATGATCCTGCTCGCAGCTTTCGAGGCCCGCAAACCGGCGCCGCCCGGGATGATCGACGGCGAGGAGGAGCCCGGCGAGCCGGGCCCTTCAAGACAACCGGCCAATGGCGACAACCGGCCAGATTTGCCGCCTGCCAACCGGCCACAGTGGCCGCACCCCCCGGTCACAGTGGCCGCCCTTGATACGTCAAAGATACGAAAGGACTCTGCTTTACGCGACCACCCTCTTCCTCATCTGGCCTGCCTTGCGGTGGCAGGCCCGGGCCTTGACCGGTCGGAGAGCGGCCCCCTCGCCCTCTCTGCCCAGGAGATCGATCGCTGGCTCGAGGCCGGCTGCGATCTGATCGCCGACATCCTGCCGGTGATTGCCGCGAAAACCGCGACTGCCCGATCCGAGCCCATCCGAAGCTGGGCGTATTTCACTGCCGCGATCATCGCGCGGCGGGATCGACGCCTGACACCCCTGAACCATTCCGGAGACGATACCCATGACGCTGCACCTCCCCGCCGAAAAGCCAAGCAAGGAACATCCGCTGCCCGCGATCACCGCGATGCCTGGGACGCTGCTGTTGCGAAAGCTAATCGGGCAAGGTCTGAACAGGCAGACCCCGAAGCCTGAGGAGGTGGACCTGATCCGCCCCGTGGCGAAGCTCCTTCTTGCCTCGCTCACCCCGGCAAAGCCCGAACGGATCGCGCAACTTGTGACCCGGCTGATCGGGCACTATCCACAGCAGCCTTTGCCAGAGGATGTGCGGAAGGGCGTGGCAGAGGACTGGCTGGAAGACCTCGGCCATTTGCCTGAAGACATCATCGACGCCGCCTGTGCCGGCTGGCGCAGGGCCGAGAACAAGTTCGCGCCCACGCCCGGACATCTGCTTGCGATCGCCAACCCGATCTTCGCGAGCCGCCGGTTTATGGCCCAGCACGCCGCGCAACTCACCAGTATGCCCATGCCCGGCGCAAGGCGCGAGCCAAAGCGAAAGGAGCAGGCATGACGCTGAGCCCCCGCGAGATCGAGGATCGCCTCGAAGAAGCAGCCCTGACCCTGCGCCGCCTGCCCGAGAAGGATCGGCCGCGCGGCTTCCATTCCGCCTGGCCCGAGGTCGTCCGCGACCCGAAACAGGCCTATGGCTATGACGAGGGCAAACCGATGCGGGTGGTGCCCAGCGCCGCGGCGATCAGCCGGATGGAGGAATGCTTCGACTGGCTGTTGTGGCTGGACCCTGAGGATGCCCGGATCGTCTGGCTTCGGGCCGAGAACATGCGCTGGAAGCAGATCTGCATTCGGGCCGGGGTGGTACGATCGACCGCCTGGCGGCGCTGGGTGGCTGCGCTCGTGACCATTTCGAAGAAGCTGGAAAAGCAAGCGAAAACAGGGGCAAAGAAAAGGGCTGCGCAAGAGGCCGTCGCAAAGCCCGGCAGCCGACCGCGCGAATCCCGCACTGAAGCGCAGGACAACGGGCAGGATGCGTTGAACTTCGGGCGCGACATCCGCACCGGTTTTGCGGCAAAAAAGGGATAGGCTGAGAGAGGGTGCGGGCACTGACCCCGACCCAATCGGCCTCACAATCGGGCGCCTTGATCGCCCCCCGCGGACGCTCCGCCCGGCGAAGGTTCTTCCCGGGCCTGGGCGTATGCGGGGGGCGGAAGCGCGTTAATCCGCTAGCGTCAAAGGAAAAATCGGGGTTCGCACCCCGGGTGCGCATTGCGGGGTGCGCAGGTGCGCGCGGCCGTGCGCACGCAGCCAGATGGGGGAGAAATGCAGATCACCGACATGCCGGTTGACCGGCTGATCCCCTACATTCGCAACGCCCGCACCCATTCCGGCGATCAGGTGGCCCAGATCGCGGCCTCGATCGCCGAGTTCGGTTTCACCAACCCGATCCTGATCGGCGAGGATGACGTGATCATCGCGGGGCACGGGCGGCTGATGGCGGCCCAGCAGCTGGGGCTCGATATCGTGCCGGTGATTGTACTCGATCATCTGACCGAGGCCCAGCGCCGGGCGCTGGTGATCGCCGACAACCGCATCGCCGAGAATGCCGGCTGGGATGACGAGCTTCTGCGCTCCGAACTGGCTGCGCTGCGCGAGGAGGATTTCGATCTCGACCTGCTGGGGTTCGACGAGGCCGCCCTCGATGAAATCCTTGCAGGTTTTGAAGACCCGGATGGCACTCCCATCCCATCCGGCAAGGGGGCCGGGCTTGACGCCGGCGCAAACTCCGGCGCCTCGGCCCCCGGCGCCCTGGCCGAACGCTTCGGGGTGCCGCCCTTCAGCATCCTCGATGCGCGCAAGGGCTGGTGGCAGGATCGCAAGCGCGCGTGGATCGATCTGGGCATTCGCTCGGAACTCGGCCGCGGTGCGGCCCCCGGCGGCAGCCCCCGCCCGCTCGATCGGAACTGGTCGGCCGAGAAGCCTTTCCCGGCTGTGCCCGGGATGGGGACGAAAGACCCCGCCCCGATCAACAAGGACATGGACCATTACCGCCGCAAGGAGGGCAAGCGCCCCGCCAGGAAGGTGAAGGCCAAGGAGGTGCAGGCAGATGGCTAAAGGCTACGCCCGCACCTTCGGGCAGGATCTGATGCGCGGCAAGCATGTCGTCGGCGAGGGCGCCGGGACTGGCAGCGCCACAAATGGCGGGGTGCTGATGCCCTCGCACACCTCGGGCGATCCGAGCTTCTATGCGAAGAAGCGCGCGAAGGAGGCTGAACTGGGCCGGGAGCTCACCACGGAGGAATTCCTCGCCGAGCATTACGAGGCCTCGGAAGCGCCCACCGCCTCGGGCACCTCGATCTTCGATCCGGTCCTTTGCGAGATCGCCTATCGCTGGTTCTGCCCGCCGGGCGGCATGGTGCTCGATCCCTTCGCCGGCGGCTCCGTGCGGGGGATCGTCGCCTCGCGCCTGGGCCGGGGCTACTTCGGGGTCGAACTGCGCGCCGAACAGGTGGCGGCGAACGAGGCCCAGCTTGACCTGGCCGGCGATCCCGCGCCGCGCTGGGTCTGTGGCGACAGCCGCGATCTGGCCGCCATCGCCGACGGCATCGAGGCTGATCTGGTGTTCAGCTGCCCGCCCTACTGGAACCTCGAGCAGTATTCCGACGACCCCGCCGATCTTTCAGCCATGGGCAAGGAGGCCTTCTTCGAATCCTATGCCCGGATCATCGCCGCCGCCGTCGCCCGGTTGCGCGAGGATCGCTTCGCGGTCTGGGTGATCGGCGATGTGCGCGACAGCGACGGCTGCTTCGTCAACCTTCCCGGCCGGACGGTCGAGGCCTTCGAGGCTGCCGGCGCGCGGTTCTACAACGACGCGATCCTCGCCAAGGCGGTGGGCTCGCTGCCCGTGCGTGCTGGGCGCCAGTTCGCGGCCTCGCGCAAGCTGGGCCGCACCCATCAGAACGTCATGGTGTTCGTGAAGGGCGATCCGAAGCGCGCGACCGAGGCCTGTGGGCCGGTGGAATTCGGCGAAATCGAGGTGGCCGCAGACGACACCGCGACCGAGGAGCCAGAGGCATGACAGCGCCGATCGTGGAGACGCACCGCGGAATCATGGTGATCCGCGACGATCTGTTCCCGGGCGGCACGAAGGCCCGCTATATCGGCCGGGTGTTCGATTGCGCCGACGAGGCGGTCTATGCCAGCCCCGCGGAGGGCGGCGCGCAGACGGCGCTCGCAACCGTCGCCCGGGCGCTGGGGAAGCGGGCGACGATCTTCGTGGCCCAGCGCGCCAAGCCCCATGCCCGGACGCTGGAAGCCGCGCGGCTGGGTGCCAAAGTCGTGCCAGTGTCGCCCGGCTATCTGTCGGTCGTCCAGGCGCGCGCGAAGGAATACTGCCGGAACACCGGTGCTTTCCTGATCCCCTTCGGCGCGGAAATCCCCGGCGCGGTGGAGGCCATCGCCGCGGCGGCGCGAGCGACACGGCTCGATCCCGAAGAGGTGTGGTGCGCTGCCGGTTCCGGCGTGCTGGCGCGCGGGCTCGCCGCCGCCTGGCCGAGTGCCCGCCGCCATGTCGTGCAGGTCGGCCGCGATCTCACCCCGCGCGAGGTCGCCGGCGCGCAGGTGCATCGCTATCCGCTGGCCTTCGGGAAGGTGGCGAAGCTCACGCCGCCCTTTCCCAGCGATCCGCATTATGACGCGAAGGCTTGGGAGGTGTGCCTGGCACGCCATCGGCCCGGGCAAGCGGTGTTCTGGAACGTGGCTCCAGTAGCACGAAGCTGAGGTGTCCTTGTTTGCCACGCTCTCTGTCGCTATATTGCGTCAGAGATTGTGGAGCCCGCCATGCAGATCGAATCCTTCGCCGAAAACGGCGTCTTTGCCCCGGGCCGCATCGCTGCTGCGCTGCGCACCACCAAGGACGAGGTGGCGCGGACGGTCGGGCTTGGCCGCGACGCGCTCATGCGCGCTGATAGGGTTCAGAGCCCGAAGACCCAGAAGCGCCTGCGCGAGATGGTCGAGATCCTGAACCGGGTGGAGCCGCGCTTCGGCTCGGCGCTGATCGCCTATGCCTGGTATCGCTCGGAGCCACTGGCCGGGTTCGGCGGGCTGACCGCCATGCAGCTGGTGCGCGAGGGACGCGCGGCCGAGGTGATGGACTATATCGACGCCGTGGATGCCGGCGTGCACGCCTGACGCCGCATGCACTATGTCGGCCTTCTCTATCGGGCGCTGAACCCGGTCTATGCGCGCGAGCCGATGTCGGGCGAAGGGGCGCGACGCTACGGTGGGCGGTTCAATCCCAGGGGGATGCCCGCGCTCTACACCTCGCAAAGCGTGATGACCGCGATCCGCGAGGCCAACCAGATCGGCACGCTGCAACCCACTACGCTGGTGGCCTATGAGGCCGAGATCGGGCCAATCTTTGACGCGACGGACCCCGCGGCGCTGGATGCGGAAGGAATCACAGCTGGGCAACTCGCCGCCGACGACTGGCGCCTGAAAATGCTGGCAGAGGGCAAGGCGCCGACCCAGAGGCTGGCCGAAAGGCTGAAGACCGCGGGTTATGCCGGGATGCAGGTACGCTCCTATGCCAAGGGCGCAACCGAGCACGATATGAACCTCGTGCTCTGGGTCTGGGGGGCAGAGTTGCCCACGCGGCTGCGGCTGGTGGATGATGAGGGGCGCCTGGGCTGACGGGGTATCCGGGTGACGACACCCCGAAGGGCCAGTGCCTTCAATGCAGAATGTCCCCCAGCCCCAACCGCTCGAACGCCGCCTTCAGCGCCGGGTCCAACCCCGGGTCAATCCTCGCCGGTCCATAGCCATGATCGCGGTTCCACTGGTCGAGATCGCGCAGCGCCTGCGCGAACTCCTCGTCGCTCTCGCAGACCTGCCGGGTCACGTCGCCCTCGGCATAGTTGAGGATCGTGCGCTCGGCGGGTGACGCCCATGTGCCGAACCACGAAGCATCCTGCGCGGTGTCGACCTGCGCCCAGCCGCGCGCCGGGCTGCAGATGCCGAAATCGTAGCGATACCGATCGCCGGGTTCAAAGCTGCGGGTGATCTTCACGCTGCCGCCTCCGCCCGCGCCTCAAGGGCGATCACGCAGAGGTCGCGATAGCGGGCCATTGCCTTCGGGCTGGACGAGACCGGGTTGATCTCGACGGCGCGCAGGGCGACGATGTCGCCCGCGCCGGCAAGCTCGATCAGCTTCGCGAGCTTGTTGCGGAACCGGGCGTGGGTCGGCGCCGAGAAGTCCGGCGGCTCGGGCAGATGCCCCTTGTGCGCCTCGGCTTCCAGCTTGTCGTAATCGATCCGCTTGCGCTTGACCGCGGCCGGTTTCGGCGCCGTGGGCACGGCTTCAGCGCTGGGCGCCGCCTTAGCCTCGGCCGGGGCCGGCGCTTTCGGCCCAGTGTCGCGCCAGATATAGCCCTTGGGCGTGCGCAGAACCTCGATCCGGTCGTCGGGGATGCCGGCGCGCTGGGCGGCGCGGCGGGCGTTGAACTTCTTGGTGTAGATCTGCATCTCGCTGGTCTCCATGGCGGTTTGGGTGGCGTCGGTGACAAGGGCCGAGCGGCCCTCGGGGGTGAGCGCGTAGATCATGGCGCGCTTGCCATTGGCGATCTGCGCCTCAAGCCGGGCGGCAACCTCACGGGCCTGCGGCAGGGTCGGGGCTTCGGCCTTGGCGTAGCGCCCCTGCCCCTGGAAGAGCGCGATCTCGAAGCGCTGGGCGCGGGCGATGATCCGGGCGGCGGCCTCGTCGGCGGGGTGAAGCTTGGCGGGCATGGGGTGCTCCTTTCTCGCTGGCTGCGGTCTCACTCAGGCTCGACCAGCGGTACGGAGCAACACCCAATCCACTGAAAAGAGGATATTTTTGAACCGATGGGGCTCTCTCGGCGGGCATATGCCGCGCATCGCGGATGCAGCGAAAGCGCAGTGCGCAAGGCGATCGCCACCGGGCGGATCGTCACGGAAGCAGACGGCACGATAGACGCCGCGCGCGCCGATGCGATGTGGGACGCCCGCACCGATCCAGCCCAGCAGCGCGGCGCCCATGCCCGGGCGACGGCCGCCGAGACCGCGGCCACGACCGCCACCGCGAAGGCCGCGCTGAACAAGCCCGTGCCCCGGGCGGCGCTGGACGCGGTGAAGGACACGCTGCGCGAGGCGGGCAGCGAACCCGGCGCGGCCGAGGGCGGCGGCGAGGTGTCATTCGTCCGCGCCCGCATGGCGAACGAGGTGCTGAAGGCCCAGACCGCCCGGGTCCGGCTTCAGAAGATGAAGGGCGAGCTGGTCGATCGCGCCCGTGCCACGGCGATGGTCTTCGATCTGGCGCGGCGCGAGCGCGATGCCTGGCTGAACTGGCCGCCCCGGGTGGCGGCGCTGATGGCCGCGGAACTCGGCGTGGAGGCCCATCAGATGGAAACGGTTCTGGAACGGCATGTGCGCGCGCATCTGGGCGAACTGGCGGAGGTGAAGGTTGAACTCCGCTGAACCCTTCGAGGGTGCGGGCGATATCCGCCGTGCCTGGGCCCGCGGCCTCTCGCCCGATCCCGCGCTCACCGTGTCGGAATGGGCTGACCGGCACCGGGTGCTGTCCTCGCGCGCGGCCTCCGAGGCCGGGCCCTACCGGACGAACCGCACGCCCTACATGCGCGCGATCATGGATGCGCTCTCGCCGGCGAGCCCCGTGCAGCGGGTCGTCTTCATGAAATCCGCCCAGGTCGGCGCGACAGAAGCCGGCAACAACTGGATCGGCTTCTGCATGAACCGCGCGCCGGGGCCGTTCCTGGCCGTGCAGCCCACGGTGGATCTGGCGAAACGCCTTTCACAGCAGCGGATCGAACCCCTGATCGAGGAAAGCCCCGATCTGCGGGAACTGGTGCTGCCCTCGCGCTCGCGGGACGCCGGCAACACGGTGCTGGCGAAGCGGTTTCCCGGCGGGCAGCTGATCCTGACCGGCGCGAACTCGGCCGTGGGCCTGCGCTCGATGCCGGCGCGCTGGCTGTTTCTGGATGAGGTCGACGCCTACCCCGGCGATCTCGACGGCGAGGGCGATCCGATCGCGCTCGCCGAGGCGCGCACCGACAGCTTCGGCCACCGGCGCAAAATCTTCGTGGTCTCCACCCCGACGCTCAAGGGGCTGAGCCGCATCGAGCGGGAGTTCGAGTTGTCCGACCAGCAGCGCTATCACGTCCCCTGCCCGCATTGTGGTGCCCTGCAATGGCTGAAGTTCGAGCGCCTGCGCTGGAAACCCGGCCGGCCCGAGACAGCCGCCTATCTCTGCGAGCATTGCGACGAGCCGATCGCCGAGCGGCACAAGACATGGATGATGGCCGAGGAGAATGGCGCCTGCTGGATGGCGACGGCCGAGCCCGAACGCGCCGAAGAGGCCCGCCGCGGCGGGCTGATCGGCTTCCACATCAACGGGCTCTACTCGCCGCTGGGCTGGCTTAGCTGGGAGGAGATCGCCCGGCGCTGGGAACAGGCACAAGGCAACGACGCCGCCCTGAAAACGATCAAGAACACCGTGCTCGGCGAAACCTGGCAGGAACGCGGCGAGGCGCCCGACTGGCAGCGGCTCTATGACCGCCGCGAGGACTGGAAGCTGGGCGCGGCCCCCGAGGGCGTGCTGATCCTGACCGCCGGCGCCGATGTGCAGCGCGACCGGATCGAAATCGACATCTGGGGCTGGGGGCGGAACCTGGAAAGCTGGCTGGTCGATCACGTTGTTCTGGACGGTGACACCGCCCGCCCGGAGATCTGGGCAGGCCTCACGGACTTCCTGCGCCGCACCTGGCCGCACGCCTCGGGTGTGCCGATGGCACTGGCTCGGCTCGCGATCGACTCGGGCGACGGGGCCACGACCGATGCCGTCTATGCCTGGGCGCGCAGTGCCGGCCCCGGGCAGGTGGTGCCGATCAAGGGCATCGGCGGGTTCGATCGCTCCACGCCCGTGGATGGCCCGACCTTCGTGGAAGCCACCGAGGGCGGGCGCAAGATCAGGCGCGGCGTGCGGCTCTGGAAGGTGTCGGTATCTGTCTTCAAGTCGGAGACCCATCGCTTCCTGCGCCTTTCCGCCCCCACCGAAGAGGAACGGGCCGAGGGGGCCGGTTGGCCGGGCGGGTTCATCCATCTGCCCAAGGGCACCACGGCGGAATGGATCAAGCAGCTGACCGCCGAACAGCTCATGACCGTGCGGACCCGCGCGGGCTACTCAAAACTGGAATGGCAGCAGATGCGCGAGCGCAACGAGGCGCTCGACTGCCGGGTCTATGCCCGCGCCGCGGCCTGGCTGATCGGGCTCGATCGCTGGGACGAGCGGCGCTGGGCGGAACTGGAAGAGCAGATCGCCATCGGCCGCAACGACGCCCCGCCCGCCGGGCAGCCGAACCGGCCAACGACAACCGGGCAGCCGACACGCAACTCCGACTGGCTCGGAAACCGCCGGGGGAAATGGTTCTGATGTCCTTCACTGATGACGAACTTGCGGCGCTGAAGCGCGCCTTCGCCGCCGGCACCCTGCGGGTGAGCTACGAGGGCAAGACGGTCGAATATGGCAATGCTGAAGACCTCCTGCGCCGCATCCGCACGATCGAGGGCGAGATCGCGGCCGGGCGCGGCCGGCCCCTGCCCGTGGCGGGCGTAGCCGGGTTTCGCCGAGGGGATCGCTGATGGCTGATCCGCACGAAGTCACCTTCGGCCCGCTCGATCGTGCACTGGCGCTGGTTGCCCCGCGGGCTGCCGCGAAACGCTATGCCGCCCGGGTGGCGCTGGGCAACCTGCGCCGGGCCTATGATGCCGCGCAGAAGGGCCGCCGCACCGAGGGCTGGCGCACCGCGGGCACCGCGGCCGATGCAGAGATTGCTGCAGCCGGCGGCCTCCTGCGCGACCGCATGCGTGATCTGGTGCGCAACAACCCCCTCGCCGCGCGTGCGGTGTCAGTGCTCGTCAACAACCTCGTGGGCTCGGGCATCCGGCCGCGCGCTGCCAGTGCCGATCCCGCGCTCAACGAGCTGGTCGACAGTCTCTGGGCGCGCTGGTCGGATCATTGCGATGCCGATGGCCACACCGATTTCCACGGGCTGACCGGGCTTGCCGTGCGCGAGATGATCGAGGGCGGTGAGGTCTTCGCCATCCGCCGGCGCCGCCGCATGCGGGACGGCCTGCCGGTGCCGTTACAAATCGAGCTGAAGGAGGCCGATCATCTGGACGGCGCAAAGTTCGGCGATACGCCCGGCGGCGGGCGCATCGCCCAAGGCATCGAGTACGATCGCGACGGCCGGCGTCGGGCCTACTGGATGTTTCCCGACCATCCCGGGGACCAGTCGCCGACCTTCGGCCGGCGCATGGAAGCGGTGCGGATCGATGCGGGCGCAGTCGCCCATCTCTACGAGCGCCAGCGCGTGCAATCCCGCGGCGTGCCCTGGGGGACGCCCGCGATCCGCGCGCTGCGCGATGTCGATGACTGGCAGAACGCCGAACTCGTCCGCAAGAAAACCGAGGCCTGTCTCGTCGGCATCGTCTTCGGGGCCGAGGAGGACCAGCAGGCGATCGCCCCGGTCATTCAGGACGGCGAGGGCAACCGCGTCGAGCAGTTCGAGCCGGGGCTGATCGCCTATGCCCGCGGCGGCAAGGACATCAAGTTCAACCAGCCGGCCAGCACCTCGGGCGTCTACGAATGGCACCGGGTGCAGCTGCACATCATCGCGGCCGGCTTCCGTGTCCCTTACGAGCTGATGACCGGGGATCTGTCTCAGGTGAATTTCTCCTCGATCCGGGCGGGGCTGAACGAGTTCCGCCGCATGATCGACGCGATGCAATGGCAGATCGTGATCCCCGGCTTCTGCGCCCCGGTCTGGCGCTGGTTTCTCGACGCGGCCTTCACCGCCGGGCTGATCCCCACCGCAGACGTGCCAGCGGAATGGGCCCCGCCCAGCTTCGAGAGCGTGAACCCGTTGCAGGACGCCCAGACCGACCTCCTGGAAACCCGCGCGGGCTTTGCCACCCTGCCCCAGCAGATCGCCAAGCGCGGCTATGATCCGAAGAAGGTGCTGGCGGAATACGCCGAGTTCCTCGCGCTGGCCGATAGCCTCGGGCTGGTGCTCGACTCCGACCCGCGCCGGGTCAGCCAGGCGGGGCTGACGCAGCCGCGCCCGGCCACCGAAACACCGCCCGAGGGCGGACAGAGCTGACGGAACCCCATGCCCAAAGACCAAATCGACCTGCCCGTGCTGGCGCGGGCGGCCTCGCTGCGCGCGGAGAGCGCCGATGCGGAGGCCCGCACCATCGAAGTGATCTGGACCACCGGCGCCACCGTGCGCCGGCGCCGGTTCTTTGACGATGATTTCGATGAGGAGCTGATGATCGGCCCGAACAATGTCCGGCTCGACCGGCTGAACGGCGGCGCGCCGTTCCTGAACAGCCATGACAGCCGCCGGCTCGATGCCATCCTCGGTGTCGTGGTCGAGGGCTCGGTTCGGATCGCGAACGGGATAGGCACGGCCCTGATCCGGTTCAGCGATCGGCCCGAGGTGGAGCCGATCTGGCGCGACATTCAGGCCGGGATCATCCGCAATGTCTCGGTCGGCTACCGCGTCCACCGTTTCGAGATCGAAAAGCGCGATGGCGCGCCCGAGCTGTGGCGCGCGGTCGACTGGGAGCCGATGGAGCTTTCCGCCGTGGCGATCGGTGCCGATCCCGGCGCCCGTGTGCGCGGCGATGACACTGACGCCGCCAACCACCCCTGCACCCTGATCCGGTGCGATCCCCCCGCCGCCCCTGCCGCGGCCCAACCCATGAGGACCCCCATGCCGAAAGACACCCCCGCGGGGGCGAGTGCCGATGCAACCGGTGACGCCCAGAGCCAAGCTGCGGAAACCCGCACCGCCCAAACCACTCCGACGCCCGATCCCGCGCCGCAGGCGACCCCGCCGGCACCGGCGCCCTCGGCCGAAGATATCCGGGCGGAAGAGCGCCGGCGCGCGGCCGAGATCATGAGCCTCTGCCAGCGCCACGGGCTCGACGGCGACTTCTCGGCCGATCTTATCGGTCGCGGCGTCGCGCTCGATGCCGCCCGGGCCGCGATCCTCGATGCCCTGGCCGAGGCCGACAGCGCGGGCGCGCGCCGGTCGGAACCGGTCGCCGCCACTGCCCGCGGCGGCATGGAGACCGAGGCCGCCTATCGCGACGCGGTGACGGAGGCGCTGCTGCATCGTCATGCGCCGGGCAGCTATGCCCTGCCCGATCGCGCGCGCGAGTTCCGCGGCATGTCGCTCATTGAACTCGCCAAGGACGCGCTGGAACGCCGCGGCACCCGCACGCGCGGCATGTCGAAGCTGGAAGCGGCCGCAGCGGCGCTCTCGATGCGCTCGGGCGCAGGCTATCACTCCACCAGCGACTTCCCGGCGATCCTGGCCAATGTCGCGAACAAGACCCTGCGCGATGCCTATGCCTCGACCCCGCGCACCTTCACCGCCTGGGCCCGGCGCGCGACCATCGCCGATTTCAAGCCCGTGCAGCGCACCCAGCTTGGCGGCGCGCCGGACCTGCACAAGGTGCTGGAATCGGGCGAGTTCACCTATGGCACGATCGGCGAGGCGAAAGAGGTCTATGCGCTGGCCACCTATGGCCGGATCGTCGGCATCACCCGGCAGACGCTGATCAACGACGATCTCGACGCCTTCACCCGGGTGCCCGCAGCCTTCGGGGCCTCGGCGGCCGATCTGGAATCCGACATCGTCTATGCGATCCTGAAGCAGAACCCGGCGATGGGCGACGGGGTAAACCTGTTCGACGCCGCGCATGGCAATATCGGCACTGCCTCGGCGATCACCGAAGCCGCGCTGGCCGAGGCCTACCGGCTCTTCGGCAAGCACAAGGGGATTGAGGAGCGGCTGGTCTCGATCCTGCCGCGGTTCCTGATCGTGCCGCCCGGCCAGCGCTCGGTCGAGGCCCGCAAGCAGGTCACGGCGACAACGCCCGCGAACACGGCGGATGTGAACACCTTCGCCGGCCGGCTGGAGGTGGTGGAGGAACCGCGACTGATCCCGGACACCGGCGAAGACCCGTGGTTCCTGGCCGCCGATCCTGCGCGGATCGACACGATCGAGTATGCCTATCTCGAAGGTCAACAGGGGGTCTACACCGAGACCCGGATGGGCTTCGAGGTCGACGGCATCGAGATCAAGGCCCGCCACGACTTCGCCTCCAAGGCCATCGACTGGCGCGGCCTCTATCGCAACGAGGGCGCCGCGCCTGCGGGCGGCTGATCCTCCCCATCACCATGCGCATGAGGGCGGCCCCACAGCCGCCCTTTCCTTTTGTCCAGGGAGACCCCCATGAAAAACTTCATCGCAGTGGGCGATCGGCTCACCATCCCGGCGCCTGCCGACATCGCCTCGGGCGAGGGTGTGCTGCTGGAAACGCTCTTCGGCGTGGCCGAGGGCGCTGCCAGCAGCGGCGCGGAGGTCGTGCTCAAGCTCTCGGGCGTGTTCGATCTGCCAAAAGCGCCTAGCCAGGAATGGGCGATCGGCGCGGCGATCTATTGGGACGCGGCCGAGAAGCGCTGCACGACCGTCGCCACCGGCAACCGCCTGATCGGCATTGCCGTGCAGCCGGTGGGCGACAGCGCGCTGGAAACCTTGGGCCGGGTGCGGCTCAATGCCTGCTTTGGCATCCCGGTGGCAACGTGACGGCATTCGCTGCGGCGGTGGACATCATCTTCGCCGATCCCAACCTCGCGCTGCCTGCGGTCTGGCATCCGGGCGGTGCGGGGCCCGGCCAGCCGGTTCAGGTCATCCGCCAGCGCCCCGACCGGATCGCGGGCTTTGGCGAAAGCCGGTTCGTCACCGACACGGTGGTCCTGCAACTGCGCATCTCGGACGCGCCCACCCTCGCCCAGGGCGATCTGATCGAGATTGCCGGGGAGCCGTTCGAGATCCTCGGCGAGCCCCTGCGCGATGGCGAGCGGTTGATCTGGTCGGCGGAAGCGCGGGTGCAGCCATGAGAATCGTCGCGGCCCTTCAAGGCAATCTTGACGCCTTCATGGCCGAGGAGATCGCCGCCGCGGAAACCGCCGTCACTGTAGGCGTCAGGGCGGCCGCTGCCGGGCTCAAGGGATCGTGGCGGGGGCAGATCGTTTCAAGCGGGCTCGGCGATCGTCTGGCCCGGACGATCCGCGAGCGCTATTTCCCGCCCGGGCGCAAATCGCTGAACGCCGCGGCGCTGGTCTACAGCCGCGCGGGCAAGCTGGTGGATGCCTTCGACCGCGGCGTGCTGATCCGCTCCAAGGCCGGGTTCTTCCTCGCGATCCCGACCGAGGCCGCCGGCAAATATGGCGAAGGCCGCAAGCGGATCACGCCGGGCGGCTGGGAACGGCGCACCGGGTTGCGCCTGCGCTTCGTCTATCGCCCGCGCGCGCCGAGCCTCCTCGTGATCGACAACGCCAGGCTCACCGCGCGCGGTCGCGCCGTTGCCAATGTCACCCGCCGCCGGGATGGCAACAGCTACACCCGCCTCGCCGGCCGCCAGACGATCCCGGTCTTCATCCTCGTTCCGCAGGTGCGGCTGCCCAAGCGGCTGGACCTCGATCGCGCCGCGCGGCTTTGGGAAGGCCGACTGCCGGACCTCATTCTTGCCAACTGGCCTCAGCGCTAGGGACAGCTTCGTCCCCTGGGCGCGACTGACCGCTGTTTCTCCGTTGCGCCAGCAGGCGCGCCGCCTCGGCTTCAATGCGCGAGCGGCGCTCGGGATCAAGCTCATCAAGTTTGTCCTTCAGTGTCCGCGCCATCGCAGCCTCCGATCCAAGGCAAGAAGGATAACCCGCCGAACGAATTGCCTCAACTGGATGAGCACAACATCACCACCCCCACCACCGCCGAGGACGCCCTCGCGGCGCTTTTCGCTGCGCTGGGCGCAACCCTGCCCGCTGGCGCGAAACTCCTGCGCAATGTCACCTTGCCCGAGCGCATCCCGCCGAAAGGCGTGGCGATCCTGCGCGACGGCGATCCGGGCGAGCCCGAGGTTCTGATGTCGCCCCTGCGGTTTCTCTACGAGCACCGCGCCGAGGTCGACATTGCCGTGGAGGCATCGAACGCCTTCGACCGGGATCTGGCCTATGACAAACTCAAGCGCGCGATCGGCGAGGCCCTCGCCCTCGATCGGACGCTCGGCGGGTGTTGCGACTATGTGATCGGCGAGGCCCCGGCCGCGTTGGCGCTAGCGATCGACGGCGCCGAGGGGCTGAAGGCCGCGACGATCGGGATCGTCATGACCTACGAGACCGCCGATCCCCTCTTCTGATTTCCGACATCGAAAGGACACGACATGGCACGAGCCCAGGGGGCGCGGGCGCAGATGGCGCTTGCGTTCGAGACGAGTTACGGCACGCCGCCGGCCGCGGGGCGGTTTTGGCGCATGCCGTTTGCGCAATCCAACATCGGCAGCGAGCAGCCGCTCCTGAACTCGGAACTGCTGGGCTACGGCCGCGACCCGATCGCGCCCATCGGCGATGCGATCACCAATGACGGTGACATCACCGTGCCGATCGATGCCCGGTTCTGGGGCGTCTGGCTCAAGGGGGCGTTTGGCGCGCCGGTGACGACCGAGGACACCGGGGTGTTCACGCACGAGTTCCAGTCGGGCGGCTGGACCCTGCCCTCGATGGCGATCGAAATCGGCATGCCCGAGGTGCCGCATTTCGCGATGAATGCGGGCTGCGTCCTCAACCAGATCAGCTGGACCATGCAGCGCTCGGGGCTGATCACCGCGACCGTGGGCCTGATCGGCCAGGGCGAGACGGTCGCGGCGAGTTCCGCTGCCGGCACGCTGAACGGCATGGACCTGACCCGCTTCGGCGCATTCCAGGGCGAGATCACGCGCAACGGCAGCCCGCTCGGCAATGTCGTCTCCGCGCAGATCACCTATTCGAACAATCTCGACCGGATCGAGACCATCCGCGGCGACGGCCGGATCGACGGGGCCGATCCATCGCTCGCCTCACTGGCCGGCACGATCGAGGTGCGCTTTGCTGATCAGACACTGCTGGATCAGGCCGTGAATGGTGCCCCGGCGGAGATCGAATTCACCTACAGCGCCGGGCCGGCGGCGCACTTCACGCTGACGGCGCATGCCGTCTATCTCCCCCGCCCCCGGCTCGCGCTTCAGGGCCCGGGCGGTGTGCAGGCGAGCTTCGCCTGGCAGGCGGCGCGCGATCCCGTGCTGGGGCGCATGGCGACCGCTACGCTGATTAATGATCTCGACAGCTACGACAACCCGAACCCCTGACCCGGAGCCCCCATGATCCGCCTCAACCTTGCCGCCGAGCCCTTCTGGTTCGACACAAACCACGGCGTGAAGCTGAAGCTCGCGCCCCTCACCTCCGCCGTCATGATGGCCGCGCGCAGCGATCCCGCCGTGCTGGCGCTGGGCGAGGACGCGCCGCGCAACCAGCGCGCGCTGGCCGTGTGCAAGGCGATCGCCCGGCTGACCGTGCTGGAATGGGAGGGCGTGACCGGCCCGGACGACGCGCCCGCCGAGCCCAGCCCCGAGAATATCGACGCGCTCCTCGATCTCTGGCCGATCTACGAGAGTTTCGAGCTCGATTACGTTGCCCCCGCCCTCGTGCTGGACGCGGAAAAAAACGTCTGATCGCCCTCGCCGAATGGCATTTCGGCGGGGGCGAGAGCTATTGCGCGGCCTGCGGCACGGGCTGCGCGGAATGCCCCTACACCCTTCACCGGCCCCACAGCGTTGAAGCCTGGCAGGTCTGGGATCTGGCGCTGCGGCTCACGGGCCAGCTGCGCGCGATCCCGGGCGGCGTGCTGGGCTGGGATTTCACGGCGGCGCTGGCGCTGGGCCGGGCGCTGGGCGTGCCGGCGCATATCGCGGCCGAGTTGCTGCCCGCGATCGAACCGGTGGCGATCCGCGCCCTCAACGCTGCCCTTAAGACGGACTGATCCCCATGAGCACCCGCAATATCGGCGTCCGGCTCTCAGTGCGCGACGGCGAGCGCGTGAAGGCCGAACTGAAATCCCTCGGCCAGGAAGGCCAGCGCGCGCTGGAACTGATCGAGAAAGGCGCGCAACCCGCCTCGGCGGGGCTCAAGGTCGTGGACAATGTCGCCGCCGATCTTGGCGGGCGCATGGACGCGCTGGGCGGACAGGCCGGGATTGCGGGCTCGGCCCTGCGCGGTCTTGGCCCCGCCGGCGCTGCGGCCGCCGCGGCGCTGGGCGCGGTCGTGGGCACGCTGACGCTGGGGTTGCGCGAGGCCTCGCAGAACGAGCGCGCCTTCCTGCGGCTCGAACAGGTGCTCACGCGCACCGGCCGCGCCGCGGGCCAGACCGCCGGGCAAATCCGCGCCCTGGCGCAGGAACAGGCAGGGCTCACCTTCTTCTCGGAGCGCGAGCTTCTCGAAGCAGCGGCCTCGCTCGCGACCTTCCCCTCGATCGGGGGCGACGAGTTCCGCGGGGCCTTGCAGGCGGCGCAGGACCTGTCGGCCATCTATGGCGGCTCGCTGCTCGCCAATATCGAGAGCGTGGGCCGGGCGCTGGAAGACCCGATCGCCGGCTTCCAGCGGCTGCGCCAGCAGGGTTTCGCTCTGACCGAACAGCAGCGCGAACTGGTGGAGAGCTTCATCGCGGTAGGCGACACGGCCGCGGCGCAGCGTATCGTGCTCGAAAGCCTCAACGAAGTGATCGCCGGCGCCAGCCAGGCCGAGGCCGGCGGGCTTGCGGGGGCCGCGAAACAGGCGCGCGACGAGATCGCGGCGCTCGCCGAGCAGATGGCGATCGCCACCGGCGCGGGCGATCTTCTGGAAGGCGTGCTGCGCCGCACGGCCTCTGCGGCGCGCGGCTGGCGCAGCATCATCGATGATCTGACCGATGGCGGCGATGTCGGGCGCACGGTGATCCGGCTCACCAGCCAGCTGGCCGAGGCCCAAGATCGGCTGGCCGCGGCCGCAGACCAGAGCGGGCCCATGGCGATCCGCCGCGCCCGCACCGCGCGCGCCGAGATCGCGGAACTGGAGCGCCGAATCGAGGCGGTGATCGGGCGCGGACGCCGGGAATCCGAGGCGATCCGCGAGGCCGAACAGGGGCGGGCCGAGGCGCTCCTCGAACAGCGCACCCAGCAAGGGTTTGACCGGCTTCGGGCATTGCAGAGCGAGCTTGAGGGGCTGGCGACGCCCACAGAACGCCTCGATGCGATCAATGCAAGCCTCTCGGAAACCGTGGCCCAGCTGGAACGGCTGCGCACCGAGGGCAACTCGGCCGCGATCGATGAGGCCATCCGGGCCGCGCGCGAGATCGCCGAGCGGCGGATCGAGGCAATCGAGCGGCCCGCGCGCGAAGCGGCCGAGCGCGAGGCCGGGCGCACCCGCGATCTGATCGACGGGCTGGCCGGCTCTCTCGAACGCTTCGGCAATGAACGCGCGGAATTCGTGGAGCGCTATCTCTCGCGCCTGGGCGAAAGCGCCTCCCCCGAGGAACGCGCCCGGGTGGAAGCGCTGGCGAACAGCCTTTTCGACCTGCAACAAAGCCGCCGCGGCGCGGCCAGTGCCGATCGTGACGCGCAACGCATCGCGGCCGAGGGCGAGGCGGTCACCCGCTCGGTGCGCACGGCGACAGAGGAGTATATCGAGACGCTGGAAACCCTGAACCGGCTCTTGGGCGCGGGCGCCATCACGCAGGAGACCTATGCCCGGGCGGCGGAACGGGCGGCCGAACGGCTCGCCACCCTGCAACGCACCGAGGCCCGGCGGCGGCTGGCGCTCGCAAGCGACCCGCTGTCGGGCGCGATCCGGGCGCTCGAAAGCTATGCCGAGCGCGCTGGCACCATCGCCGACACGATCGAGCAAAGCCTGACCCGCGCCTTCAGCGGGGCCGAGGACGCCGTGCGCCAGTTCGTCTCGACGGGCAAGCTGGAATTCAGCTCGCTGGTCCGCTCGATCCTTGCCGATCTCGCGGTCCTCTCCATCCGCCAGGCGGTGCTGGGACCGCTGGCGCGCGCGCTGGGCGGGGCGCTGGGCTCGGGCGGTGGGCTCTTTGCCGGCCTCGCCAATGTCATCGCCGGGGTCTTCCACGAGGGCGGGCGCGTCGGGGCGGGTGGCGCCACGCGCATGGTGCCGGCCGCGACCTTCGCGGGCGCGCCGCGGTTTCACGGGGGCGGCGGGTTCGGGCTGAAGCCGGACGAACAGGCGGCGATCCTGCAACGCGGCGAGCGGGTTCTGAACCGGCGCGAGACCCGGGAATGGGAGGCCGGCGGTGGCACCACCGTGGTGATCAATGCCCGCGATGCCGAGAGCTTCCGCGCCAGCCAGGCGCAGATCGCGGCCGATATCGCCCGGGCGGTGGGCTTCGGGCGGCGAGGTCTCTGAGCGCTTCAGGAGGCGTGGGCACCGGCTTCCGGGCACGAAGCGCGAACACGAGGACTCTTCATGGCGTTTCACGACATCCGGTTTCCGGACAATATCAGCCGCGGTGCCCGCGGCGGGCCCGAGCGGCGCACGCAGATCGTGGAACTCGCCAATGGGGAGGAGGAGCGCAACAGCCCTTGGGCGAACTCGCGCCGGCGCTATGACGCCGCCTATGGTATCCGCCGCGCCGATGATCTGGCCGCGGTCATCGCCTTCTTCGAGGCCCGCCGCGGCCGGCTTTACGGGTTTCGCTGGAAGGACTGGGCCGATCACAAATCCTGCCTGCCTTCGGCCCAGCCCGGCCCCGTTGACCAGCTGATCGGCCAGGGTGACGGGACCGGCACCGAGTTCCAGCTCGTCAAAGCCTACACCAGCGGCGCGCAATCCTGGGCGCGGATCATCACCAAGCCGGTGGCCGCCACCGTGACGATCGCGCTGGGCGGTGTCGCGCAGCCTTCCGGCTGGTCGGTCGATCTGCTCACCGGGATCGTGACCTTCGCCGCCCCGCCCGCCCCCGGCGTCAGCGTCACCGCCGGCTTCGAATTCGACGTTCCGGTGCGCTTCGACACCGACGAACTGCCCGTCACCCTCGATATCGAGCGCCTCGGATCAATCACCTCGATCCCGCTTGTGGAGATCCGCGCATGAAGACGCTGGCCCCCGGCCTTCAGGCCCATCTCGATACTGGCGCGACCACGCTGGCATGGTGCTGGAAGATCACCCGCGCCGATGGCGTGGTGCTCGGGTTCACCGATCACGACCGCCCGCTTGCCTTCGCGGGGACCAGTTTCGAGCCCGAGAGCGGCTTCACGGCCTCCGAGATCAGGGCCGGCGCCGAGCTTTCGGTCGACGCGCAGGATGCCGAAGGGGCGCTGACCTCCGAGCGGATCACCGAGGCCGACATTCTGGACGGGCGCTGGGACAATGCCGTGGTCGAGGTCTGGCGGGTGAACTGGGAGGCACCGGCACAGCGCGTGCTCATGCGGCGCGGCAATATCGGCCGCATCCGGCGCGGCAAGGTGGCCTTCGTCGCCGAGGTCCGCTCGCTCTCGCACTATCTCAACCAGCCGGTAGGCCGGACCTACCAGTATTATTGCGACGCGGCGCTGGGCGACGCGCGCTGCGGGATCGATCTCGATGGCGCGGCGTATTCCGCGAGCGGCATTGTCGCCGAGACGCTGGGCGATCGGGGCTTTACGGTTACAGGCGCGCTCGCCAGCTTCGCGCCTGGCTGGTTCGATCTCGGCACGCTCCACTGGACGAGCGGCGCCAATGCGGGCAGGCGCGCGGAAGTGGCGAGCCACAGCGCCGGGGAACCCGCCCGGATAACGCTGATCGAGCCGCCGGTGCATCCGATGGCGCCGGGCGACGGCTTCTCGATCCGTGCCGGCTGCGACAAGCGCTTCGCCACCTGCCGCGACCGCTTCGCCAATGCCATGAACTTCCGCGGCTTCCCCTCCATGCCTGGCGACGATCTGGTCGTCCGCTATCCGAACCGCGGTGATGCGAACAGCGGCCGGCCGCTCGTGCGCGTGGACGGGGGCAACACATGACGCCTGCCGATCCGGCCCGCGTCATCGCCGCCGCCCTGGACTGGCTCGGCACGCCCTACCAGCATCAGGCCAGCACCCGTGGCGCCGGCTGCGATTGCCTCGGGCTCGCCCGGGGCGTCTGGCGCGCACTTCAAGGGGCCGAGCCTCTGCCGATCCCGCCCTATACCCGTGACTGGGGCGAGGCGGGCGGCCGCGAGGTTCTGGCCGAAGCCGCCCGGCGCTTCCTGATCGAGGTGCCGCTGGCCGAGGTCGGCCCCGGCGCGCTGATCCTCTTCCGCATGGCGCCGCACGCGCCAGCCAAGCATTGCGGCATCCTGACCGGCCGCGGCCGCTTCCTCCACGCCTACGAGGGCACGGGCGTGGTCCTGCATCCCTATACCCCCTCTTGGGCGCGCCGCGCCCGCTTCGCCTTCCTGTTTCCGGGCTGATCTCCCATGGCATCCATCATCCTCACCGCCGCCGGCAGTGCGATCGGCGGCAGCTTTGCGGGCTTTCTCGGGTTTTCCGGGGCGGCGATCGGCGGCGCGATCGGCTCCATCATCGGCACCGCGATCGACGCGCGGCTGATCGCGGCGCTGGGCCCCACCCAGCGGATCGATGGCCCGCGGCTCGAAGACGTGCGCGTGACCAGCGCGACCGAGGGCGCGGTGATCCCGCGGGTCTATGGGCGGATGCGCGTGGGCGGCAACATCATCTGGGCCACGGATTTCCGCGAGGAGAGCAAGACCACCCGCCAGGGCGGCGGCGGCAAGGGCGGCGGCGGCGGCGTCCGCGTCACGGAATACAGCTATTTCGCCTCCTTCGCCGTGGCGCTCTGCGAAGGCCCGATCGGCGGGATCGGCCGCATCTGGGCGGATGGCAAACCCTTTGATGTGCCGGGCGCCGTGATCCGGCTCCATCGCGGCACCGAGTACCAGCTGCCCGACCCGCATATCGAGGCCCTCGATGGCGCAGGCAATGCACCGGCCTATCGTGGCACCGCCTATGTCGTGTTCGAGGATCTGCCCCTTGAGCGTTTCGGCAACCGCCTGCCGCAGCTTTCCTTCGAGGTCTTCTGCCCCAGCGACGATCCCGCCTCGGCCGAGCAACTGGTGCAGGCCGTGAACATCATCCCCTCGGCAGGCGAATTCATCTATGCGACCGAGCCGATCACCCGGGCGGCGCGCGCGGGCGAGAGCATCCCTGAGAACGTGAACTCCACGCTGGGGGTCCCGGATTTTGTCGCGGCGATCGACCAGCTGAAGGCCTGCGCGCCGAACTGCCGCTCGGTCTCGCTCGTGGTCTCATGGTTCGGCCTCGATCTGCGCGCCGGCATCTGCCAGATCAGGCCGGGCGTGGAGGTGGCGGCGAAGACCACGACGCCGCGAAGCTGGTCGGTGAACGGGGTTTCGCGATCCGCTGCGCATCTGGTCTCCCGCGATGCCAAGGGCGATCCGATCTATGGCGGCACGCCGGCGGATTTCGCGGTGGTGCAGGCCATTCAGGAGCTGAAGGCCCGCGGCTTCCGCGTCACCTTCTATCCCTTCCTGCTCATGGACATCCCCGAGGGCAACGACCTGCCCAACCCCTATTCCGACAACGCCGCCGAGATCGGCCAGCCGGTCCTGCCCTGGCGCGGCCGGATCACCTGCTCCCCCGCCCCGGGCTTCGTCGGCACGGTCGACAAGACCGCCACGGCCGGGGCGCAGGTGGCGAGTTTCTTCGGCAACGCACAGCCGTCGAACTTCGCGGTATCGGGAACGAGCGTCGCGTGGACCGGTCCGGCGGGCGACTGGGGCCTGCGCCGGATGATCCTGCATTACGCCCATCTCTGTGCAGCCGCAGGCGGCGTCGACGCCTTCCTGATCGGCACCGAGATGCGCGGGCTCACCCAAATCCGCTCGGGCGCGGCCACCTACCCGGCCGTGCAGGCCTTCCGCGATCTGGCCGGTGCCTGTCGCACCATCCTCGGCGCGGGCACGAAGATCAGCTACGCTGCCGACTGGTCGGAATATTTCGGCCACCAGCCGGGCGATGGCAGCGGGGACGTGTTCTTCCATCTCGATCCGCTCTGGGCGGATGGGCAGATCGATTTCATCGGCATCGACAACTATATGCCGCTCTCCGACTGGCGCGATGGGGATCACCGCGACGCGCAAGCGGGCTGGGGGTCAATCTACGACCTCGACTATCTGCGCGCCAATATCGAGGGCGGCGAGGGGTTCGACTGGTTCTATGCCACGGACGCCGATCGCGCCGCGCAGGTGCGCACGCCGATCACGGATGGCGCGGTCGGCAAGCCGTGGGTCTTCCGCTACAAGGATCTGCGCAGCTGGTGGTCCGAGCCGCATTTCGACCGCCCGGGCGGTGTGGAAAGCGCCACCCCTACGGCCTGGGTGCCGCGCTCGAAGCCGATCCGATTCACCGAGGCCGGCGCGCCCGCCGTCGATCGCGGCACGAACCAGCCGAACGTCTTCTTCGACCCGAAATCCTCGGAGAGCTTCCTGCCCTGGTTCTCGCGCGGGTTCCGCGACGACCTGATCCAGCGCCGCTATATCGAGGCGCTCTGTTCCTACTGGGCCGATCCCGCCCGCAACCCGGTCTCGCCGCTCTATGGCGGGCCGATGATCGAGGTGGACGAGATCAGCATCTGGACATGGGATGCGCGCCCTTTCCCGGCCTTCCCTGCCCGCGATGATGTCTGGACCGATGCCGCGAACTGGCGGCAGGGGCATTGGCTGGGCGGCCGCCTGGGCGGGATCGGGCTCGCGGAGCTTGTCCGCGCGCTCTGCCGCCGCGGCAGGCTGCCCGAGGGGCTGATCGATACCGACCGGCTGGCCGCCGCGGTGCCGGGCTATCTGGTTTCGGGCATCGAAAGCGCCCGGGGATCGATCGAACCGCTCACCCGCTTCTTCGGCTTTGACGGGATGGAAAGCGAGGGCGCGCTGCGCTTCATCCCCCGAGGGGGCAAGCCTGCCGCCGTGATCAATCCCGCGCGGCTAGTGGCCGCCCGTCGGCGAGAAGCCGAGGACATTACGCTGACCCGCGGCCAGGAAACCGAACTGCCGCTGGCGCTGAAATGGCGGGTGGTCACGGCCGATGCGGACTATGGCGGCCTGACCGTGGAGGCCCGGCGCATCACCGTCGACACCGCCCGGATCGGCGCTGAGAGCTTCCCAATCGCCATGTCCCAGGGCCAGGCCGATCGGCACGCGCGCCGGGCGCTCTTCGAGGACTGGATCGGGCGCGAGGAGGCAAGCTTTGCCCTGCCGCCCTCCCTGCTGGCGCTCGATCCCGCCGATGTCGTCACGCTCCTGCATGATGGCCGCGCGCAGGATTATGCCTTGGCGCGGCTCTCGGACGGCGAGTTCCGCCGGATCGAGGCCCGCCGCACCGACCCGGCCATCTACGATCTGCCGCCCGGGCCAGACCGCACACCCTCCGCCGCGATCCCCACCGTGCCCGGCCCGCCGCAGGTGCTGCTGATGAACCTGCCGCAATTGGCCGAGGCGATCCCGGCGGCCCGGCCCTATGCCGCGATCTATGCGCGCCCCTGGTATGGGCAGGCCGCGATCTGGCGCAGCGCCACCGAGAACGGGTTCGAACTGCTGGACGTGGCGACGCGCCCCGCGCGGATCGGCACGCTGGCCTTCGATTTCTTCGGCGGACCCGCGCACCGGTTCGATCGCGGCAACGAGCTCTGGATCGACCTACCGACCGGGGCGCTCGCCAGTGTTTCGGATCAGGCGCTCTTCGCCGGCGAGAATGCCGTGGCGTTGGAAAGCGCGCCGGGGATCTGGGAGATCGTGCAATTCGCCAGCGCGGAACTCGTCGCGCCCGGGCGCTATCGCTGCACCCAGCTCCTGCGCGGGCAACTCGGCACGGAGGATGCGATCGGCAACCCCGCCCCCGCCGGCGCGCCGGTCGTGGTGCTGGACGCCGCCCTGCAACCGCTCTCGATCAACGAGGCCGATATCGGCCTGCCCTGGAACTGGCGCGTCGGCCCGGCCACCGCCTCGGCCGGCGATCCGGTGAACACGGCGCTCACCTTCACGCCCGAAGGCGCCGGGCTGCGGCCCTACAGCCCCGTGCATCTGCGCGGGCAGCGCCAGGGCGATGGCGCGATCCTGATCACATGGATCAGGCGCACGCGCGCGGCCGCGGGCGACAGCTGGGTGCTGGCCGAGGTGCCGCTCGGCGAAGAGCGCGAGGAATACGAGATCGAGATCCTCGATGGGGGCGGCGCGGTCCTGCGCACGATCACCGGGCTGACCACGCCGGCCGTCACCTACTCGGCCGCGATGATGGCGGCTGATTTCGGCGGGCCCATCACCAGCCTGCGCGCGCGGGTGTTCCAGATCGGCGCGCTGGGCCGGGGCGCGGCGCTGGATGCCGTGATCCAGACATGACGACAGAACGAGGGACAGAATGAGCAGCAACTCCACCAACCTTCAGCTGCCCTATCTCGCCGCCAACCAGGCGCAGAAGCATGTCACCGTGAACGAGGCGCTGCGGCTCCTCGACGCCGCCGTGCAGCTGACCGTGCAGAGCGCGAGCCTCGCCGATCCGCCGGGATCGCCAGGCGACGGGCAGGCGTGGATCGTCGCCAGCCCCGCGACCGGCGCCTGGGACGGCTGGGAGGGCGAGATTGCCTATTGGGTGGACGGCGCCTGGCAACGCCTCACCCCGCGCCCGGGCTGGCGGGCGTTCAACATCGCGGATGGGCATCTCTGGCTGCGCGAGGCCTCCGCCTGGCGCGCGGTGCAGCTTCTGCCCACCGAGCAGGCCGCGATCCAGAACGCCGCCCGGATCGGGATCGGCATGGACGCCACCAGCGGGCAGCCCTTCTCGGCCAAGCTCAACGCTGCCCTCTGGACCGCGCTCTACGCCGGCGATGGTGGCACCGGCAGCCTGACGACCACGCTGAACAAGGAGGGCGCAGGCGATGATCTCGGCCTCGTGCTGCAATCGGGCTTTGTCACGAAGGCGCTGATCGGGCTCTTCGGCAGCGATCGGCTGCGCTTTGCCGTCTCGGCCAATGGCGCGGACTTCTTCGACGGCTTCATCCTCGACCCAGGCACCGGCATTCCCGACCTGCCGAACCTGCCGCGCTTCAAGGGCTACACCAATTACGACAACTACGTGGGCGTGGGCAGCTGGACGACGATCGGGATCAACAACACCGATTACAATGATCAGGGGGCCTTCGATGCAGGGACCAACCGGTTCGTCGCGCCCGTGGCCGGCACCTATCTCTTCGGTGCCTCGCTGCTCTACAAGGTCAATGCCAGCACCAACGCCCGGATGCGCGGCCGGCTCCTGCTGAACGGCACGACCGAGATCCGCGGCAGCTTCGGGGAAATCTCGGGCGCGCACCAGTCCGAGGCCACCGCGCTCTGGCTTCAGACGCTCACGCCCTTGGCTGAAGGCGATACCGTCGAGCTTCAGGCATACTTCCGCGCAGCGGATGGGTATTTCGCGGCCAATGGCACGACCTTCTGGGGGACGAAGATCGGATGACCCCGCGCCGCCATGATGACAACCTGCGCATGTCGGAGGCCGAGTTCGAGGAGCTGCTGGCCCGGGCTGCCAAGGAAGGCGCGAAGCGCGCGCTGGCCGATGCCGGGCTCGATGGCAAGGAGGCCGCGCTCGACATCCGCGATCTGCGATCCCTGCTGGCCTCGATCCGCTTCATGCGCCGCACTGCCGTGCAGACCGCGGTGCATCTCTTCACCACCGGCATCATCATCACGCTCCTCGCCGGTATCGCCGTGAAGCTGAGAATCTTCGGCGACGGCGGCTGACGCCGCGCCTTACCCATTCACGATCCACCCCACCGGGCCCCGCACAGGCGGGGCCTTTTGCATTTGGAGGCTTCCCATGACCACGACCTATTACCGCCACTGGCGCGACGTGCCCGACCGCCTTTGGCGCTGGCCGAACTTCTCGCCGGCCGAGATCGCCTGCCGCGGCACCGGATCGCTCCGCGTCCACGACGAGGCCCTCGACAAGCTTCAGGCGTTGCGCGACCGCCTCGGCAAGCCGCTGATCGTGCGCTCGGCCTATCGCAGCCCCGAGCACAACCGCCGGGTCGGTGGCGCGCCCGCTTCCAAGCACATGGAAGGCACCGCGTTCGACATCGCCATGGCGAACCACGACCCTGAGGCCTTTGCAGCGGCCGCCCGCGCGGTGGGGTTCCAGGGCTTCGGCACCTATCCCCGCTCGGGCTTCATGCATATCGATCTCGGCCCTGCTCGCCGCTGGGGCGGGCCGTTTCCGCCACGCCCTGTCCCGTTCGCCGAGGAAGCGCCACCCGCACGAGAGGCGCTTGCCGGCAGCCGCACGATGAAAGGCAGCGGAACAGCCGGTGCCGCGACGATCGGGGCCGCGAGCATCGAGATCGCCGAGGACATCCTGATCGAGACGCAGGGCGCGCTCGCCCCGCTGGTGCCCTATCTCGACACCATGCGCTGGGCCTTCATTGCCCTGGCGCTCGCCGGGATCGGGCTCACGATCTACGCCCGTCTCGATGACTGGAAGCGGGGCCGGCGATGATCGCGCTCTTCTTCCGTCTTGTCACCGGATCGCGCTGGGCCCGCCAGGCCGCCCTCTGGGCGGCCACCGCCGGCGCCATCCTCCTTTTCCTCACCAACCTGCGCGGCGCCGGTGAACGAACCGGCCGCCTCGCCGAACGCGTGGAAACCATGGAGCGGACTAATGCCATTCAACGCCGTATGCTCGAAGCTGCCGTCGATCGCCCTCGGGATCGCGCTGACCTTGCTCAGCGCCTGCGCGACGGGCGGTTCTGATACCGGCGGGCTTGCCGTGTGCCCGCCAGTGGCGGAATATGATCAGGCGTTCAGGGAGAGGGCAGTGGCAGAGTTGGAGCTTCTGCCGAATGGATCGGCGGTCGAGGGGATGCTGGTAGACTATGCGGTTCTGCGGGCCCATTCGATGGGGTGCAACCGGCTCAGGACCCCGTAAAAGCGTCGTCACAACCGCACCTTGCGTTGATTATCAAGCACTCAACGGCTACGAAGGAGCTGGGCGTTGCCAAGCATGCAGCGCATCCGCTTGTTCTTTTCGGGGGTGCACATGGCGCGGGTCGAGTTCGATAGCACGAAGAAACCGTTGGACGATCTTCTCAAGCGGGCGCGCGACGGACATATCCAGCTGCCGGACTTCCAACGGGGATGGGTCTGGGACGATGAGGGCTTGCGCAGCTTGCTTGCATCGATTTCGCGGTCATTTCCCGTCGGTGCAATAATGACGCTACAAACCGGAGGAGATGTCCGGTTCAAACCAAGGACGATCGAGGGCGCCCCCGAGGTGTCAAAACAGGTTTCCCCGGAAGCGCTCCTCCTTGACGGGCAACAGCGGATCACCTCCCTCTATCAGACCACGATGCGCCAGGCGGTGGTCGATACAATCAACGCCAAAAAACAGAAGATCAGGCGCTTCTACTATATCGACATGGCGAAAGCGCTGGACGATAGCGCTGATCGCTTCGACGCCATTGTGGGGCTGCCGGAAAGCAAGATCGAGACCCGCAACTTCGGCAAAGAGATCGTGCGCGATCTGTCGTCGCAAGAGGCTGAGTACGAGCAGTGCATGTTTCCGACCAATCGGATTTTCGATTGGAATGACTGGCAGACCAACTTCGTCGCCCACTGGGGCTATGACGGCGAGAAGACGCAGTTCTGGTTTCGGTTCCTCAACGAGGTGCTCGCCGCCTTCCACCAGTACCAGATGCCCGTGATCGAACTGGGCCGCCGCACCAGCCGGGAAGCCGTCTGTCTCGTGTTCGAGAAGGTGAATACCGGCGGCAAGAAACTCGACGCCTTCGAACTCCTGACTGCGATCTACGCTGGAGAGGAAGAAGGGTTTCATCTACGCGACGAGTGGGCGCTGATCACCAAGCGCCTCAAGGACTCGATTGCGCTCAAGGATCATCCTCTGACGCGCCTGCAGGCCACGGATTTCTTCCAGGCCTTGGCATTGCTCTACACACGCGATCGCCGCCTCGCTCACCTTGCAGAGGGGCGCTCGGGCGAAGCGCCGGCCATCAGCTGCACGCGCGACACGGTGCTGAGTGTCCCGCTCTGGGCCTACAAGAAGTATTCGGCCAAGCTTGAGGAAGGCCTCAAGAAGGCCGGGAAATTCCTGTTCAGCCAGAACATCTACTGGTTCAAGGACGTGCCCTATCAGTCGCAACTCGTCCCTCTCGCCGCGATCCTCACGGAGCTCGGCGATCAATGGGAGCATGATGCAGTTCGACGAAAGCTCGCGCAGTGGTACTGGTGTGGCGTTTTCGGAGAGCTTTACGGCGGGGCGATCGAGACACGTTTCGCCAAGGATTTGGCAGAGGTCCTCGCCTGGATCAGCGGCGGGGCGGAACCGACCACCGTCAAGGATGCGGGCTTCCGTGCCGAGCGCCTGGATACGATGACCTCACGCCTTTCCGCCGCCTACAAGGGCGTCCATGCGCTGCTGATGAATGAGGGAGCACGCGACTTCCGATCGGGCCAACCGTTCAATCACACGACCTACTTCGATGAAGCGGTCGACATTCATCATGTATTCCCGAGAGCATGGTGCCGAAAGGCGGGCATCCCGCGTGAGCGTTTCGACACCATCATCAACAAGACGCCGCTCAGCTCGCAGACAAACCGCATCATTGGGGGCGACGCTCCTTCGCACTACCTTGCGAAGCTTCCGCAACAGGGGGGCGTTTCCGACGACGAGATCAATCGGCACCTTGAGTCGCATTTGATCGATCCAGCCTTGCTCCGTGCCGATGATTTCGACGCCTTCGTCGCGCGCCGACGTGAGGCCCTGCTTGCATTGATCGAAAAGGCCATCGGAAAGCCGATCTATCGGGGGTCTGGATCTGACGAACCGGTCGAGGAAGTTCTGCTGGACGACGAGGACAGCGAGCTGCAAGCCGCCGAATAACAATCGAACGAAGCGAGCATGCTGCGCGAACGGAGACCGAACGACTTTGTTGACCTATTGTTATCCCGGATTTTGGAACGCAAAATGCCCCGTGGGGAGCGGGGCTTAAGCGTTTGGAAACGCGTATAAATCTGGTTGCGGGGGTAGGATTTGAACCTACGACCTTCAGGTTATGAGCCTGACGAGCTACCGGGCTGCTCTACCCCG
>NZ_JAHYSR010000028.1 GCF_019431455.1 Paracoccus bogoriensis
CTTCGGCATCGACGCCGTGCAGCTGGAAAACAGGCTTGGCCAGATCGATCCCGAGTGTGGTAATCCTGTCCATGGATGGCTCCCCTTGCTGGTGATGTTCACAGCACCCAACAGGGCACATTGCGATGCCGGAAGCGGGAGCCATCCACGCCATCAATGGCGTTCCAATGGCTCACCCTTCTTCAGGATCTCGTTGGCCTGGCGTAGCTCGCAGACCTCGCGCTCCAGATCGTTCGCCATTGTCACTCGGACCAATGGCGTTCCAATGGCTCACTCCGATCTTTCTCGGCACTTGTCAGCCCAGCCCGCTGAGCATCAGAAAACTCCGCGCCAAGCGCGCTTGCCAACCAGAAACCGACAAATATCAATCCAAAGGGCTCTCGTTGTGATCGCGGGAACTTCCGGAGGGCAGGCTGCAGGCAGTCACCGCATTTCGCAAGGTGCCTGGCGATCCGCATGTCCGGACCGGCAGGGCAGGGGCTTTCATTACCCCTCGATCCGGGTGAAGTCCGCAATCTGGCGGCCCGCCTCGCGGATGCGCGACAGCAGGTTCAGGCGGTTGCGGCGCAGGATCTGGTTGTCGCTGTTGACCTGGACAGCCTCGAAGAAGGCGTCGATGGGCGCGCGCAGCGCGGCGATGGCGGTCATGGCGGCGGGGTAGTCCTCGGCCTCCATCGCGGCGCGGATCGCGGGGTCGGCGTGGTCCAGCGCTACGAAAAGGGCGCGTTCTGCATCGGTTTCGGCGAATTTCGGGTCGGCGCCGAGGCTGTATTCGACGCCGTCCTGCGCCTCGGCCTGGGCCAGGATGTTGCCGGCGCGTTTGAGACCCTGGGTCAGGTTCTTGCCGTCATCCGTCGCCAGCATCGCGTTCAGCGCCGTGGCGCGGGCCACCACGCGCACGAGGTCGTCATTGCCCTCCTGAGCCAGCACCGCGTCGATGATGTCATGCCGGATGCCCTGCTCGCGCAGATGGACCTTGAGCCGGTCGTGGAGGAAGGCCAGCAGGTCATCGCCTGCATCCTCGACCTGATGGCCGCGGCTGCCGCGTTTGAATATTCCGGTCAACGAAGCGCGCACCTTGCCCGACAACACCAGCCGGATCACCCCCAAGGCCGCGCGGCGCAGCGCGTAGGGATCCTTGGACCCGGTGGGCTTCTCGTCGATCGCCCAGAACCCGGTCAGCGTGTCGATCTTGTCGGCCAACGCCACGGCGACCGAGACCGGGGCGGTCGGCACCGCGTCCGAGGGGCCAAGCGGCTTGTAATGGTCGCGCACCGCGTCGGCGACGGCGGCAGGCTCGCCGGCCTCCAGCGCGTAGTAGCGGCCCATCGTGCCCTGAAGCTCGGGGAACTCGCCCACCATGGAGGAGCGCAGGTCCAGTTTCGCCAGACGCGCGGCGCGTTCGGCTTGGGTCGCGTCCGCGCCGACCAGGGGTGCGATCTCGCGGGCCAGCGCCGCGATGCGGGCCACGCGGTCGGCCTGGCTGCCCAGCTTGTTGTGGAATGTGACCGCGCCCAGGCCCTCGGCCCAGGCGGTCATGCCCGCTTTCGCCTCGCGCAGGTCGTTTTCCCAGAAGAAGGCCGCGTCCGAGAGGCGGGCAGCCAGCACGCGCTGGTTGCCAGACAGGATCGTGGCGCCATCGTCGGGCGTCTCGATATTGGCAACGGTGACGAAGCCCTCGATCCGGCCAGTGGCGGGGTTCAGGGCCGAGAAGAACTTCTGGTGTTCCTTCATCGAGGTTTGCAGAACCTCAGGGGGGAGGGACAGGAAGCGATCCTCGATCACGCCCATCAGGGGCACGGGCCATTCGACAAGACCCGCCACCTCGGCCAGCAGGGACTCGTCCGGCACAATCTGCCAGCCGCGGGCAAAGGCCAGGGTCTCGGCTTGGGACCGGATGTGGTCGGCGCGTTCCTCGGCGTCCAGCATCACCTTGGCGCGGCGCAGTTTCGCGGCATAGTCGTCAAAGTCCGTCACCGCGAAGCTGTCGGGCGCCATGAAGCGATGCCCGCGCGTCATGTTGCCCGAAACGAGGCCGTCCACCTCCAGCGGCACGACCGATGCGCCGGACTCGTCGGTCAGGATGCACAGGATCGAATGAAGCGGGCGAACCCACCGCAGGCTGCCCGACCCCCACCGCATGGATTTGGGCCAGGGAAAATTGCGGATCGTGGCCTCCAGCACCTCGGCCACGATCTGGGCGGCGGGGCGGCCGGGCCTGGTGATGGTGGCGAACCAGACCTGGCCCTTCTTGTCGTCGCGCGCCTCCAGCTGGTCGCGCGTGAGGCCGGTCGAACGCAGGAAGCCTTCCAGCGCGGCTTCGGGTGCGTCGATGCGGGGGCCCTTGCGTTCCTCGCGCGTGGTGGGGCTGGCGGCGGTCAGGCCCTCGACGGACAGTGCGAGGCGGCGGGGCGTCGAGAAGGCGCCGGCGCTGGCATAGGTCAGCCCGGCCTCGACCAGGCCGTCGGTGATCAGGCGCTTGAGATCCTCGCGGGCGCGGGCCTGCATCCGGGCGGGGATCTCTTCCGAGAAAAGCTCGATCAGAAGGTCGGGCATCAGTCCATCACTCCGCGTTCCGGGTTCTTTTCGTTGTATTCGTGCCAGCCAAAGACGCGTCCGTCGGGATAGGTCACAAGGATGCGGTCCACATCCGTCCGCACCTCGGATTGGGCCAGCCATGCGGTGGCAGCACCCGATTGCAGGTCCGCGCCGATTTGCTGGGCGTCATAGCAGGAAAACCAGCGCGGCCCGTTCAGCGGCTGCGAGTTCGGGGCCGGGATCATGCCCTCGGGCAGCGTTTCGGCGCGGCCGCAGATGCGCCAGCGGATGGGCGAGCTGTCGGCATTGATGCCCTCGAAGTCGGTCAGCGCCAGGGGGACGGGGCCGGAAGTGGTCTCGACGGTGATCCTGGCCTCGGGGCTGGACGGGTCGATGCGGTCGAAGAAGGCGTATTCCTGGGTGTACCAGACGCCCGCGCCCGCAGCGATGCCGCCCCCCAACAGGGTGACGATGGCAATCTTTCCCCAGTTCATGTCCGCGCCCCTGCCGCGTCGGTCGTCAGGAACAGATCGGCGCAGCCCTTGGCCAGCGCGCGGACCCGCCCGATATAGGCCTGCCGCTCGGTCACGCTGATGACGCCGCGGGCATCCAGCAGGTTGAAGATATGGCTGGCCTTGATCGCCTGGTCATAGGCGGGATGAGCCATCGGGATACGGCGCCCGGCGCTGTCCGTTTCTGCGGCCTCAAGGATGCGGGCGCATTCGGCCTCGGCATCCTTGAAGTGCTGGAACAGCATCTCGGTATCGGCCTGATCGAAGTTCCAGCGGCTGTATTCCTGTTCGGTCTGGCGGAAGATGTCGCCATAGCTCAGCGGGATCGGCGCGTCGGGATCGTTGAAGGGCATGTCCATGACATGCTCGACCCCCAGCACATACATCGCCAGCCGTTCCAGGCCATAGGTCAGCTCTCCGCTGACGGGTTTGCAGTCATGGCCGCCGACCTGCTGGAAATAGGTGAACTGGCTGACCTCCATCCCGTCGCACCAGACCTCCCAGCCCAGGCCCCATGCGCCGAGCGTGGGGCTCTCCCAGTCATCCTCGACGAAGCGCATGTCGTGGATCATCGGGTCCAGCCCGATCGCGCGCAGGCTGCCCAGATACAAGTCCTGCAGATCGGGGGGCGAGGGTTTGATGATGACCTGATATTGGTAGTAATGCTGCAACCGGTTCGGGTTCTCGCCATAGCGGCCATCAGTCGGGCGGCGCGAGGGCTGGACATAGGCCGCGGCCCAGGGGCGGCTGCCAAGCGCGCGCAACGTGGTGGCCGGATGGAAGGTGCCCGCGCCGACCTCCATGTCATAGGGTTGCAGCACGGCGCAACCCTGCTGCGCCCAATAGTCTTGCAGGCGCAGGATGACCTCCTGAAAGCTGCGGGGACGGTTGGGGCTGGTCATGGGGGCGTCCTTTTGGGTAGATCGAGCCTGCCCGCGCCTTCTAGGCTTCGGGCGGGGCAGGGTCAATAAAGGCTGGCAGGCCAACGCGCCGCGGCCGAAAACAGATGGGGGGCAGGGCCATGCGGGGCTTGGGTGTGATCGTTCTGGCGGGGATGCTGCCGATGCAGGCCATGGCCGAGGGCGCGGTGATCCGGCTGGAGGCCAAGCGCAGCGAGGCTGCCGCCGCCGAGGCCGCGGCAGGCTGGGCGGAACGCTTCGACAATGTGGTAACGCTGCCCCTGCCGGGCGGTTGGACCGGGATCGCGCTTGGGCCCATGGACCGGGCCGAGGCCGAGGCGCTGCTGGCCGATCTGCGCGCATCGCGCGCGGTGCCGGGCGACGCCTTCGTCAGCCAGCCGCCTGCCAGCATCGTCCTGTCGCCGGTGGGCACGCCGCCCGCCGCCTCTGCCGAACCTGTCGCAGAGACGGCCGCCGAGCCCGAATCCGCACCGGAACCCGAAGCCGTTGCCGAGGCCGAACCCGAAGTCGCGCCCCAGTCGGCCCTGCCCGAGGGGCGCTTTCTGCGTCTTGAAGCATTCGAGACCGAAGCCGAGGCCCGCGAGGCTCTGACCCGCTGGCAGGCCGAGTTCGGCGACGCCTGGCTCTGGGCCTTGCCCGACGGCTGGTTTGCGCTGGCGCTTGGACCGCTGACGCCCGAGGCCGCCGAAGCCTGGGCGCCGGTCCTGAAAACCGCCGAGATTATCCCCTCGGACGCGGTCGTGACCGGGGCGGACAGCCTCGGCGCGCCGCTGGTCGAGGGAGGCGCCCCGGATCTGCCCGCGCCCGGCGCACCCGAGCCGCTGCCGCCGCTGGAGGATGTCCAGCGCGCGCTGCGTTGGGCGGGCCATTATACCGGCGCCATTGATGGCAAGGATGGCCCGATGACGCAGGCGGCGATCCGCGCCGAGATCGCGACCGCCCGGCGCGCCACCGATCCCGGCACGGCCATGCGCCTTCTGATCGAGGCGCGGGCCGAATGGCGCGACCGCATGGGGCTGGCCGAATTGCGCGACGAAGCGACGGGCCTGTCAGTCACCGCGCCCCTGTCGGCGCTGGTCTTCGACCGGGCGGAACGCGCCTTGTCGATCTACGGCCCGGCCAACGATTCCGGCGCGGCGCTGATCCTGTTCAGCCAGAAGGGCGGGCAGCAGGAATTGCTGGACCTTGCGGGGCTTGTGACCGCGCTTGGCTGGGTGCCCAGCCCAGAACGCAGGATCCGGCAGGGCCATGTCCATCTGCGCGGCGAGAACGAGGCCCATCGCGGCGAGGCCGAGGGCCGGGTGCGCGATGGCCGGGCCGAGGGCTGGGTGCTGATCTGGCCCGCCTCGGACCCGGAAACGCAAACCCGGGTCGCGGCCGAACTCTCGGACAGTCTGGACCGCTTTGCCCCCGCTGCGGGCGAGGACGCGCCAGCGGCGCCGGTCACGCCCTGACGCCCTATCCGCGCCAGAAGCGGGGCATCAGCAGAACCAGGACCGAGACCAGTTCCAGACGGCCCAGATACATGCCCGCGATCATCAGGATCTTGGCCGGTTCGGGAAAGGCTGCGACAGATCCGTTGCGCGTGATCTCGGGGCCCCAGACCGGACCGACATTGGCGATCGCCGTCCAGGCAGCGGTCAGCGCGGTGCGCGGATGCAGGCCGGTCAGCGACAGGCCCACGATCAGCAGGCCGAAAGTCAGCATGAACAGTGTGAAGAAGGCCATGACCGAGTTGACGACATCGCGGTCCAGCGGGCGACCCTCGTAGCGCAGCGGATAGACGCGGTGGGGCGAATGCATCCGCCGGATCTGGGCGCGCACGGCCTGAAGCAGGATCAGGTAGCGGAACACCTTGACCGAGCAGCCCGTCGAGCCTGTGCAGCCCCCGATCAGTCCCACAATGATCAGCAGCGCCAGCGGCAGATGCCCCCAGGTCAACACATCGGTCGAGGCATAACCCGTCCCGGAAAAGATCGTGATCGTGTTGAAAACGGTTTCGCGCAGCACCTCCTCGACCGGCACGCCCCGGTGGATATAGGCAAGCCTGTAGATGATGATGATGCCGCAGGCATAGGCGATCCAGCGCAGATAGGCGCGGATCTGGCTGTCGCGCCAGATCGGGTCCAGATCGCCGCGCATCGCCTGCACCATGCGGATAAAGGGGATCGAGGCCAGGATCATGAAAACCGAGGCCGCCCATTCCGGACCGCCCAGATGGGCCCCGAAACTGGCGTCGTAATTCGAGAACCCCCCGGTCGATGCGGTGGTCAGCGCATGAACCACCGCATCGAATCCCGTCATGCCCAGCGCCACATAGGTCAGCGCGCAGGCGCCCGTCAGGGCCAGATAGACGATGGTCATCTCTCCGGCGATGGTGCGCGCGCGGGGCAGCACCTTGCCGAGCGTGTCGAAGCCCTCGGACCGGAAGAACTGCATCCCGCCAACCCGCATGACCGGCAGAAAGACCATCGCCACGACCACGATCCCCAGGCCGCCCATCCATTGCAGCAGCGCGCGCCACAGATGCGTGCCGCGCGGCAGATCGTCCAGCGCCGGAAAGGCGGTGGTGCCGGTGGTGGTGACGCCCGACATCGCCTCGAAGAAGGCATCGGTGAAGGTGGCGCGCGGCTCGCCCAGCATGAAGGGCAGGGCGCCGAAGACCGGGATGACCAGCCACAGGCCCGAAGTCAGCAGAAAGGCCTGCTGCAGTTTCAGCGACGTGTAATTGCCCCGGGTGGCCAAGGTGATCAGCCCGCCCATGACCATCGTGATGATCGCGCATTCCAGAAAGACCTGCCAATGCGGATCGCCTTGCCACAAATCGACCAGCATGGGCGCCAGCATCGCCGCGCCCAGCACGACGACGATCTTTCCAATCGGGTGGGCCACGGGTCGCAGGTCGATCATGACGAACTGCTTGCCCCCGCCCGTCACGCGCGTCAAGCAGCGCCGTTATTGCATTCAGTTTTTGGAATGCGTATATCGGGCGGGCAGGATCATGCCAGCCGCAGGAGAGTTCGATGACCACGACCGCAAATCCCGGGGCGCTGCCCGCCGTCGATCTTGGCATGCGCCCGGATGTTTCGGCACATTTCGATCCGCAGACGAACACGATCAGCTACATCGTCAAGGATCCGTCCTCGAATGCTTGCGCCATCGTCGATTCGGTGATGGATCTCGACTATGCCGCAGGCCGGATCACCTACGACCATGCCGATGCCCTGATCGCCGAGATCGAGACCCGCGGCCTGTCGCTGGAATGGATCATCGAGACCCATGTTCATGCCGACCACCTCTCTGCGGCACCCTATATCCAGCAGAAGCTGGGCGGCAGGATCGGGATTGGCGCGAATATCCTGATCGTTCAGAACGTGTTCGGAAAGATCTTCAACGAGGGCACCGAGTTCCAGCGAGACGGCAGCCAGTTCGATCGCCTGTTCGAGGATGGCGACGAATACCATGTCGGTGCGATGCGCTGTTTTGCCCTTCACACGCCCGGCCACACACCGGCCTGCATGACGCATGTGATGGGCGATGCGGCCTTCGTGGGTGATACGCTCTTCATGCCTGACGGGGGATCGGCCCGCGCTGATTTTCCCGGCGGCGATGCCGGCGTGCTGTATGACAGCATCCAGCGCGTCCTGTCGCTGCCCGACGAGACTCGGCTGTTCATGTGCCACGATTACGGCCCGAACGGGCGCGACATCCAGTGGGAGACGACCGTAGCCGAAGAAAAAGCTCACAACATCCATGTCGGCGCGGGCAGGACGCGCGATGAGTTCATCGCCTTCCGCACCGCACGCGACGCGCAGCTTGACATGCCGCGCCTGATCATTCCGTCCCTTCAGGTAAACATGCGTGCGGGCGAGATTCCCACCGACGCCGACGGCCGCCCGATGCTGAAAGTGCCGGTAAACAGCCTCTGACGCGAAAGACCTCTGATGCGTGCCTCGCTTTCCCGCTACCTGCCGATCCTTGACTGGGGGCGGCGCTACGACCTTGCCGCGCTGCAAAGCGACCTGCTGGCGGCGGTGATCGTCACGATCATGCTGATCCCGCAATCGCTGGCCTATGCGATGTTGGCGGGATTGCCGCCCGAGGCGGGGATCTATGCCTCGATCCTGCCGATCATGCTTTATGCGATCTTCGGCAGTTCGCGGGCGCTGGCGGTGGGGCCGGTGGCGGTCGTGTCGCTGATGACGGCGGCGGCGGTCGGGCAGGTCGCGGCCCAAGGCACGGCGGGTTATGCGGCCGCGGCGCTGACCCTGGCCGCGTTGTCGGGCGGCATCCTGATCCTGATGGGCATTTTCCGGCTGGGCTTTCTGGCCAATTTCCTGTCGCATCCGGTGATTGCAGGCTTCATCACGGCTTCGGGCCTGCTGATTGCCGTCAGCCAGATTCGCCATATCCTCGGGGTGCAGGCGGGCGGCGATACATTGCCGCAAATGCTGTCCTCGCTGGTCGGGGCGGTAGGCGCAACGAACCCGATCACGCTGGCGCTCGGGGTGACGACGACCGCCTTCCTGTTCTGGCAGCGCAAGGCTCTGGCGCCCTTGCTGCGCCGACTGGGACTGTCGCCCAGGGCGGCCACGATGGTCGCGCGGGCGGGGCCGGTCCTGGCTGTCGTGGTCACAACCCTGCTGGTCTGGGGCCTCGGCCTGGACGAACGCGGAGTCGCCATCGTCGGAGCGGTTCCGCAGGGTCTGCCGCCGCTGACGCTGCCCGCCTTTTCCGGCGATCTGATCGGGGCGCTGCTTGTCCCGGCGTTGCTGATCTCGGTCATCGGCTTCGTCGAATCCGTCAGCGTCGGCCAGACCCTTGCGGCGAAACGCCGTGAACGCATCGACCCGGATCAGGAGCTGATCGGCCTCGGCGCGGCCAATATCGGGGCGGGCTTTACCGGCGGGATGCCGGTCACGGGCGGCTTTGCGCGGTCGGTCGTGAATGCCGATGCCGGGGCCGAGACGCCCGCCGCAGGCGCCTTCACGGCCATTGGCCTGGCCATCGCAGCCCTTGCGCTGACACCGCTGATCCACTACCTGCCCACGGCCACGCTGGCGGCGACGATCATCGTCGCGGTCCTGTCGCTGGTCGATCTGAAGATCCTGCGCCAAGCCTGGACCTACAGCCGGGCCGATTTCGCCGCCGTCGCCGTCACGATTGCGCTGACATTGCTGGCGGGCGTGGAAACCGGGGTCAGCGCGGGGGTGATCCTGTCGGTGCTGCTGCATCTGTGGAACACTTCCCGGCCCCATATCGCCGAGGTGGGGCTGGTCCCCGGCACCCAGCATTTCCGCAATATCCTGCGCCACGAGGTGTTGACCGACCCCTGCCTGCTGACCATCCGCATCGACGAAAGCCTCTATTTCGCCAATGCCCGGATGCTGGAGGATCGCGTGCTGGACCGCGTTGCTGCCGAGCCGCGTATCCGCCATGTCGTGCTGATGTTCTCGGCGGTGAACAGCGTTGACCTTTCGGCGGTCGAAAGCCTGCAGGCGCTGAATTCGCGATTGTCGGGCATGGGCGTGACGCTGCACCTCTCCGAGGTCAAGGGCCCGGTCATGGACCGCCTGCGCCGCAGCCATCTGCTGCACGAATTGTCGGGCCGGGTCTTTCTGTCGCAGTGGGATGCGATCGCCGCGCTGGCGCCCGCGCTTTGCGGCCAGAACGCGCCGCGACCGTCCGGGCCTGATACCGGCGGCGGGGATCATCGCGGGGCTGCAACCCCTTGAATGCGCCCTTCTCGCGGGTTAGGTCTTTTACAACTTGTCATCGGAGGGCGTGAACATGGCGCCCAGGCGTCCTGCGGGTGCGGACGCGTTCCCGAGAAATGCGGTCGAGCCGTCAGGCACCCGACAGCCCGAGGATGGGGGGTTATACGCTGCCCTCGACCTTGGGACCAATTCTTGCCGGATGCTGATTGCTCGACCGGCGGGCAGTCAGTTCCAGGTTGTGGACAGCTTTTCCAAGCCTGTCCAGCTGGGACAGGGGCTTGAAGCCTCTGGCCGGTTGTCGCGCAGTTCCATGGCGCGAACCGTTCACGCGCTGCAGGTCTGCAAGCGCAAGCTGGAACAGCACAAGGTCCGCAAGATGCGCATGGTCGCCACCGAGGCCTGCCGTCGCGCGCGCAACAGCCGCGATTTCATGCGCACCATCCGCCGCGAGACTGGTCTGCCCATTGAAATCATCAGCGCCGAGGAAGAGGCGCGGCTGGCCGTCATCTCCTGCGCGCCCCTGGTCAGCCACAAGACCGAGACGCTGATGGTCGTCGATATCGGTGGCGGCTCGACCGAACTGGTCTGGATCGACCTGGAGGATGTCGAGCCCAAGGAACGGCCCCGCGCCATCATGCGCCTGTCGGACGGCTTCGGAAATCCGCGGCCGGGCGGGGCTCGGGTGGTGGACTGGATCAGCGTGCCTCTGGGCGTGGCGACGCTGCGCGACCAGTTCGCCGATGTCGAGGACGACCAGGGCCGCTTCGCGCTGATGTCGTGGTTCTTCGAAGAGGCGCTGGCCAATTTCACCCCTTATGCCGACGGCTCGCCCGACGAGGGGTTCCAGATCATCGGCACCTCCGGGACGGTGACGACCGTGGCGGCCAGCTTTCTGGGCCTGCGCCGCTATGACCGGACCAAGGTGGACGGGCTCGAGATGACCAGCGAACAGATCGACCGGGTGATCCACTCCTATCTTCAGCTTGGCCCTGACGGACGCCGGGCCGACCCGCGTATCGGGCGCGAGCGTCATGCCCTGATCATGTCGGGCGCCGCGATCCTGCAGACGCTGATGCGGGTCTGGCCGACGACGCGCCTGTCGGTGGCTGATCGCGGGCTGCGCGAGGGGTTGCTTTATGCCCAGATGGTGCGCGATGGGGTGCTGAAGCCCGAAGGATTGAACGGAGTGGCATCATGACAAGGCAACCAGGCAGCCGCGCGGGCAAGTCCAGCGGGCGCGGCACGCGCGACCTGAGGGTGCGGGTCAAGACCGCCAAGGGGCGCAAACTGTCCTCGAAGCTCTGGCTGGAACGGCAGCTGAACGACCCCTATGTGGCCCGCGCTCGGCGAGAGGGCTACCGGGGCCGCGCCGCCTACAAGATCATCGAGCTTGACGACAAGTTCCGCTTTCTGGTGCCCGGCGCGCGCGTCGTCGATCTGGGCTGCGCGCCCGGCGGCTGGTGTCAGGTGGCCGTGGCCCGCGTCAACGCCCTGGGCGAGCGCGCCGACAGAAAGCGGGGCCGCGTGCTGGGCCTGGATCTGCAAGAGGTTGACCCGATCGCCGGGGCCGAGATCCATCAGTTGGACTTCCTGTCCGACGGGGCAGAGGATCAGGTCAAGGCCTGGTTGGGCGGGCCTGCCGATGTGGTGATGTCGGACATGGCGGCCGCCTCGTCCGGCCATAAGGGCACCGACCACCTGCGCATCGTCGCGTTGGTCGAGGCGGCGGCGCAACTGGCGCTTGACGTGCTGGAGCCGGGCGGCACCTTTGTCGCCAAGGTGCTGGCCGGTGGCGCCGAAGCCGAGATGCAGGCCATGCTCAAGCGCAACTTTGAAAAGGTTGCGAACGTCAAGCCTCCGGCAAGTCGCAGTGACAGTTCCGAAAAATTCGTCGTGGCCACAGGCTTTCGCGGTCGGACTGGCAAGACCGAGGCTTGAAACCCTTTTGGCCCGCGCCTGGCCTGGCGGCCGTTGCCCTGCCATCGCGCGCGGCCGCCGGTGAAAGGTTGGCTGCGCGTCGGGGCGCATCGGCTCAGGCATCCCCGCGCCATGCGCTGCCGCGCCTGACCTGCTTGCGAAAGGCATCGGGCGATCTTCCCGTCGCTGCCACGAAGGCCCGGGTGAAATGGGCCAGGCTGGTATAGCCCAGCATTTGCGAGATGCGATGGGCAGGCAGATCGCTGTGGCGCAGCAGTTCGGCGGCACGGTCCAGGCGAAGTCCATGCAACAGGTCGATTGCGCGCCTGCCTCTTGTGGCCAGACAGGCCCGGTCCAGGGTCGTGAGATTTGTTCCCATCTGCGCCGCCAGTTCTGCCAGCGTCACCTGCCGCCCCGGATCGGGCGCGACCTCGGCCAGAAAACCTTCGACCAGGGCGTGATCGGCGCAGACAGGGCCAGGGGCCAGTCCGGTTTCGGCAGGCGGGTCCAGCCGTTGCAGGCGCAAGGCCAGCATCGAGAGGTGCTGGCGCAGCGCCTTGCGGCGCGCCGTTTCCGCCACGTCGCGCGCGGCCTCGGCCATCAGATCCTGAAGTGCAAAGAACAGCGGCTCGGCCTGGTGTCCGACGCGCCCGGCCAGCCCCTGAGTGGGCAGCGCCGGATCAAGCCCCTGCGCCAGATCGGGCGGCAGCAGCAGCACATGGCCCTGCGTCTCGGCCCCGGGCAGGGTCGCGAAGGCGGTGCCCGAAGGGATGTAGCGCAGATCCCCAGGCCGCAGCAGCGCGCGCGATTTGGGCCAACGCAGCGCAAGCCCGCCTTGTGTGACCCAGATCAGCACATGTTCAGGCCGTGTGCGGGGATGTGGCGGGCTGTCATTCGTCCCCCAGAGAAACGCCCCCAGCGGCAACAGGCGCAGGCTGGTGCGGCGGGGCACGAAGCGGCGCATCCCCGCATGACGCGAGGGTCCGAGCGGGTCGGGACCGGTCAGCGCCAGGGCCAGAGCCTCGGGCGGAGCCTTGCCGGCCGCCGAGCGGGGCGGCGTCGGTCTGTCAGAGCTGTCCGCGTGACGATTGACGGGGCGTCCGTCATCGGGAATGTCGGGGGCGGCGACACCGCTTTGCGCACCAGGGCGGCCCGACCGCAGAAGGCTTGCGGTGAAGGGAAAACCCTTGCGCCAGTCATTGCCGCCCAGAACCGCCATCCGTCCGCGTTTCCTCCTGCTTCATGCAGGATCATCGCCCAAACCGGTTAAGACACCATGAAGGAAATGCAGCCCCTGTGCAATTCATCCCTTGGCTGTGTGATCTAGAACAGCGTTTCGGCCTGGCGGCGCGTCCAGTCGCGCATACGCCCCCGGAACCAGATCCGTTGGGACTTGGCATATTGGCGCGTGGCGATGACGGCCAGTTCGATCGCCTCGGCCAGGCTGGTGCGGCCCTGCAGATGTGCGGCCAGTTCCGGCGCACCGATGGCACGCGCCCATTGGCGGTCGGGATGCCAATGGGGCAGCATCGCGGCCACCTCTTCCAGCGCGCCGTCGCGGATCATCGCGTGAAACCGCGTCTCGATTCGGCGCGCCAGCCAGTCGCGGTCGGCCTCGATCAGGATGCGCTGGCAATCCGCAGGGGGGATCAGGGGCGGCGGCGTGTCGTTCTGCCACGAGGAAAGGCCGCGCCCCGTGGCGCGCAGCACCTCCCACGCGCGCTGGACGCGGGCGGGGTTGCGGCGGTCGATCCGCGCCGCCGTGGGCGGGTCCAGATCGGCGAGCAGCCGCGCCAGGCCGCCGGGTTCGCGCAGGATCGCGTCGGCCTCGGCCCGTAGCGCGGGCGGTGTTGCGGGAATCTGCGCCAGACCCTGCGTCAGCGCCGTGAGGTAAAGGCCCGTTCCGCCCGTCACGATCAGCCGCTGCCCGACAAGCCCCGCCAGGTCGCGCAGCCAATCCCCCACCGAATAGCTTTGTTCAGGCGTGACATGGCCGTAGAGCGCGTGCGGCGCGCGTGCTTCCTCGGCGGCGTCGGGGCGCGCGGTCAGGACGCGCCAGCACGACCAGACCTGCAACGCATCCGCGTTCACGATCACGCCGCCCTGTGCCTGGGCCACGGCCAGCGCCAGCGCCGACTTGCCGCTGGCCGTGGGCCCTGCGATCAGCAGGTGGCGCGACGGGTCGATCTCTGACAGATTGGGCGCGGGCATGGGTGATCCGGGCGGTTGATCCTGCGCGCCTTTTGCGACATTTAGCGCCCCGATGAAAGCGACCGGCGACAGGAGCCCCAGATGACCACCGAGACACCGAAGCACTATGGCCGCGTGATGCTGAAGATCTCGGGCGAGGCGTTGATGGGCGACCAGGGCTACGGGCTGCATCCGCCCACCGTCTCGCGCATTGCCGACGAGGTCGAATCGGTCCACAAGATGGGGGTCGAGGTCTGCATGGTCATCGGCGGCGGCAACATCTTCCGGGGCCTGCAGGGCAGCGCGCAGGGCATGGAGCGCACGACCGCCGATTACATGGGGATGCTGGCCACCGTGATGAACGCGCTGGCCATGCAGTCCGCGCTGGAGGCCAAGGGCCTGCATTGCCGCGTCATCAGCGCCATCCGCATGGATGAGGTCTGCGAGCCCTATATCCGCCGCCGCGCCATCCGGCATCTGGAAAAGAAACGCATCGTGATCTTTGCGGCAGGAACGGGGAACCCGTATTTTACCACCGACACGGCGGCCACGCTGCGCGCCTCGGAAATGAATTGCGAGGCGATCTTCAAGGGGACCAAGGTGGACGGCGTCTATGACAAGGATCCGGTCAAGCACGCGGATGCGAAACGCTACGGCGATGTCAGCTATGACGACGTGCTTCAACAGCATCTGGGCGTGATGGACGCCTCGGCCATCGCGCTGGCGCGTGACAACCGCCTGCCGATCATTGTCTTTTCGCTGGACGCGCCTGGCGGGTTCCGCAGCATCCTGGAAGGTCGGGGGACATATACCCGTGTCCATCACTGAGCAGGGATCGATTTTCACCCGCGCGCGTCTCGACGCACTGATCAACGGGCGCGGGGCGCAGACCTTCATCACCGCCGTCATCCTGTTCAATGCCATCATCCTGGGGCTGGAAACCTCGGGCCGGGTCATGGCGGTGGCGGGGCCGCTGATCCTGTTTCTGGATCGGTTGTGCCTGGCGATCTTCGTGATCGAGATCGGGTTGAAGCTCTATGCCCGCCGGTTGCGGTTCTTCCGCGACGGCTGGAACGTGTTCGACTTTGCCATCGTCGCCATTGCGCTGATGCCCGCCACGCAGGGCCTGTCGGTGCTGCGCGCGCTGCGTATCCTGCGGCTTCTGCGTATCGTGTCGGTCACGCCGCGCCTGCGCCGGGTGGTCGAGGGTTTCCTCTCGGCGCTGCCCGGCATGGCAAGCGTGTTCCTGCTGATGGGGATCATCTTCTACATCTTCGCGGTCATGGCGACCAAGCTCTTTTCGGCCAGCTTTCCCGACTGGTTCGGCGATCTGGGCAATTCGGCCTATTCGCTGTTTCAGATCATGACGCTGGAAAGCTGGTCCATGGGCATCGTGCGCCCGGTGATGGAGGTCTATCCCCAGGCCTGGCTGTTCTTCGTGCCCTTCATCCTGGTCACGACCTTTGCGGTGATGAACCTTGTCGTCGGTCTGATCGTGAATTCGATGCAAGAGGCGCATTCCGAAGAGTCCAACGTCGCCACCGAGGCCTATCGCGACGAGGTGCTGTCGCGCCTCGCCGCGATCGAAGAACGGCTGGCGCAGATCGAGCGGAACAGGCGCGACGACCCATAAGGCGGCGCGCTGCCCATCCGGAGGGCAAAGGCTTTGCCAATCCCGGACAATCTGGTTACAAGCGGAAAAAATCAAACTCAGAGGCGGTCCGACATGGCTGAGGACATCGAAATCGACATCGACGATCTGGAACGGCGTATGAAAGGCGCGATGGAGGCCCTGCGCAGCGAATTCGCCAGCCTTCGCACAGGCCGCGCCTCGGCCTCGATGATCGACCCCGTTCAGGTCGAGGCCTATGGTCAGATGACCCCGATCAACCAGTTGGGCACGGTGAACGTCCCCGAGCCGCGCATGGTCACGATCAACGTCTGGGACAAGGCCATGGTCGGCAAGGTCGAGAAGGCGCTGCGCGAAAGCGGGCTGGGGATCAACCCGCAGTTGAACGGCACCATCATCATGCTGCCAATCCCGGAACTGAACGAGGAACGCCGCCGCGAGCTGACCAAGGTTGCCGCGCAATATGCCGAACATGCCCGCGTCGCCATCCGCAACGTGCGCCGCGATGGGATGGATCAGGTCAAGAAGGCCAAGGCGGCCGGTATGCCCGAGGATGACCAGAAGTTTTACGAAAACGAGATCCAGTCGCTGACCGACCGCATGATCGCTTCGGTGGACGAGGCTCTGTCGGCCAAGCAGGCCGAAATCATGCAGGTCTGACAAGGCGATGGCATATGCCTTGGGCGCAGCGACGGCGGTGGCGGCAGGGGAGGGCACGCGTCCTCGTCATGTCGCCATCATCATGGACGGCAATGGTCGTTGGGCGACCGAGCGCGGCTGGCCGCGTCTGGTCGGGCACCGTCGTGGCGCCGAGCGCGTCAAGCAGATCGTGCGCGCCTGCCCCGATCTGGGGGTGGACTGGCTGACCGTCTATGCCTTCTCGACCGAGAACTGGAAACGCTCGACCGAGGAAGTGCTGGGCCTGATGAAGATCTTCAGGCGTTATATCGAACGCGAGGCCGAAAGCCTGTCGGCCGAGGGCGTGCGGATGCGCTTTATCGGCGGACGTGAGCGGCTCGACCGCAAGCTTCAGGATCTCATGGCCTCGATCGAGGCTCGGACGGCGGGCAATACGCGGTTGAACCTGACCGTGGCGATCAATTACGGCGGCCGGGACGAATTGCTGCGCGCCGCGCAGCGTCTGGCGGCCAGGATCGCCCGCGGCGAGGTGGAGCAACCCTGCGAGGCCGATCTGGAAGGCTGCCTTGACACGGCGGGCCATCCCGACCCGGATCTGGTGATCCGCACCTCGGGCGAGACGCGAATCTCGAACTTCCTGCCCTGGCAGGCGGCCTATTCCGAATATGAATTCACCCCGACGCTGTGGCCCGACTTCACACCGCAGCACCTGGCCGACATCCTGGACCGCTTCGGCCTGCGAAAGCGGCGCTTTGGCGGCGCATGAGGCCCGGGCCGCGGATAGGCAGCGCCTTGGCCTCGGCGGGCAAATGGTCCGACCTGTCGCGGCGCGTCGCCTCGACGCTGGTCCTGTTGGCGATCGGCGCGCTGCTGGCCACGGCGCAAGGCATCTGGCTGAGGCTGGGCATGGCGGTAATTTCGGCCATCACGTTCTGGGAACTGGCGGCGATGACCGGCTGGCGCAAGCCTGCCCGCCACGTCACCCGGTTCGGCCGCTCGCGTCCTGTGGCCCTTGCGGCGCTGGCAGGCGTCGCGCAGGCCGTCGCCCTGACCGAGGCGCATCCGCTGATCTGGCTGGCACTGGCTGTGCCGCTGATTGCGGGCGTTCCGGGCGCGGCGCGGCGCGACCGGCTGACCTATGTTCTGTTCGGCGCGGCGATCCTGCTGGTCGCCTATGGTCTGGTCGGCTTCCGCGAGGCTTACGGGCTGCCTTTCGTGCTGTGGCTTATGGGCATCGTGATCGTCTCGGACACGGCGGGCTATTTCGTCGGGCGGATGATGGGCGGGCCGAAATTCTGGCCCTCGCTCAGCCCGAAGAAAACCTGGTCGGGCACGGTCGCGGGCTGGATCGGCGCGACGGCTCTGGGCCTGATCCTGTGGCTGGCCGGCCATGGCGATGCTGCGCTGATCTGGATTTCGCCTCTGGTCTGTCTGGCAGGCCAGATGGGCGACATCGCCGAAAGTTGGCTCAAGCGGCGGGCGGGCGTCAAGGACAGTTCCAACCTGATCCCCGGTCATGGCGGTTTCATGGATCGTTTTGACGCAGTGACGGGGGCGGTCCTGGGCACGATGTTGATCGGGTTGATAGCCAGCTTGCCGGTGGTGAACTGACGTGACACGACGCATCTCGATCCTTGGCGCGACCGGCTCGGTCGGGATCAGCGGCGTCGATCTGATCCGCCGCGACCTGGACCGCTATCAGGTCGTGGCGCTGACCGGCGGGCGCAATATCGCGCGTCTGGCGCAACAGGCGCGCGACCTGCGCGCCGAAATCGCCGTGACGGCCCATGATGACCTGCTGGGGGAACTGCGCGCCGCGCTGGAGGGCAGCGGCACCATCGCCGCCGCGGGCCGCGAGGCCCTGATCGAGGCCGCCGCTCGTCCCGCCGATTGGGTCCTGTCGGCCATCGTCGGTGCGGCCGGGCTTGCACCCGGATTGGCCGCGCTGGCGCAGGGCGGCGTTCTGGCGCTGGCCAACAAGGAATCGCTGGTCTGCGCGGGGGCGCTGCTGCGGCAGGCGGGCAAGGCCGCCGGCGCGACGATCCTGCCGGTGGACAGCGAACATTCCGCTTTGTTTCAAGCTCTTCAGGGAGAAACCCTTGACAGCGTCAAGGATGTGACCATCACCGCCTCGGGCGGCGCGTTCCGCGACTGGCCGCTTGAGCGGCTGGCGGCGGCGACCGTGGCCGAGGCCTCGACCCATCCGAACTGGGCGATGGGCCAGCGCATCACCATCGACAGCGCCTCGATGTTCAACAAGGCGATGGAGGTGATCGAGGCCAGGGAATTCTTCGGCATCGGCCCCGACCGTATCAAGGTTCTGGTCCATCCGGAATCGATCATTCACGCAGTGGTCAGCCATCACGACGGCGGTTCCATCGCGCATCTGGGCGCCCCTGACATGCGTCATGCCATCGGCTATGCGCTGAACTGGCCGGAACGCCGGCCGCTGCCTGTCGCGGCTCTCGATCTGGCCGCCTTGGGCAGCCTGACCTTCCGCCAGCCCGACGAACGCCGTTGGCCCGCCCTGCGCCTTGCGCGCGAAGTAATGGCGGCCGGCGGCGCGGCCGGCGCGGTTTTCAATGCCGCCAAGGAGCAGGCGCTGGACGATTTCATCGCCGGGCGCATCCGCTTTACCGACATGGCCCCGCGGGTCGAAGCCACCCTGGCCGCGTTGGCCGGGCAGCCCGGATTCGGAATCGACCCGGCCAGCCTGGACGAGGTTCACCATTGGGACGCCCTGTCCCGCGAAAGGACGGCCGCATGACCGAGATCCTGACCGGCACGCTTGGCACCTTGTGGACGCTGGCGGCTTTTGTCGTCGCACTTGCGGTGATCGTGACGGTGCACGAATACGGCCATTACATCGTGGGTCGCTGGTCCGGCATCCGGGCCGAGGTCTTCAGCGTGGGCTTCGGTCCGCGCCTGGCTGCGCGGCGTGACCGGCGCGGCACGGTCTGGCAGGTCGCCGCGATCCCGCTTGGCGGCTATGTGCGCTTTCTGGGCGACGACAACATCGCCAGCGCCGGGCCGGGACGCGCGGTCGATCCCGCGCTGCGGCGGCAAACGCTGGACGGCGCGCCGCTTTGGGCGCGCTTTGCCACGCTGCTGGCCGGGCCAGTCTTCAATTTCATCCTGTCGATTCTGATCTTCGGCGGCTTTGCGGTTGTGCAGGGCATTGCCCAGCCCGAGGTGCGCGTGGGCACGATCTCGGCTGCGCCGCCCGAGGTGCAGAACCAGCTGCAACCGGGCGATCTGGTCCTGGCGGTGGGCGACCAGCCCATCGAGACCTGGGCCGATCTGGGCCGCGCCTCAGAGGCGCTGCCCCATCAGCCCGTCCAGACCTGGACCATAGAACGCGATGGCCGCCGCATGACGGTTCCCGGCCCCGACCCGATGCCCGCCCGCATCTCGGGCGTGGCGCCCCGCAGCGCCGCCGCCGAGGCGGGTCTGCGCGCCGGCGACGTGATCCTGACCATCGACGGCGAGACGGTCGCGCGCTTCACCGACCTGCGCGCCGCCGTCGAGGCCGCCGAGGGCGCGCCCCTGGATCTGCGCATCTGGCGCCCCGGCGCGGGCGAGCGCGAGGTGACGCTGCGCCCGAAACTGTCGGATCTGCCCGCCCAGGGCGGCGGGTTCGAGCAGCGCTGGCTGATCGGCGTCACCGGCGGAGAAAGTTTCTTTTCCCCCGCCACCCGTCGCGCCGGCCCTGTCGAGGCGCTGGCTCTGGGTGCGGCGCAGACCTGGGCGATCATCGCCTCGTCCCTGACCGGGCTTTGGGCCATGATCACCGGCCAGATCGGCACCTGCAACCTGGGCGGCGCGATCAGCATCGCGGAAAGCACGGGCCAGGCGGCCAGCGCGGGGGGCGGTAACTTCCTGTGGTGGATCGCGGTCCTTTCGGCGGCGATCGGCTTTCTGAACCTGCTGCCGATCCCGGTTCTGGATGGGGGGCATCTGATGTTCTACAGCTACGAGGCCATCACCGGGCGCAAGCCCTCGGACCGGGTGCTGAACGTGCTGACCTCGATCGGGTTGTTTGCGGTGCTGTCGCTGATGATTTTCGGGCTGACCAACGATCTTTTCTGCCCTTGATGCCGCAGGGCTTTTGACAGGCGCGCCCCGTTGGCGCTAGAGAACCTGAAAAAGATCGCCGTCGCGGTCGCCGAGACAAGAGGGGCAGGCATGACACGGAAACTGGGCAAGGGCGCAGTGGCGCTGATGACGGCTCTGGCGGTTGCCGCACCGGCAAGCGTGGCGCCCTGGCAGGCCAGCGCGCAGGCGGTTTCGGCCATCCGGATCGAAGGCAATCAGCGCGTCGAGGACGGCACGATCCGGTCCTTCATGAACCTGCCCGCCGGGAATGCCTCGCCAGGCGAGATCAACGATGCCCTGCAACGACTGCAAAATTCGGGCCTGTTCGAGACGGTCGAGATCATTCAGCAGGGCGGCACGCTGGTCGTGCGCGTGCGCGAATATCCCACGATCAACCGCATCAATTTCGAGGGCAACCGCCGTCTGAACAACGAACGTCTGTCCCAGATCATCCGCAGCCAGGAACGCCGCATCTACCAGCCCAGCCAGGCGATTCAGGATGCACAGGCCATCGCCGAGGTCTATGCCGCCGAGGGCCGTCTGGCCGCCCGCGTCGATCCGCGCATCATCCGCCGCAGCGACAACCGCGTCGATCTGGTCTTCGAGGTCCGCGAGGGCAATGTGACCGAGATCGAGCGTCTCAGCTTTACCGGCAACCGCGCCTTTTCGGACCGCCGCTTGCGCAACGTGTTGCAGACCAAGCAGGCGGGCCTGTTGCGGACCTTCATCCGCCGCGACACGTTCTCGCCCGAGCGGATTCCGCTGGACGAGCAGCTTCTGACGGATTTCTACCGCTCGCGTGGCTATGCCGATTTCCGCGTGCAGGCCGTCGTCCCCGAGATCGCGCGCGAACGGGACGCGTTCTTCATCACCTTCAACATCCAGGAAGGCCCGCGCTACCGGTTCGGCCGCATCAATACCGTGTCCGAAATCCCTGGTGTCGATGCCGCGCCCTTTGCCGCCCAGAACCGCGTCCGCCGGGGCGAGGTTTACAACCCCGCCGTCATCGACAACACGATCCGCCGGATGGAAACCATCGCCATCCAGCAGGGGCTGAACTTCGTCAATATCGAGCCCCGCATCACCCGCAACCCGCAGAACCAGACGCTGGACCTGACATTTGCGCTGACCCGCGGCCCGCGCATCTTCGTCGAGCGCATCGACATCGAGGGCAACACGACCACGCTGGACGAGGTGATCCGCCGCCAGTTCACCACCGTCGAGGGCGACCCTTTCAATCCGCGCGAGATCCGCAACTCGGCCGAACGCATCCGCGCGCTCGGCTATTTCGCGGATGCCCAGGTCGAGACGCGCCCGGGCAGCGGCCCCGATCAGGTCATCGTGGGCGTCAATGTCGAGGAACAGCCGACCGGCAGCTTGTCCTTCGGCGCCTCTTACGGCGTCAATGCCGGGATCGGCCTGAACGCAGGCCTGAGTGAGCAGAACTTTCTGGGCCGCGGCCAGTCCGTCGGGTTGCAGATCTCGACCGCCAGCGGCGACCGCACGGCCTCGGTCAACTTCTCCGAGCCCTTCTTCCTGGGCCGCAACCTGCGTTTCAGCATTGCGGCCAATTACAACGAGACCGAAAGCCTCAATTCCGATTACGACACCCGGACCATCGGTCTGCGGCCGTCGATCGAGTTTCCGGTCTCGCAGAATGCCCGGCTTGAACTGCGTTATCGTGTGTCCAAGGACACGCTGCGCAATGTGGACGAGGACAGCTCCATCCAGCTTCGCAATGAAGAGGGCAGCCGCGTCACCTCGGCCCTGGGCTACAGTTACAACTGGGACAGCCGTCGCACGGGGCTGGACCCGTTGACCTCGTATCGCTTCAGCTTCGGTCAGGATATTTCCGGCCTTGGCGGTGACGCGAAGGCGGTGACCACAACGATTTCGGCGGGCGTCGAAAGCAATGCCTGGCGCGAAGAGATCACGTTGCGCGCCCAGGTCGAGGCCGGCGCAATCGAGGGATATGACGGCTACCAGCCCTGGATTCTCGACCGTTTCCGCAGCGGCAGCCGGATCCGCGGCTTCGAGCCGAATGGCCTTGGCCCGCGCGATCTGGGGGCCGCCAACCAGGACGCCCTTGGCGGCAAGTATTTCTGGGCCGCCCGCGCCGAGGCGCAATTCCCCATCGGCCTGCCCGAGGAATACGGCATCAGCGGCGGTCTCTTTGCCGATATCGGCTCGCTCTGGGGGCTTGATGACGTGGCAGGGACGACGGGCACCATCGACGACAGCATGAAGGTGCGGTCCGCGGTGGGCGCCTCGATCTTCTGGACCACGCCGATCGGGCCGCTGCGGTTCAACTTTTCCAAGGCGCTGCGCAAGGAAGATTTCGACCGCACGCAGAACTTCGACCTGACGATCCAGACCCAGTTCTGAGATGCGTGGCGCGGGTCTCATCGCGGCGCTGGTCCTGGCTTTGCCCGGCGTCGCTCTGGCCCAGGCCGAAAACGCGAATCCGGGCGACAGATCGGCCGACGCCGTCCTTCCCGCGCCCGAAATGCCCGCGCCCGGAATACCCTCCGCGACCGATGATCTGCCTGCGCGGGTGATCGCCCAGCCCGAGGTATCCGGGCCTCCGGTCTCGGCAATCCTGACGATCGACCAGAACCGGCTCTATAGCGAATCCGCCTGGGGCCGCCGGGCGCAGAGCCTGCTTGAAGCCGAGGGCAGAAAGATCGTTGCTGAAAACGAGCGCCTGACCCAGCTTCTCTCGTCGGAAGAGGCCGCACTCACCAAGCAGCGCGCGACCTTGCCGCCCGACGAGTTCCGCCGCCTGGCCGACGCCTTCGACCAGCGCGCCACCCGGATCCGGCGCGAACGCGCGCAGGCTGTGCAAGCATTGAACGATTGGGCCGACGCGGATCGGGATGCCTTCGTCCGGGCAGCGCTGCCGCATATGGGCGATCTCATGTCCGAACGCGGCGCTGTGGCGGTGCTGGACTACCGCATGGTCTTTGTCTCGCTGGACGCCATCGACATCACCGAGGCGCTGACCGAACGCCTCGACCGCGAGATCGGCGACGGGACAGGGGCTGTGCCCCTACCCGAGGCGGCGCCCTAGGCCCTTTCAGCTTCAGTTGAAAGCATAGCCTTCGTTCCTGAGATATTTGGCGCATTCGTCGGGTGTGAAGCGGCTGAGGATTGTTCCCACAGAGCGCCAGAGCGTGTCGCGCGAGCGGGGTGGGGCGGAGCGCATCCAGTCTATGGGCCTGCTCGATCAGGTCCGGATCCGGGCTGCACGGAGGCAAGAACAGGAGGTGGGCACCGGCCGAGCGGGCCGGCTGGCGGACAGCCGGGCTCTTGTGGCTACCGCGGTTGCCCATCGCCACCACATCGCCAGGCTTGGGGTTTCGGTGTTCCGCCCCTCGCATGGCCGAGTTCCTGCCGCCCATGAGGCCGTGATGGTGCGCCGACTGAACGAAACTCTCGCCGCCGAGCGCGGCTGACCCCTCCAAGAGGCAAACCCATGGCCGAGAAGATGGGGCTGGGGTTGTTCGGATCTTCATCCGGGTCGGCCGCGCCGGTGATCTGGCGGATGCGCTTCACGATTTCATCGCGCTTCGGCACGTCCAGCGCCTCTACCGTCAGGTCCAGGGTTTGAATGACGATCTGCGGCGCGGTGGTGACCTGCTGACCTGCCACTGAACATTCATCCAGGTGCGACCGGATCCCGGTCGGTGTTTACGCCGATTGGCACCGGTTGAGCAATCGCGCGACGCGCGGAGCTTTCATCTCGCGCAGCGGGGCGGACGATTGCGGTGGTCAGTGTCCGCGCGTAGTCAGCCGGAGTTTGGTAATCCAACCGAGCACCTGGCTGGGCGGGATGCTGACGCGCAAGCCGCCGATGGGGTCGCGCGTGGCGCTGGCCAACAGCGAGCGGTGAGTGCCCTTGATGGCTCACTGGCCCGGGGCGGCCTCTACCGATCTCCGGCCGCGGCGGCGTAAGCCGCTCGTCGGTCGTGAGGACGCAGGACGCGGAATAGGGCAAGGAGAGTTTTGGCGCAAAGGTCGAGAAACGGGATCGGGCGAACCAGGGTGCAACAGAGTGCCACCGAGCACGCGGCCTTGATCTGGACCCGCTCCGCGAACACCATACGGGCCCGCGGCAGGGAGATGGCCGCAACGGAGGCCGGACAGATGTCAGCACCCGACGACGCGCCCGATCCCGCTCCAGAAAATCCCTCTTGCGCCTGGGGCGGTTTCACATGTTGCGTAAATACGTTGGAGGATTCACTCAGTGAAACCAGCACCGTAGCTGGTCTGCATGCGCAGACGGAACTCCCCACCTGCCGCACGATCAATTGGCATGACGACAACGCCGCGTTATCCAGGCGCGGGTCTTTGGCGATCCGGTTCGATCCCGAGACGCAATGGCTTGCCGCGCCGACCGGCAAGCGCGGCCGTCAGCCGGACTTCACCGATGCCGCGATCCGGACTTGCCTGACGTTGAAGGCGCGCGTCGGGCTTCGCCACGCCACAGGTGCCTGGACGCTCGCCCTCTGGGATCTGACCCACAGCCCGGCATGCGACGACCGGCGCATCGATCCGCTGGTGGCTTCCCAGTGGGCACTGACCGACGCCGACCACGAGCGCCTGCCGAGCCCCGGATCGCCGAATGGCCGCAAACGTCCCGCATGTGGGGGGCCGGTCTTCGGACTGCCGAAAATCTGTGCGCTACGGCTGATTGGCAGGCAGTCGGGGCGCCTCCGGCCCCGGCCACGGCCCCTCCGCCCTTGCGCTGGGGCCGAGAGCGCGACCTAGCTTCAGCATGACTGGCGCGACCCTTGCCCTTCGGCTTCACATCGTTATCGTCGAACCCTACGAGGCTCGCGCGCGGTCGCTGATCGAGTGCCTGCAGCCCCTGGGCCATCAGGTCACGGTCATCGCCGAGGCCGCAGGCCTGGCCCGCCGCGTGCGCGAGATCGCGCCGGACATCGTGCTGATCGACATGGCCAACCCCTCGCGCGATACGCTCGAGGAAATGACGCTGGCCTCGGGCCCGTTGGACCGGCCTGTGGCCCTTTTCGTGGATCGCAGCGATGCCGACCTGACGCGGCAGGCGATCGAGGCCGGGGTCTCGGCCTATGTGATCGACGGGTTGCAGCCCCAGCGCGTGGCCGCGGTGATGGATGCCGCGATCGCCCGGTTCCAGATGTTCCGCCGGATGCGGCTGGAGCTTGAGGCCACGCGCCGCGCGCTGGAAGAACGCAAGCTGATCGACCGCGCCAAGGGCATCCTGATGAAGGCGCGCGGCATCGGCGAGGACGAGGCCTATGCGCTGCTGCGGCGCACCGCGATGGACCAAGGCCGGAAGATCGCCGAAGTGGCCGCGGCGCTGGTCACGGCGGCGGGGCTTCTGTCATGACCCGGACGGCGCTGCGCCTTGGCTTCGTGCCGCTGCTCGATGCCGCGCCGCTGATCGTGGCGCGCGAGATGGGCTTTGCCGAGGCCCAGGGCCTCGACCTGACGCTGCGCCCCGCGCCGTCCTGGGCCAGCCTGCGCGACATGGCGCTGTGGGGGCAGGTCGAGGCCGCGCAGATGCTGGCGCCGGTGCCGGTGGCCATCGCGATGGGGCTGGCCGGGCCGGTCGAGCGGCTGGACATCCTGCAGGTGCTGTCGGTCAACGGCGATGTGCTGGGGGTCTCGGCTGCGCTCGAGGCGCGGCTTCGCGCCCAGGGCTTCGGCTTCGACTTCGCCGATGCGCTGGCGGCGCGGGCGGCGCTGGCCGCGGCGGTCGAGGGGCCGCTCAGGATCGGCGTGCCCTTTCCCTTCTCCACCCATGTCGCGCTGGTCCGGCACTGGCTGGCTCAGGAGGCGCCCCCCTACAGCCTGCACACGATCCCGCCCCCGCGCATGGCCGAGGCGCTGGCAGAGGGCGAAATTGATGCCTTCTGCGTGGGCGAGCCCTGGGGCTCGGTCGCGGTCGAACGTGGCGCGGGGGCCCTGATCCTGCCGGGCACCGCGATCTGGGCCGCGGCGCCGGAAAAGGTGCTGGCCGCCCGCCCGTCCTGGGTCGCGGACAACCCCGAGACTGTGGCGCAGCTGATGCGCGCGGTCTGGCTGGCCGGGCGCTGGATGGACGACCCCGCCAACCGCGTTACGGTGGCCGACCTGCTGGCGCGGTCCGAACATGTCAATGCCCCGCCCGAACTGCTGGACCGGGCGCTGCGCGGGCAGATGGTGATTTCGTCGCGCGGCGAAGAGCGGCGCGTGCCCGGCATGATCCGCTTCCACGAGGGGGCGGCGCCCTTTCCCTGGCGCTCGCAGGCGGCCTGGTTCGCGCGGCAACTGGCGCGGGACAACGGGCTCGACCCGAACGCGGCAATGGCGGCGGCGGGGGCGATCTGCCGCACTGACCTATACCGAGCCAACCTGCGCGGGATCGGCGCCGATCTGCCCGGTGCCTCGTCGCGAATCGAAGGGGCGCTGGAGCATCCGACCGCCGTCGCCTCGGAACGCGGCACGATGATCCTGCCGCGCGATGCCTTCTTCGACCGCACGATCTTTGATCCGGCGCAGCCTGACTGCTGAAAAAAGTGGCAAGCAGTCGCCGCTTGCGTTGCCGGGCCTTTGCAGGCGCAGAAACGCATTGCGCTGCGGCGCAAAATCTGGATGGCTTGGATTACCGACAACGGAGTCGGTTAGTTGCTGCGACAGAAGCTGAAGGTCGCCGGCACCACGTCATCGCATCGCTGCGAGCCTCCCGAGATTCTGGCGCCCCCGCAGCCTTCGTCTGCGCGCGCCCCCAGCCCAGCGCGGTCGCAGCACGGCCGCGCGCCCGGAGTGCGACATGACCCGATCCCTGACCCGCCGTTCCTTCCTGCACGCTACCACCGGTGCGGCCGCCACGCTGGCCGCCGCCCGCACGCTCCTGCCCGGCGGCGCCTGGGCCCAGACCAGCGGGCCCGAGGTCCGCGGCGCGACCCTGGGCTACATCGCCCTGACCGACGCGGCGCCCCTGATCATCGCGCAGGAAAAGGGCTTTTTCGCCCGCCATGGGATGACCGAGATGCGGATCGACAAGCAGGCCAGCTGGGGCGCCACGCGCGACAACATGGCGCTGGGCTCGGCCCGCGGCGGCATCGACGGCGGCCATATCCTGCGGCCCAAGGTGTTCCTCTACACGCTGGGCACGGTGATGCAGAACAACCAGCCGACCCCGATCTACAACCTGCTCGGCCTGAACGAGGACTGCCAGGGCATCTCGGTCGCGCAGTCCTATGCCGAAACCGGCGTCGGCCTGGACAGCAGCCCCCTGCGCGAGGTCTTCGCCGCCAGGCGCGCCCGCGGCGAGGAACCGACCGCCGCCATGACCTTCCCCGGCGGCACGCATGACCTGTGGATCCGCTACTGGCTGGCCGCCGGCGGGATCGACCCACGCCGCGACGTGAACCTGATCGTCGTGCCGCCGCCGCAGATGGTGGCCAACATGAAGGTCGGCAACATGGACTGCTTCTGCGTGGGCGAGCCCTGGAACGAGCAGCTTGTCAACCAGGGGATCGGCTTCACGGCCTGCACCACGGGCGAGCTGTGGCGCAACCACCCCGAGAAGGTGCTGGGCATGCGCGCTGACTGGGTCGATGCCCATCCCAACGCCACCCGCGCCATCCTGATGGCGGTGATGGAGGCGCAGATGTGGTGCGCCGACATGGCCAACAAGGAGGAACTGGCCGCCATCGTCGGCCGCCGCCAATGGTTCAACGTGCCGCCCGCCGACATCATCGGCCGCCTGCGGGGCGATGTGAACTACGGCAACGGCCGGGTGGAAACCGCCACGGGCCTCGAGATGAAGTTCTGGGGCGAGAACGGGCGCACCTCCTACCCCTGGCCCAGCCTCGATCTGTGGTTCCTGACCGAAAACATCCGCTGGGGCTATCTGCCCGCCGATCTCGACATGGCCTCGGTCGTGGCCAACACCAACCGCGCCGATCTGTGGATCGAGGCGGCGCAGGCGCTGGGGGTCGATACCTCGGGCTTCGGGCCCAGCCGGGGGGTCGAGACCTTCTTCGACGGCAAGGTCTTCGATCCCGCCGATCCCGCCGCCTATCTGAACAGCCTTGCCATCACGGCCCTGTCCTGAGGAGAGCCCCCCGCATGTCTGCTGTCGTCAAGCTGAAGACGCAGGGCGCGCCCGCCGCCCCCGCGGCAACCGTCGCGCACCTGCCCCTGGCCCCCGCGCCTTTTCGCCGTGCCGCCCGCATCGCGCGCGACCTGACCGCGCGGGTGCTGCCGCCGCTGGTCACGCTGGTGCTGCTGCTGGTCGTCTGGCAGGTGGCCTTTTCGGGGGGAACCTCGGCTCTGCCTGCCCCCTCGGTGGTCTGGGCCGAGAGCGCCGATCTGCTGCTTCATCCGTTCTATGTCCACGGAACCCAGGACATCGGGCTCGGCTGGCGGGTGCTGACCTCGCTGGAACGGGTGGCCTACGGCTATGGTCTCGCCGCGGTCGTGGGCGTGCTGGTGGGGGCGGTGCTGGGGCAATCGGTCTGGATGATGCGGGGCTTCGACCCGCTGTTCCAAGTCTTGCGCACTGTGCCGCCGCTGGCCTGGCTGCCGATCTCGCTGGCGGCCTTCATGGACAGCCGGCCCTCGGCGATCTTCGTCATCTTCATCACCGCGATCTGGCCGATCATCATCAACACCGCCGCGGGCGTACGCAACATCCCGCAGGACTACCGCAATGTCGCCCGCGTGCTGCGCCTGAACCAGGTGGAATTCTTCGTCCGCATCATGGTGCCGGCGGCCGCGCCCTACATCTTCTCGGGCCTGCGCATCGGGGTCGGGCTGTCGTGGCTGGCCATCGTGGCAGCCGAGATGCTGACCGGGGGCGTGGGCATCGGTTTTTTCATCTGGGATGCCTGGAACTCGTCGCGCCTGAGCGACATCATCGTGGCGCTGCTCTACATCGGGATGATCGGCTTTGTGCTCGACCGTCTGGTGGCGCTGATCGGGCGGGTCGTGACCCGCGGCACGGCGGAGGGCTGAGTCATGAGCTATCTGAAGATTTCCCGCGTCGGCAAGACCTTCGCCAACGGCGCGCGGCGCAGCGAAGTGTTGCGCGACATCGACCTGACCATCGCCAAGGGCGAGTTCGTCTCGATCATCGGCCATTCGGGCTGCGGCAAGTCCACGCTGTTGAACCTGATCGCGGGGCTGACCGAAGTGACGACCGGCGGCATCCTGCTCGACGGGCGCGAGGTGAACGCCCCCGGCCCCGACCGTGCCGTGGTGTTCCAGAACCACAGCCTGCTGCCCTGGCTGACGGTCTATGACAACGTGCGGCTGGCGGTGGACAAGGTGTTCCGCGCCACGAAAAGCCGCGCCGAGCGGCACGACTGGGTGCTGCACAACCTCGACCTCGTGCAGATGCGCCACGCCGCCGACAAGCGGCCCGCCGAAATCTCGGGCGGGATGCGCCAGCGCGTGGGCATTGCCCGGGCCCTGGCGATGGAGCCCAAGGTGCTGCTGCTGGACGAGCCCTTCGGCGCGCTCGATGCCCTGACCCGCGCCCATCTGCAGGACGCGGTGATGGAGATCCACGCCCGGCTCGGCAACACGATGATCATGATCACCCACGATGTGGACGAAGCCGTCCTGCTGGCCGACCGGATCGTGATGATGACCAACGGCCCCGCCGCCACCATCGGCGAGGTGCTGACCGTGCCGCTTCCCCGCCCGCGCGAGCGGATCGCGGCGGCGGGCGATCCGGCGTATCTCAAGGCCCGACAGGCGGTGCTGCGGTTCCTCTACGAACGGCACCGGTTCGTCGAAGCGGCGGAGTGAGCAGAATGAAGCGCAAACTCGTCGTCATCGGCGCAGGCATGGCCTCGGGCCGGATGCTGGAGCACCTTCTGGCCGCCGACCCCGATGGCTGGGACATCACGTTGTTCAATGCCGAACCGCGCGGCAACTACAACCGCATCATGCTTTCGCCCGTGCTCTCGGGCGAAAAGACCTGGGACGAGATCGTCACCCATGACGAGGCCTGGTATGCCGCGAACCGGATCGCCTGCCGCTTCGGCGAGCCGGTGGTGCGGATCGACCGGCAGGCACGGGTCGTCCATTCGAACCGGGGCAGCGCCCCCTACGACAAGCTGGTGATCGCCACCGGCTCGGCCCCCTTCGTGATCCCGGTGCCGGGCCGCGACCTGCCGGGCGTGGTGACTTACCGCGATCTCGACGACACCAACGCGATGATCGCCGCCGCCCGGCCGGGGGCCAAGGCGGTGGTGATCGGCGGCGGGCTTCTCGGGCTCGAGGCCGCCGCCGGGCTGCGGCAGCGCGGGATGGAGGTGACGGTGATCCATCTGATGGGCCATCTGATGGAGCGCCAGCTCGACCCCGCGGCGGGATACCTGTTGCAGAGGGATCTGGAACGCCGGGGCATCCGGGTTCATTGCCGGGGCTCGACCGCCGCGATCCTGGGCAAGGATCGGGTCGAGGGTGTGCTGCTCGAGGACAACACCGGCTACGAGGCCGATCTGGTCTGCATGGCCGTGGGCATCCGGCCCGAGACGCGCCTTGCCGTGGACGCCCATCTGGAGGTGGCGCGCGGGATCGTGGTGGACGACCGGATGGTCACCTCGGACCCCGACATCCTGGCCTTGGGCGAATGCGTGGAACATGACGGCCAGCTTTTCGGGCTGGTCGCGCCGCTCTACGACCAGGCCAAGGTCGCGGCGGCCACACTCATGGGCCAGGACGCGGCCTTCCGCCCCGTCCAGACGGCGACGAAGCTCAAGGTCACGGGCGTCGATCTGTTCAGCGCGGGCGACTTCGCCGACAAGCCCGGGCGCGAGGACATCGTGTTCCGCGACCCCGCGCGCGGGGTCTACAAGCGGCTGGTGATCGAACAGGACCGCCTGATCGGCGCGGTCATGTATGGCGACACGGCCGACGGGTCGTGGTTCTTCGGCCTGATCAAGGACGCGACCAGCATCGCGCCCATGCGCGATACGCTGATCTTCGGGCCGACCTATCAGGGGGGGGCCACGGCAAACCCTCTGGCAGCCGTTGCAGCCTTGCCGCCTGAGGCGGAGATCTGCGGCTGCAACGGCGTCTGCAAGGGCACGATCCTGACGGCCATCGAGGGCGGCGCCACCACGCTGGCCGAGATCCGCGCCACGACCAAGGCCAGCGCCTCCTGCGGCACCTGCACGGGGCTGGTGGAGCAGGTCCTGGCCAGCGCGCTGGGCGATGCCTTCGAAAAGCCCGCCGCCCAGCCGATATGCGGCTGCACCGACCTGACGCACGAGGACGTGCGCCGCCTGATCAAGGCGCGCGGGCTCAAGTCCATGCCGGCGGTGATGCAGGAACTGGGCTGGAAGACCTCCTGCGGCTGCGCCACCTGTCGGCCTGCGCTGAACTACTACCTGCTGGCAGACTGGCCCGGCGAATACCGGGACGACCCGCAGAGCCGCTTCGTGAACGAGCGCAACCACGCCAACATCCAGAAGGACGGCACCTTCTCGGTCGTCCCGCGGATGTGGGGCGGCGTGACCACCCCGGCCGAACTGCGCGCCATCGCCGATGCGGCCGAGAAATACGCCGTGCCGATGGTCAAGGTCACCGGCGGGCAGCGGATCGACCTGCTGGGCGTCCGCAAGGAGGACCTGCCGGCCATCTGGGCCGACCTGAACGCCGCGGGCCTGGTCAGCGGGCACGCCTATGCCAAGGGTCTGCGCACGGTCAAGACCTGCGTCGGCTCGGACTTCTGCCGCTTCGGCACGCAGGATTCGACCGGGCTGGGGATCAGGCTGGAAAAGCGCCTCTGGGGGTCGTGGACGCCGCACAAGGTGAAGCTGGCGGTCTCGGGCTGTCCGCGCAACTGCGCCGAGGCCACCTGCAAGGATGTGGGCATCGTCTGCGTTGAATCGGGCTACGAGATCGGCGTGGGCGGCGCGGCCGGAATGGATGTGAAGGAAACCGAGCGCCTGGCCAAGGTCGCCACCGAAGACGAGGCGATCGAGATCGTCGTCGCCTTCGTCCAGCTTTACCGCGAACACGCCAAATACCTCGACCGGCCCTACAAGTGGCTTGCCAAGGTGGGGCTCGACTGGGTCAGGGCGCAGGTGGTCGAGGACCGCGCGAGCCGCGCCGCCCTGGTCGCCCGCTTCGACCTGTCGCAATCCATCCACCAGCGCGACCCCTGGGCGGAGCGCGCCATACCACAGGCGAGGGCCGGTTTCGCGCCGCTCGCCGACCTGACCCGGGAGGCTGCGGAATGATCTGGCCCACTTCGAACTGGATCGACATCGGCGCACTCGACGACATCCCCCGGCGCGGGGCGCGGGTGGTTCGCACGGCGCATGGCTGCGTCGCCGTGTTCCGCACCCAGGACGACCGGGTCTTCGCGCTGGATGACCGCTGCCCGCACAAGGGCGGGCCACTGTCGGAAGGGATCGTGCACGGCGATGCCGTCACCTGCCCGCTGCACGGCATGGTGATCGGTCTGGCCGACGGCCAGGCGCGCGGCGCCGACAGCGGCGCGGTGGCCACCCATCCCGCGCGCGTCGAGGGCGGGCGCATCCTGCTGGATGCTGCGCGGCTGATCCGGGGCCGGGCGGCATGAGCATCCGCACCACCTGCCCCTATTGCGGCGTCGGCTGCGGCGTGATCGCCACGCCCGACGGGGCGGGCGGGGCGCGGATCGCGGGCGACCCGGATCACCCCGCGAACCGGGGGCGGCTCTGTTCCAAGGGTGCGGCGCTGGGGCAGACGCTGGGGCTCGATGCCCGGGTGCTGACGCCCCTGATCGGCGGGCAACCGGCGGAATGGGACGCGGCCCTCGACCTCGTGGCCGCGCGCTTCGCTGCCACTTTGGCCGAACACGGGCCGGAGGCGGTGGCCTTCTACCTCTCGGGCCAGATGCTGACCGAGGACTATTATGTGGCCAACAAGCTGGCCAAGGGGTTCCTGGGCACGGCCAATATCGACACCAACTCGCGGCTCTGCATGGCCTCGACCGTGGCGGGGCACCGGCGTGCCTTCGGCACCGACACGGTGCCGGGCATCTATGACGACCTTGAAGAGGCCGATCTGGTAGTGCTGGTGGGCAGCAACCTCGCCTGGTGCCACCCGGTCCTGTTCCAGCGCCTGAGCGCGGCCAGGGCCGCGCGCGGCACACGGGTCGTGGTGATCGACCCCCGCCGCACCGCCACCTGCGAGATCGCCGACCTGCATCTGCCGCTGGCGCCGGGTTCGGACGCGGCGCTGTTCAACGCGCTCCTGGTGGCGCTGGCGGATCGCGGCGCGGTGGACCGGGGCTATGTGGCCGCGCACGTCGCGGGCTTCGAGGCCGCGCTGGCCGAGGCCCGGGCCTCGGACCCCGCCATGACCGGCCTGCCCGCGGGCGATCTGGAGACCTTCCTCGACTGGTTCTGCACCACCGAAAGGGTGGTCACGGTCTTTTCGCAGGGCATCAACCAGTCGTCCTCGGGCACCGACAAGGTGAACGCGATCCTGAACTGCCATCTGGCCAGCGGCCGGATCGGCCGGCCCGGCATGGGGCCGTTCTCGGTGACCGGCCAGCCCAATGCCATGGGCGGGCGCGAGGTGGGGGGGCTTGCGAACATGCTGGCCTGCCATCTGGAGCTCGAGAACCCCGCCCACCGCGCCGCCGTGCAAGGCTTCTGGGCCAGCCCCGCGATGCCGCAGGCGTCGGGGCTGAAGGCGGTCGAGATGTTCCGGGCGGTGGCCGAGGGCCGGATCAGGGCGCTGTGGATCATCCACACCAACCCCGCCGTCTCGATGCCCGATGCGGGCGCGGTGGCGGCGGCAATCCGGGGTTGCGATTTCGTCGTGGTCAGCGACATCACGCAGACCGACACCACGCGGCTTGCGCATGTCGTCCTGCCCGCCCTGGCCTGGGGCGAGAAGTCGGGCACCGTCACCAATTCCGACCGCACCATCAGCCGCCAGCGCGCCTTTCTGCCCGCCCCCGGGCAGGCGCGCGCCGACTGGCGGATCCTGGCCGAGGTCGCCCGCCGCATGGGCTGGGGCGCGGCCTTCGGCTGGCAGAGCGAGGCGGAGGTCTTCGCGGAATACGCCGCACTTTCGGGGATCGCCGGGCAGCTGGGGCGTGATTTCGACATCTCGGGGCTGGCGGGGGCGGATTACGACGCCCTGCCGCCCACCCGCTGGCCGGTCGGCCCGCGCCGGCAGGGCGGGCGGTTCTTCGGCGCGGGCGGGTTCTTCACCCCCGACGCCCGCGCCCGCATGATCCCCGTCGCGCCCCGCCCGCCGGTGGCCGCGACCGGGCCGCGCTACCCCTTCCGCCTGAACACCGGGCGCATCCGCGACCAGTGGCACACGATGACGCGGACGGGCCTCGCGCCCCGTCTGACCCAGCACATTGCCGAACCCTTCGTCGAGATCCACCCCGAGGATGCCGCCGCCCTGGGCCTCGCGCCCGCCACGCTTGCGTGCCTGACCAGCCCCGAGGGCGAGGCGATCCTGCGCGTGGCCGTCACCGACCGGGTGGCGCGCGGCCAGGTCTTTGCCCCGATGCACTGGACCGCCGACACCGCCCCGACCGGCCGGATCGACCGGCTTGTGGCGGCCGTGACCGACCCCGTCTCGGGCCAGCCCGAAAGCAAGGCTGCGGTCGTCGCCATCGCCCCCCTGGCGCCCGCCTGGTATGGCTTCGCCGTCTCGACCGCGCCCATGCAGCCTGATGCCACCTACTGGGCGCGGGCGCGCAGCGAGACCGGCTGGCGCTGCGAACTGGCGGGGCTCGAGGCCCCGGCGGACTGGGAGGCCTGGGCGCGGGCGCTGTTCGGGCTGCCCGAGGCCATCTGCCTCAGCGTCGAGGACCGCATCCGCCGCAGCTGGCGGCTCGCGTTCATGGACGGGCGGCGGGTGCTGGCGGCACTGTTCGTGGCGCCCGAGCCGGTGGAACTGGCGCGCAACCACGTCGCTGAACGACTTGGGGCCGAAGACGCGGGCCTTCTGGCCGGTCGGCCCGCGCAGGGCGTGCCCGACCCCGGCCCCATCGTCTGCGCCTGCCTGACCGTGGGCCTCAACACCATCACCCGGGCCATCGCCACGCAGGGGCTGACCAGCGTCGAGGCCATCGGCGCCGCGCTTCAGGCCGGCACCGGCTGCGGTGCCTGCCGGCCGGAACTCGCTGCCCTACTGGCGCGCCGGCTGGAGGCTGCGGAGTGACGCTTGCGGATTACGTCAAGATCCTCGGCCGCGGCCCCGGCCGGTCGCGCAATCTGACGATGGACGAGGCCGAGGCGGCCATGGCGCTGATCCTGGCGGGCCGGGCCGACCCGCACGCCATCGGCGCGGCTCTGATGCTGATGCGGCTGCGGGGCGAGAGCCCCGAGGAAATCGCGGGCTTCACCCGCGCCCTGCGCGCCATCCTGCCGCCCCTGCCGCAGGCCGATCTGGACTGGCCGAGCTACGCCGCCGGGCGCAGCCGCGCCCTGCCTTGGTTCCTGCTGGCCGCCCGGCAGGTCGCGCGGACCGGGGCGCGGGTGCTGATCCACGGCTGGAACGCGCACCAGGCGGGCGGGGCCGATGTGCGCAGCGCGCTGGCGCTGGCCGGGATCGCCCGCGCCGACAGCCCGGACGACGCTGCCCGCCTGCTCGACCGCGACGGCATCGCCTATCTGCCGCTGGAATGCTTCGCCCCGCAGGCGCTGGCGCTGTTGCGCCTGCGCGAGGTGCTGGGCTTGCGGTCCTGCGTCAACACCGTCTGCCGGATGCTGAACCCGGCGGGGGCGGCAGCGGCGGTGCAGGGCGTGTTCCATCCGCCCTATCTGGCGCTGCAACAGGCTGCCGGCGCGATCCTGGGCCAGCCGCGCCTTGGCATCCTCAAGGGCGGCGGGGGCGAGTTCGAGCGCAACCCGTCCAAGCCCGTCACTCTCTGGCGCCTGACCGAAGGCACCCCGCACGAGACCGCGCTGCCCCCGCTTGTGCCCGGGCCGCAGCGGCTCGCCGATCTGCCCCACCCGCCGCAGGTGCTGGCCGACCTCTGGGCGGGCCGCCTGCGCGACCCCTTCGCGGAGGCGATCGTCGCCGGCACCGCCGAGGCCGCGCTGTTGACCCTGAACGCAACCGCCGTCCACCCCCTTCCCGCCTGAACCCGGAGCGCCCGCCATGAAAACCTTCCCTATGTTCCTGCAGATGGCCGGCCGGCATGTCGTGATCGTGGGCGGGGGCTAACAGGCGGCACAGGAGGCCCGCCTGATGCCCAAGACCGAGGCGCGCATGGTGCTGGCCGCGCCCGAGCTCGACCCCGAACTGGCGGAACTCGTCGCCTCGGGCCGGGCCGAACAGGCTGCGACCCTCTCGGTCGATCTGTTCCGCGGCGCGGCGCTCGTGTTCATCGCCACCGGCTGCGTCGCCTTCGACCACGCTGCCCATGCGCTGGCCAGGGAGGCCGGGGCGCTGGTGAACGTGGTGGACCGCCCGGCGCTGTGCGACGCGATTACCCCCTCCCTCGTCGATCGCGACCCAGTGGTCTTGGCGATCTCGACCGAAGGGACCGCCCCGGTCCTGGCCCGCCAAGCGCGTGGTGCGGCTGAAGTCCGGCGACCCCGGCGTCTTCGGCCGCCTGGCCGAGGAGCTCGAGGCCGCCCGCGCCGCTGGGATCCCGGTCGAGATCGTCCCCGGCGTCATCGCCGCCTGCGCCGCCGCCGCGACCCTGGGCCGCCGCCTCTCCGAACGCGGGCAGACCGACCGGCTGATGCTGGCCACCGCCACCTGCCGCCCGGGCGATCCCGAACCGGACTGGCCCGCGATGCTGCGCGAGGGCACGACGCTCGCCATCTACATGGGCCTGCGCCGGGCGGGGCCGCTGGTGCAGGCGCTCGCCGGCGCGGGCGTGCCCCTGTCGCTCGAGGCCGAGGTGGTCGCCGCTGCCTCGACCGCACGCGAGCGCGTCCTGCGCTGCCGGCTGGGCGACCTGCCTGGCGCACTCGCCCGCGCCGGGATCGCCGAGGCCGCGGTGATCTTCCTGCGCTGGCCCAAGGCGGCGAGCCCCGCCCCCGCGAAAGGCCCCCGCGCCGCCTGACGGCTGCGCGCGCCGGCACCCCGGCGTCGGATCGCGCAGGGGATCCCGGACTGCGGCCCCCGTCCTGCCGCGCGACCGCTTCTGCCCGCCGCGCGTCGCTGGGCCTGCGTCGATCGAGCCGTCCGGGAACAGCACCAGCCGCCCCGCCGCCTTCGCCCGTCTCGGATCGCCCCGCGCGAGAGCTGACGCCATGCGCGGCGCATTGCCGCTCGCTCATGCCCTGCATCGGCGGCTCCGAAAATCGTTCCTGGTCAGATGCTTATTCGCTTGATGGGTGGCGCGGACAGAGCGAACACGGGTTCCACGAAGCCGATGCAACTCACCTCGGGAGCCCCGGCTATGACCACCCCCGCCACCCTCACCGACCTCATCCGCGCCGCCGCCCATGCCCTGATCCGCCGCGACACGCTGGAAATCCAGGACCTCGCCCGGATCAGCGAAGGCTGGCTGCAGAGCGATGACGGCGAGCCATTGTCCGCCATTGATCCGAGGACAATGGCGAGCGACGCGCAGCGCCTGCTCCTCGATGCGATCCTCGAAGCCGCCTGCCTGTTCAAGGGCGAGCCGAGTGAGCTCGAGAGCGCGCTCGAGGACGTCTGATCCCCACCATTCCAAGACGGAGGTCCACCATGCCCCGCCGCAAGACCGACCCCGCCGCCTCCCGCGATGCCGTGCTTCTCGAGATCGCCCGGCGCCGCCTCTTCCTCGAGACGCTCGAGACCCGAAACTCCGACCGGCTCGCTTTTCACGACGTTGCCGTCTGGGCGATCCGCGACGCGCTCGCCGATGCTTACGAGGCCGGACTCCCCGCCGCCACCCAATCCTGAAAGGACGCCGCCATGAGCACGACCACCATCTTCAGGTTCTGTGCCAGCGTCGTGTGCAGGCCGAAGACCGGGAAGATCAGGATCTGCGTCACGACCGCGACGCCGTAGCCGACGATGACGTTGGCGACGGATTCGAGCAGCGACATGAGGCGCGACTGCTACATGTCACCACCTCATCCATCGGCCAACAGTTCAACAGCGAGAGTTCGCAACGCATGCGCCGCAACCAGGGGAGCCACGCCGTTGCCACAGAGCCGAAGCCGGTCCACCCGGTGGGCCAGCCCATCAGCGCCTCGACGAACAGCGGGTTCAAGGTTCGGCGCGCATCGCAGGTATTCAGCCCAGCCATCGGCGTCACCAGGACCTGGCGGCCAAGAAGGCCGTTCACCGCCGTGTTCGCCAGCGTCGTCGCCCCATCCTTGTGTTCCCGCGCCGTCGGCGTCATCCACATCCCGGCCGAATGCGTCAGATCGGCCGACCGGCGGTTGCCTGCACTCGGCGTGCAGCCATCGTTCGCCATAGGCGTCGGCCAGAGCGCGGCCGTGGTCGCCAGGTTCATGCCGTGCTGGCCTGCTTCCTGCGACGGCGTAGGCTTCGTCTGCCGGTTCTCGTTCGCGCTGGCCCTCGGCGTCGGCCAGAGCCGCAGCAATTCCGTCCGGTTCCCGCCACTCGACCGGGTGCCAGAGCAGGCGCGCGGGGTCGGCCAGCTCGTCCCCCTCGCGGATTGCGAGGATGAAGAGCCGCTCGCGCTTGTGGGGCGCGCCGACTTCCGCCGCTGTGAAGAGGCCTGCCGCAAGGCAGTAGCCCATGCCCACCAGTCCGCTGGCGACTTCGGGGAAGCCGAGGCGGAGATGATGGGCGACATTCTCGAGGAACACGAAGGGCGGCGCGACCTCGCCAATGATGCGGGCGACGTGCGGCCAGAGATGGCGCGCGTCTGCCGTGCCCCGACGCTTGCCCGCGACGGAGAACGGTTGGCACGGATAGCCCGCAGTGACGATGTCCACCGCACCGCGCCAAGGGTGGCCGTCGAAGGTGGCAACGTCGTCCCAGACAGGCGCGCGATCCAGGGACGCCCTCGGGCGGTCACTCGGACCATGTATGGATGGCGCCCGCAGGGCAAGGGTTTTTCGGTTGATGCTGGTGTAATATCGGTTGCGGCCATGTATACCGCGTCTGGATTGCAGCACGTTGGCTGCGCGCCCCGATGAATGTCCGCGGTTGCTTTGGTCCCAATCAATGGCACGCGCTTCAAGGCGCTCCGGTCCGAACAGGGTGTCCTTGGCGATATGTCCGTCAT
>NZ_JAHYSR010000029.1 GCF_019431455.1 Paracoccus bogoriensis
CGGGGCGTCCGTTGTCGACGCGATAGAGGGCAGCCACTTCGCCGCGAAGCCACGAAAGGTCGAGAACCTGATCGATCTTCACCAGCACATGGTCATCGGGGATCAGTTCCCGCAACGACCCGGTGATGAAAAGCTCCAGTTGCCCGCGCTCCTTCCGACCCAGCATCGCAGCCTCCCATCCGCCGATACGGAAAGTGAGTCAGAGACATGGTGCTTTTTCAACAGCCCCCCGGATCGATTGCTTTACGCTTCGGCCGCCGAACCAGGTCTGGTCCATGGATTTCGCGTTCCGCGGACCTTCGGTTCATGGCCGATCGCCGCGCTGACGGGCGGCAGTTCCGGCTGCTGAACGTGCTGGACGACTTCAACCGCGAGGGCCTTGGTATCGAAGTCGACTTCTCGCTGCCTGCCGAACGGGTGGTCCGATCCCTGAACCAGATCATCGAATGGCGCGGCAAGCCCTTGGCGATCCGGGTCGACAACGGCCCGGAATACGTCAGTTCCACTCTGATGACCTGGGCCGAGAAGCAGGGCATAGCCCTGACCTACATCCAGCCCGGCAAGCCGCAGCAGAACGCCTACGTCGAGCGCTACAACCGGACGGTCCGACACGAATGGCTGGACCTCTACATCTTTGAAACCATCGAGGAGGTGCAGCAGATCGCTACGGAATGGCTATGGACCTACAACAACGAACGCCCCAACATGGGTATCGGCGGCATCACACCCGCCATGAAGCTGAAAATGGCCGCGTGAGTTCTACGGTCGCGCCCCGCTAAAACGGGGAGGATTACCCGTGCAAGCAGATGGAGCCCGGCCCTGAAGCCGTCGGATCAATCGCCGCACTCTAGCAGCCGGGACAAGCCGGACTCGAATGCGTCGGCGTCAGGGCCAAGCAGCGCAAGCAACTGGGCCTGGAAATCATCGGCCACAAAGGCCAGCCTTTTCATCAGTGCTTCGCCCTGCGGCGTCAGTTCAAGCACGATCAGCCGCCGATCCTTGCCATGGTCGGACTTGGCGACATAGCCGGCCTTCTGCAGACGGGCAGCGGCCCGGCTGACAACCGACTTGTCCAGGTGAACCCGCTGCGTGATGTCGCGAACGCTGACGGCGCCCGAATGGCCCAGATGCGCCAGAACGCGCCATTCAGGAATACTCAGCCCGGCCTCGGCTGCGTAACGGGCAGCAAAGCGGCGGCTTACTTCGGTCGCGGCGATGGACAGCCGGTAAGGCAGGAACCGGTCCAACTGGAATGGCATCGAAATCTCCTTGCCCAAGGATAGCCGCAACCCGTTGCAGGCGCAACAAGCTTGACGCCGTTGCGCCTGCAACGGTATAGACGTTGCGGGAACAACGATCCGCAGGAGGAGCGCGATGACGACACCTGATCTTCCCGCCGGCATGATCCGCGCGACCGTGACCACCGGCACGGTCCAGGGATACATGCCGGGCTTTGGCAACGATTTCGAGACCGAGGCCCTGCCCGGCGCCCTGCCGCAAGGCCAGAACAGCCCGCAAAAGGTGAATTACGGCCTCTATGCCGAACAATTGTCGGGCACCGCCTTCACCGCCCCCCGAGGCCAGAACGAACGGACCTGGTGCTATCGCATCCGCCCCTCGGTTCAGCATACGGGGCGGTTTTCGCCGATCGACCTGCCCTATTGGAAGACCGCGCCGAACATCGCAGCCCATGGTCCCGGCGCGCAGAACATCACAAGCCTGGGCCAATACCGGTGGGATCCGATCCCCGTGCCGGACGAGGATCTGACCTGGATCACCGGGATGCGCACCATCACCACCGCCGGCGACGTGAACATCCAGGTCGGCATGGCAAGCCACGTTTACCTGGTCACGCGGTCGATGCAGGATGAATATTTCTTCTCTGCCGATAGCGAATTGCTGGTCGTTCCGCAGCTGGGGCGTCTGCGCTTTTGCACCGAACTGGGCGTCATCGACCTCGAACCGAAAGAGATCGCCATTCTTCCCCGCGGCCTGGTCTATCGGGTCGAGTTGCTGGAGGGCCCGGCCCGCGGCTTCGTCTGCGAGAATTACGGGCAGAAGTTCGACCTGCCCAATCGCGGCCCCATCGGGGCGAACTGCATGGCCAATCCGCGCGATTTCAAGTGCCCCGTCGCGGCCTTCGAGGACAAGGAGACCCGCTCACGCGTGGTCATCAAGTGGTGCGGTCAGTTTCACGAAACCTGGATCGACCATTCGCCCCTGGACGTTGTGGCCTGGCACGGCAATTACTGCCCCTTCAAATACGACCTGCGGACCTATTCCCCGGTCGGCGCCATCCTGTTCGACCATCCCGACCCCTCGATCTTTACCGTGCTGACCGCGCCTTCGGGCCAGGAGGGGACGGCCAATATCGACTTCGTGCTGTTCCGCGAGCGCTGGATGGTGGCCGAGCACAGCTTCCGCCCGCCCTGGTATCACAAGAACATCATGTCCGAGCTGATGGGCAACATCTACGGCCAGTATGACGCCAAGCCCCAAGGCTTTGCCCCCGGGGCCATCAGCCTGCACAACTGCATGTTGCCGCACGGGCCGGACAAGGATGCGTTCGAGCGCGCCTCGAACAGCGATCTGCATCCCGAAAAGCTGGACGAGACCATGTCCTTCATGTTTGAAACCCGCTTTCCCCAGCACCTGACCGAATTCGCTGCACGCGAGGCGCCGATGCAGCAGGAATACCGAGAGGTCTGGCAGCACCTGGACAAGAAATTCGACGGCACGCCCGGCGTGAAGTAAGCCCCAGGCGGCGCGGGCAGACCGCGGCGCTCATCTGCGCCAGGGCAGCCCGCTGCGCGTGCGGACGGGCGCGGATTCCGCCAGAAGCGCGGGGCGATCCCCGGCAGTTTCGGGGTGCGCTGACCGAAACCGCCATCTCTGTCAGCCTGACCAGGACGCCGTCGATCCAGGCGTCCAGACTGCCGCCGCACCTGCCAAGGCCGGTTTGCGCCGGCACCAGCGCGCTGGTCTGCGCCGCGATCACTCATCGCCGTGATCCGCACAGATCATTGCATTTGAAACGAATCCGGATATTCATTTCAAATGAAACGTTCCGGACAGCCCGGACCGGTTCGGACAGGCGGCAAAAGGGGGCCCGGATGACCGATCCATCCCTGCGCAGCTGGGTGGCTGCCGCAAATGATGAAAACGGCGATTTCCCGCTGCAGAACCTGCCCTATGGCGTGTTTTCGGACAAGGGGCGGCCACCCCGCTGCGGCGTGGCGATTGGCGACATGATCCTTGATCTGGCGGAATGCGAAGCGCGCGGGCTGCTGGATGCCAAGGGCACGTTCCGCGCGCCGCAGCTCAATGACTTCATGGCCCTGGGCCGCGGCACATGGGACCGCATCCGCGCGACGCTGACGCGCCTGCTTGGCGAGGATGGCGATCGCAGCCTGCCGCTGGTGCCCATGGCCGATGCCAGGCTGCACCTGCCGATCCGGGTGACCGAGTTCACCGACTTCTACGCATCCAGAAACCATGCGTTCAACGTGGGTGTCCTGTTTCGGGGGCCGGACCATGCGCTGCCGCCGCAATGGACGCATATGCCCATCGGCTATAATGGCCGCGCCTCGTCCGTCGTGGTCTCGGGCACGCCGATCCGTCGCCCGATGGGCCAGATCAAGGGCGCGGACGGTCCCGTCTGGACCGCCAGCCGCCGCCTGGACCTGGAGCTGGAACTGGGCGCCATCGTGGGCGCGGACAGCCGGATGGGGCAGCGGATCAGCGTGGAAGAGGCCGAGGACATGATATTCGGCTATGTTCTTCTGAACGACTGGTCGGCGCGCGACATTCAGGCCTGGGAATACCAGCCGCTTGGCCCCTTCCAGGCCAAGGCACTTGGCACGACCATCAGCCCGTGGATCGTGACTCAGGCCGCGCTGGAGCCTTTCCGATGCCCGGGCGCCAAGCGGGACAACCCGATTCTGCCCTATCTTCAGGAACAGCGGCCCGGATTTTACGACCTGACGCTTGGCTGGACCATGAACGGCCAGACGATGGCGCAGACGAACTACAAGGTGATGTATTGGTCTTCGGCCCAGCAGCTGGCGCATCACGCGGTGTCCGGCTGTCCCATGAGGGTCGGCGATCTGCTGGGCACCGGCACGATCTCGGGCCCCTCGCTGGACCAGACCGGCGCGCTGCTGGAGATGACGCAGGGCGGCCAGAACCCCGTCCGGGTCGCCGGCGCCGAGCGTGTCTTTATCGAGGACGGCGACGAGGTCGGGCTCTATGGCTATGCCCAGGGCGACGGCTACCGCATCGGCTTTGGCCCCTGCACCGGCACGATCCTTCCAGCGGATGAGTAAGCCCGCATGTCCCTGCCGACGCCACGTCCGGTCCTGCACGATTACTAGCGTTCCTCGGCCTGTTACCGGGTGCGGATCGCGCTGAACCTCAAGGGTATCGGCTTTGACCGGGTGCCTGTGGACCTGGCCGCCGGAGAGCATCGGCATCCGGGTCATCTGGCGGTGAACCCGCAGGGGCGTGTGCCGGTTGGCGCACGTGCCGGGGCCGCGCCGCGCGCCTGCGACGCCCGTCACGGCCGAGCCGCTTGTCGCGTTGTCCTGGCTGCCGCCCCGGCACCCTATCGTGGTCAACGCGTTCGCGCCCTGGGCCTGAGAGGTCAAGCGCGTGACGGAAGGCCGCTTGACCATGCACATCAGGGGCAAGCCTCTCGGCAGCCCTCCGGCGCATTTCGACATGATGCGCGACGGGGTGGCCGACATCCCCCATGGCCTCGATGCCGCGCCTGGAATCCTGATCCCTCCCATTGGGTGCGGATCATTCTTGGCCTGTTGACCGAAGCCGACATCGGCACACCGTTTCCGGCGGGCATGATCCCCGGCGTCCCGAGCGTCATCGGCTATCTGCTTGCCGTGATGGCGCCCATCCGGCAGAGGCCAGACCCTGCGCCGAACGCGGCCCGGCCTGACCAAAGCACCGACGACCGGGGACCGGCTTGGCGAAGGCGGCTCGGGCAGGTCGTGACACCGGCACCGCAGCCCGATCTGTCAGCCATCGGCGCAAGCCTGAAAGACGGCTTCACGGCGCCAACCGGCACGGCAGGGAACGGGCCGGCCGATCCTGCCGGCAGGGATGGCGCCAGATCCCGTGTCGCAATCTGCAACCCGTCATCCGATGGGAACGCCCCTTTCATCCTTCAACGTCTTCAGCACGATTTCAGATCGGACCTGCGCGATTTGCGGATGCGGCAGCAATTGGCGGTGGACGAAATCCGCAAATCCTTCCAGGTCTCGGGCGCGGATATCCAGGATGTAATCGGCATCACCCGAGACCGAAAACGCCGATCGGATCATCGGCTGGCTGGCGACGAAGGCGGCGAATTCCTCTTCGCGGCCCTGGCCGTGACCGCGCAGGTTGACGCGGATGATGGCGCGGAAGCCATGGCCCATGCGCGTGGCGGATAATCGGGCGCTGTAGCCCTCGATGACGCCGCCCGCCTCCAGCGCAGTCCGGCGGCGCGAGACCTGGCTGGCCGACAGGCCGACGACCTCGGCCAGGGCGGCATTGGTCAGCGACCCGTCGCGTTGCAGTGCGGCCAGAATGGCAATGTCCAGGCGATCCATGCGCCCATCATGCGGCCTTGGCGGAAAGGACGCAATGCCTGTGCCTATTCCGCGTTCACGCAGCCGTCTTTGCACGCCCCTTGCAGATCGGATGCGCCATCATCCTGGCCAGCGAACAGGAGGAGAGATTCATGGGTCCGTTCCCGCACAACGCCCCCAAGGCGACCATCAGCGCGGCCAACCCGGCCGGCACCGACGGCTTCGAATTCGTGGAATTCGCCCATCCGCAGCCCGAGATGCTGGACCGCATCTTCCGCCAGATGGGCTTTGTCCCGGTCGCCAGGCACAAGCGCAAGGACATCACGCTATACCGTCAGGGCGACATCAACTATCTGCTGAACGCCGAGCCGGGCAGCCAGGGCGCGCAGTTCGTCGCCGCGCACGGCCCCTGCGCCCCGGCCATGGCCTGGCGCGTGGTGGATGCGCAGGTGGCGCTGAAGCGGGCGCTGGATCTGGGCGCGACGGAATATGTCGGCCCCGGCAAGTCCATCGAGGCGCCTGCGGTCCATGGCATCGGCGGCTCGCTGCTGTATTTCATCGACCGCTACGGCGATGCGGGCAGCGCCTACGACGCCGATTACGACTGGCTGGATCAGGCCGATCCGCGCCCCGAGGGTTTTGGCTTCTACTACCTGGACCACCTGACCCACAACGTGATCCGCGGCAACATGGACACCTGGTACAAGTTCTACCACGACACGTTCAATTTCCGCGAGATCAAGTATTTCGACATCAAGGGCAAGCAGACCGGTCTGGTCAGCCGCGCCCTGACCTCGCCCGACGGCAAGATCCGCATCCCCATCAACGAAAGCACGGACGATCACAGCCAGATCGAGGAATATCTGCGCGAATACAAGGGCGAAGGCATCCAGCACATCGCCATCGCCACCAACGACATCTATGCCAGCACCGACAGGATTGCCGAGGCCGGGATGGCGTTCATGCCCGGCCCGCCCGACACCTATTACGAGATGTCGCATCGCCGCGTGAAGGGCCATGACGAGCCGCTGGACCGCATGAAGCGCCACGGCATCCTCATCGACGGCGAGGGCGTGGTGGGTGGCGGCGAGACGCGCATCCTGCTGCAGATCTTCTCGAAAACCGTGATCGGCCCGATCTTCTTCGAGTTCATCCAGCGCAAGGGCGATGACGGCTTCGGCGAGGGCAATTTCCGCGCCCTCTTCGAGTCGATCGAGGAAGACCAGATCCGCCGCGGCGTCCTGACCGCCGCGGCCGACTAGAAAGGGGCGGCGCGGCGGCTGGATCACCGCCGCGCCCACCAGCATGGCCTGGACCGATTACCGCAGCGCGCCCGCGCCCGGCACGCCCATCTGCCGGGCGGCCGAGATCACGGCCGTCCACCCCCTGACCGTCACGACCGGACGCGGCGGCTTTCCGCTGCTGGTCCTGCGCGACGGCGACACGATCCGCGCCTTCGTCAATGCCTGCCCGCACCAATACCTGCCGCTGGATTATCGCGGCACGACGCTGCTTTCGGCCGATGGCACCCGGCTTCTGTGCACGGCCCATGGCGCCAGCTTCGACAAATCCACAGGCGCGGCCATCGCGGGGGCCGATTGCGGCCTGGACCCGGTGCCCGTGCATGTGGCCGACGGGATGGTCTGCATCGGCGGGGCCTGAGGGCGGCCCAGCCATCTCTGCCGGGCCTGATCGGTCATTGCCTGCCCTGAAGAACGGACGAAAGCCCCAGGGCGGGGTTGACGGATCAACGGCCTTCACAGCCCTGGCGCCCCGCCGGAACAGGATGCTTCAGCCACCCCCGGCCAGGTGCCGGGCAAGCACCGCCAGCGCCAACAGCACAACGGAATGCGTGGCCGGCGGCGTGCCTTGCATCCGGCCATGCTTGCGCTCTGGCGGATCTGCCCGGGCAGCGCCAAACCTTCACGATGCTGTCATCGGGATGTCACGCTTCGGCCCTATTCCGGGCGCGGAATGGAGTGGACATGACGCAGATACGGGCCTTGGGCCTTGGCAAATCCTTTGGCGGCAATCCGGTTCTGTCGGGCATCGACCTGACGCTGCCGGGCGGCGCATTCCTTGCGCTGCTGGGGCCGTCGGGTTGCGGCAAGACCACGCTGCTGCGCCTGATCGCCGGGTTCGAGTTGGCCGATACCGGCACGCTGCACCTGGGCGGCCGCGCCGTTGCTGGACCGGGGCTGCACGTGCCGCCCGAACAGCGCGGGCTGGGGATGGTGTTCCAGTCCTATGCGCTCTGGCCGAACATGACGGTCGCGGGGAATGTGGAATTCGCCCTGCAAACCCGCCTGCCCGCCTCTGCCCGCCGCGCCCGCACGGCCGAGATGCTGCAAGCCGTGGGCCTGGCCCATCTGGCCGACCGCCGCCCGCATGAATTGTCGGGCGGCCAGCGCCAGCGCGTCGCCCTGGCCCGTGCGCTGGCCCCCAGCCCGCAGCTTCTGCTGCTGGACGAGCCGCTGGCGAATCTGGACGCGCATCTGCGCCACCGGATGCTGGCCGAGTTCCGGCGCCTTCATGCGGCCACCGGGACGACCTTCATCCTGGTGACCCATGACCAGGACGAGGCCATGGCCGTCGCCAGCCATATCGCCGTGATGGACGGGGGCCGCATCGCGCAGATGGGCAGCCCGGAAACGCTTTACCGCCGCCCGGCGACGCCGATGGTCGCCCGTTTCATCGGCCATGGCGCGACCCTGCCGGTCGAGGTTCTGGCCCACCAGTCCGACCGCTGCCGCATCCGCCTTGGCCATGCGCAGCTGGAGCTGCCGGGAAGCGCCGCCCCCGGTCCCGGCTGGCTGTGCCTGCACCGCGAGGATCTGCGGCTTGCCCATGGCGCCGGGCATCTGCGGGCCGAGATCCTGTCGCGCAGCTTTCAGAACGGCGCCTGGCTGACCCATGTCCTGCCGCGCGACGCGGGCCTGGATGTTCTCAGCCTCTGCCTGCCCGAGCCACTGGCGCCGGGCGCCGAGATCGGGATCGACATCGCCCAGGGCTGGATCATCGGCGGGAATGCCGCCGCCCCGGCCCGCCTGCCCGAAGCCGCCCATGCCTGAACTGCGCGCCATTTCGGGGATCGGCGTCAAGGGCCCGGCCTGCTTTCTTCTGACCATCCAGGGCCGCAACCTTCTGCTGGATCTGGGCCGCGGCCCCGATGCGGCGCGGCTGCCGGACCTTGGCGGCCTGCCGCCCATCGACGCGGTGCTGTTCAGCCATGGCCATGTCGATCACACCGGCGGGCTGGACCAGTGGCAGAGGCTTGGCGCACCGCCGCTTTACGCCCCCTGCCCCACCATCGCCCTGGCCGAGGACGGCCCCCTGACCCAGGCCGCCCCGCTGGACGGGCGGACCGAGATTCTGGGCCTGCCGCTGCTGACCGGGGCCGCCGGCCACGCGCCGGGCGCGGTCTGGATGCGGATCGGGGGCGCAGAGGGCCTGCTCTATTCCGGCGATCTCAGCCGCGAGAGCCTGCTTTACCGCAACGATCCGTTGCCCCGCGCGGCGGCGATGGTGCTGGACTGCGCCTATGGCACGGCGGACGAACCGCTGGCCGCCCAGATCACGATCATCGAGGCGCTGGCGGATCAACCGCTGCTGCTGCCCTGCCCCGCAGGCGGGCGCGGGCTGGAAATCGCAGCCCATTTCCTTGCCGCCGGCCATGCCGTCCGCATCTGCCCCGCCCATCGCCGCGTCGCGCAGAGGCTGGCGGATCACCGCGACTGGCTGACCCCGAAGGGGCGCGAGATGCTGGACAGCCTGCAGGGCGCGGGCGATCTGGACCCGGACGGGCCGCTTTGCGGCATCATGATCGCCGCCGGCCCCAATGCCGAACGCGGCGCCTCGAAGCCGCTGGCCGCGCGGATCGCGGCTTCGGGCGGGGCGCGGATCGTGCTGACCGGCCATGTCGCCAAGGGCAGCCCGGCCGAGGCGCTGGTGGCCGCCGGCAAGGCCCGGTTCCACCGCTGGAACGTCCACCCCACGCTGACCCAGGCCAAGGCCCTGGTGGCCGAAGCCGCCCCGCGCGCCATGCTGGCCGCCTTTTGCGGCAGCGCCGCGCTGGCAGAACTGCGCGCCCGCACCGACTGGCCGCTGGCCCATGGCGAAAGGCTTGTCTGGTGAGCCTGTTCCTGCACCCGGTCTTCTATCTCTTGCGCCACGGCCGGACAGCGCATAACGCCGCCGACCTGATCGCCGGCGCAACCGATGCACCGCTTGACGACGAGGGCCGCCGCCAGGCCGAAGCCGCCGCCCGCCACTGGCAGGCGCTGCCGATCGGCCGCCTGCATGTCTCGCCCCTGTTGCGCGCGCGCCAGACGGCCGAGGCCCTGCTGAAGCGCCGCCCCGACCTGCGCCCCCTGCCCGCGCCCCTGCTGGCCGAACGCAACTGGGGCCCCTGGGAGGGTCAGCCCCGCGCGATCCTGGACCGCGACGCCACGCCCCAGGGCGGCGAAAGCCCGCAGGCCTTCCGTGCCCGCGTCAACGCCGCCTGCGCTGCCATCCCCGCCCCCGCGCCGGGCGAGGCGCCGCCTTTGCTGATCGCCCATTCCGGCACCGCGCGCGAGATCGCCGCCCTGCTGGATGTGCCCTTCATCCGTCCGCCGAACTGCGCCCTGATCCGCTATTACCGCGGCCCGGACGGCGCCTGGCGGGCCGATCCGCCGATGCTTCCGGCCCCCTTTTCCCTTCAGCCATGAGGATCGCATGACCCGCACGCTGCTTCTGACGACCGCCCTGTCCGCGCTGGCCCTGCCGGCACTGGCCGAGACGCTGACCATCTACACCTCGCAGCCGCAGGACCAGATGACCGAAGTCATCGCCGCCTTCAACGAGGCCCATCCCGATATCGAGGTCGAACTGTTCCGCTCGGGCACGACCGAGGTGATGGCGAAACTTCAGGCCGAATTCGCCGCCGGCGGCTCGCCCGCGGATGTGCTGCTGATCGCCGACGCGGTGGCGATGACCCAGCTGAAGGGCGAGGACCGGCTGATGGCCTATCCCGAAGCCCCGGTCGAGGGCATCGACGCGGCGCTTCTGGACCCCGACGCGATGTTCTTCCCCACCAAGCTCATCACCACGGGCATCGTCTATAACACCGATCTGGTCCAGACGCCGCCGACCTCCTGGGCGGACCTGGCCCAGCCCGAGGCGGCGGCACAGACGATCATGCCCTCGCCGCTTTACTCCGGCGCGGCGGCGATCCATGTCGGCACGATGGTCCAGCAGGACCAGTTCGGTTGGGACTATTTCGAGACCCTGGCCGAAAACGGCGCCGTGGCAGGCCAGGGCAACGGCACCGTTCTGGAAGCCGTCGCGCGGGGCGAAAAGGCCTATGGCGTTCTGGTCGAATACATGGCGATGAACGCCAAGGCCCAGGGCTCGCCGGTCGATTTCGTCTTTCCCTCCGAGGGCGTGACCGCCGTGACCCAGCCCGTTGCCATCCTGGCCAGCACCGACGCGCCCCAGGCCGCCCGCGCCTTCGTGGACTGGCAGCTGAGCCGCGCCGCGCAAGAGCAGTCGGTGGCGCAGGGCTACTTTCCCCTGGGCGCCGGGCTTTCTGCGCCCGAAGGCTACCCGGACCCGGCCAGCCTGACCCTGATCGAGGCCGACAATGCCCGCCTTCTGGCCGATGGCGAGACGGTCAAGCAGCGTTTTGCGGATCTTTATGGCGGCTGAGTTGCGGATCGGTCGCATCCTGGGCGACCGCAGAACCGGCGGGGGCGAGCGGATGCTCGCCCTTGTCCTTTGCCTTTACGTGGCCGTCGTCACGATCTGGCCGCTTGGTCAATTGCTGCTGACCGCCTTCCGCCCCGGCCCCGAGGGCGAGCTTCTGGGCACATTGCGCGACACCCTGGCCGCCCGCGCCACCGGCCGCGCCTTCTGGAACACGCTGAGCCTGTCGCTGATCTCGGTCGCCATCTCGACCGGGCTGGGCGTCGCGCTGGCGCTGGCCGTCGGGCTGCTGAAGATGCCGCTGCGGGCCACGCTGTCCTTTCTGATCCTGATGCCGCTTGTCATCCCCTCGCAGACCCTGGCGCTCTCCTGGATCGAGCTGATGGGCGCGCAATCCCCCATCCTGCGCCCGCTGGGACTGGCCCCGTCGCCGGGGGCCGGCAACCCGATGTATTCCCGCGCGGGCATCGCGCTGGTCATGGGGATCGAACATATGCCGCTGGTCTTCATCGCCGTCCGCGCCGCCCTGCGCGGCCTGCCCGCCGATCTGGTCGAGGCCGCCCGCATCGCCGCCATCCCGCCCCGCCGCATCCTTGCCCGCGTGATCCTGCCGCTGACCTATCCTTCGGCGCTGGCCGGGGCGCTGCTGGCCTTTACCGCGGCGGTGGGCAATTTCGGCATCCCCGCGCTGCTGGGCATTCCCGGCCGCGTGCCGATGCTGACCACGCTGATCTATCAGCGGCTGAACGGCTTCGGCCCCTCGGTCGCGGGGCAGGTCGCGGTTCTGGCGCTGATCCTGACGCTGATGGCGGTCGCCGCGCTGCTGCTGCGCAGCGCCGCCATGCGCCGCCTGCGCGTGCCCGTCGAGACCGGGCGCCCGTTCCACCCCACCCGGCCCGCGCCGCTCTGGGCGCAGGGGCTGATCTGGGCGGTGGTCCTGATGATCGCGATCCTGCCACTGGCGGCGCTGGTCATGACCTCTTTCGTGCCGGCCATCGGCGTGCCCTTCTCGCTCGACATCGCCAGTTTCGAGCAATATCGCCGCGTGCTGGCCAATGCCGCGGTGGTGCGGGGCTTTCAGAACTCGCTGGTCCTGTCGGCGCTGGCCGCCGCCATCTGCCTGATCGTCGCCCTGCCGCTGGCCTATCTGGCGACGCGCCGCCCCAGCCCCGCGATGGCCGCGCTGGACCTGGCCGCCGAGGCGCCCTGGGTCGTGCCCGGCACGGTCGTGGCCCTTGCCATGATCCTGGCCTTCCTGCCCCCCCTGCCGCTGATCGGCATGTCGCTTTATGGCACCGGCGCGATCATCCTGATCGCCTATCTGGCCCGCTTCCTGCCGCTGGTCTTGCGCCCGGTCGCCGCCGCCGCCGCCGCCGGCGATCCCGCCCAGGACGAGGCCGCCCGCATCGCCGGCATCGGCCTGTTCCGCCGCCTGGCCCGGATCTTCGCGCCCTCGGTCGCGCCTGCCGCGCTGGCCGGGGCGGTGCTGATCCTGATGACGGCGATGAACGAGCTGACGCTGTCGGCGCTGCTGTGGTCCTCGGGGCGCGAGACGATCGGCGTCATGGTCTTTTCCCTGCAATACGAGGGCAACTCGACCGCCGCCGCCGCCGTCTCGGTCCTTTCGACGCTGCTGCTGATCGGGCTTTGCGCGCTGGCCGAGGCGCTGCTGGGCCGCCGCGCCGCCGCCGCCCTGCCCTGGCGCGCGTGAACGACCCCGGAACGACCCGGGCCGCGCCCATGCGGGGGATGCGGCCGTTTGTCCGGCGCATGTCAGCAAAGCGTCGCAGAGCCGTCGTCTTGCTGTCATCCTTTCCCCTTATCCGGTCCCCGACATCAGGAAAGGGACGCAAGATGAAACATCTGTTGATCACCGCCGCCTTTTGCCTGGGCGGCACCGCCGCTCTGGCCGAATTCCGGCTGGACGCGCGCTATACGGATGCCGATGGCGACATGGTAGCCGATATCCCGACCGACCCGGCCGAACTGGTGGACCCCGCCGAACTGATCTTTGCCTATACCCCGGTCGAGGATCCGGCCGTCTATGCCGAGGCCTGGTCCGATTTCCTGGCCCATCTGGAAGAGGCGACCGGCAGGCCCGTCCAGTTCTTCCCCGTCCAGTCGAACGCCGCCCAGATCGAGGCGATGCGCGCGGGCCGGCTGCATGTGGCGGGCTTCAACACCGGCTCGAACCCGCTGGCCGTCGCCTGCGCGGGCTTTCGCCCCTTTGCCATGATGGCCGCCGAGGATGGCAGCTTCGGCTACGAGATGGAATTCATCACCCATCCCGACAGCGGCATCGAGACCGTCGAGGATATCCGTGGCAAGACCATGGCCTTTACCTCGGAAACCTCGAATTCGGGCTACAAGGCGCCCTCGGCCCTGCTGGCCGCGGAATACGGGATGGAGGCGGGCACCGACTTCACCCCGGCCTTTTCGGGCGCGCATGACAATTCCATCCTGGGCGTCGCCAACCGCGATTACGATGCCGCCGCCATCGCCAATTCCGTGCTGACGCGCATGGTGGAACGGGGCGTGGTGTCGATGGACCAGATCAGGTCCATCTACAAATCCCAGACCTTCCCCACGACCGGCTACGGCACGGCCCACAACCTGACCCCCGAATTGCAGGACGCCATCCGCGAGGCTTTCTTCAGCTTTGACTGGGAAGGCACCTCGCTGGCCGAAGAATTCGGCAAATCGGGCGAAGCGCAGTTCATCCCGATCACCTTCGCCGAACATTGGGCGGTCGTGCGCGACATCGACGCCGCCATGGGCGTCAGCTACGACTGCAACTGATCCCTGACCGGCCTTCGGGCGACGGGCGGGGGCGAACCCCGCCCGAACTCATTTGCGAAAGGGGGGGCGATGCTGAGCATCCGGAACCTGACCAAGACCTACAAGACCGGCGACCGCGCGCTGTCGGATGTCTCGTTCGACCTGCCCAGCGGCCAGGTGGTCGGGCTGATCGGCCCGTCGGGGGCGGGGAAATCGACGCTGATCCGCTGCATCAACCGCCTGGTCGAGCCGACTTCGGGCCGCGTGATGCTGAACGATCTGGACATCACCGCGCTTGGCCCGCGCGATCTGCGCCGGGCGCGCCGCCGCATCGGGATGATCTTTCAGGAATACGCGCTGGTCGAACGCCTGACGGTGATGGAAAACGTGCTGTCGGGGCGCTTGGGCTATGTGCCCTTCTGGCGGTCCTTCACGCGGCGCTTTCCGGGCGCGGACATCCAGCGCGCCTATCGCCTGCTGGACCGGGTCGGCCTGTCGGCGCATGTGGACAAGCGCGCCGACGCGCTGTCGGGCGGCCAGCGCCAGCGTGTCGGCATCGCCCGCGCGCTGGAACAGGAACCCGACCTGCTGCTGATCGACGAACCGACCGCCAGCCTGGACCCGCGCACCTCGCGCCAGATCATGCGGCTCATCACCGAGATCTGCCGCGAAAGCGCCCTGCCCGCCATCATCAACATCCACGACGTGCTGCTGGCGCAGCAATTCACCGACCGCATCATCGGGCTTCAGGCGGGGCGCGTGGTCTTTGACGGCCCGCCCTCGGCGCTGACGAATGCGGTGCTGACCCGCATCTACGGCGCCGAGGACTGGACCGCGATGCAGAAATCCGCCGCCGAGGATGCCCAGGACGAGGCGCAAGCCCGCGCCGAGGCCGACCGCCTGCTGGAGGCGCTGTGATGGCGCATTCACAGGTCTGGCCCGACACCTGGTCCCGCCCGCCCCGGATGATCCGCTCGCGCCCCTGGCGGATCATCCTGGCGGCTGGCGCGATCCTCTATCTGATCCTGGCCATCGGCAGCGTGGATGTGAACTGGACCCGCGTCTCCGAAGGGTGGGAGCGCGGCGCCCGTTTCATCGGCGGCTTTCTGCAACCCGATTTCACCAGCCGCTGGCGCGACATCTCGACGGGGCTGGTGGAAAGCCTGACGATGACGCTGACCTCGACGGTGGTGGGGGTGCTGATCTCGGTCCCGATCGGGCTGGGGGCGGCGCGCAACCTCGCGCCGCGCTGGCTCTATGCGATCTGCCGCGGCATCATCGCCGCCAGCCGGGCGCTACAGGAAATCATCGTGGCGATCTTTTTCGTGGCGCTGTTCGGTTTCGGGGCCTTCGCCGGGTTCCTGACGCTGAGCTTTGCGACCATCGGCTTCATCGCCAAGCTGCTGGCCGAGGATATCGAGGACATGGACCCGGCCCAGGCCGAGGCCATCCGCGCGACCGGCGCAAGCTGGTGGCAGGTCGTCAACTACGCCGTGCAGCCGCAGGTCATGCCGCGGCTTCTGGGCCTCAGCCTCTATCGGCTGGACATCAATTTCCGCGAATCCGCGGTCATCGGGATCGTCGGCGCGGGCGGCATTGGCGCGACGCTGAACACGGCGCTGAACCGCTATGAATACGGCAGTGCAGGGGCGATCCTGCTGATCATCATCGCGATCGTGATGATCGCCGAATATGCCTCGGGCCATCTGCGGAGGATGCTGAAATGACCCATGCCGAAACCTGGCGTCACCGCACGCCGCGCGCGGCGCTGGCGCTGTGGGCGGGCTGGCTGGGGCTGGTCGCGCTGTTCGTCTGGTGCTGGAACCTGATGACGGAACGCACGATGTGGGTCTTTGTCCATGACGCGCCCAATGCCGCCGCCGACCTGATCGGCCGCGCCCTGCCGCCGCGCTGGTCCTATCTGGAACGCCTGTGGCAGCCGCTGATCGACACGATCAACATCGCCACCCTGGGCACGCTTCTGGGCATCGTGCTGGCCGTGCCGCTGGCCTTTCTGGCGGCGTCGAACACCACGCCTTCGCGGCTGATCGCGCGGCCGGTGGCGCTGTTTCTGATCGTGGCGTCGCGGTCGATCAATTCGCTGATCTGGGCGCTCTTGCTGGTCTCGATCCTGGGGCCGGGGCTCCTGGCGGGGATCCTGGCCATCGGCTTTCGCTCGGTCGGCTTCATCGGCAAGCTGCTTTACGAGGCGATCGAGGAAACCGACATCACCCAGATCGAGGCCGTCACCGCCACCGGCGCCAGCCCTCTGCAGGTGCTGAATTACGGCATCGTGCCGCAGGTTCTGCCCACGTTCTACGGCATCTCGGTCTTTCGGTGGGACATCAACATCCGCGAAAGCGCGATCCTGGGGCTGGTCGGCGCGGGCGGCATCGGCGCGCAGTTGCAGGCCAGCCTGAACGTGCTGGCCTGGCCGCAGGTGACGCTGATCATCCTGGTCATCCTGGCGACGGTGGTCGTGTCGGAATGGGTCTCGGCCAGGGTCCGCCACGCGATCGTCTAGCCCCCGGAGACGCCAGGCCCGGCTGGCAGAGGCGCAGGAAGGTGCGGCAGAGGATCATCCGCGCCTCGCCGCGCAGATCGGCCCGCATCACGGCGCCTTGGCCTTGGGGCGGGGATGGGCAATTCCGGGCGAAGCCCTCTGGTCCGGGGCCTTCCACAGATAGGCAAAGCCGGGCGCCATCAATCGTGACACGACGATGCCGGCAATATCGACCGATCGGGAATGCAGCGTCGGATCCCAGAAGATGTTGCCTTCCAGAATGACCGGTCCGCTGGGGCCGAAGGCAGGTGGTCTTGCCCCCGTTTCACCGGACACTCAGGGGGTGGCGATTTGATCCGCGATGAGCTCGCGGGGCGAGCGCATTTTCGGCCCTGAATGCGGGTGGCTGTCGTTGTAGTCTTCGATCCAGCCTCCGATCAGTCCGAGAACGGTCTGGGCATCCGGCAGCGGTGTGATCTGGCCGCACGCGCGCTTCAGCGTCTTCACGAATGCCTCCGAGATGCGTGCTGCGCACCTCTGCGGGGTCTGCACCGGCGTGAAGCAGGGCTTCAGGCCCAGTTGCCGTGCGAAGATCTGCGTGTCCTTCGCGATGGAGGGCGGGCCGTTGTCTGACAGCACCTTGACGACCGAGGGCGCATGGTATGCGCCGAAGCGGCGTTCGACGGCTTTCTGAGCATCAGCTTGCCGAGCCACGTATCCTCGGGGGTGCCGCGTCGGCAGGCGCCCATCATCGCGGCCATGGCGCCGATTACCAGCAATCGCCGGATGTCGTGCTGGTCGGCCTTCGATACCTTCCCCAGCCGCGCCTTGCCGCCGGAGGAGTTCTGTCGCGGCACGAGGCCGAGCCAGGGTGAGCGGGATCAGCAACCTTTCCGGTGGACAGGTTGCCCCGCGAACAAGTCGCGCCTGCGCCGGAAGGTCTCCATCGGCGGCGCGAAGGCCTCGATCGCCATCGCGGTGATCGGACCGACGCCAGGCATGGTCTGCCTGAGCTTGGCCCAGCGGCTTTCCTTCGACAGCTCCGCGATCTGCGCGTCGAGCTCGGCAATCTCGTCGCCAAGGCTCCCGATCTGGCGGAGGATGCCACGACATGCGATCCGCGCAGGCCGGGGCAGATCGCTGCTCTCGTCCTCCAGCACCGCGACCAGCTTCGGCAGGTGCTGCAGGCCAACCGGTGCGATGTAGCCGAACTCGTAGAGATGCGAGCGCAGCGCGTTCACCAGCTCGATCCGCTGCGCGACGACCTTCTGGCGGACGCGGAACACCACGGCGCGGGCTTGTTGCTCGGCGCTCTTGGGTTCGACGAAACGCATGTGCGGGCGGGTCGCGGCCTCGGCAATCGCCTCGGCGTCGGCCGCATCGTTCTTCTGCCGCTTGACTTAGGGCGTGACGTAGTGCGGCGAGATCACCTTCACGCTGTGACCCAGCGCTGCCATCTCGCGCGCCCAGTAATGCGAGCCCGGACAGGCTTCCATCGCCACCGTGCGCGGCGGCTGCGATGCCATGAACCGCTGGAACTGCAGACGCGTGAGCTTTTTCCGAAACACGGGCCGCCCGTCCGCCGCGGCGCCGTGCAGCTGGAACACGTTCTTTGCCAGATCGATGCCGATGACGGTAACTTCTTCCATGGATGCCGTCTCAGCTCGCAGGGCGCGCCGTCCTTCGCCTGGTCGAGCAGCGCGTGATCGGCAAGGGCAGCATCTCGGACTGGAGAGGCTGCAGATGCAGCGGCACCGTGAGCCCGTCCTCGGCCCGCCGGGGGCGCAGCCGGACGAAGCACTCGCCGGCGACGAACATCTCCCGCGCGACCATGGCCTGAAGTCCGCAGAAATCGGTCAGCCCGTCGGCATCGGCCTCGTCGGTCCAGGCGAGCCACAGCCGCTGGACGCGATCCCGCAAGCCCGCATCCTCGATCAGCGACGATGGCTTGATGCCGTCCCCGCCGCCCGATTCCCGACACCAAGCTGGTGCGCGAGTGGCAGGGCGAGGAGCACGTCGTCACCGTCCTGACCGACGGCTTCGAATGGCAAGGGCGGCGGTTCAAGTCGCTCTCGGCCGCGGTGCGGGCGATCACCGGCAGTCACTGGAACGGCTGGAAGTTCTTCGGGCTGGCCCATGGCGCGGAGAGTGAGGCGCGGCGGCCGAAGGCCGGCCATCGATCCAGTGGATCGATGGCAGCAACGAACGCCCGAAGCGCAAGCGGAGGGCTGAACCCATGAGCCGCACCAAGCCCGAACCAGTCCGCCGCCTGCGCTGCGCCATCTACACCCGCAAGTCGAGCGGGGAAGGGCTCGACATGGAATTCAACAGCCTCGACGCCCAGCGCGAGGCCTGCGAGGCCTACATCGCCTCGCAGCGCGCCGAGGGCTGGGTGGCGCTCCGCGACCGGTATGACGACGGCGGCTTCTCCGGCGGGACGCTGGACCGCCCCGCGCTGACACAGCTGATCGCCGACATCGAGGCCGGGCTGATCGATGTGGTCGTGGTCTACAAGATCGACCGGCTTAGCCGCGCGCTGATGGACTTCTCGAAGCTGGTGGAGGTCTTCGACCGCCATGGCGTGACCTTCGTCTCGGTCACCCAGTCGTTCAACACCACAACGTCGATGGGGCGGCTGACGCTGAACATCCTGCTCAGCTTCGCCCGGTTCGAGCGCGAGGTGATCGGCGAGCGCATCCGCGACAAGTTCGCCGCCTCGCGCCGGAAGGGGATGTGGATGGGCGGTCCGGTGCCCCTCGGCTACGTCGTGAAGGACCGCAAGCTGGTGATCGAGCCCGCCGAGGCCGAACAGGTCCGCACGATCTTCCGCCTCTATGCGCGCTCCAGTTCCACCGCGCAGGTGCTGAAGGAGTTGCACGCCCGCGGGATCCGCACCAAGCGCGGCGCGGTGTTCGACCGGGGCTATCTGCTGAAGTTCCTGCACAACAAGGTCTATCTCGGCCTCGCGGTGCACAAGGACGAGGTCTATCCCGGCGAGCATGCGGCTATCATCGACCAAAAGCTGTGGGACGAGGCGCATGCCGTGATGGCCAACAACCGCGTCGCCCGGGCGGCGGTGGCGCGCACGGCGCAGCCTGCGCTCCTGCGCGGGCTGATCTTCACCGAGACCGGCGCGGCCATGACGCCCCACCACACCCAGCGGAAGGGCAAGCGCTACTGCTACTACACGTCCATGGACGTGATCCGGAAACGCCCCGCAGCCGAGCTGCGCGGGCCGCAGCGGCTGCCGGGTGCCATGGTCGAGGAGGCCGTGATTGGCGAAATCCGCCGCATGCTGCGCACGCCGGAGGTGGCGGCGCGCACCGCGCGGGCGGTGCGGAAGGGCCGTCCCGATCTCGATGAGTGCACCGTCGTCACTGCGCTGGCGCAGTTCGACGATCTCTGGAAGGCGCTGATCCCAGCCGAGCAGGCGCGCATTGTCCAGCTGCTGGTCGCGCGGATCACGGTAAGCGAGGCGGGCCTCGCCATCGACCTGCGCCACGACGGCCTCGGCGCCATCGCCGCGCTGATGGCCCCGCCGAAGAAGGAGGTCGCCTGATGCCCGCGCCCGACACCCTGCGCGTCCACATCCCGCTCGAGCTGCGCCGTCGCGGCGGCCGCCCCCGGATCCTGCCGCCGAAGCATGTCGAGGCTGCCATGGGACGCGGGCAGGATCCCCACCTGCTGCGCGCCATCGGCCGCGCATGGGGCTGGCGGCAGCGGCTGGAACGGGGCGACGTGGCCACGCTCAGCGATCTCGCTGCCGACGAGGGCCTCTCCGACCGCTACGTCAGCCGCCTCCTGCGGCTCGCCTGGCTGGCGCCCGAGGTCCTTGAGCGGCTGGTCGTCCACCGCGAGCCCAGCACGATCAGCATCTACGATCTGTGCTTCGTGGCCTCCCTGCCATGGGACGAGCAGCCGGGGCGGGTGTTTGACTGATCGTCAGTGGAAGCTGGCCTGAAACGTCGTCGCCGTCAGCGAGACATGGGCATCGAGCGGCGGGCGCAGTTCGAAGGCCTTCGGCTCGCGTGAGAAGTTCCAGAGCCGGAAGAGGCACCATTCCGCGCGCCGCTCCTCGGCCACGGCCAGCTCGTTTCGGGTGATGTGGAAGGGCGTGCGCTCCCAGCCGTTTGTCGTCTTCACCTCGATCAGCCGCGCCCGGCCGTCCGGGGCGAAGCTGGCGATGTCGTAGCCCGCGCCATCCCCGTCCTCCTCCGACACCCAGCGCACCTTGCGCGCCAGGTCATCGCGCCCCGCCGAACGCAGCGCCGTCCGCAAATGCGCGAGCACGCGTTCCTCACCCGCGCGGCCGAGCGCCCGGTTGCGCTCGTCCCGGCCTGCCACGTCGAACTTGGCCGCGATGTGCAGCATCTGCTCCAGCTCCTGCGGCGGCGGCTGGTTCGACAGCGTCGGCGGCGGCCCGATCCAGATCTGCGCCGCGTCGTGAAGGCCGATGGGTGGTCGTTTGCCGGGGGCCCGCAGGACCCACTCCGGATGCGAGTTCATCCATCGCGAAACGGCATCTTCAAGCGAACTCTGGAAGTTGAAAGCCGGTGCGACCCGCCAGCGGCCAGCCGACAATCGGCAGCCGCCCCGTCCAGTTCGGCACCGCCGTCAGGCCGAAACCCGCGATTGCGGCCGAGGCATAGCCGAAGAGCAGCGCATGCGCGTGCCAGTCGGTGGGCGCGAAGGGGCCGGCAAGCCCGATCTGGCCGGGCAGATGCGCAAGCCACACCGCCATCGCCCCCGCCGCCCAGAGCGCGCCCAGAAGGAAGAAGGGGCGGAAGCCGTAGCTCAGGATCGCGGGGCCTGCCCAGGCGCGGGCGCGGGTCATCGTGTTGACGGTCATGGCGAGGGTTTCGCGGCGGGACGGAAGGCGCGGATGCGGGCGGGGTCGGTCTCGATCCGCGCCGCGCCGATCAGATCGAGCGCGTAGGGCACGGCGGGGAAGACCGCGTTCAGGCAGGTGGCAATCGCGCCGGGGTTGCCCGGCAGGGTGACGATCAGGCTCCGCCCCCGCACCCCCGCCCCCTGGCGCGAGAGGATCGCGGTCGGCACCTCGGCAAGCGAGGCCGCCCGCATCGCCTCGCCGAAGCCCGGCAGGTCGAAGTCGATCACCGCGGCCACCCTTTCGGGCGTGCGGTCGCGCGGGGCGGGGCCGGTGCCGCCGGTGACCAGGATCAGGTCCGCAGCCCAGCCATCGGCCAGATCGATCAGCGCCGCGGCCACGCTCTCGGTCCCGTCGGGGACGATGCGGCGCTGCACCTCGACGGGGCTTGTGATCGTGGCGCTAAGCCAGTCCTCGGCCGCGGGGCCGCCGCGGTCGGGGTATTCTCCCCGGCTCGCGCGGTCCGAGACGGGAGCACGGCGATCCGGGCGGGGCGTTGCTCAGGCATGGTACACCACCGCCGCATCCTTGACTGCCCGAAGCGCCCAGGCAGCGACGGCGGCGGGGTCGGCGGGCAGAGCCTGGGCCGCGCCTTCGGCAAAGGCCAAGAAGGCCGGCAGGTTGAGCCCGTTCACCCCCACCAGCACCGGCAGGCCCCGTTCGACGGCCTCGGCGATCACCGGCACCAGGCCGCGCCCCTCGGCCTCCTGCTTGCCGAACTTGTTCACGATGACGAGCGCCGCGCCATCCAGACGCCGCGCCACCTCGGCCACGGCTACCTCGAGCGCGCCGCCGTCCAGCCGGCAGCCACGCGCGCCCGCGCCCAGATCCTGACTGATCCGGATCACCGGCCCGTCGGGCAGCACCCGCAGATCCATGTCGCAGACCGGCCGACCGGGGCGTTCGGGATTGGTCTGCACCGTGCCCGCCATCGGCACCCCGCGCGCGGCGAGGCGCGCCACCGCCTCGGCCAGGCAGGCATCCGTGGCGCCCCTGCCGGGCAGGCTGACATATCCGATCCGCATCTGCGCCTCCTTGCTTTGCCCGATCCTGTCGCCGGGCGAGTTCATCGGCCTTGACATGTATCAAGCCGCCGCCCCTTCGGAAAAAGCGCCCCGGCCAGAGGTTCGGCCGGGGCCCCGCTCCATCGCCCGGGCGAAGGGACAAGCCCCGGGTTCAGAACGGCAGGAATTCGACCAGCGCGCCCTCGGGCAGGGCCTCGGCATCGGCCGGGATCAGCGCCAGGCCGTCGGCCTGGGCGAGCTGGGCGGCGCGGTGCGAGCCCGGGCCGCTCAGGCAGCGCACCGCGGCGACCCCGCGGGCGTCGTGGCCCAGATGCCGGGCCGGGCGGTATTCGCAGCGCCCAGCCCGGTGCGTGACCCCGGCCGCCAGACGCGCGATCAGCTTGCGCGGACCCGGATCGGCCATCCCCGCCATGGCCCTGAGCACGGGGGCGCCCAGCACCGTCCAGGCGACGAAGGCCGCGACCGGATTGCCCGGCAGGCCCAGCCAGACCGCCCCGGCAAGGGTGCCGAGGGTTAGCGGCTTGCCCGGTTTCATCGCCAGCCGCATCGCATGGACCGCGCCGCCCGCCGCGCGGACCAGGCGGGTGGTGTGGTCCTCGTCGCCGACCGAAACCCCGCCGGTGGTGACGATCAGATCGGCTTCTTCTGCCGCGCGGCCGAGGGCGGCGGCGATCCGCTCGGGCACATCGGGCACGGGGCCGAGGTCGATCAGCTCCACGAAGGGCAGCGCCAGCGCTGCGGCCAGTTGCGCGCGGTTCGCGTTCCAGATCTGCCCCGGCGCCAGCGGCTGGCCCGGTTCGACGAGTTCCGAGCCGGTGGAGAGGATCGCCACCCGCACTCGGCGCCGCACCGCCACCCGGCCCTGCCCGGCGGCGGCCAGCGCCCCGGCCTCGCGCGGGCCGATGGCGCGGCCTGCGGCCAGCACCACCGCCCCCGCGGTCAAGTCCGAGCCCGCGCGGCGGATATGCGCGCCGGGCGCCGGGCGCTGGCGCAGCACGATGCGCCCGTCCTGGCGCTGCACCTCCTCCTGCGGGACGACGGCCTTCACGCCTTCGGGGATCGCGGCCCCGGTCAGGATGCGCAGCGCCGATCCCGGCGGGCAGCGCCCGGGCGCATCGCCCGCCCGCGCCCGGCCGGCGAGCGGAAGCACCCAGGGGCCCGGCCCGGCGAGCGCGGCAGGATCGAGGCCGTAGCCATCCATCGCGGCATTGTCGAAGGGCGGCAGGGGCAGCGGGCTCGTCACCGGCGCGGCGGTGATGCGGCCTGCGGCGGCGGCGAGCGTTAGCGTCTCGATCCCGGCCACGGGGCGGGCGAGCGCGAGCGCCCGGACCAGCGCCACATCCACGGGCAGAAGGCCCTCGGTCGCCGCGGCGTCGCAGCCGCAGCGCAGCGGGTCGGGGCGGTCGAGCACGGGTTCGGGGGTCATGCGGAACTCCTTTCCGGGGCGTCATCGGTGGCGGGCAGCACCTTGCGGCAGGGGTCGTCGGCCGCGGGCGGCCGGGCGCGGCGCGCGGCCATGCCCTCGCGCAGCGCGGCCAGATCCGCCGCCGTCAGCCGGGCGCGTGCCAGCGGCAGGACGATGGCGTTCTCGATCACCATGTGCCGCCGTTCGGACTGCGCCAGCGCCTTGAGCGCGGCGCGATCCTCGGGCGCGGGCAGCGCCCCGTCGGCCATGCAGGCGAGCGCGGCCAGAAGCGGCGCCCGCGCTGCCTGGTCGCGGTCGTGGTCGGCCGAGAGCCGCTCGAGCAGCGCCTCGATCTCGTCCTCGGGCAGGGCGCGGGCGCGCAGGAGCGGGAACAGGCCCGCGTCCTCGTCGGCGTGGTGCAGGGGCAGGTCACGGCAGAGATTGACCAGGATCGACCGGGCCAGTTCGGGCCGGGGAAAGGTGGCCTCGGCCAGAACCTCCATGTCGGCGCAGATCTGGCGCTGGAGGAAGTGCGACTCGCGCAGCGCCTCGAGCGGGCAGTCCCCCGGCCCCAGCGCCGGGGCGGCGGCGCGGGCGCCGCGGATGCGGCTGGCGCGGTCGTCTCGGGCAGTGGGGGGCATGGGCGGCCGCCTTTCCGGTCTCAGGCTCCGGCCAGCCGGATGCCGGTCACGCTGGCCTCGGCCGCGAGCCGGTCGGCGAAGGCGCGCGCGGCGCGGACCCAGGCGGCCTTTTCCGCCGCCGCCCGGAGCCGCGGGGCGACGGCGGCAAAGGGCAGCACCGCACCCTCGGCCCGCGCATCGAGCCGGAGGACGTGAAAGCCGAAGCGGGACTCGACCGGTTCGGGGGCGATGGCCCCCACGGGCAGGCTGCGCAGGACGGCCTCGAACTCGGGCACCGTGTCGCCCGGCCCGATCTGGCCCAGGCTGCCCCCGGCCCGGCGGCTGTCGCAGGCCGAATGCTCGGCTGCGAGCGCCGCGAAGCGCTCGGGGCAGGCGGCCAGTTCGGCGATGAGCCGCTCGGCCAGCGCCCTTGCGGCCTGGCGCGCCGTCCCGTCGCCCGGCGCGGCCGGGATCAGGATATGCGCGGCCTCCCACAACGGCGGGGCGCGGAAGCGGCCGGGGTCGGCGTCGTAGAAGGCGCGCAGGCTCGCCTCGTCCACCGGTTCGGGCGCGACCGAGGCCTCCAGCACCTGCCGGATCAGGGCCTCGTCGTCGGTCTCCATCTGCCCTGGCGCTACCTCCTGCGGGGCGGGGACCAGCCCCAGGGCGCGGGCCTTCTGCACCAGGATCTCGCGCAGCGCCAGCGCCCGCGCAGCCGCCATCCAGGCCGCGCCGGGCTTGCCCCTCGGCGCGGGGTGGTTCTGGGCCTCGAGCGCGATGGTGGCGGCCGGGATGACCCGGCCGTTCACCGTGATGTCGGACAGAAGTGCCATGTCGCTCACTCCGCCGGCTGGACCTGGTTGCCCGCAGACAGTCCGGGCGCGCGGACGGGCGCGGGCTGGATCTGCGGCGCAGGCCTTGGCGCCACCCCGATCACCGGCGCTCGGGCGCCGCGGCGCGAGCGGACGATCTGATAGCCCGGCCGCCACAGATAGCGCACCGGGGCCGACACGATGTGCACGAGACGCGTGAAGGGGAACAGAGCGAAGATGACCAACCCGAGGAAGATGTGGAGCTTGAATATCCAGTGTGTCTCGGCCAGATGCGCCGCCGCTCCAGCCTGGAAGTAGGCGATCCCCTGCGCCCAGGCCATGAGATCGACCATCGCATGGCCGTCGAGGTGCCCCAGAGAGACGAAGATCGACCCGAGCCCGAGCACAAGCTGCGCCATGAGGAGCCAGAGAATACCGGTATCGGCCAGGGTCGAATGGGCCCGGATGCGCGGATCCGTCATCCGACGGTGCAACAGGATGATCCCGCCCACCAACGCCATGACCCCTGCAACGCCGCCCACGATGATCGCCATGAGCTGTTTCGCCCCGTGGCTGATGCCGATCGCATCAAAGACGGCGATCGGCGTCAGCAGCCCGACCAGATGGCCGAAAAAAATCACAAGCACCCCGACATGGAACAAGACCGAGCCCAGCACGAACTGGCGCTTGCGCAGGATCTGGCTGGACTTCGATTTCCAGGTGAAGGGGTCGCGCTCGTAGCGGGCAATCGAGCCCACCACCATCACGGTGAGGGCGATGTAGGGAAAGATCCCGAAGACGAAGTTGTGCATCTCTGCCTCCCGTCAGTTGGCGGCCGCCGCGCGCGCAGGCGCGGGGGCGGGGGCTGTGGACATGCGCGCGAGCACCTCGCGCGCGGCCGGGCAACCGGCATTGGGGTCGGGGCCGAAGACCACCTGCGCCTCGGCGTAGGTGGCGTCGAGCGCGGCCAGGTCGGTGGGGTCGTCATCCGTCTCGGCCAGAAGCGCGCGGGCTTCCTCGCTGTCCGGGGTGGCCTGCGCGATGGCGACCAGCGCGGCGAGGACCGGCGCATAGAGGCTTTCGCGGCGCCTGAGCCGCTCGGCCAGAGCCACCAGGATGTGGCCCGCATCCGCGAGGATCGCGCGGGCCTCGGCGAGCGGCTGCGTCGAGAGGAACTCGAGCAGCACCGGCAGATGATCGGGCAGCTCCGGCCCGGTCAGGTCGAAGCCCCCCGCGCGGTAGGTCTCGAGCAGGTCCACCATCGCCGAACCCCGGTCGCGGCTTTCGCCGTGGATGTGCTCGAAGAGGTTCAGCGACAGGCTGCGCGAGCGGTCGAAGAGCAGGACATACCGCTCTTCGAGGTCGTAAAGATCGCCGGTGGCGAGGCTGTCGAGCAGCGGCTCGAGCGCGGTCGCCTGGCCGGGGGGGATGACCCCCTCGGCGGCGATGACCCGCCGGATCGCGGGCACGGCGGCCTGCAACTCGGCGGATGGATAGGCCAGAAGGGCCGAAAGCGCGCGAAAGGTCTTCATGCGATGAACTCCTGCGGGCTGCGGAATTTCCTGCCCCCGAACAGCGTCTTGCCCGAGGTGCCGGCCGAGCAGCCGTTGCCGTCGGTAAAGCCGCAGCCGCCCCTCAGGTCATAGGCATCCTCGACCAGCTCGCGATGCGTGGTGGGGATGACGAAACGGTCCTCGTAATTGGCGATGGCCATCAGCTGATACATCTCGTCGATCTGCGCAGGGCTGAGGCCCACGCGCTGCGCGACGGCGAGGTTCACCACCCCATCCACGGTTTTCGAGCGCATGTAGGACCGCATCGCCAGCATCCGCTCCAGCGCCGAGACGATCGGCGCCTCGTCGCCCGCCGTCAGCATGTTGGCCAGATACCGCACCGGAATGCGCAAGGAGCGCACGTCGGGCATGTCGTCCTGCGCCGCGATCTTGCCGGCCTCGGCCGCGTTCTGGATGGGCGACAGCGGCGGGATATACCAGACCATCGGCAGGGTGCGGTATTCCGGATGCAGCGGGAAGGCGATCTTCCACTCCATCGCCATCTTCCAGATCGGCGAATGCTGCGCGGCCCTGATCCAGTCCTCGGGGATGCCCTCGGCACGGGCCGCGGCGATCACCTTGGGGTCATGGGGGTCGAGGAACACCCCCAGTTGCGCGTCGTAGAGGCGCTTCTCCTGCTCGACCGCGGCGGCCTCGGCGATCCGGTCGGCATCGTAGAGCATCACACCCAGATAGCGGATGCGGCCGACGCAGGTTTCCGAACAGACCGTCGGCTGGCCGGATTCCAGACGCGGATAGCACAGCGTGCATTTCTCGGACTTGCCCGAAGACCAGTTGTAATAGATCTTCTTGTAGGGGCAGCCCGAGACGCACATCCGCCAGCCGCGGCATTTCTCCTGGTCGATCAGGACAACGCCGTCCTCCTCGCGCTTGTAGATCGCGCCCGAGGGGCAGGAGGCCACGCAGGCCGGGTTGAGGCAATGCTCGCACAGCCGCGGCAGATACATCATGAAGGTGTTTTCATACTCGCCGTAGATGGCTTTCTGCACGCCCTCGAAGTTGTAATCCTGGCCACGCTTGGCGAATTCCCCGCCGAGGATCTCCTCCCAGTTCGGGCCCCATTCGATCTTCTCCATCCGCTCGCCCGAGATCTTCGAGCGCGGGCGCGCGGTGGGGAAGGCCTGCATCTCGGGGGCCGATTTCAGGTGGTCGTAGTCGAAATCGAACGGCTCGTAGAAATCATCGATCTCGGGCAGGTCGGGATTGGCGAAGATATTCGCCAGGATCCGCCACTTGGCCCCCTGCTTCGGCACCAGATGGCCGCCGGGCGTGCGCATCCAGCCGCCGTTCCACCGCTTCTGGTTTTCCCAGTCCTTGGGATAGCCGATGCCGGGCTTGGTTTCGACGTTGTTGAACCAAGCGTATTCGACACCTTCACGCGAGGTCCAGACATTCTTGCAGGTCACCGAGCAGGTGTGGCACCCGATGCACTTGTCGAGGTTCAGCACCATGCCGATCTGTGCGCGCACTCTCATTCCGCTGCCTCCACTTTCCGGGTTGCGGGGCGATCAAGCCAATCGACCGAATTCATCTTCCGGACGATCACGAATTCATCGCGGTTGGCGCCGACGGTTCCGTAGTAGTTGAAACCATAGGACTGCTGGGCATAGCCGCCGATCATGTGGGTGGGTTTCACCACCGCCCGCGTGACCGAATTGTGGATGCCCCCGCGCTGGCCGGTGATCTGCGATCCCGGCGTGTTCACGATCTTCTCCTGGGCGTGATACATGAAGGTCGTGCCGTCCTTCATCCGCTGGCTGACCACGGCGCGCGCCACGATCACTCCGTTGGAATTGAACAGTTCCACCCAGTCGTTATCGACGATCCCGGCCTTGCGGGCGTCGTTCTCGGAAATCCAGATGACCGGCCCGCCCCGGTTGAGCGTCAGCATCAACAGGTTGTCGGAATAGGTCGAATGGATCCCCCATTTCTGGTGCGGGGTGATGAAGTTCAGCACCACATGCTTTTCACCGCTGGCAAGCGCCTTGGTCGCATCCGGGGTGATGGTCTTGAGGTCCACCGGCGGGCGCCAGGTGACGAAGAATTCGCCGAAGGCGCGCATCCATTCGTGATCCTGATAAAGCTGCTGGCGGCCCGAAAGCGTGCGCCAGGGGATCAGCTCGTGCACGTTGGTCCAGCCGGCGTTGTAGCAGACCTCTTCGCTTTCGATCCCCGACCAGGTGGGCGACGAGATGATCTTGCGCGGCTGGGCCGCGATGTCGCGGAAGCGGATCTTCTCGTCATGCTTGACCTCGGCCAGATGGGCGTGTTCGCGCCCCGTGGCCTTTTCCAGCGCCGACCAGGCCTTGACCGCCACCTCGCCGTTGGTTTCGGGCGCGAGCATCAGGATCACCTCGGCGGCGTCGATCGCGGTCTCGATCTTCGCCAGGCCCTTGGTCGGCCCTTCGCGATGGGTGCCGTTGAGCGCCTTGAGGTGATGCACCTCGGTCCTGGTGTCCCAGGCGATCCCCTTGCCGCCGTTGCCGACCTTCTCCATCAGCGGCCCGAGCGACGTGAAGCGGGCATAGAGGTTGGGATAATCCCGCTCGACCGCGATATAGGCCGGCGCGGTCTTGCCCGGGATCAGGTCGCATTCGCCGCGCTTCCAGTCGCGCACCTCGGGCTGGGCGATCTCCATCGCGCTGTCGTGCTGCAGGGGCAGCTGCACCACATCGGTTTCCACGCCCAGGATCTCCGGCGCGACTTCCGAGAACTTCCGGGCAATCGCCTTGAAGATTTCCCAGTCGGTCTTCGACTCATAGGCCGGGTCCACCGCCGCCTGCAGCGGGTGGATGAAGGGGTGCATGTCCGAGGTGTTCAGGTCGTCCTTTTCATACCAGGACGCGGTGGGCAGCACGATGTCGGCATAGACCGCCGTGGTGGACATGCGGAAGTCGATGCAGACCAGCAGGTCCAGCTTGCCTTCGGGCGCCTTGTCGTGCCAGCGCGCCTCGGCCGGCTTTTGCCGCCCTTCCTGCCCGAGGTCCTTGCCCAGCACACCGTGATCGGTGCCCAGCAGGTGCTTTAGGAAGTATTCGTGCCCCTTGCCGCTGGATCCCAGCAGGTTCGAGCGCCAGACGAACAGGTTGCGCGGCCAGTTCTCGGGCGCATCCGGGTCCTGGCAGGACATCTCGAGCCGCCCGGCCTTGAGCTCGCGCGCCACATAGTCCTTGGCCTCGATCCCTTCGGCCTTGGCCGCGGCACCCACCTTGAGCGGGTTGGTGCGCAGCTGCGGGGCCGAGGGCAGCCAGCCCATCCGCTCGGCGCGGATGTTGTAGTCGATCAGGCTCAGGCTCTCCCAGTCGCCCCCGGGTGCGGTGGGCGAGAGGATCTCCTTGGCCGTCACCGTCTCGTAGCGCCACTGGTCGGTGTGCGCATACCAGGCCGAGGTCGAGTTCATGTGCCGCGGCGGGCGCGCCCAGTCGAGTGCGAAGGCCAGCGCCGTCCAGCCGGTCTGCGGGCGCAGCTTCTCCTGCCCCACATAATGCGCCCAGCCGCCGCCCGACTGGCCCACGCAGCCGCAGAACACCAGCATGTTGATCACGCTGCGGTAGTTCATGTCCATGTGGAACCAGTGGTTCATCGCCGCGCCGATGATGATCATCGACTTGCCGTTCGTCTTCTCGGCATTGGCGGCGAATTCGCGGGCGACCTGGATGATCCGGTCGCGCTTCACCCCGGTGATCTTCTCGGCCCAGGCCGGGGTGAAGGGCACATCGGCGTCGTAGTCGCGCGCGACATTGTCGCTGCCGAGCCCCCGGTCGAGGCTGTAGTTGGCGCAGATCAGATCGAAGACCGTGGCGACCAGCGCCTCGGAACCGTCGGCGAGCTTGACCTTCTTCACCGGCACCCGGCGCATGAGCACGCCACCGCGGTCGTCGCTGACCCAGCCATTGGTCGCGGCACCCCCGAACCAGGGGAAGGCAACCTCGGCCACCTCGTCGCGGTGCTCCTCGAGGATCAGGGTCAGGCGCGGGGTGACATCCTTGCCCTGGGCCTTTTCCTCGAGGTTCCACTTGCCCTGTTCGCCCCAGCGGAAGCCGATCGAGCCGTTGGGCACCACCAGATCGCCGGTGGCCTCGTCGATGCAGACAGTCTTCCATTCGGGGTTGTTGGTCTCGCCCAGCGCGCCCGGCAGGTCGGCGGCGCGCAGCTGCCGGCCCGGCACCAGCCGGCCGTCCTGCGCTTCGAGTCGCACCAGCATCGGCATGTCGCTGTATTTGCGGACATACTCCTCGAAATAGGGCACCTGCCGGTCGAGGTGGAACTCGCGCAGGATGACATGGCCGAAGGCCATGCCGAGCGCGGCATCGGTGCCCTGCTTGGCGTTCAGCCAGATGTCGGCGAATTTGGCGGCCTCGGAATAGTCGGGGCAGATCACCGCCGACTTGGTGCCGCGATAGCGCGCCTCGGTGTAGAAATGCGCATCCGGCGTGCGGGTCTGCGGAACGTTCGAGCCCCAGAGCAGCAGGTAGCCCGCGTTGTACCAGTCGGCCGATTCCGGCACGTCGGTCTGCTCGCCCCAGGTCATCGGGCTGGCGGGGGGCAGGTCGCAATACCAGTCGTAGAAGCTCATGCAGGTACCGCCCAGGAGCGACAGGTAGCGCGAGCCTGCGGCGTAGCTGACCATCGACATGGCCGGAATCGGCGAGAAGCCGAACACCCGGTCGGGACCGTATTCCTTTGCAGTATAGGCGTTCGCGGCGGCGGTCAGTTCCGTCACCTCGTCCCAGGATGCGCGGACGAAGCCGCCCTTGCCGCGGGCCTTGACATAGGACGCCCGCGCCGCCGGGTCGGACTGGATCGCCGCCCAAGCCTGCACCGGCGTCATGGTCTTGCGCTTTTCGCGCCACAGCTTCATCAGCCGGCCGCGCACCAGGGGCGTCTTCACCCGGTTGGCGCTGTAGAGATACCAGCTGTAGGAGGCGCCGCGCGCGCAGCCCCTGGGCTCGTGGTTGGGCAGGTCCGGCCGGGTGCGGGGGTAATCGGTCTGCTGCGTCTCCCAGGTGACGATCCCCGACTTGACGTAGATCTTCCAGCTGCACGAGCCCGTGCAGTTCACCCCGTGGGTGGAGCGGACGATCTTGTCGTGCCGCCACCGCGCGCGGTAGGTATCCTCCCAGTCGCGGTTTTCGATGGTGGTCTGGCCGTGGCCCCCTGAAAAGATGTCCTTGCGGACCGATGTCAGGAAGTTCAGGCGGTCGAGAAGATGGCTCATCGGCTCTCTCCGTCAGGTCAGAGGGGGGCGGGGCCGGGGCCGGCCCCGCGCGAAGGGTTCAGCAGGGGAAGGGCGCGTTCCGCCGGGCGTAGAGCCACCAGTTCAGCGCCACGTTGAAGGCGAAGAAGGCGGCCAGACCCCAGAACACCGGGGCCGCCGACTGGAAGGCGTCGAAGGACCAGGCAAACAGCATCCCGAACAGGAAGGGACCATAGGCAGCGATGGCGGCTGTGAAGCCGATCACGCCCCCCGCCTGACGCGGCGGGAACAGCATCGGCATCTGCTTGAAGGTCGAGGCATTGCCGACCCCGGCGAAGAAGAACAGCGCCAGCATACCGGCCACGAACATGGGGAAGGAGGCCAGGCTGTCGGCCCCGGTCACGATCCAGGCGACAAGGCCCGCGCAGGCCAGCATCCCCAGCCCGGCCCAGTGCGTCACCCGCGCGCCGCCCAGCTTGTCCGAGATCGGGCCGGCGATCACGCGGCTGGCCGAGCCGATCAGCGGGCCATAGAAGGCCCAGGCCAGCGGGTCGGGTGCCCCCTCGTAAGCGCCATAGATCGAGCGGATCAGCAGCGGGAAGGTCGCCGACAGCCCCGAGAAGGCGCCGAAGGTCATGATGTAGAGCGATGTCTGCGCCCAGGTGTTGCCGAAACGGAAGATGTCGAACTGCTCGCGGAAGTTGGCAGTGACCGGGATCGACTTGAGGAAGATCCAGGCGGTGATGCCGAAGACCGCGACGAAGGGGATCATCACCAAGGGCGCGTTCTGCAGCCAGACCTGCGACTGCACGCCCGCGCGGGTCATCGTCTGCGGCTCGCCCACCCAGGCCATGCCGCCCAGAAGCGCGAAGCCGATCACCCAGGGGGTGACGAACTGCACCACCGAGACCCCGAAGTTGCCGATCCCGGCCTGAATGGCCAGCGCGGTGCCCTGCAGGCGCTTGGGAAAGAACATGCTGGTCGAGGGCATGAACGAGCTGAAGTTGCCCCCGCCCAGACCGGCCAGGAAGGCCAGGACCATCAGCACCCAATAGGGCGTGGCCGGGTTCTGCACTGCATAGAACCAGCCCACCAGCGGGATCAGGAGCGAGAGCGTGGACAGGCTGACCACATGGCGCGTGCCGTAGATCGGCACCAGGAACATGTGGATCAGCCTGAGCGTGCCGCCGGCAAGCCCGGGCATCGCGGCCAGCCAGAACAGCTGGCTACCGGTGAACTGGAAGCCGATCTGCGGCAGGCGCACCACCAGCGCCGAGACCAGGAACCAGGTGATGAAGGCCATGGTCAGGCAGGCGGTGGTGATGATCAGCGTCAGCCACGCCTGGCGCTTGCCGAACGAGGCCCAGAAGCCGGCGTCCTCGGGTTCCCATCGCGACAGCCAGGTGCCGGAGCGGGCGGCGGGGCTGGAGTCATGTGCAAACATTCTTGTGTTTCCTTTCTGGCTGGGGCCCGCCCCGGGACTTGCCCCGGAGCGGCCGGGCATCGGGTCAGCTCGCCGCCGTGCGGGCGCCGTTGCCGAGCCGGGCGAGCAGGTGACGCAGCTCGTCGATCGAACGGAACTGCGCCTTCAGCTGCAGCCCCTCGCCGCGCTCGGAGATCTCGACCTTGCCGGTTCCGGCAAACAGCGCGGCCAGCTCGGTCTCGGCGGCGCGCTTCTCGGCCGCCTCGCGGGCGATTGCGTGATCGACCGAGGAGAGCACATATTCCTCGCCGAAACCGCCCTCGGGCTCCTTCAGCCAGCGCCAGCAGACCAGCCAGCTGAGGAACGCACCCGCGGCGATGATGAAGAAGAAGGTCGAGGCATCGACGAACATGAAGACGAAGAGGTAGAAGACCGCCCCCACATTGCCCCAGGCCCCCGCCATGCCCGAGATCTGCCCGGTGACGCGGCGCTTGATCGAGGGAACGATCCCGAAGGTCGCCCCTTCCGCCCCCTGCACGAAGAAGCTGCACATGATGGTGACGGCGATGGCCACGATCAGCGGCCAGCGGCTGTCCATCAGCCCCATCAGCGCAAAGCCGATGGCGATGCCCAGCATGTAGGCCATCATCACGAAGCGGCGGTTGCCGAAACGGTCCGAGACCAGCCCGCCCATGGGGCGCGCAAACAGGTTCACGAAGGCGAAGGCCGAGGCGATCATGCCCGCCGCCACCGCCGACAGCCCCCAGGTTTCCTGGAAGAACATCGGCAGCATCGACACCACCGCAAGCTCGGCACCGAAATTGGCGAAATAGGTGGTGTTGAGCGCTGCGACCGAGCTGAAGGGATAGCGATCGTCCTCGGGCACGCCGCGCCGCAGGATCGGCACGTTGACCCGGATCGCCTGCCAGACCTGCCAGGCCACGATCACCGCGATGGCGAAATAGAGGATCGCCGCCGTCAGGCCGTCGATATAGCCCATCAGCTGCACCCGATAGACCAGGATCGACAGGACCCCGACCATCGGCACGGTGAACAGGCACAACAGCACCAGATCGCCCCAGCTCGAGACCTCGAGCGCCGAGGCCTTGCGCGGCTTGCGCTGGGTGCCGGGCTTCGGCCCGTCGGTGATGGCAAACCAGTAGATCACGCCATAGACCGCGATCACCAGCCCCGAGGTGGCGATCGCCCAGCGCCAGCCGTCATCGCCGCCATAGATGTGCAGCGCGATCGTGGGCAGCGTCATCGCCGCCGCCGCCGAGCCGAAATTGCCCCAGCCGGCGGCGAAGCCCTCGGCAAAGCCGATCGAGCGCGGCGGAAACCACAGCGCCACCATGTGGATGGTGACCACGAAGCTGGCGCCGATCGAGGACAGCACCAGGCGCGACACGAACAGCACCTCGCGCGTGTCGCCGAAGGCGAAGACCCAGGTCGGGATCGCCATCAGCACCATCAGCACCGAGAACACTCGCCGCGGGCCATAGCGGTCCAGCGCCATGCCGACGATGATGCGCGCCGGGATCGTCAGCGCCACATTGGCGATGGCAAACAGGCGGATGTCGTCGCGCGTCAGCCAGTCCACCGTGGCCAGCATGGAGCTGGCCAGCGGCGCCATGTTGAACCAGACATAGAAGGACATGAAGAAGGCGATCCAGGTCAGGTGCAGCGCCTTGATCTCGGCATTCCTGAACCGGAAGAGGTCGGACACTTGCATTGGGGTTCCCCTATTCGGCCGCTTGGGCGGCGGCTTCGGCATGGGTGGGCACGATCAGCAGCGGGCACCTCACCCGCCGGGCCAGGAAGGCCGAGACCGAGCCGAAGGTCATGTGGTCGAACTCCTCGACCAGGGCATCGAGGCGCCGGGCGATGAAGCCAAGGGGCCCCGCGTCGGGTTGGTGGCTGTGGCGGGCCATGACGAGGAGGTCGGGCTTCTTCTCCTCGGTGGCGCGCAGGATCATCTTGCGCGCGTCGCCCTCGGCCAGCAGGACCTTGGCCGGGAGCCCGGCGGCGACGAGCTTGGACGCAGCGGTCTCGGCCCCGGCCTTCTGGGCCTCATACTGTTCGCGGAACAGATCGTCCGCGCCCGCGGTCGAGGAGCCTACGTCCTCGACCACCGAGATCAGCGTCACGGTGGGTTTCAATGCGCCGAAGGTCGTGAGGACGAAGTCCAGCGAGATGCGCGCATTGCGCGAGTTGTCATAGGCGAGCATGATTTTCATGGGCATCCCTCGACGGTCTGCGGGCGCTGCGGCCCGGTTGCCGGTGACAAGAGGGCAAGGGCCGGCGCGAGGGCTTGATCTGGATCAAGCGCAGCGTGTGAGGCCGGGGAAAAGCGACCGCATTTGCGGCCGGTCAAGGTGCGTGCGGATCCTTTTTCGGCTCGGGAACCAAGAAATCCGGGTGACCCGGTTGCAAGTTTCGACCCCTCGATTGATGAATGTCATGTCGAGAATCGGAGCCAACAGCGATGCGCCCCCACGAACTGCCCGAGATCCGCCACCTGCCGCTGTTCCGCGACATGCTGCAGGGCAGTTTCGAGACGCTGATGCAGGGCGCCTACGCCCAGACCTTCCCCGCGGGGCTCGAGCTGATCCGCCAAGGCGATCCGGCCGATTTCCTGCATGTGGTGATGGAGGGGCAGGTCGAACTCCATGCGCAGTGGGCCGGGCGCGAATGCACCATGGCGGTGGTGCGGCCCGTGGGCACCTTCATCCTCGCCGCCTGCATCCGCGACGCGCCTTACCTCATGTCGGCGCGCACGCTCGAGCGCGCGCGCATCATCCTGATCCCGGCCAGCGACCTGCGCGCGATCTTCCACCGCGACACGGAATTCGCCGTCTCGGTCATCAACGAACTCGCCGGCTGCTACCGCGCGGTGGTGCGCCATGCCAAGGGGCTGAAGCTCAGGACCTCGCGCGAGCGGATCGCGTCCTACCTCCTGCGCCAGTCGGTGCTGGCGGGGAATGTGCCGAGCTTCGTCCTGCCGGTGGAAAAGCGGCTTCTGGCCAGCTACCTCGGCATGACGCCCGAAAACCTCAGCCGTGCGCTGAAGTCGCTCGATGCCGAAGGCGTGAGGGTGGACGGCAGCCGCGTCATCATCACCGACCGCGCGAAACTTTCGGCACTGGCGCGGCCCGACCCGCTGATCGACGGCCCCGACCCGGAAGGCGCCAGCGCCGGCGTGGCCCTGCCGCCGGTCGGCCGCCTCGGCTGAGGGGCCGCGCAGCCCAACCGGGACAGGTGCAATCCTACAAGCTCCTTGGGTGTGATGATCGGCGGCGCCATGTTGCTTAGCGGTGCAGTTGTGCCCTTGCCGCGTTCATCGTCGCCCGTCAGCCCTGCGCGCGCATCCCTGGCCGGAGAGATACTTTAGCAATCCGTCTCTACATAAACCCCGGAGCAGTCGTAGGCGACCGCCGCCGCGGTGCTGCCGGTGTTCATGCAGTTGCGGGGGCTCAGGAGCTGGGTGGCGGCGGGGAGGTTCGCGGTGATCTCGACCTCGGCGATGGCGCCGGAGACTTCCTCGACGACGCGGACCCAGACCGAGGCAGCGTTGGGGGCGGCATAGAGGAAGAGAGTCAGGACGTTCGTGCTCGCGTCCACCGGCAAGCCAGGCCCGAGGTCGATCGACGTGGGCGCGCCGGAGCCGGAGTTGTGGACGATCTGCCAGTTCGCGTGCGTGCCGCGCTGGAAGCCGATGCCGATGGCGTTGACGACGGCAGAGGGGGTCAGTGTGGTCGCGAGCGCCGAGGTCGATCCGATCAGCCTGACCTGCCCCTGTTTTCAGGGCCACTCGCAGGTCGAGTTTGTTCTCTTTTTGTGTGCCATTATTCGGCGGCGTGAGCAATGGGCGCAGGCGCGGAGCCATCAAGTAGCTCAAGCGGCTGCGCCCATTGCGTTTTATCGAAGGGCCTCGCTGCTGCGAATTCCTCCGGGGTCTGATACTTCAG
>NZ_JAHYSR010000002.1 GCF_019431455.1 Paracoccus bogoriensis
TGATGCCGACTGGTTCCGGGAAGCGTTGAAAGACAAGGGGATAAAGCCTTGCATCCCAGGTCGGAAGTCCCGAGGAAGGGCTGTCCGCTACGACCGACGCCGCTACAAACGCCGCAACCGGATCGAGATCATGTTCGGCAGGCTCAAGGACTGGCGCCGCATCGCCACCCGCTACGACAGGTGCCCCAGGGGGTTCCTCTCTGCCGTCACCCTCGCCGCTACCGTCCTGTTCCGGCTTTGACAATCAATGAGCCTGGAGCCTAAAGCGACAGTCCGATCCCCAGCCCCGCCGCCAGCGCCAGCGCTGCGATCACCGCCAGATCCCATCCCGACCGGCGGCGCGGGGTGCGCGCAGCGGCGGCCTGTTCGGGATGGGCGCGTTCCCACAGCGCCTGTTCCACGATGCGCGGCAGAAGCGGCCCATAGCGCCCGATGGTCTGCACGATCTGGCCCATATCGCCGATCGCGGCCCTGGGTCCGATGCTGGCCTTGATGTAATCCGACACGACGGGCTTTGCGGCCTGCCAGATGTTCAGTTGCGGGTCGATGGACCTGGCCACGCCCTCGACCACGACCATGGTGCGCTGCAACAGGATCAGTTCGGTCCGGGTGGGCATCCCGAAACGTTCCGTCACCTCGAACAGGTAGGCCAGCAGGTTGCCCATGCTGATGCGGCTGGCATCGGCGCCGAAGATCGGCTCGCCCACGGCCCGTAGGGCGCGGGCAAAGGCCGCCTCGTCGCGGTCGCGAGGGACATAGCCCGCCTCGAAATGGACGCGGGCGACCATGCGGTAATCACGCTGGATGAAGCCATAGAGGATCTGGGCATAGACGCGGCGGGTATAGTCGTCGATCTCGCCCATGATACCGAAATCATAGGCGATGATGTCGCCATTCGCGGCTACCTTCAGGTTGCCGTGATGCATGTCGGCGTGAAAGAAGCCGTCGCGCAGCGCGTGCGACAGAAACAGCTGGATCACCCGCCGCGCCAGATCGCGCGTGTCGTGACCCGCCGCGATCAGCGCCTCGCGGTCGCCCATCGGCAGGCCCTCGGCCCAGTCTGCGGTCATCACGCGGCGGCTCGACAGCGACCAATGCGGCAGCGGCACCCGAAAACCCGCATCCTGCGCCGTGTTCTCGGCGAATTCCGAAGCGGCGGCGGCTTCGAGCCGCAAGTCCTGCTCGGCCGTGACGGTCTGCTCGAAATGGCTGACCACATCGCGCGGGCGCAGGCGACGGGTGCCGGGAGACAGAAGTTCGATCAGCCGCGCGCCGAAATGAAAGGCGTCGATGTCGCGCTTGAAGGCCGCGCCGATGCCGGGACGCACGACCTTGACGGCGACTTCGCGGCCCGTGCTGCGCACACGGGCGCGGTGGACCTGCGCGATCGAGGCGGCGGCGACGGGATCGGAAAACTCGCTGAAAAGCTCATCGACCGGGGCGCGCAATTCGGCCTCGATCACGGCCTTGGCGATGGCGGTCGGGAAAGGTGGCAGGCGATCCTGCAACATCCGCAACTGTCCCGCCAGTTCCGGCCCGACCACATCGGCGCGAGTCGAGAGAATCTGCCCGAACTTGATATAGGCCGGTCCAAGCGCGGTAATCGCTCGCGTGATCGGCGGCAGGGTCGGATCGCCCTTGTAGCCAAGCCAGCGGAAGGGCCATCCCAGGACGCGGGCGGCGACCCGCAGCCGGATCGGCGCGTCCACCGCGTCCAGCACCGCGGCCATCGCGCCGGTGCGCTCGAACGTGGCGCCGGTGCGGATCAGGCGCCATATCTGGTGAGGACCGCGCATCAGGCTACAGCTTCCAGCCGGAATGGATTGCCGCAATGCCAAGCGACAGGTTGCGCCATTGCACGCGGCCAAAGCCCGCCTCGCGGATCATCTGGGCAAAGCTCTCCTGATCGGGGAATCTGCGGATCGATTCGACCAGGTATTGATAGCTGTCGCGGTCGCCCGTCACCGCCTGACCCATGGCCGGGATGATGTTGAAACTGTAGCGGTCATAGGCCCATTGCGCGGCCGGAACCGGGATCTGGCTGAATTCCAGCACCATCAGCCGCCCGCCGGGGCGCAGGACGCGGTAGGCCTCGGCCAGGGCGTCCGGGATGCGGGTGACGTTGCGGATGCCGAAGCTGATCGTGTAACGGTCAAAGCTGTCATCGGCGAAGGGCAGCGCCATCGCATCGCCCGTGACCCAGGCCAGCCGGTCGGCCTTTTCCATGGCCTCGGCGCGTTTGCGGCCCTCGACCAGCATCTGTTCGGTCATGTCGCAGACGGTGACACGCGCGCCCGGTGCCCGGTCCAGGAAGCGGAAGGCCACATCGCCCGTCCCGCCCGCCACATCCAGCAGGTGCTGGCCGTCGCGCGGCGCAAGCCAGTCGATCAGCGCAGCCTTCCACAGCCGGTGAATCCCCGCGCTCATCAGGTCGTTCATCAGATCATAGCGCGAGGCCACGGACGAAAAGACGCCATGGACCATCCGGGCCTTCTGATCCTCGTCCACGGTCCGGAAACCGAAATGGGTCTGTCTGCTGTCGGTCATGCGCTTGCCGTTTCCCCGTTGCGTTGCCAGATATGCCCGGCCCGCGCCCGGCACAATGGCCGGGGCACGCGGCAGGCACAATGCGACGAAAGGGACGGAATTGCCAGAACTGCCAGAGGTCGAGACAGTCCGCCGCGGCCTGGCCCCTCATCTGGAGGGTGCCCGCATCACCCGCGCCGAGGCGCGCCGCCCCGATCTGCGCTGGCCGCTGCCGCCCGATCTGGTGCAGGTGCTGACCGGCGCGACCGTGGTGGCGCTGCGGCGGCGGTCGAAATATCTGCTGGCCGATCTGGACCGCGGCGGCAGCGTCCTGTGGCATCTGGGCATGTCGGGCCGGATGCTGGTCGAGGGCGCGGCGCCCGGCCAGTTTCACCGCGACCCGGCCATCCATGCGCGCCACGATCATGTCGTGCTGGTGACGGAGGCGGGGACGACCATCACCTTCAACGACGCGCGCCGCTTCGGCATGGTGGACCTGATCCGCGAGGGGCAGGCCCATCCGCTTCTGGATCATCTGGGGCCGGAACCCTTCGATCCGGTCTTTGACGCGGCCTATCTGCGCGCGGTCCTTGCCGGGCGGCGCGTGCCGGTCAAGCAGGCGCTGCTGGATCAGCGCATCGTGGCCGGGCTGGGCAACATCTATGTCAGCGAATCCCTCTGGCGGGCGGGGATCGACCCTCGGCGCGCAGCGGGCCGGATCGGGCCTGCGCGCATCCAATCGCTGGTCGGCCATATCCGCGACGTTCTGGCCGAGGCGATCCAGGCCGGCGGCTCGTCCCTGCGCGATCACCGGCAGGCCAGCGGAGAACTGGGCTATTTCCAGCACAATTTCCGCGTCTATGGCCGCGCGGGCCAGCCCTGCCTGCGTCCGGGCTGCGGCGGGCAGGTGGCGCGGATCGTCCAATCGGGGCGCTCCAGCTTCTACTGCCCGGGCTGCCAGCGTTGAGGTCTTGGATTTCCGACCCCTGACCTGCTAGGGTCCGCGCCACTGACATTGTCAACGAGGTCCAAGGCCATGGCTTACGAAACCATCATCGTCGAGATCGAGGATGAGGTCGCCCTGATCCGGCTGAACCGTCCCGAGGCGCTGAACGCGCTGAACTCGACCCTTCTGGCAGAGCTGTCGCAGGCCGTGACCGAGGCCGACCGCAACGACAAGGTCCGCTGCATCGTGCTGACCGGCAGCGAAAAGGCCTTTGCCGCGGGCGCCGACATCAAGGAAATGTCCAGGAAAACCTTCGTCGATGTCTATGACGAGGATCTGTTCGGCCCCCAGATCGACGCGATCAGCCGTGTCCGCAAGCCGATCATCGCCGCCGTCAGCGGCTATGCGCTTGGCGGCGGCTGCGAATTGGCGATGGTCTGCGATTTCATCATCGCCGCCGAGAACGCCAAGTTCGGCCAGCCCGAGATCAATCTGGGCGTCGTCGCGGGCATTGGCGGCACGCAGCGCCTGACGCGGCTGATCGGCAAGTCCAAGGCGATGGACATGAACCTGACCGGCCGCTTCATGGACGCGGCCGAAGCCGAACGCGCGGGCCTTGTCAGCCGCGTCGTGCCGACCGCCAAGCTGATTCCCGAGGCGATGGCCGCCGCCCGCAAGATCGCCGAAAAGTCCCGGATCGCCGCCCGCACAGTCAAGGAGGCCGTGAATCGCGCCTACGAGACGACCCTGCGCGAGGGCCTTCTGTTCGAGCGCCGCGCCTTTCACGCGCTGTTTGCCACCGAGGACCAGAAAGAGGGCATGGCCGCCTTTCTGGAAAAGCGCGAGGCGCAGTTCCGCGACCGCTAGGGCGTTCTTGTGCCGATCGGGGGCTTTCCTTTTCGGCGCGCCTGCCCTATAGGCCTGCGTCACATGCGCGTGGGCCCGCTTAGGCAAGAATCATGGCTATCCCCGATCGGGGTGGCGCCTTGGGGCTTTTGTGCAACCGAAACGCAAGAAAAGACCGCAAGGAACCAGGATCATGGCCAATACGCCCCAGTCCAAGAAACGCGCCCGCCAGATCGAGCGCCGCACCAACATCAACAAGGCCCGCCGCTCGCGCATCCGCACCTTCCTGCGCAAGGTCGAGGCCGCGATCGCCTCGGGTGATGCCGATGCGGCGAAGCTGGCTCTGCAGAACGCCCAGCCCGAGCTGATGCGGGGTGTGACCAAGGGCGTCGTCCACAAGAACACTGCCGCGCGCAAGATCTCGCGCCTGGCTGCCCGTGTGAAGGCCCTGTCGGCCAGCTGATCGCACATCGCGCCATCAGCCACAGGACATTGAAAATCCGGCCCTTGCGGGTCGCCGACCATCCATGGGGCGCGCATCCATATGCGCGCCCTTTTTGCCTGCGCGACCGGCCACATTGCCGATAAATCGTTCAGAAACAGACGGCTCGGGAAATTGTCAGCAGAGTCAACGGCCTTGCAGATTCGCGCGCGAGTCGGGCCTGTCAAGCGCATAGTTCGGTTGCAGCGAGGCGCAGGCTGGGGCTAGTTTCCCTCCTGCGATTCACGTCGCCTTGGGGGATGGGTCGGCTGTCCGGCATCACGTCGGAAAAGCGGCCGGTTGCAATGCAACATGCATTTGCTGCTCTCGGGCCGTTGATTGCCGGCTGCCACCGGTTATCGACGTTCCAGTGCTTGTGAAGGGAACGGGCTTTGCCCCGGCAATCGGCCATTGGGCCGATCGGGTCGGCTTTTTCGTTTCGCACCCCGGGGACATTCGCAAGGGCCTGCGGATCAATCGCAGGTTTCGGGGACAGGTATGGGGCTAAGGGTCGGATGATGGACAGGATCTGGGTGGCGGCGTGCGCCGAGCTTGAGCAGAGCGTGGGGCCGAACAACTACAACCACTGGATCAAGCCTCTGCGTCTGACCGGCATCGAGGATGGCGCCGCGCGGCTTGCCAGCCCGACGCGCTTCATCTCGGACTGGGTGAACCGCCATTTCGCCAAGGATATCGTCGCCGTGCTGAACCGCGCCGGCGCCGAGGTCGAGCGCCTGCGGTTCGAGGTTGCTCAGGCAGCCCGCCCCTCGGCACAGTCGGCCCCGATCTCGACCGCAGAGGCTGCGCCCGCGCCCACCACCCGCGCACCGCGCGCGGATCTGGGCGCGCCGCTGGATCCGCGCTACACCTTCGCCAATTTCATCGTGGGCAAGCCCAACGAGCTGGCCCATGCCGCCGCCCGCCGCGTGGCCGAGGGCGGGCCGGTGGGCTTCAACCCACTGTTTCTCTATGGCGGCGTGGGTCTGGGCAAGACGCATCTGATGCACGCCATCGCCCATGAGTATCAATTCCGCCACCCTTCGGCGCAGGTTCTGTATCTCTCGGCCGAACAGTTCATGTATCGCTTCGTGCAGGCGCTGCGCGAAAGCGCGATCATGGATTTCAAGAGCATGTTCCGCAATGTGAACATGCTGATGGTCGATGACGTGCAGTTCATCGCCGGCAAGGACAGCACGCAGGAAGAGTTCTTCCACACCTTCAATGCCTTGGTCGATCAGGGCAAGCAGATCGTCATTTCCGCCGACCGCGCCCCGGCCGAGATCAAGGGCCTTGAGGAACGCATCAAGTCGCGCCTGTCCTGCGGGCTGATCGTGGACCTGCATCCCACGACCTATGAACTGCGCCTGGGCATCCTGCAATCCAAGACCGAGGTGTTCCGCGCCCAGCATCCCGACCTGGAAATCGGCGCGGGCGTGCTGGAATTCCTGGCCCACCGGATCAGCACCAACGTCCGCGTGCTGGAAGGCGCGCTGCAGCGGCTCTTTGCCCATGCCAGCCTGCTGCGCCGCGAGATCACGCTGGAGGTCGCGCAGGAATGCCTGACCGACATTCTGCGCACGAATGACCGCAAGGTCTCGATCGACGACATCCAGCGCAAGGTGGCCGAGCATTACAACATCCGCCTGGCCGACATGATCGGTCCCAAGCGCGCCCGCAATGTCGCGCGCCCGCGCCAGATCGCCATGTATCTGTCCAAGCAGATGACCAGCCGGTCCCTGCCCGAGATCGGCCGCCGCTTCGGCGGGCGCGATCACACCACGATCATGCACGGCGTGCGCAAGGTCGAGGAACTGATCGCCGAGGACAGCAGCCTGGCCGAGGATATCGCCGTGCTCAAGCGGATGCTGGAAGCCTGATCACGAAAATCTTGTGACCGCTTCGCCGGACCGCTAAAGATCAGGTCCGACGCATGGCCGCAGGGCCAAAGGGACAGGGGAAGCTGATGAAATTCGCCATCGAACGTGCCGTTCTGGTCAAGGCCGTGTCTCAGGCCCAGTCCGTCGTCGAGCGCCGCAACACCATCCCGATCCTGGCCAATGTTCTGATCGAAGCCAGGCCCGAGGGCGTCAGCTTCCGCGCCACCGATCTGGACACCGAGGTCGTGGACCGCGCCATGGCCCAGGTGGACCGCCCCGGCGCCACCACCGTCAGCGCCGTCATGCTGAACGAGATCGCCCGCAAGCTGCCTGATGGTGCGCTGGTCCAGATCAGCAACGACGATGCCTCGGGCCGGCTGTCGGTGCAGGCCGGACGGTCGTCCTTCAGCCTGGCGACCCTGCCACGCGAAGATTTCCCCGTGATGGCCAGCAGCGAATACAGCGCCAATTTCAAGGCCAAGGCCGGGCTGCTCAAACGTCTGTTCGACAAGTCGAAATTTGCCATTTCGACCGAAGAGACGCGTTATTACCTGAACGGCGTCTATATGCATGTGGCCCAGACCGAGGCCGGCCCGATGCTGCGCTGCGTGGCGACCGACGGGCACCGCCTGGCCCGCATCGACGCCCCTCTGCCTGTCGGCGCCGAAGAGATGCCCGGCGTGATCGTGCCGCGCAAGACCGTGGCCGAACTGCGCAAGCTGCTGGATGACGACGATGCCGATATCGCCGTCTCGGTCAGCGAGACCAAGGTCCGCTTCGCCACCGCCGAGATCACCCTGACCTCGAAGGTGATCGACGGCACCTTCCCCGATTACAGCCGCGTCATCCCCACGGCCAACCAGCGCAAGCTGGAGGTGGACGCGACCGATTTCGCCCGCGCCGTGGATCGTGTGGCCACCGTCAGCAGCGAACGCTCGCGCGCCGTCAAGCTGTCGCTGGATCAGGACCGGCTGATCCTTTCGGTGAACGCCCCCGATGCGGGCGCCGCCGAAGAGGAACTGATCGTGGCCTATGCCGACGACGCGCTGGAAATCGGCTTCAACGCCAAGTATCTGCAAGAAATCGCGGCTCAGGTCGATCGCGACAATGCGGTCTTTCTGTTCAACGGCCCCGGCGATGCCGCGTTGATCCGCGAAGGCAGCGACGACAGCGCGGTCTATGTCGTCATGCCGATGCGCGTGTGACGCTGTCGCGCCTGTCTCTGGCGCAGTTCCGGTCCTGGAGGCGGCTGGACCTGTCGCTGGACGCGCGGCCCGTGGCGATCTTCGGGCCGAACGGCTCGGGCAAGACGAATATCCTTGAAGCCGTCTCGATGCTGGCGCCCGGTCGGGGCTTGCGGGGCGCGCCCGCGCCCGAACAGGCGCGGCAGGGACTGGATGCAGGCTGGCGCATCCGTGCGAGGGCCGATGGACGCGCGGTCGAGACGGGTGCCCTGCCCGGCCAGCCGCGCATTGTCCTGCTGGACGACAAGCCCGTGCCACAAACCGCTCTGGCGCGGCTGCTGCGTGTCATCTGGCTGGTGCCGGCGATGGACCGGCTGTGGACCGACACGCCCGAGGGACGGCGCCGCTTTCTGGACCGGATCACGCTGTCGCTGATGCCCGATCACGCCGATCTGTCGCTGGCCTATGACAAGGCGATGCGCGAACGGAATCGTCTCTTGCGCGACCAGATCGGCGATCCCGGCTGGTATCGCGCGCTGGAATCGCAGATGGCCGAGGCAGGCGGCGCAATCACGCGCAACCGCCTGAAGGCGCTGGCCGCCATCATGGCGCATCAGCAGGGCGGCGACTTTCCTGCCGCGCGGCTGGTGCTGATGCCAGGCGAGGGCTTTGCCGACGATTCCGACCCCGCCAGCATCGCGGCACGCCTGGCCTCGATGCGGGGGCGCGATCTGGCGGCGGGGCGCACGCTGACGGGGCCGCATCGCGCCGATCTGGGCGCAAGCTGGGGGCCGCAGGACATGCCCGCCGCCCTGTCCTCGACCGGGGAACAGAAGGCGCTGCTGCTGTCGCTGATCCTGGCCAATGCACGGGCTTTGGCGGATCAGCCTGTCCTGCTGCTGCTGGACGAGGTCGCAGCGCATCTTGACGCCGACCGCCGCGCGGCGCTTTACGACCTGATCTGCGCGCTTCCCGCACAGAGCTTGCTGAGCGGCACGGGGGCCGAATTGTTCGAGGCGATGGGCAGCCGGGCGCGACGCCTGGCGGTGCACCGCGAGGACGGCGCATCCGTCGCAACCGAGGAAACGGAATGACCTTGGGCTTCGATGCGCCAAGACTCTGGGCAGGCGTCCTTGTGGCGATCATGGTGCAGGGCCTGCGGGACGCCTGACTGGGCCGGATCCATCCCGTCCGAAGGGCAGCGAATTGCGGGGTGACGGGAAAAACCCCGTGATCGCGTGACTTTGCCTTGGCAGGTGGCTATATCGGGACAGGATTTACAGGAAACCTGACGCATGAGCCAAGCCGCATCCCAGCCTGTCGAATATGGCGCCGATTCCATCAAGGTTCTCAAGGGCCTGGAAGCTGTGCGCAAAAGGCCCGGCATGTATATCGGCGATACCGATGACGGATCGGGCCTGCATCACATGGTCTATGAAGTCGTCGATAATGGCATCGACGAGGCGCTGGCCGGACATGCCGATTTCGTGCGCGTCAAGATCCATGCCGACAACAGCGTCAGCGTGCGCGACAATGGCCGCGGCATCCCGGTGGACATGCACCCGACCGAGGGGGTCAGCGCGGCCGAGGTCATCATGACCCAGCTTCACGCGGGCGGCAAGTTCGACCAGAACAGCTACAAGGTCTCGGGCGGTCTGCACGGCGTGGGCGTGTCGGTGGTAAACGCGCTCTCGGACTGGCTGGAGTTGCGAATCTGGCGCAACGGCAAGGAATATTACGCCCGCTTTGAAAAGGGCGACACGGTCGAGCATCTGCGGGTGGTGGGCGATGCGCCCGGCCAGTCGGGGACCGAGGTGCGCTTTCTGGCCTCGAGCAAGCAGACCGACCCGAACGGCACCTTCAGCAACCTGGACTACAGTTTCAAGACTCTGGAAAACCGCCTGCGCGAACTGGCCTTTCTGAACAGCGGCGTCCGCATCATCCTGGAGGACGAGCGTCACGCCGAGATCCAGAAGACCGAATTGTTCTACGAAGGCGGCGTCCGGGAATTCGTGAAATATCTCGACCGCTCGAAGACCGCGATCATGCCCGAGCCGATCTTCATCACCGGCGAGAGGGGCGGCATCGGGGTCGAGGTCGCGATGTGGTGGAATGACAGCTACCACGAGACCGTGCTGCCCTTTACCAACAATATCCCGCAACGCGACGGCGGCACCCACCTGGCAGGCTTTCGGGGCGCGCTGACCCGTGTCATCGGCAAATACGCGCAGGACAGCGGCATTGCGAAAAAGGAAAAGGTCGATTTCACCGGCGACGACGCGCGCGAGGGGCTGACCTGTGTGCTGTCGGTGAAGGTGCCCGACCCGAAATTCTCCAGCCAGACCAAGGACAAGCTGGTCTCGTCCGAGGTGCGCCCTGCGGTCGAGGGGTTGGTGAACGAAAAGCTGGCCGAATGGTTCGAGGAAAACCCGAACGAAGCCCGGCAGATCGTCGGCAAGATCATCGAGGCGGCCTTGGCCCGCGAGGCCGCACGCCGCGCGCGCGAGCTGACGCGGCGCAAGACCGCGATGGATGTGGCCTCGCTGCCCGGCAAGCTGGCCGATTGCCAGGAAAAGGATCCTGCGCTGAGCGAATTGTTCATTGTCGAGGGTGACTCGGCCGGCGGTTCGGCCAAGCAGGGCCGGTCGCGCCAGAACCAGGCCGTGCTGCCCCTGCGCGGCAAGATCCTGAACGTGGAGCGCGCGCGGTTCGACCGGATGCTGTCCAGTGACCAGATCGGCACGCTGATCACCGCGCTTGGCACCGGGATCGGTCGCGACGAGTTCGACCTGAAGAAGCTGCGCTATCACAAGATCGTCATCATGACCGACGCCGACGTGGACGGCGCGCATATCCGCACGCTGCTGCTGACCTTCTTCTTCCGGCAGATGCCCGAACTGATCGAAGCTGGCCATCTCTATATCGCGCAGCCGCCGCTCTATAAGGTCGGACGCGGCCGGTCCGAGGTCTATCTGAAAAACGAGGCCGCGCTGGAGGATTATCTGGTCCAGCAGGGGATCGAGGGCGCCAGCCTGCGCCTTGCCTCGGGTGAGGAGATCACCGGCAACGACCTTGCGCGCGTGGTGGACGAGGCCCGCACCGCCCGCCGCTATCTGCGCGCCTACCCCACGCATTACCCGCCCCATATCACCGAACAGGCCGCCATCGCGGGGGCGCTGGTGCCGGGCCGGGTGGACGAGGATGCGCAGGGCGTGGCCGATGCGATCGCTGCCCGTCTCGACATGATCGCCGCCGAATACGAGCGCGGCTGGCAGGGCCGCCCAACGCAAGATGGCGGCATCCGTCTGTCGCGCACCCTGCGCGGGGTCGAGGAGAACCGCAGCCTTGACGGTCAGATGCTGCGCAGCGGCGAAAGCCGTCGCCTGGGCGAGATGACCGCCAGCCTGCAAGAGGTCTATGGCCAATCGGCCAGGCTGATCCGCAAGGATCGCGAACAGGCAATCCACGGACCGCTGAGCCTGCTGCAGGCGATCTTCCTGGAAGGGGAAAAGGGCCTGTCGCTGCAACGCTACAAGGGTCTGGGCGAGATGAACCCCGAACAGCTCTGGGAAACCACCCTGGATCCGGCGGCGCGCACCATGTTGCAGGTGCGAATCGAGGATCTGGCCGAAGCCGAGGATCTGTTCACCAAGCTGATGGGTGACGTGGTCGAACCCCGCCGCGAATTCATCCAGCAGAACGCTCTCAGCGTCGAGAACCTGGATACTTAGCCTAACCTTGCGCATTTGTTGCCCAAATCACACGGGCGCGTTCTGAAGGCCGCGGTCGTGGCGCGGATCGGCTGAGGTTTCGTTTGCCTCCGGGGGGAAAACGGCGTTAATCTTTCGGCGATGTTTCCGCAGTTGTCCCGCATTCGTGCGGCCGTATTGTCCAAGGGGTTCTCCATGAAAATCAAAACCGTCCTTGCCGCTCTTGCCACATCGGTCGCCTTCGGCTCGACCGCGGCTCTGGCCGGTGGCGTCGTCGCGCCCATCGTCGAGCCGGCTCCGGTCGTCGCGCCAGTCGCCGAAATCGGTGCCTGGGAAGGCGCCTATGCCGGCGGCTCGCTGGGCTATTCGTTCCGCGGTAATGACCGCGTCGGCCTTGCGCTGCGCGAGGACGGTGTGCAGACCGGCCGCGAAACCGACCTGACGCGCCTGCGCGTGTCGGGTCCGACGGCTGGCCTGCATGTCGGCTATCGCTGGCAGCGCGACCGTTGGGTCTTTGGTCCCGAACTGGCCATCGAGGGCGGTTCGGTCAAGGATGACGGAGATTTCGTCGTGGACGGCGTGCCCGGCAATGCCGAAAGCCGCGTGAAGAACACCATCGCCCTGGTCGCCAAGACCGGCTATGCGATCGACCCGCAGACGCTGTTCTTCGGCACCTTCGGCGTCACCCGCATGAGCGGCGAATACACACTGACTGGCCCGGCTGGCTCGCAGAGCGAAAGCTACAGCGCCTCGGGCCTGACCGCAGGCTTTGGCGTCGAGCGCATGATCAACCCGACAACCTCGGTCTTTGCGGCCTATGAATATCGCGACTATGGCAGAACCGATGTGGATTTCCCGGTCGATGGCGCCGTGCTGCGCACCGTGGCCACGCCGCGCCACAACAACATCAAGCTGGGCGTGAACTTCCGCTTCTGATCCGCGAATGCCATGACGATGGAAGGCCGGTCCCCGTGGGGTCGGCCTTTTTCACGCCTTGCGCCTGTGGGAGTTGCGGCCCACGGGCACGGCAAGGGCACGCGCTGCGCAGACAATGGCCAGCCCCTCGGGGACCAGCGCGGCCAGGGCACGGTCTGTGACCTCGAGCCCGCCCGTATAGGTGCCGAAGGCCGGCAGGATCAGGTGGTCGCGCCCCACCAGAAAACAGCGCCGCCGCTGGCCCGCCAGGCGGATACAGGGATGGAAATGCCCCGAAATGTCAGGACCATGGCCTGGCAGGGCCTCGTGCCGCAGGGTCAGGCCGTCGCGGACCTGATCCAGGTTTTCGCCGGGCAGGCGCGGGCAGATCCGGCCCGGATCGTGATTGCCCGCCACCCAGATCCAGCGCCGCCCCGCGGCCATGGCGACCAGGCGGACGCAGTTGTCGTCATTCAGCCCGCGCCCCGCCGCGTCATCGTCGAAGCCGTCGCCCAGGCTGACCACGGTGCGTGGATCGGTGGCCGCGATCTCGGCTTCAAGGCGGTCCAGCGTGGCGCGGGTTTCATACGGAGGCAGCAGCGCGCCCCCGCGCCGCGCCATGCGCTCGGACTTGCCCAGATGCAGGTCAGCCAGGATCAGCCAGCGCCGCGCGGGCCAATAGAGCGCCCCGGACGGGCGCGCAAACAGCCTCTGTCCGCCGAAGTCGAAACCGTAATCCGTCATGTCAAGCCTGCCTCTGCCATCAGGGCCGCCGCCTCGGCTTCGGCCAGCCTTTCGCGACCCTGCCCGGCGATCGGCACCCGGCCGACCTCCAGCAGCAGGGGCGCCGCCAAGGGCGAGACCCTGTCCAGCATACGGTGATCGCGGCCGGGCGACCGGGCCAGCATCTCCTCGATCCGGTCGAAATCCACAAGGCCCCGCCGCGCCTCGTCGGCGGTGATCCGCAGCAGCAGATGATCGGGATCGTATTTCCGAAGCGTGTCATAGAGGATGTCGCTGGAGAAGGTCGCCTGCTTGCCGGTCTTGCGCTGGCCGGGCAGGTTCCGCTGGATCAGGCCCGCGACAATGGCCACGTTGCGGAAACTGCGCTTCATCACCGCATTGCCCGCCAGCCACTCGCCCAGCCCCTCGCGCAGGCCGACCGGGTCCAGCAGGGGCGCGGGATCGGTGACCGGGTCCAGAGACCAGATCAACAGCGCATAATCGGTGGCCAGAAAGCCCAGGGGGCCAAGCCCGGCATCTTCCATCAGCCGGGTCATCAACAGGCCAAGCGTCTGCAGCGCGTTCCGCCCGGCAAAGCCATAGAGCACGAATTGCCAGCGGCCCCGATGGGGAAAGGTCTCGCTGACCAGCACACCCGCGCGCGGCAGGGCGCTGACGCGCGCCTGTAACGCCAGCCAGTCGCGACAGGTCTGGGGCAGCGCGGCATGGGCGTCAGGATCGCCGATCAGCGCCTGCACCCGTCGCGACAACTGCGTCGATGTCGCCAGTTTCAGCCCCGAGAACACCGCGATGCGCGGCTCTTTCGAAGGCTGTTTCGTCACTTCGACGACCATATCGCGCAGGCCGTCATAGCGCACGGTCTGGCCGCCGATCAGGAAGGTGTCACCCGGCAGGAGGGTCGCGGCAAAGCTTTCCTCGACCTCGCCCAAAGGCGCGCCACCCCGCCCCCGAAGCCGGACCTTGAGCATCCCGGCCTCGATGATGGTGCCGATATTCATGCGGATGTCGCGCGCCGCGCGCGGATCGCGCAGCCGCCACAGCCCGTCGCGCTGCATCAGCCGCTGCCAGCGGTCATAAGCCCGCAGCGCATAGCCGCCCGTGGCCGCGAAATCCAGGCAGGCGTCGAAATCCGCGCGGCTGAGTCCGGCATAGGGCCCCGAGCGCGTGACCTCGGCGTAAAGCGCATCCGCATCGAAGGGCCCCGCGCAGGCGGTCAGCAGGATATGCTGGCAGAGCACATCCAGCGGCCCCGGTCCGCGCGGATCGCCGTCAAGGTCGCGTTCGGCCACAGCCTGGAGGGCCGCGACACATTCCACGACCTCGAACCGGTTGGCGGGCACGATCCGGGCCCGGCTGGGAGCGTTGTAGCGATGATTCGCCCGCCCGATCCGCTGGACCAGCCGCTTGACGTTGCGCGGTGCGCCGACCTGGATGACCAGATCGACCGCGCCCCAGTCGATGCCCAGGTCCAGCGACCCCGTCGCCACCACGGCGCGCAGCGCGCCGGCGGCCATCGCGGCCTCGACCCGTTCGCGCGCCTCGCGCGAGAGGCTGCCGTGATGCAAGCCGATCGGCAGGTTCTGGTCGTTCGCCGCCCAGAGCGCGTGAAAGAACAGCTCGGCCTGTGCGCGGGTGTTGATGAAGATGATCGTCGTCGTCGCCTCGGCCACGGCCTTCAGCACGTCGGGAATGGCGTAATGCCCGCCCGCGCCGGACCAGGGCGGCGGCTTGGCCGTGTCCAGCATGGCGATGTCGGGATCGGGGCCGGGATCGGCATGGATCACCTGCGCGCCCCCCATGAATCGGGCCAGCGCGGCGGGATCCTCGACCGTGGCCGAAAGGCCGGTGACGACCAGATGCGGCGCAAGGCTCCGCAATCGGGCCAGCGCCAGCATCAGCTGATCGCCCCGCCGGCTTTCGGCCAGAGCGTGCAATTCGTCCAGCACGACGCGCCTGAGCCCGCCAAAGATCAGGGGCGCCTGTTCGTAGGACAGCATCAGCGCCAGCGATTCCGGCGTGGTCAGCAGGATGTCGGGCGGATCGACGCGTTGGCGGGCGCGCTGCGCGGGGCGGGTGTCGCCAGTGCGGTCCTCGATGCGGATCTGAAGACCCAGATCAGCCACGGGCCGCGCCAGATTGCGCGCGATATCCGCCGTCAGGGCCTTGAGGGGCGAAACATAGAGCGTGTGCATCCCCCGATGCGGCACGGTCAGATCGACCAGCGAGGGCAGAAAGCCTGCCAGCGTCTTGCCGCCCCCGGTCGGCGCGATCAGCAGGCTGTCGCCGGTGGCCTCAAGCAGCGCAAGCTGATGCGGGTGGGGCTGCCAGCCCTGACGCACGAACCAGTCCTGAAAGGCGGGGGGCAGGGTCACGGGATCAGCGCCCTCAGGCTGTCCAGCCGGTCGGCCTCGGCTGCGGGCTTGTCCCACCGGATGCGATTGATGCGGGGAAAACGCATGGCCAGGCCCGATTTGTGACGCGCCGAAGCGTTCAGGCCCTCGAACGCTATTTCCAGCACCAGCCGAGGCGCGACCGCGCGGACCGGGCCGAAGCGGTCCACCGTGTTCTGGCGCACGAAGCGGTCAAGCTGGCGCAATTCCTCATCGGTGAAGCCGAAATAGGCCTTGCCGACCGGCACCAGATCGGGCCCATCCCACAGCCCAAAGGTGAAATCGCTGTAGAACCCCGAGCGCTTGCCATGGCCGCGCTGTGCGTAGAGCATGACCGCATCCACCACCATCGGATCACGCTTCCACTTGAACCACGGCCCGCGCGGGCGACCGCCGACATAGGTCGAGTCGCGGCGCTTGATCATCACGCCCTCGATCACCGGGTCGGGAGGATTGGCCCGCAAGGCGGCCAGATCGTCCCACGTGCTGAAGGGCAGCAGCGGCGAAAGGTCGATCCGGTCGCTGCCGAAATCGGCATCCTCCAGCAGCGCGCGGCGGTCCTGCAAGGGCCGGTCGCGCAGGTCGGCGCCCTGCCAGATCATCGCATCATAGACGCGCAGCGCGGCAGGGTGGCTGTCCAGCAGGGCGCGGGTGACGGTCTTGCGGTTCAGACGCTGTTGCAGGTCGCCGAAACTGCCCAGAGCGCCAACGCGGCGGACCAGCAGTTCCCCGTCCAGCGCGCCGTCGAAATTCAGCGCCTCCAGCAGGTCGGGGAAGGCTTGACCCAGATCCTCGCCCGTGCGGGAATAGAGCCTGCGCGTCCCGCCGTCATTGATCGCCTGGACCCGGATTCCGTCCCATTTCCACTCGGCGACATGGTCGGCTGGGTCCAGCGCGCGAAGTTGGTCCAGATCGACGGGCGTGGACAGCATGACCGGACGGAAGGGCGCGCGGGCGGCCTGTTCCGGGCGCTCGCCCCCCGCGATCCAGTCGAAAAGCGGCTGATAGGGGGGGGTCAGGCCGTGCCAGATTTCCTCGATATCCCTGACCTCGGGCGCGCCCATCTCGGCCAGTGCCATCCGGGCCATCCGCGCCGAAAGACCCACGCGCATGTTGCCCGTAGCCAGCTTCAGGAAGGCCAGGCGCTGCGATGGCCCCAGCCGGTCCAGCATCGCCGCGATGGCGCCGGGCAGCGCCGCCCGGCCCGTATCGCGCAGGACCGCAACCGCCTGGTGCAGCGGAACGTCCTCGTCGCCATCACCCTGCCAGAGCAGCGCAATCGTCTCGGCCAGATCACCCACGAAATCGTAGGACAGCGCGAAAAGCTGCGCGTCGATCCGGTCGGCCATCAGCCCGCGCAACAGGCCCGGCGTCACCGCGCGCAGCTTCAGATCGCCGGTCAGCGCCGCCAGCGCATAGCCGCGATCCGGGTCGGGCGTCTGTTCCAGGTAATGCCGCAGCAATCGCAGCTTGGCATTACGCGCCGCCGTGAAGGCGAGCCGCTCCAGAAGACGCGCAAAGGCTCTCATTCCGGCTCGTCCTCGTAGCCGACCAGGCGCAGGGGGCGGGCGGTGCGGCCCTCGATCTCGCACCAGCGCAACAGCCCGTCCTCGGTGCCGTGGGTGATCCAGACCTCTGCGGGGTTCAGTTCGCGGATGGTCTGCGTGACCTGCGGCCAATCCACATGGTCGCTGATGACCAGCGGCAGTTCCACACCGCGCTGGCGGGCGCGGGCGCGCACCGCCATCCAGCCCGAGGCAAAGCCGATCACCGGGTCGCGGAAACGCTGCACCCAGGCACTGGCAAAAGCCGATGGCGGGGCGATGACCAACTGCGCATCCACGCGGTCGGCCGTCGCCGGGACCAGGGGGCCAAGGTCGATGCCCTGTTCCACGTGGAACCGGCAGAGCCGCTCAAGCGCGCCGTGAATGGCGATAGGCCCGTCGATCCCGGCCTGACGTGCCAGCGCGATGACGCGCTGCGCCTTGCCAAGCGCATAGGCGCCGATCAGATGCGGGCGCTCGGGAAATTCGGCCATGCTGGCGCGCAGGCGGGCCATTTCGGACAGCGGATCGGGATGGCGAAAGACAGGCAGGCCGAAGGTCGCCTCGGTCACGAAGATGTCGCAGGGCACGGGCTCGTAGGGCGCGCAGATCGGGTTCGGGGCGCGGCAGTAATCGCCCGAAACGACAATCTTCGGACCGCGGTCGGGCATGACCGCGATCTGGGCCGAGCCAAGGATATGCCCCGCGGGGTGAAAGCTGACGCTGACACCGTCGATGCGGATGACGCCCTGGGCGACCTGGCGGCTGCCGGTAAAATCCGCACCATAGCGGATTGCCATGATGTCCAACGTCTGAGCGGTGGCCAGAACGGCGCCATGGCCCGCGCGAGCGTGGTCGCCATGCCCATGCGTGATCAGCGCGCGCGGCACCGGGCGCACCGGGTCGATATGGAAATCGCCGGGCGGGCAGTAAAGCCCGGCCTCGGTCGGGTGCAGGATCTGATCGGCGCGCATGGATGCAAGATGGCAAGCATTTTCGCGAAATCAACGCGACATCGGCGCCCGCGTTCCGCCTCAGCTGGGCAGAGGCCGCTTGACCGGTTGCGCCTTGGACAATTGCACCATCAGGATGCCCGCCATGATGATCGCCACACCCAGCACGTCGCCCGCGCCAAGCGCCTCACCCAGAAACAGCGCCGCGATGGCGACCCCGAAGAACGGCGTCAGAAAGTGGAAGGTCGCGGCGCGGACCGCGCCGATGCGGCCGACCAGCAGGAACCAGATCCAGGTGGCCAGCAGCCCCGGCGCGATGACGGTGTAAAGAAATGCCCAGACCAGGCGCGGCGACCAGTTGACCTGCCATGTCTCGAAGAAGGGCGCGATCATGCCAAGCGTGACGGACCCGACCAGCATCTGCAGGCCCACGATCATCATCACGTTGCCGCCCGAACTGGCGCCCCGCACGGTCAGCGTGGCCACGGCCAGCGCCAGGGCGGCGCCGAAGCACATCAGAATACCCGCCAGGTTGCTGCCGCCATCCAGCCGCGCGCCCATGATGATGGCCACGCCCAGCACGCCCAGAGCCAGCCCGACAATCCCCATCGGACGCAGCCTCTCGCCCAGCAGTGCCCAGCCAAGCGCGCCCACCATCAGCGGCATCGTCGCCGCGATGATCGAGGCCAGCCCCGCCTCGATCCACTGCATGGCCACCCAATTGAGGCCAAGGTAAAGCGCATTCTGGCACAGGCCCAGGACGATCACCGCCCGCCATTGCCGCGCGTTCAGACCGCGCCAGGTCTGACCCATGGCCAGCGCGATCAGGATGCCGATGCCGCCCGACAGGGCGAAACGCAGCGACAGCGCCATCAGGGGCGGCGCATCCGTCACGATCATCCGCGTCGAGGTGAAGGCCGAAGCCCAGATAATGGCAAAGCCCAGACCCATCAGGATCGCGCGAATGTCCATGAACCGGCCCCTCTTGCACATGCTGCAACAAGGGCTAGCAGAGCGTCACGGCCTCGTGAAGTCACAAAGCAAAAGGGCCGCGCCCTGTGGCACGACCCCAGTCTTCAGCGCGTGGCTGTGGATCAGCTATTCACGCTGTCCTTCAGAGCCTTGGCGATGGTCACGCGCACCTGCTTGTCGGCGGGCTTGGTCATCATTTCCTGGGTCTGCGGATTGCGGACCTGACGCTCGGGACGGGCGCGGCAGGCGATCTTGCCGATGCCGGGCAGGGTCACGGCACCACCGGCCGACACTTCGCGGGTCACGACGGCGACCAGCGCGTCCAGCGCGGCGGCGGCCGATTTCTTGTCCGAGCCCATTTCCTCGGCCAGGGTTGCGACCAGCTGGGTCTTGGTCATCGGTTTGGCAGAAGCCGTAGCCATGTTTCTGTCTCCTCTTGCCCTGTTCCACCGGGCCACAATTAGCGCCTTTCGCGGCATATCGTCTGCTACACACGGTTTTTCCGGGCAGATCAAGCGTTTTTCGCCCGATGCGCGAAAACCGGCGTCTTGTCGTCGTCACCACACCCTCAGAGGAACGCCGTTTCACTGAAGGACCGCAATTTGCGCGAGTGAATCCGCTCCAGTGGCATGTCACGCAGCTTCTCCATCGCCCGGATGCCGATCAGCAGGTGGCTGGCGACCTGGGTGCGGTAGAAATCGGTCGCCATGCCTGGCAGCTTCAGCTCGCCATGCAGCGGCTTGTCGCTGACGCAGAGAAGCGTCCCGTAAGGCACGCGAAAGCGAAAGCCGTTGGCCGCAATGGTCGCGCTTTCCATGTCCAGCGCGACCGCGCGAGACAGCGACAGCCGGTGAACCGGGCCGGACTGGTCGCGCAATTCCCAGTTACGGTTGTCGATCGTGGCCACGGTTCCGGTCCGCATGATGCGCTTCAGCTCGTAGCCTTCCAGCTGCGTGACCTCGGCTACGGCTTCCTGCAGGGCCACCTGCACCTCGGCCAGGGCGGGGATGGGCACCCAGACCGGCAGATCGTCGTCCAGAACGTGATCCTCGCGCAGATAGGCATGGGCCAGCACGAAGTCGCCCAGGCTCTGGCTGTTGCGCAACCCCGCGCAATGGCCGACCATCAGCCAGGCATGGGGGCGCAGCACCGCGATGTGGTCGGTCGCGGTCTTGGCGTTGGACGGACCCACCCCGATATTGACCAGCGTGATCCCCTGCCCGTTCGGTCGTGTCAGGTGATAGGCTGGCATCTGCGGCATCTTGGGCAGCACCGCAATGGGCGCGTCCGGGTCGGTGATGCACTGATTGCCCGGCGCAACGAAGCCCGTATAGCCCAGCGCCGGATCGGCCAGCGCGCGGCGGGCATAGGCTTCGAACTCGTCCACATAGAACTGGTAGTTGGTGAACAGGACAAAGTTCTGGAAATGCTCGGGCAGGGTCGCCGTGTAATGCGCAAGCCGCGCCAGCGAATAATCGATGCGCTGTGCGGTGAAGGCCGCCAGATGCTGGCTGCCATCAGGCATGGGGCCTGCGACGCCGTTCACGATGTCGTCGTTGACCGTGTTCAAATCCGGCACATCGAACACGTCGCGCAGGCTGAAATCCAGCACGCCCTCTTGCGGGACGGCCAGATCGGTCTGGGCGGCCACGGCGAAATGGACCGGGATCGGCGTGTCGCTGGCGCCGATGGTCACCGGAACGCCGTGATTGCGGATCAGCAGCGAAAGCTGCTCGGTCAGGTAATTGCCGAACAGGTCCGGCCGGGTGATCGTCGCCACATAGCTGCCGGGGCCCACCACGTGGCCAAAGGACAGGCGGCTGTCGATCTTGGCGTGGTTTGGCACGGTCAGCCGCACCTCGGGGTAATAGGCGCGATAGCGGGCGCGAGGCTTCTGTCCACCCAGGACAGCGGTGAAATGCTGCACCAGGAACCCCGTGGCCTGATCGTAAAGCGCGCGCAGCCGCGCGACCGCCTCTTGCGGATCGGTGAAAGAGGCTCTGGGCAGCGGCTCGGGGGTCTCGACCGGCAGGAAACGGGTGTTCATCGTCATCGGGCTGTCCTTGTTCATCGCGCAAAACTGCCAGCAGCCGGGCGGTCAGGCAAGGCGTCTGGCGCAGCGCGGCGTGCCGGGTTACGGTCCCGTCATGGAAATGCTGGTATTCGGACATGGTTATTCGGCGGCCGCGCTGACACCCCTGCTGATATCGCAGGGCTGGCGCGTCACCGGCACGACGCGCAGCGATCCGGCTCGCGTGGCGGCCAGCGGCGCAGAGCCACTGCTCTGGCCGGGTCAAGAGGACGCGCTGCGCGCGACGCTGGCGCGGGCCGATGCGGTGCTGATCTCGGCCGCACCGGGGCCACAGGGCGACCCGGTTCTGGCCGAGTTCGCCGACGATCTGGCCCGCGCGCGGCTGCGCTGGCTGGGCTATCTGTCCACCACCGGCGTTTATGGCGACCGTCAGGGCGGTTGGGTCGATGAGGACAGCGTTCTGGACGGGTCAGGCCCGCGCGGTCAGGCCCGCATCCGCGCCGAGGCCGCGTGGCAAGCCTTGGCGCGCGATCATGACTTGCCCCTGCACATCTTCCGGCTGGCGGGGATCTATGGCCCCGGTCGCGGCCCCTTCGAAAAGGTCAGGGCCGGCACCGCGCGCCGGATCGTCAAGCCCGGTCAGGTCTTTTCGCGCATCCATGTCGAGGATATCGCGCAGGTGCTTCTGGCCTCGATCAACGCGCCGCAGCCGGGGGGCATCTACAATGTCTGCGACGACGACCCCGCCCCGCCGCAGGACGTGATCGAACATGCCGCGCGCCTGCTGGGCCTGCCCGTCCCGCCAACGGTCGATTTCGACGAGGCCGCGCCCCTGATGTCGCCCATGGCGCGGTCCTTCTACGCCGACAGCAAGCGGGTGCGGAACGACCGGATCAAGCGCGATCTGGGCGTGCGCCTGCGTTACCCCGATTACCGCAGCGGCCTTGCCGCGCTGCTGGAAGCCGAGGGATGAGGCCCGCCGCCGCATTGCCATTGCCGCCGCCCCGTGACTAGATCGCGCCATGAGACATGATTTCGACGTGGTGATTGCCGGGGGCGGGCTGAACGGCCCGACGCTGGCGCTGGCGCTGGCCGGGGCCGGGCTGTCGGTCGCCGTGGTCGATCCGCGCCGCGTCGATGACCGGGCGGGCGACACGTTCGACGGTCGTGCCTATGCGCTGGCGCTGGCCTCGGTCCGGCTGCTTTCGGCCTTGTCGCTATGGCCCGGGCTGGCAGGCGAAAGCCAGCCGATCCGGCAGGTCAAGGCCTCGCAGGGCCATCCCGGAGAAGGCGCCGCGCCCTTCTTCCTGCATTTCGACAGCGCCGAGATCGAGGAAGGCCCCGTCGGCCACATGCTCGAGGACCGCTTTCTCTATCGCGCGCTGATCGGCGCGATGGAGGGTCGCGTCACCCATCTGCCGGGCCTTGCCGTGACCGCGCAGGATCCGGGACCGCACGGCATCACGGTCACGCTGTCGGACGGGCGCCAGATCGCCGCGCGCCTTCTGGTGGGCGCGGACGGGCGCGGATCGGGTGTCGCCGCGCGGGCCGGCATCAGGCGGCAGGGCTGGGATTACGGCCAGACCGCGCTGGTCGCGGTGGTCGATCACGACCTGCCCCATCACGGGATCGCGCATCAGTATTTCATGACGACCGGACCGCTGGCGATCCTGCCCCTGCCCGGCAATCGCAGCAGCGTCGTCTGGTCCGAGACGCGCACCAATGCAGCCGCCATCGCCGCGCTAAAGGATGACGCCTTCCTGTCGGTGCTGCGGCCCCGCTTTGGCGATTTCCTCGGACCGATTGCGCTGGCCGGGCCGCGTTTCGCCTATCCGCTCAGCCTGTCCCTGGCCGAATGCTATATCGCACCGCGTGTTGCGCTGATCGGCGATGCGGCGCATGGGGTGCATCCGATCGCCGGGCAGGGGCTGAACCTGGGCCTGCGTGACGTGGCGGCTTTGGCCGAAGTGGTGGTCAAGGCGGCGCGACGGGGCGAGGATATCGGCAGTCCGCTGGTGCTGGAGCGCTACCAGGGCTGGCGGCGGCCCGACGCCACGGCGATGGCTCTGGGCATGGACACCGTGAATCGGCTTTTCGCGACCGGCAATCCCGTCATCTCGGCGCTGCGCGGGGCGGGGATGGGGCTGGTCAGCGCCCTACCCGGCCTGAGACGCGGTTTCATGCGGCAGGCGGCAGGCCTTTCGATCCACCCGATGCCGCAGCTTCTTGAGGGGCGCCCGCTCTAGGCCGTTCCCGCCTGTGTTCTTCACGCCACGGGCTTGCACGCCGCAAGAGGGAAGAATCCACTGGTGATCGCGTCGGCCCAAGCCCCGATCGCGATCTGGCCGCCCAGGCTGGGCGGGGCAGTTCGCTGGCGGGATATTGACGACCCAACGGCCGGGCCAGATCACCCGCTGGCCTGTCTCTGGTCAAGAGGTCTCCAGGGTGGCCGCCTGCCCCCTCTTGGCCTGCGGCCAATTCACCCCCCGGGGATCTCTGGACCAAGGCAAAATCAGGCGATGTGGTTCGCGGCCAGGCCGAGGTCGGCACGGAATTCGGCGAGGGCGGTGCGAGCGCGATCAGAGGGCAGACGCAGGATCAGGCTGGGATGCCAGGTAATGAGGACTGGCCCGCCGTCCAGGCCGCGCTCGATCCGGCCGCGGCGGGGGGTCAGGGGCTTGCGGCTGCCGGTCAGGGCATAGGCTGCTGTCGCGCCCAGGGCGAGGGTCAGGCGCGGCGCGATCAGGCGGCGTTCCAGGTCAAGCCACCAGCGGCAATGTTGGATATGGCTGCCGTCAGGAGATTGGTGCAGTCGGCGTCTGCCGCGCGGAGTGAAACGAAAATGCTTCACCGCATTGGTAAGCCATATGCGTTCGGAGTCGAGACCGGTTTCGGCCATGGTCTTGCGCAGCAACTGGCCGGCCGGACCGACGAAGGGGCGACCCTGAAGATCCTCGTGATCGCCCGGAGCCTCGCCCACGATCATCAGGAAGGCATCGGGGGCGCCTTCACCCCAGACGGTCTGGGTGGCCGCGTGACAGAGCTCGCAGCGGGTGCAGCGAGCGGCCTGAGTGCCGGCATCCGCCAAGGTCGCGGGACTAGCCTCGGAAATGGGTTGGCGGATACGCGCCGTGACTTTGGGGGCAAAGGCGGGGGCGGTGCTGGCGCCCGCCTCGCGCATGGCCTGGACGCGGCGGGGCGCGTCGGCCAGCATATCGGGGATCAGCCGCGTCTCGGGCAGGTTCTTCCAGTATTTCAAGGGCATTTCGGACCGCATGGCCTGGGTCTTGATGCGGGCCGGGTTGAAGATATTGGCGAAGTAGGTCTGCCACAGGTCATGGCTGTGATCGTCGGGCAAGTGGGGCCTCGGCTCGGGCGGGGCATAGTCGATCGCGCCGCCCGTGAAGCGGGCGACGCCTTCGGGCGTGGCGATCAGCCAGTCCATATCCGCGAAACGTCTGGCGAAGAAAGGCGTGCCCGCTTCAAGGATCAGGTGTTCGGGTTCGAACCAGGCGGCAAAACGGCGGCGGGGGCCGTCCGATGGCAGTTCGTGAAAGCGGACGAAAGCGTGCATCTTGTGAATGTCGCGGCGGACCGATTTGGCCATGCGCGACAGGCGGTCCAGCATCGGGTCGGCGGGGTTCGACAGAAAGCGACGGTCTGTCTGCGCTCGCATCAGCGCGGCATAGAGCAGCGACCACCGTTCCGGGTCGGAATGGCTGGCGACCTGCCGGGCCAGTTGCAGGAAATCCTGCGTGGCCCTGACCTGATGCGGACCGCGGCGCGGCAAGGGTTCGGCGCCGAAGAGGTCGGACGGCATGTCGGGATCGGCCCAGATCACCCCGCCCGGCGGGATGCGGGCCGAGGCAAGGTCGCGGGCGGCCGCGCGCCATGCCTCGAACCGGGCGAAACGCGGCAGCGTCACGCGGATCATCAGAAAAGGCTCAGTTGTTCGGGCGGGGGCGCGAAGCGGGCGCGCAGCCCGGCGCTGTCGGTCAGCGCGCCGGGCGACCAGTCGGGCAGCGTCACGAAGGGCTGTGCCTTGGACATGATCGCCCCCATCCGCAGCAGGTCGCCATAGCGCACCGGCCCGTTGCGCCGCGCCGACAGGATGCGCGCCACGGTCCTGGTGCCGAAGCCCGGCACGCGCAGCAGCATCTCGCGGCTGGCGCGGGCGACATTCACGGGGAAGTGCGCGCGATTGGCCAAGGCCCAGGCCAGTTTGGGGTCGATGGCAAGGTCGAGATTGCCCGAAGGATGCGCGGCGCCGATCTCGTCGGCCTCGAACCCGTAGAAGCGCATGAGCCAGTCGGCCTGATAGAGCCTGTGTTCGCGCATCAATGGCGGCTTGATCAGCGGCAGCGCCGCCGAGGCGTCCGGGATGGGCGAAAAGGCCGAGTAATAGACCCGCTTGAGCCGGTAGCCCGAATAGAGATTGGCCGAGGTCTTCAGGATGTCGCGGTCGGTGGCCTGATCGGCGCCCACGATCATCTGCGTGGATTGCCCCGCCGGCGCGAAGCGCGGCGGGCGCCGGCCGGTATGGCTGCGGTCCTTCGCGGCCTCGCGCTTCAGGCGGACATCGGCCATGGTCGCGCGGATCGTTTCGGGGCGCTTCTCGGGGGCCAGATGGCGCAGGCTGGCGTCCTGCGGCAATTCGATGTTGACCGACAGGCGGTCGGCGTAGAGTCCGGCCTCGGCCACCAGATCGGGTGCGGCGTCGGGGATGGTCTTGAGGTGGATATAGCCCTTGAAGCCGTGATCCACCCTCAACATCCGCGCGATGCGGACCATGTCGCCCATCGTCTGGTCGGGGCTGCGGATGATACCCGAGGACAGGAACAGCCCCTCGATCATGTTGCGCCGGTAGAATTCCAGCGTCAGGGTCACGACCTCTTCGGGGGAAAACCGGGCGCGTTCGACATTGCTGCTGACGCGGTTGATGCAATAGGCGCAGTCATAGATGCAGAAATTCGTCATCAGGATCTTGAGCAGGCTGATGCAGCGCCCGTCCGGCGTATAGGCGTGGCAGATCCCCGTCCCGCCCGCCGAGCCGATCCCGCCCGAGCGCGAATCGCGCCGCGTCGTCCCGCTGGACGCGCAGGAGGCATCGTATTTCGCCGCATCCGACAGGATGGCCAGCTTCTGCTGCAAGGTGAGTCGTCCCATGGGTCCGAAGATATGTTCACTTTGTGTTCCGAACAAGGGTGCGCCGGTGAAACAATCGCCCCGGAACCGTCACGGCGCCGCGATCATTCCCTGCCATCGCCATCCGCCAGTCGTGATGTGCAAGAAATCCCGGAAAGGATAAGAATGGCGCCATGAACATCAAAGCCCTCGCACTTGCGCCCGTCCTCGCCCTCGCCATGGCCATCCCGGCCTTTGCCGAGAGAATTTCACTCAACGAGATCTCGCGTTATCTCAACAGCCTGACCACGGTGACATCCGAATTCACGCAGGTGAACCCGGATGGCACGATCTCGACCGGGACGGTCTATATCCAGCGCCCGGGCCGGGTGCGGTTCGAATACAACAACGACCGCACGCTGGTTCTGGCCTCGGGCGGGACCGTCGCGGTCTTCGACGGCAAGTCGAACGCCGGACCGCATCAATACCCGCTGTCGCAGACACCGCTGTCGATCATCCTGGACGCCAATATCGACCTGTCGCGCCCGAACATGGTGATCGGCCATACCGAGCAGAACAATGCCACCATTGTCACCGCACAGGATCCTCAACGGCCGCAGAACGGCAATATCCAGATGGTGTTCTCGTCTCCGACCGAGCTGCGCCAGTGGATCGTGACCGACGATACCGGCGCCAAGACGACCGTGATCCTGGGCGAGATGCAGAAGGGCGGCTCGATCCCGGCCTCGCGCTTCTCGATCCAGGCGGCGATGGGGCAGTGACGCCCGATTGCGCCGATACAATCGCGTGATTGACCGGGCGCGCATCGCGCGGCAAGGCTGAGGCTCCGTTCACCCGGAGCCTCTTTCATGTCCACCAATGCGCGCCTGTTCACCCCCGTCCTGATCGGCGGCTCGCTGATCCTGCTGATCAACTTTGCGCTTCGCGCCAGTTTCGGGGTGTTCCAGATCCCCATCGCCGAGGATTTCGGCTGGCCGCGCGCCGAATTCTCGCTGGCCATCGCGATCCAGAACCTGGCCTGGGGAATCGGGCAGCCCATCTTCGGTGCGCTGGCCGAGCGATGGGGCGACCGATGGGCGATCATCCTGGGGGCATTCCTCTACAGCGCTGGGCTGATCCTGACGGCCTTTGCGACCACGCCCGCCGGTGTGCAGCTGCTGGAGATCATGGTGGGCTTCGGCATCGCCGGGACGGGCTTCGGCGTGATCCTGGCGGTGGTCGGTCGCGCGGCCAGCGACGAGAACCGCAGCCTGGCCCTGGGCATCGCCACGGCGGCCGGATCGGCCGGGCAGGTCTTTGGCGCGCCCCTGGCCGAGATTCTGCTGGCCTTCTATGCGTGGCAATCGGTCTTCATCATCTTCGGGGTGATCATCCTTGGCACGCTGGCCTTTCTGCCGATGCTGGGCAGCGGACGGCCCGCCAGCCCCGCCGTGCTGGAGGCCAGCATGGGCCAGGTCGTGGGCCGCGCCTTCCGCGACCCGTCCTTCCTGATGATCTTCGCGGGGTTCTTTTCCTGCGGCTATCAGCTTGGCTTCATCACCGCGCATTTCCCCGCCATGATCACCGAGATGTGCGGCCCGATCGCGCCGGGCGGCATATTGGCGGGGCTGGGCATCACCACGACCTCGGCGCTTGGGGCGGTGGCCATCTCGCTGATCGGGCTGGCCAACATCGCGGGGGCGATCCTGGCCGGGTGGCTGGGCAAGCGCTATAGCCGCAAGTATCTGCTGGCGGGCATCTACACGATGCGGACCATTGCCGCCGCCGCCTTCATCCTGACGCCGATCACGCCTGCGACGGTCATCGTCTTTTCGCTGGTGATGGGGGCGCTGTGGCTGGCGACGGTGCCGCTGACCTCGGGGCTGGTCGCCTATATCTACGGCCTGCGCTACATGGGCACGCTTTACGGCTTTGTCTTCCTGTCGCACCAGATCGGATCGTTCATCGGCGTCTGGCTGGGTGGCTGGCTTTACGATGTATCGGGCGATTACCTGCTGGTCTGGTGGATCGGCGTGGGCGTGGGCGCGTTCAGCGCGCTGATCCACCTGCCCGTGCGCGAGGCCCCCTTGCGGATGCCCGCCCCCGCCGCGGCCTGATCAGCCCGCCTTGGCAACGGGCTGATCGGCGGGCCGAGCCGCGTTCTGATCCGCCGCTTCGGGCGCAGCATCCAGACCCAGGCGGCGGCGCCAGAAGGCGTCGCTGGCCAGGCGCCGATAGCCCTCGCGCCAATCGGCGCGGATCGCGTCGTGATGGCGCCACAGATGCCACATGTTGCGGGTCATCCGCCAAAGCTGGCGCGCCGCCTTGCGCTTGGAATGGTGGACGGTGAAGGCGTTGCCCTTGCCGTCCAGATAGGTGACCTGCGCGGCGGCCCAGGTCTGGCGGATCTCGCCCCGGCGGCCTGCGGGCAGGACGCGGCGATTGCCGATCCGGTGCCAGAACGGGATCAGATGCCCGTTCAGCGTCAGCTTCATCACCAGCCGCACCAGGGGGCTGTGCGGATTCCAGCGGATATGGTCGGCGGGCGGAGGGCCTGCCAGCGGGCGGAAGGCCTCGACATCCCTGATCCGCGCCAGATCGGCGCGGCGGGCGGCCATATCGGCATTCTTCTCGAAAAAGTCGGGGCCGCGCATCACGTCCTCGAAGGACAGGTTCAGCGCCTCCATCGTCTCGTAATGGCATTGCAGCATACTGCGCGCGAAGAAACGCAGCGGGATCGAGGCCAGCGTGGTGCGCGGGATCTCGACCGCGGGGATGGCGATGTGATTCGCCATATGGCTGCGCAGGTCCAGATACAGCGTGTTCAGCGATTCCTTGTCCGCGAAATTCGCATCCTGGAACGAGACCACACCGGGCAGCGTCGTGATGCTGAAATCGTTGGCCAGCGAAAAGCCGACATCGTCGCCGCGCACGAAATAGGGGAAAGGCCGGAACCGGGTCGCGGCGATCGGAAAGGCGAAATACCACCAGCCGCCGTAATAATTGCCCGGCTTGTCTCCGGTCGAGGCGAATTCCATCGCCGCCACCTGATGAAAATTGATGAGGTCGGTGCCCAGACCCTGAGGCTGACAGTAGATTCGGAAGATTGCGCCGTTTTCCCAGATCACGTGCTTGAACTGCGCGTTCGTCAACGCGCCGGCCACGGCGGCATTGTCGGCCTGGGCATGGGCAAGCCACGCCCAGGTGCGTTGCAGCGCGTCCATATGCACCGAGGCGTCGTCATCCATGAACAGGACATGGGTGGCGCCGCGGGCCTCGGCCTCGATCAGGCCGCGGGCAAAGCCGCCCGCCCCGCCCAGATTCTCGTTCGGGATGGGGGTGACATGGGCGCAGGGCTCGATCCCCGCGCTCTGGCCGTTATCGACGACCTGAAGATGCAGATGCGCCGCCAGCGGGCTGGTGGCCACGTAATCGCGGAAGCGGCGGACGCTGGCCTGCACGGCCTCTTCACGGCGAAAGGTCGTGATCGACAGCGCGATCTGCGGCTGGCGGCGGGGCGCCTGACGGGTCAGCCAGGCGATGTCGTCCAGATGGCCCGTGCCGAAACTGGTCAGCCAGAAGGTCAGGATGCCGCCCAGGGCGTGCTGAATATGATCGGTCAGATCGACGATCAGCGGCTGGTCCTCGGTCAGGGTCACGATCTCGGTCAGGATCGTCTCGTCCGAACGGTGCGGCGCGTGCTGTCGGACGACCAGCGCGAATTCGCCCTGCCCGCGCAGCGACAGCGACAGGTCGGACAGGCCCGCGCCATGCTGCCACTTGCCCAGATTGAACAGGTTGAAGGCCGTGTCGAAACCCAGTCCCGCCCCCGCGCCCACCTGGATGCGGCGTCGGCTGGCTACCAGACCGGCCGGACCCACAAGCCGCACATACAGCGCGGGCTCGGACGAGATGCCTGGTTCGGGCCATAGCATCCCTTGCAACAGATGCAGCGAAGGCGGGTAATCACTTTGCGTCGGAAGGGACAATGTCAGACCTCGGTGGGGTTCGGGGTTGCGCGCAGATGAGCCAGAAACTCGCGGGGCCGCGCTTGCAGCGGCGCGATCCTGTCATCGCTCAGCGCGGCCAGGGCGGCGCGCATCGCCTCGGCCTCGGGCAACGGGCGGCAGGTCAGCATGTCGTCGATATCGGGAAAGAACGCCGCCTGCCCCGTGATGCCCGACAGCCAGGCATGAGAGGGCAGAAAGGCCTGGAACATGGCGCGGCGGCTTTCGGGGCCGAAAAATTCGATATCCGAGGCGGGCGGCAGATCAAGAGACGCCTGATTCTTCATCAGGAACTGCGCCAGAGTATTTGCTTCGGGCGGGGTCAGGACATGATTGGCCTGACGCACGATCTCGACCAGGGCCGGATGCAGGCTTTTGTTCGCGCGCCGCGCGGGGATCATGCCGTCGGGAAAGTCGATGCCCGAATGCGTCATGAAATCGGCCTCGGACCCGCCTGCGGCCAGAATATCGGCATAGTTCCGCAGCACCTTCGCGTCGCCCGGGACGCGGATCAGCCAGTCCTCGACGGCAAGGCGATAGTTGAAGTGGATTGTCGCCTCGTAAGACCGCCAGCCCTCGCCCGCCAGAAGCCCCGCCCGCTCGCCGACCTTGACGCGCTGATTGTGCCAGGACGCCAGATATTCGTCAGGCCGCCTGAGCGCGCCATAGACCGAAAAGGTCGCATCGGGAAAGATCTGCGTCACGGCGTCGATCAGCTCTGGCTTGACGGCCCCGAAATTGGCGAAGGCCTCGGAACACAGGATCACCGCCTTGGGCTTCAGCTCGGCAACCTGCATCCGGATCGCGCGAATCATCTGCTGGCGCGCGGGCAACAGCGTAAACTGCCGCGGTATGGGGAAGTTTGCCGCCTCGGACATGAACTGATAGGCCAGCGCGCTATGGGGTTCGCGAACATTGGCGGTCAGCGCGGAAGCCCGGTCCCCCGACAGCATCCGTGCCGCGACCGAAGCCGCGCCCTGCATCTCGGTATAGGGATAGAGGATGCCGTTCCGGATCAGGCGGACCACGTTCTGCGACAGGAAGACCTGAAGCGACGTCGATCCGACCTTGTGATGACCGATATAGAGGCTGACATGCATCTTGCCTGTTCGTCTCCGATTCTGCGCGCGCTTCGTCTGGCCAAAGCCCACCCGACCCGAGGCACCTACAGGCCTGGGCGGCCTGTCGCAAGCCATCCAGCGCTGCGTCGGCGGAAAAGCGACGGGCATTGCCGGGCCGGTCGGCGGCTGTTATGCACCCCCGTCCTTTTTGCATACAAGGCAAGTGCGCGTGATCCAAAGCCCCCCTGCCGCGCCGGCGGCCCGCCCCGTCATCGGCGCCATCGTGGTGACGCATAACCGCCTGCCAAAGCTGCGCGACACCTTGGCGCGGCTGCTGGCCGAGGATCTGGACCGGGTGCTGGTTTTCGACAACGCCTCGACCGACGGGACGGCGGAACATCTGGCGGGGCTGGACGATGCCCGGCTGATCGTCCACCGCAGCGCCGACAACCTGGGCGGCGCAGGGGGCTTTTCGGGGGCGATGGCGCTGATGCGCGACCAGGTGGACCCGGACTGGATGCTGCTGATGGACGATGACGGCCGCCCCGCGCCGGGCGCCATCGCGGCCTTTCGCAAGGCCGATCTGACGGGCTGGGACGCCGTAGGGGCTGCGGTCTTTCACCCCGATGGCCGCATCTGCGAGATGAACCGCCCCTATCGCAACCCGTTCTGGCGGCTACCGGAATTCCTGCGGACCCTGTCAGGCAAGGGGCGGCGCGGCTTTCACCTGACCGACGCGGCCTATGAGCCGGCCGCCGGGCCGGTGGCTGTTGACATGACCTCTTTCGTGGGCTTCTTCATCTCGCGCGCGGCGGTGGCGCAGGCGGGGCTGCCAGAGGCACGATTGTTCGTCTATGGCGACGACCAGCTTTACACACTGACCATGAGGCGCATGGGATTGCGGATCGGTTTTCTGCCACAGGTCCGCTTCGAGCATGACACCGAGGCTGCGCAAGGGGCGACCGGCCTGGTTCTGCGCCCGCTCTGGAAGGTGTATTACATGTATCGCAACGCGCTGATCGCCTATCGCGTGGCGGCGGGGCCGCTCTTCTGGCCGCTGGTGCCGCTGCTGGTGGTGAAGTGGCACCGCAAGGCGCGCGATTACGGCCCGGATGCACCGGTCTTCCGCCGGATGCTGGCGCTGGCCCTGCGCGACGGGCTGGCCCGGCGGCTGGGACGCGCCCATGCCGAGGTCGTCACACAGGCGTCGCGGCGCTGAAACCTGGGCGAGCAACGGCTTTCGCTTGCCCGCCCCCCGCCCAAGGCGATATGGCCAGACAAACCCTGCGGGCAGAAACGACAGGAAACGACGAGGCTGTGATGCGATTTCTTCTGGTGGGTGCCGGTCTTTCGGGCGCGGTGATCGGGCGCAAGCTGGCCGAGGCGGGGCATGATTGCCGCATCATCGACAGCCGCGATCATGTCGCAGGCAATTGCCATACCGCGCGCGACCAGGCGACGGGCGTGATGATGCATGTCTATGGCCCGCATATCTTCCACACCGATGATCAGGGCGTCTGGGATTACGTCAACCGCTTCGCGACCTTCATGCCGTTTCAGAACCGCGTGAAATCGACGACGCAAGGGGCCGTCTATTCGCTGCCCATCAACCTGCTGACGATCAACCAGTTCTTCGGCAAGACCATGCGCCCCGACGAGGCCCGCGCCTTCATCGCGGAACAGGCCGACCTGACGATCGAGAATCCGCAAAGTTTCGAGGAACAGGCCCTGCGCTTCGTCGGCCGCCCCCTCTACGAGGCGTTCTTCAAGGGCTACACCGAAAAGCAATGGGGGTGCAGCCCGACGGAACTGCCCGCCTCGATCCTCAAGCGGCTTCCGGTGCGCTTCAACTACGACGACAACTACTTCTTCCACCGCTTCCAGGGGATGCCGCGCGACGGCTATACGCCCATGGTCGAAGCGATTCTGGACCATCCCCGCATCACGGTCGATCTTTCGACACCCTACAATCCGGCCATGGCCGAGGGCATGGACCATGTCTTCTGGTCCGGCCCGCTGGACGGGTATTTCGATTACCGGCTGGGCCGTCTGGGCTATCGCACGCTGGATTTCGAGCGGTTCGAATATCAGGGCGATTACCAGGGCTGTGCGGTGATGAATTACGGCGACCGCGAGGTTCCCTATACCCGCATTACCGAGCACAAGCATTTCAGCCCCTGGGAAAGCCACGAGGGCAGCATCTGCTACCGCGAATACAGCCGCGCGGCCGAGCCGGACGACATCCCCTATTACCCGATCCGGCTGGTCCGGGAAAAGGCGCTGCTTGAAGACTATATCGCGCTGGCGGAACGCACGCCAGGCGTGACCTTCGTGGGCCGGCTTGGCACCTATCGCTATCTGGACATGGACGTGACCATCCGCGAGGCTCTGGACGCGGGCGACGCCTTCCTTGCCTGTCTGAACTCGGGCCGGTCCGTGCCGGCCTTCCTGACCTCTCCCCGGTGATCCGCGTCCGATCAAAAACCCGCCATGACCAAGCCACGCCCCTTTGAACCGGATACCCGAATGCGCCCGATGCTGGACGAAATCCGGCAGCAGGATCGGCACGGGGTGGTCGGACCCGGGGACAATCCGGTGGGCCATCACGCCTTTCTGTCGCTGGACCCAGAGGCGGGGATCACCGGCCGCTTTGCCTCGCGTCCCGGTCAGATCATCGAGCTGGAGCTACAGCCCGCGCTTGGCGCCAAACCCCGCTGGCAGGGATTGCATCTGCCGCTTGGTCCGGTCGATCTGACCGATTCGGCGGCTCTGGGACTGATCGCGCGCAGCCTGGCCCCCTTGTCGATGACGACAAGGATCTGCCTGCGCTCGGGCGTGGGGGACGAGGTGATCGACGTGTTCATGCCGCGCCTCATGGTGTCCTACGATCAACCGAGCCTTCACCACGACCTGATCGAGCCCGCCGCCATGCCCCAACTGCCGAAGCGGGCCGATTGGCGCGATATGATCCTGTTCTTCCGCCCAGGCCCGGTCAAACTGACGGTGCTGGACCTGCGGCTGTTCCTGGTCTGAGCATCAGGCCAGCCGTTCGGCGTGCCAGAAAACATGGTCGGCCATGAAGCTCTGCACGAACCAATAGCTGTGGTCGAAGCCGGGCTGCATCCGGAACTGTCCGGGTTGGCGGCGGGCGATCATTGCATGAGCCAGCGCCTCGGGGCGCAGCAGATCAAGAAACTGGTCGGTGCTGCCCTGGTCGATCAACACCTCTCCGGGATAGCCTCTCTCGGCCATCAGGATACTGGCATCATGGGCGCGCCACGTCGCCCGATCCTCGCCCAGATAGGCGCTGAACTGCTTGCGGCCCCAGTCGGATTCGGTCGGATTCGCGATCGGCGCAAAAGCAGAGACCGAACGATAGCGGTCAGGATGCGTCATCGCGATGGTCAGCGCGCCATGGCCGCCCATGGAATGGCCGGTGATGCCCATGGCCTCGGGATCAACGGCGAAATTCTCGCAGACAAGAGCGGGCAGTTCCTCGGTCACGTAATCCCACATGCGGAAATGCGGCTTCCAGGGGTCTTGCGTGGCGTTGACGTAGAAACCTGCGCCCTGGCCCAGATCAAAGGCCTCGTCATTGGCAACCCCTTCGCCGCGCGGTGACGTGTCGGGAAAGACGATGGCGATTTCGGCCTCGTCGCACCATTGCTGGGCGCCGGCCTTGGTCATCGCATTCTCATGCGTGCAGGTCAGGCCTGACAGATACCACAGGACCGGCACCTTGCCGAATTGCGCGGCCTCGGGAAGAAAGATCGCAAAGGTCATGTCTGTGCCGGTGGCCCGGCTGCGGTGGCGATAGACACCCTGCGTGCCGCGAAAGCTGCGGCTCTCGGAGATCGTTTCAAGGCTCATCCAAGGCTCCTTTCAGCGTCTGGAACATGACCAGGGCATCGACCGGACCGTAATCGGGATGCATGAAGGCACCGGGCAGCCGACCGACAATCTGGAAGCCCGCCTTTTGCCAAAGGTGAATGGCATCTTCATTGGTCGAGACGACAAAATTGAACTGCATCGCGAGAAATCCCTGCCCTGCGGCCCATTCCTTTGCATGTTCGACCAATGCCCGGGCGATGCCCCGCCCGCGCGCCGCCGGCGCGGTGGCAAACGAGGCATTGGCAACATGCGACCCGCCGCCCGCGCGGTTGCGCCCGACATGGCTGGTGCCCAGCACGGCGCCATCAACCTCGGCCACAAAGGCGGTGAAGGGCTCGGCGAACCAATCCGCGATCGCTTCGTCGCGGGTGACATCGCGGGGCATGCAGTAGGTCTGACCGGCCCGATAGACAGGTTCGAGGATGGACCAGATCGCGTCCTGATCGTCAGGGGTGGCGGGGCGAATGGCCACCCCGCTGGTCGCCGTCATTTCAGGTCGTCCACGCTGTGGATGACGCGGCCCAGCAGGCCGTAATCCAGCGCCTCGGCCGTGTTCAGCCAGAAGTCACGCTGCGTGTCCTTTTCGATCCGCTCGACGCTCTGACCGGTCGCCTCGGCGAAAATATGGTTCAGCCGATCGCGCATCAGGCGCACCTGTTCAGCCTGGATCATCATGTCCGAGGACGTGCCGCCGATCCCGCCCGAGGGCTGGTGGATCAGAAAGCGCGTGTTCGGCAGGCAGAAGCGATTTTCCTTTTTCGCAGCCACGAAGATCAAGGCGCCAGCACTGGCGACCCAGCCCGAGCCGATGGTGCGCACGGTGGGGCGGATGAACTTGATCACGTCATGAATCATGTCGCCCGATTCCACATGCCCGCCGGGCGAGGAAATCAGCATGTTGATCGGGTCATTGCTGTCTTCGGCCAGGGCCAGAAGATGCGCGACGGTGCGCTGCGCGAGCTTGTCGGTGATCGCGCCGGCGACGATCACCGTGCGCGACTTGAAATAGAGCTTGGCGATCCTGTCGCCTTCGGGCAGCCCGAGGCCGTTATCCCTGTCGCCCTTGTGGCGGCGGTCGTCTTCCTGATGGTCATCGTCATCGTCCAGCCACTGATGGCGCATCGCCCTGCTCCTTCGTTTGTTCTTGCGGTAACGGCGGCGCATCAGCACCGCCGTTCTTTTACCTAAGCAGAGGTGAAGGATCAGTAAAGAACGACCGAGCGGATCGATTCGCCGTGATGCATCAGCTCGAAGCCCTTGTTGATGTCTTCAAGCGGCATCGTGTGGGTGATCATGGGGTCGATCTCGATCTTGCCATCCATATACCAGTCCACGATCCGCGGAACGTCGGTGCGGCCGCGCGCCCCGCCAAAGGCTGTGCCTTTCCACACGCGGCCGGTGACAAGCTGGAAGGGGCGCGTGCTGATCTCGGCCCCCGCAGGGGCCACGCCAATGATGATCGACTGGCCCCAACCCCGATGCGTGCATTCCAGCGCGTCGCGCATGACCTTGACGTTACCCGTCGCGTCAAAGCTGTAATCGGCGCCGCCGATCTGGTCGAAGGGCGTCTTGGTCAGATTCACGATCTCTTGCACGACGTTATCGACATTCTTCGGATTGATGAAATGAGTCATGCCGAAACGCTCGGCCATCGCCCTTTTGTCATCATTCAGATCGACGCCGATGATCATGTCGGCACCTGCCAGACGCAGGCCCTGGATCACGTTCAGCCCGATCCCACCCAGACCGAAGACGACGGCCTTGGCGCCGATTTCCACCTTGGCGGTGTTGATGACGGCGCCAATCCCGGTGGTCACGCCACAGCCGATATAACAGATCTTGTCGAAAGGCGCGTCCTCGCGGACCTTGGCCACGGCGATCTCGGGCAGGACCGTGTGGTTGGCGAAGGTCGAACAGCCCATGTAATGGTGAATCGGCGTGCCATCCAGCATGGAAAACCGGGTCGTGCCGTCGGGCATCAGCCCCTGCCCCTGCGTCGCACGGATCGCGGTGCACAGATTCGTCTTGCCCGACAGGCAGGACGCGCATTGGCGGCATTCCGGGGTGTAGAGCGGAATGACATGATCGCCCGGCTTGACCGAGGTGACGCCGGGGCCGACCTCGACCACCACGCCCGCGCCTTCATGGCCGAGGATCGCGGGGAAAATGCCCTCCGGGTCGGCACCCGAGCGGGTGAATTCGTCTGTGTGGCAGATTCCTGTGGCCTTGATCTCGACCATGACCTCGCCGGCTTTCGGGCCTTCGAGGTTCACCTCCATCACTTCCAGCGGCTTGCCTGCCTCCAGGGCCACGGCGGCACGGGTTCTCATCGTCTGCATCTCCTCTGGCGGATCGGTCATGGCCAGCGCGGGCCGTCATGGCAGGGTTGCCGCCATGACAGGGATCTGCAAGTCGGAAGAAGGTTGTAGCGGCGTCAGGAAGCAGGCATCGACGACACACCGACCTTGGCCGGGCGCAAGAGACGGTCATGCAGGCGGAAGCCATTATCCATCACCTGGATGATGTGCCCGGCAGCCGTTCCGGGCACGGCCGCCTCGAACATGGCTTCGTGCAAGGCCGGATCGAACTTCTCGCCGGTGGCGGGGCGGATAACGGTCACACCGTGCCTGGCAAAGACATTGTCCAGCTCGCGCAGGGTCAGCTCGACCCCTTCGATCAGGGCTGCGGCGGCGGCACGCTGTTCCTCGGTTGCGGCCTCCAGCGCACGGGTCAGCGCATCATGCACGGGCAGCAGATCGCGGGCCAGACGCGAGCCGCCATATTGTTCGGCATCGCGGCGATCCTTGTCGGCGCGCTTGCGGGCATTTTCCGCGTCGGCCAGCGCGCGCATGAACTTGTCGCGCAGCGCGTCGCGCTCGGCGGTCAGACGCGCGATCTCGTCTGCGGGATCGGCCAGAGGATCGGCCAGGGTGTCTTCCACGGTGTCGTCCAGGGGCTGCTCGTTCTGCTCGGTCATGGTTTTCATCATCCTTTCCGGCCGGACAGAACCCGCCCGACCAGTTGCGCGGTATAATCGACGATCGGCACGATCCGGCCGTAATTCAGCCGCGTCGGGCCGATCACGCCAACCGCGCCTACGATCTTTCGGTCGGCATTCATATAGGGGGAAACGACCAGAGCGGAACCCGAAAGTGAAAAAAGCTTGTTTTCCGAACCGATGAAGATGCGGACGCCATCGCCCTGTTCGGCCAGTTCCAGGAATTCCACGATGTCGCGCTTGCGTTCCAGATCGTCGAACAGCACCCGCACCCGGTCCAGATCGGCGATCTCGCTGGCCAGCAGGTTGGACCGTCCCCGCACGATCAGGCGGGGGTCGCTGCTTTCCTGATCCCAAAGCGCGATCCCCGACTGCACCAGTTCCGCAGCCATGACATCCAGCTCGGCCCGACGCGCCTCTATCTGCTGGACAACCTCGTTGCGCAATTCCGACAGGGTGCGCCCCTCGGCCATGGCATTCAGGAAATTCCCCGCCTCGCGCATCGAGGACGGCGTCTGGCCCGGAGGCGGGGTGAAGATGCGGTTTTCCACATGGCCGTCGGCAAAGACCAGCACGACCAGCGCGCGGTCTGCGCCAAGGCTGACGAATTCGATATGGCGGATCGGCGCCTCGCGCTTGGGCATCAGCACCAACGACGCCCCGCGCGTGATCGTGCTGAGCGCGGTGCTGACCCGGTCCAGAAGCACATTCGTGTCAGGCTCGTCCGTGCCAAGCGTCTGGTCGATGATTGCGCGGTCCTGGGGATCGACGGCATCGACCTCCATCATCCCGTCCACAAAAAGCCGCAGCCCCAGTTGCGAGGGCAGCCGGCCGGCCGAAACATGCGGGCTGTCCAGAAGGCCCAGATATTCCAGATCCTGCATCACGTTGCGGACCGTCGCCGCGCTGAGCTTTTCCGACAAGGCGCGCGTCAGGGTGCGAGAACCGACAGGCTCGCCCGTTTCCAGATAGGCTTCGACGACCCGGCGAAACACCTCGCGGGACCGTTCGTTCAGTTCATCCAGTAACGATTCGTGGCTCATGGCCCTGTCTTGTGATCCCCGTCGGGGTTGCGTGAAGGTGCCCTCGGGCGGTATGGGCAGGCAGTTTCACGAAAAGGATGAATCATGCGCCCTTCCGGCCGGAATCTAAGCCAAATGCGTCCGATTTCAATTGAAACCGGGGTGATGCGCCATGCCGAGGGATCTTGCCTGATCCGCTGCGGCGACACGCATGTTCTCTGCACCGCTTCGATCGAGGACAGCACGCCGCGTTTCCTGAAAGGCACCGGGCTTGGCTGGGTCACGGCGGAATACGGGATGCTGCCGCGCGCGACGAATACCCGCAACCGTCGCGAGGCCGCGGCGGGTAAACAATCCGGTAGAACGCAGGAAATTCAAAGGCTTATAGGTCGTAGCCTGCGCGCGGGGATCGACCGCAGCGCATTGGGCGAGCGTCAGATCACCGTGGATTGCGATGTGATCCAGGCCGATGGCGGGACGCGCTGCGCCTCGATCACCGGGGGCTGGGTGGCGCTGCGCCTGGCGGTGAACAAGCTGCTGAAGGCGGGCGCGATTACCAGCGATCCGATCATCGACCATGTGGCGGCGGTGAGCTGCGGCATCTATGCGGGCCAACCCGTTCTGGATCTGGACTATGCCGAGGACAGCGAGGCCGGAACCGATGGCAATTTCGTGATGACCGGCGCGGGTCGCCTGATCGAGGTGCAGATGTCGGCAGAAGGCGCGACCTTTTCGCGCGACGAGATGGCACAGCTTCTGGACATGGCCGAGGCCGGGATGGCCGATCTGATCGCAGCCCAGAAGGCGGCGTTGGCATGAGGGCTTTCACCGAAAAGCGTCTGCTGGTCGCCACGCATAACGCCGGCAAGCTGGACGAGATGCGGGCGCTTTTCGCCCCCTACGGCGTCGAGGTGATCGGTGCCGCCGAGGCCGGTCTGGCGGAACCTGCCGAGACCGAGGACAGCTTTGTCGGCAATGCCCGCATCAAGGCGCGAGCCGCGGTCGCGGCGACCGGCTTGCCGGTTCTGGCCGATGACAGCGGGATTTCGGTCGATGCTCTGGATGGCGCGCCGGGTGTGCATACGGCCGATTGGGCCGAAACCGGCTCGGGCCGCGATTTCCGCATGGCGATGGAGCGGACCTGGGCTGCGATCCAGGCTACGGGCAAGCCCGCCCCCTATGGCGCGCAGTTCCGCTGCACGCTGGTGCTGATGTGGCCCGATGGACATGACGAAGTTTTCGAGGGCATCCTGCCGGGTCAAGTCGTCTGGCCTCCGCGCGGGACCGAAGGGCACGGCTATGATCCGATCTTCATGCCAGACGGTCATGACATCACTCTGGGCGAAATGTCGGCCGAACTGAAGAATAGCCTGAGCCATCGCGCGATTGCTGTCGAAAAGATGATCGAGGCCATCCTTGCATAGGTCCACCACCGGATTACCCTTTGAGGTGCCGCCGGCCCTGCGCGAGGCATTGGGCGATGTGCCGTCAGAAGCGGCGATGATGGTCGCAAGGTTGATCCGAGCCGAACCGAAAATCGAGATCGAAGACTCGTCGTTTTGCGAATGATCGTTCAGGACGACTGGCGCCATGGCGGTTTCGGACTGTATGTCCACTGGCCCTTTTGCGCGGCCAAATGCCCCTATTGCGACTTCAACAGCCATGTCTCGGCCTCGGTCGATCAGACGCGGTGGGCGCGGGCGCTGGCGTCGGAAATCGCCCGTCTGGCCGAGGAATTGCCGGGGCGGCATCTGGACAGCATCTTTTTCGGGGGCGGCACGCCTTCGCTGATGCTGCCCGAGACAGTGGATCATGTCCTGCGCGCCGCCAGGGCCGCTTGGGGCTTTGCCAACCACATCGAGATTACGCTGGAGGCCAACCCGACCAGCGTGGAACGCGCGCGCTTTCGCGGCTTTGCCGAAGCGGGGGTCAATCGCGTCTCGATGGGAATCCAGGCGCTGAACGACCGCGATCTGCGGGCGCTTGGCCGGACGCATGACGTTGCCGAGGCACGGGCCGCCTTTGAGGTGGCGCGGAGCGTCTTCCAGCGCGTCAGCTTTGACCTGATCTATGCGCGTCAAGGTCAGGATCGCGCCGCCTGGCAGGCCGAACTGCGCGAGGCGCTGGCGATGGCAGCGGACCACCTGTCGCTTTACCAGCTGACCATCGAGCCGGGCACCGTCTTTGGCCGCCGTGCCCAGGCCGGGACATTGCGGGGCCTGCCGGACGAGGATCTGGCGGCGGATATGTATCTGGACACGCAGGACATCTGCGAGAAAGCAGGGCTGCCGGGATACGAGATCTCGAACCATGCCGCTCCGGGCGCCGAGAGCAGACACAACCTGATCTATTGGCGTCAGGGTGACTGGGCTGCGATTGGACCTGGCGCCCATGGCCGGATCACCCTGCCCGGAGGCCGCTTCGCAACCGAGGCACATCTTTCGCCGGGAGCATGGCTGAACGCTGTCGAGACATCCGGCAACGGCGAATCCCTGCGGGAGGCCGTGCCCTCGTGCGAGCAGGCAGCCGAACTTTTGCTGATGGGGCTGCGCCTTTCGGAAGGGATCAGCGAAAGCCGTCACGCGAGGCTCTCCGGTGCTTCGCTGTCGTCCGACGCGGTCGCGCGATTGGAGGCTCTGGGCATGATCACGCGCGCGTCGGACCGGCTGCGCGTGACCGAGGCCGGGCGACCGGTTCTGAACGCGATCCTGCGAGAACTGGTGGCCTGACATGCGACGTGTATGGTTGGCCGTCGGTTGGGTTTTCGTGCTTCTGGCAATCATCGGCACCGCCCTGCCCATCATGCCGACCGTGCCTTTTCTGTTGGTCGCAGCCTGGGCTTTTGCGCGGTCATCGCCACGATTGAAGCGGCGCATCCTGCGCCATCCGCGCTATGGACCTCCGGTGCGCGCCTGGCAAGAACGGGGCGTCGTCGGACCTTGGGCCAAAGCCTGGGCGATCAGCGCCATGAGCAGCGGCGTCGTTCTATCATGGTGGCTGGGTTTGCCGAAAGGGGCGGTTATCGCCCAGGCAGGCATTTGCCTGTTGGTCGCAGTCTTTCTGCTGACCCGCCCCTCTCGCTAGATATAGTGACTTCTTGACCTACCACGACATAATGCTGTGTCAGTGGCCTCCCAATAGCTGACATAATTTATCGAGCTGGTCGAGATCCTTATAGGTGATGATGACCTGGCCGCCATCCATGCCCGCATGGCGGATCTGGACGCGCATCCGAAGATTGGCAGACAGATCGTCTTCCAGCGCACGGGTGTCGCTATCGCCGGCTTCCGCTTTTGGCTTGCGTGGGCGCGGAGCCTCCGAGGCTTCGCCTTGGGCGAGCTTGCGGACCATATCCTCGGTCTCGCGCACGGAGAGGCCCTTTTCAATGACCTTGCGCGCCAGGTGTTCCGGGTTCGGTGCCGTGACCAGCGCCCGGGCATGACCGGCTGTCAGCCGACCTTCCTTGACAAGTTCCTGAACGGGCTGGGGAAGGTTCAAAAGGCGCAGAAGATTGGCGATATGGCTGCGGCTTTTGTTCAAGGCCTCGGCCAGACGTTCCTGTGTGTGGCCGAACCGCTCCATCAATTGCTTGAATGATGCAGCTTCCTCGATCGCATTGAGATCGGCGCGTTGGATGTTCTCGATGATCGCAACCTCGAGCATCTCGGTGTCCGAGAATTCGCGGATGATCACCGGCAATTCGTGCAATTGCGCCATCTGTGCTGCACGCCAGCGGCGTTCACCCGCAACGATCTCGTAAAGATCCTTGTCGCGCGGATGGGGCCGGACGATCAGTGGCTGAAGGACACCTCTGCTCCGCAGCGATGCGGCGAGCTCGTTCAACGCCTCTGGGTCAAAATTACGGCGCGGCTGGTTTGGGTTGGCTGTAATCTGCTCGATCGGTAGCGTCACACGCTCACGCTCTGGTCGGTTTGTTGCAGGATCGTCAACCACTGCTATGTCAGCCATGAGCGCCGAGAGGCCGCGCCCGAGCCCGCGCTTGATGGATTTGGGATCAGTCATGAAACAACCTCTGGCAATTTCAGTCGTGCCGCAAACTCGGCCGCAAGTTGGCGATAGGCCAGACTTCCCTTGGATTGCGGATCATAGTTCAGCACCGGCATGGCGTGAGAGGGCGATTCCGAGACACGAACGTTGCGGGGAATGACGGTCGCATAGACAAGATCGCCGAGGGTCGCCCTGGCATCCGCTTCGACCTGCTGGGACAGGTTGTTGCGGTTGTCGGACATGGTCAGCACGACACCATTGATCCGAAGCGTCGGATTTGCGCTGGAGCGAACCTCGCGCACCGTGGTCAACAACTGGGACAGCCCCTCGAGGGCGTAGAACTCGGCCTGAAGCGGGACGAGCACCGCGTCAGCAGCGACCATGGCATTCACTGTCAGAAGGCCAAGCGCAGGAGGACAGTCAATCAGGATAATGGTTTCAGCGGGTGCGGATCGCAGAGCCTGAGACAGCAATCGCAACCGATCACTTCGCTGTGAAAGTTGAGCATCCGCGGATGACAGATCAGACGTTGCCGGAACGATAGAGAGGCGGGGAAAAGCAGTCGGACAGCGTCCTGCCTGCAGAGTGACATCCCCCGTAAGCAGGTCAAATGAGGACAGGGAGCGCTTTTTGGGATCAATTCCAAGACCAGTCGATGCATTCCCCTGTGGATCGAGGTCGATCAGAATGACCTCATGCCCCATTTCCGAGAGGGCTGCACCAAGGTTGATTGCTGTGGTAGTCTTCCCTACCCCGCCCTTCTGGTTGGCAATGGCCAGAATGTGAGCATCAGGCATCGTTGATGTCCCTCAGGTTGAGAATTGCGGCCTCGGGGTCTGTTCTACTGGTAAACGCTTGGCAACTGAAACGCCAGTGTTTCGCAGCTTCATCGACCTCTTCTTGCCATTTTCGTCCCTTGAACAACCACGCCTGCCCTTGCGGGGCAAGATGCCTCTGCACATAAGGCAAAAGCTTGTCGACAGGTGCAAGCGCGCGGGCGGAAAGATAATCCGCATTCTGAGGTTGAAGCTGCTCGATCCGGCATCCGCGGACCCCAACCTTCGTCAGCGACAGCTCGCGAATAGCCGAGCGAAGAAAAGCGCATTTTCTCAAGTCGCTTTCCACCAACGAGATATGGAGGTCGTTTTCGGCCCATACAATCGCAAGGACAAGACCCGGCAGACCGCCACCGGAACCGATATCGAGCCAGGTTCCGTGTGGGTTTTTCACGTGATCAACGAGCTGGAGGCAATCCTTGATATGGCGGTTTTCGAGTTCGGCCAGGGTAGAAGATGCGACAAGGTTGATCGCTTGATTCCACTTGCGCAGAAGGTCTCCGTACAACTTGAGCCGCTGTTCGGTTTCACGTGAAACAATCATGCGGAATGTGCCTTGGCGCTGCGTTTGGCGGCAAGGAGAATAACAGAAAGTGCCGCAGGGGTCATGCCCTCGATTGCGGCGGCCTGCGCAAGAGTAGCGGGCCGATACTCGGCAAGCTTGCGCGCCAGTTCTGCGGATAGGCCGCCGATCGAGGCGTAATCAAGGCAGGCCGGCAAAGCAATTCGCTCATTCTGCCTCAATGCCTCGATGTCCCGCTGCTGCCGATCCGTATACTGGGCGTAAATCGCGTCATTGCGGATCTGTTTCCAGGTTTCGGCAGATATAGCCGGCAGAGACGGGCACAACTTGGTGACGATGGCTTGCGATAGATCGCCCGATCCGATGAGAGTAAAGAGTGATCGCTTTTGCCCATCTTGCCGTTTCTCAATACCTGCCTTGGCCAAGTCGCTCGGGCTGAAAAACGCGGCCTCCAAGGCCCTTCGAGCATTGGTATAACGAGATTGTCGATCAACGAAAGCGCTCCGTCGCTCGTCCGATACGCAGCCAATGCGGATCCCGATGGGTGTAAGGCGTTGATCAGCATTATCCGCGCGAAGCGATAACCTGAATTCTGCGCGAGAGGTGAACATGCGATACGGCTCGGTAACGCCTTTGGTCACAAGGTCGTCCACCATGACCCCGATATAACTGTCGGAGCGGCTGAATATGATTCCCTGCGATTCACCAAATGCATATAGGGCCGCATTGAGGCCTGCGACCACACCCTGTGCGGCAGCCTCTTCATAGCCCGTGGTGCCGTTGATCTGCCCTGCCAGAAAAAGTCCAGCCGCTGCCTTGACTGCCAGTCTGTGGTCCAAGGCCCGAGGATCGACATAACTATATTCGACGGCATATCCAGGCTGAACAATCTCAGCTTGCTCCAGTCCGCGAATCGAACGGACGTAGGCCAGTTGCACATCCTCGGGCAGAGATGTCGAAATACCATTAGGATAGACCAATTCAGATGCGATTCCCTCAGGCTCCAGAAAGACCTGGTGCGACGTCTTGCCTGCAAACCGCGTAACCTTGTCTTCGATGGATGGGCAATAGCGGGGCCCACGACCGGAAATATGTCCGCCGTACATCGCCGAGTGTTGGATATTTTCCGAGATGATACGATGTGTCTCCGGATTCGTATGCGTTATGGCGCAGGACACCTGTGGTGCCTCTACGCGCGTGCTGAGATACGAAAACAGCGTAGGTTCATCGTCACCAGGTTGTTGCTCCAGTTCGTCCCAATCAATACTATTTCGGAGCAGTCTAGGAGGGGTTCCTGTTTTAAGCCGACCAAGTGGGAGATCGAATCGCCGCAGAGATTCGGCCAGTCGATTTGAAGACGCGCCACCCAAACGGCCGGCAGCACTGCTTCGATCGCCGATATGGATGCGGCCGTCAAGGAATGTGCCAGTCGTCAGGATGACTGCGCCAGATTCGAACTGCCCGTGTTGCTCAAGTTCGACCCCTGCGACTCGTTTACCGTCGATTATCAACGAGATGACCTCATCAACAATCAACTTTACATTGTCGTATTCGGCAAGCAGACTGATCGCATGTCTCTTGTAGAGAGCCCGGTCCATCTGGGCGCGAGGCCCCTGAACTGCGGGCCCCTTGCTTCGATTGAGCAATCTGAACTGAATCCCTGCCTGGTCAGCGATTTTGCCCATGACACCATCGAGTGCATCCACTTCCCGCACCAAATGCCCTTTTCCGAGTCCGCCTATGGCCGGATTGCACGACAGCGTTCCAACATCTTCTGCACGCATCGTCACCAGAGCAACCCGCGCCCCCATGCGGGCAGCCGCCGCCGCCGCCTCAACCCCCGCATGACCGGCCCCGACAACAATGACATCATAGTGTTTCACGTGGAACACTCCTACTTCCCGATGCAAAATTGTTTGAATATCACGTCCAGATAATCTTCCGAACTGATTCGGCCAAGCAAACGGTCAAGTGATGTCGCCGCAGACCTGATCTGTTCAGCGGCCAACTCCGCTGGAAGAGAAGCCAGATTCGAAAGGGCGAGAGCAGCCGCCTCGATCTCTCCCCGTTGTCGCTCATGGCTTATTACGCCTGCCTGACTGACGCGCTGTTTCAATAGCTCAGAGAGTTCGTGAAGCAGCGCATCAAGGCCCTCTCCCGTTACCGCCGAGATACCGCCTTGCCCGCCAATGTCGGCTTTACTTCGCACCACAAGATCCCCGGTCTGCCACAAATCAGCAACGCGACGCCCGTCCGGCGAGAGATGAATTCGCAAATCCGCAAGCTGCGCGCGCTCCTTGGCCAAGGCTATTCCGATTTCCTCGACCCTATCCGCAGCGTCACGGATGCCTGCTGTATCCAAAAATGTCACAGCCAAGCCGTTCAAGTCATAGCGCAACTCGATCACATCGCGGGTCGTCCCGGCAACCTCTGACACAATCGCCACTGTCCGGTCAGCCAACCGGTTCATCAATGTGGATTTTCCGGCGTTGGGTGGCCCGATGATCGCGACCTCAAAACCCATTCTCACGCGTTCTGCAGCGACAAAGCCTGACAATTCACGCTGGAACTCGGCGACCAGCTGATCGGTAAGCGCAAAAACCTCGGTCGGGATCTCGTCGGGCACATCCTCATCGGCAAAATCAATGCTCGCCTCGATCAAGGCACCCGCCCTGACCAACTTTTCGCGCCAGCCAGCAGCCCGCCTTGCAAATTCGCCACTGGCAGTTCGCATCGCAAGCTGCCTCTGCGAATCGGTCTCGGCAGCCAACAGATCGCCAAGTCCCTCGACCTCCACCAGATCCAAACGTCCATTCAGCAAGGCACGCCGGCTGAATTCACCCGCATCGGCCAATCGCGCACCACCTCGTTCGAGGGCGCGCGCGACGCGACGCACGACCACAGGTGCGCCGTGAAGATGCAATTCGACAGATTCCTCACCCGTAAAACTGGCACCCGGGTCAAAGCGAACAAGAACCGCTTGGTCAAGCGCCTCGCCCTCTTCCGCCAAAGTCCGCAGATACATGCGCCGCGCCTCGGGTAACGCCCCGCCAAGACGCTCTGCCAGTCGCCGCGCGCCATCGCCGCTTAGCCTTATAATGGAAATGCCACCCCGCCCGGGCGGAGTGGCTTCAGCATAAATCAGGTCCATTTAAGCCTCGTCAGGCGTTCATAGAATCGAAGAATTCCGCGTTGCTCTTTGTCTGCTTCAGCTTCGAGATCAGGAACTCGATAGCATCCGTGGTGCCCATCGGGTTGAGGATACGCCGCAACAGATAAGTTTTCTGCAGATCTTTCGCATCAACCAGCAGCTCTTCCTTCCGCGTCCCGGATTTGAGAATATCCATCGCCGGGAAAACGCGCTTGTCTGCAACCTTACGGTCCAGGACGATCTCGCTGTTCCCCGTGCCCTTGAATTCCTCGAAGATGACCTCATCCATGCGCGAACCGGTATCGATCAGCGCTGTCGCAATGATGGTCAGGCTTCCACCCTCCTCGATATTCCGCGCGGCGCCAAAGAATCGCTTGGGCCGTTGCAGCGCATTCGCGTCAACACCGCCGGTCAGAACCTTCCCCGAGCTTGGCACGACCGTATTGAACGCCCGACCAAGTCTGGTGATCGAATCAAGCAAGATAACAACATCTCGTTTGTGCTCGACCAAACGCTTGGCCTTTTCGATCACCATTTCCGATACCGCAACATGGCGGCTGGCCGGCTCGTCGAAGGTCGAGGATATGACTTCGCCCTTCACCGAACGCTGCATGTCGGTGACCTCTTCAGGACGTTCATCAATCAGCAGCACGATCAGATAACATTCCGGGTGATTGCGCTCGATCGAATGTGCGATGTTCTGCAACAGCACGGTCTTGCCCGTGCGCGGAGGCGCGACAATCAGCGAACGCTGCCCTTTTCCGATCGGAGCGACCAGGTCGATGATCCGTGCGCTGCGATCCTTGATGGTCGGATCCTCGATCTCCATCTTCAACCGCTCGTCAGGATAAAGCGGTGTCAGGTTGTCAAAGGCCACCTTGTGGCGCGCCTTTTCGGGATTCTCGAAATTGATCCGCTCGACCTTCGTCAGCGCAAAATAGCGCTCATTCTCGCCGGGTGCCCGGATCACGCCTTCGACCGTGTCGCCGGTGCGCAGCGAGTGCTGCCGGATCATATCCGGGCTGACATAGATGTCGTCTGGACCCGGCAGATAATTCGCTTCGGTCGAACGCAGAAAGCCGAAACCGTCCTGAACAACCTCCAGCACGCCTTCGCCTCCGATTTCCCAGCCTTCCTCGGCATGTTCCTTGAGGATCGAGAACATCATCTCGCCCTTGCGCATCGTCGAGGCGTTTTCGATTTCCCATTCCTCTGCCATCGACAGCAGATCGGCGGGGCTCTTGGCCTTGAGATCGGACAGGTTAAGGCGTTCTTCGGTCATGCGTCTGCAATCTTTCACTGGCGCTGGCCGAAGCTGCGCAAGGAGGATGATCGTCGGAGAGTCCCGCACCGGACGGTCAGGTTTGACGGCGCACATACGCGCGAACCGGCTCCGAGTCAATCTTGGGCATCAGAACTTGATGATCACCGCACTGACAATTGCCACCATCAGCAGCGTCGGCACCTCGTTCATGATCCGGTAATGGCGTCCCTTTCTTGGCTCGCCCGTTGTCAGCCGGCGCGTTTCGCGCACGCACCAGACATGAAATGTCGTCATCCCGAGAACACCAGCCGCCTTGACCCAGGGCCAGGCGAAATCCCAGCCAACGATACCGGGAACCGCGACCAGCGTCAGCCCGCTCAGCCACGTGGCGATCATTGCGGGACGCATGATCAGACGCATCAGCTTGTCTTCCATGATGACGAAGCTCGCCACAGGCTCGGTCTGACCGGCGTTTCGTTCCGAATGATAAACGAACAGACGCGGCAGATAGAACAGCGCTGCCATCCAGGCGATCACGGCCATCACGTGAAATGCCTTCACATAGGGATAGGCCAGCACAAGCAAGTCCATCATCAGAACCTCTTTCGTTTTCATTCAAATATAAGAAGGAAAGAAAAGAATGTTGTAGATGTAGGCTCTGTGCACAGCGGGATTGCGGCACAAGACCGGCAGGCATCCCCAGATCTGGCCGATGTGGACATATTTCGGAAATCCCTGCAACAGAGAAAAAAAATCTTTTGGATTCAATATCCAATACTGTGGATAAGTTCGTGGACGAAACGCGGCGGCCTGATTTGTCCACATATCCTTTGGATTAGGGCGATGCTTCTTCCACATGTGGATCGCCTTGTGGTGTTCCTGCTTTGTCTGTCGCGATCTCGGCGCTTCTTCGTGCCGAAGCCGATTCCTGCCCATGATTCGACCCGATTCCTGCGCAGATTCGTCCACAGGCTGCGCCGTCCTTGCCACAGGGCGATCACTCTGCGCGCTCGGCAGGCTTTTTTCCCATGCCGAAGCCGCTTAACCTGCCGTCATGTCAGCACGTTCAGAGAACACGATGTCAGCAGCGGTCCCTATCCGACACGCACCCCTGGCCGGGGTGATAGGAATGCCGATTGCACATTCCCGCTCGCCCCGACTGCATGGGCATTGGTTGCGCCGATACGGTTTGCCGGGGCACTATGTTCCGATCCCTGTCCTGCCCGAACATCTGGCCGAGGTGCTTCGCGTCCTGCCACAGGCGGGTTTCGTTGGGCTGAACGTCACGATTCCGCACAAGGAGGCCGTTCTGACCCTGGCCGACACCGTGACCGATCGCGCGGCCCTGATCGGGGCGGCCAACACGCTGATCTTCCGCCCTGACGGCAAGGTTCACGCCGATAACACCGATGGCTACGGCTTTATCGCCAATCTCCGTCAGAACGCCCCCGACTGGCAGCCCGAAGCCGGCCCCGCTGCCATCATCGGCGCGGGCGGTGCTGCGCGCGCGGTCGTTGCCTCGCTTCTCGATTCCGGTGTCCCCGAACTTCGGATCGCCAACCGCACCCGGCTGCGGGCCGAACAGATCAAGGCCGAATTCGGTGCGCGCCTTGTCGTCTATGAATGGGCGCAGCTGGGCAACATGCTGGACGGGGCGGCGACCGTGGTGAACGCGACCTCTCTGGGGATGGAGGGCAAACAGCCGCTTCGTGTGCCGCTGGACGCATTGTCGCCTGATGCCTTGGTCACTGATCTGGTCTATACGCCGCTGATGACCCCCCTTCTGACCGAAGCGCAGCAACGTGGTTGCCGCATCGTGGACGGGCTTGGAATGCTGCTGCATCAGGCCGCGCCCGGTTTTGAACGATGGTTCGGCCACCGACCCGAGGTCGATGACGAAACCCGCCAGGTCGTTCTGGAATGAGCTTCCGTCTGGGCTTGACCGGCAGCATCGGCATGGGCAAATCCACCACAGCCGCGATATTCCGTGATCTGGGTTATCCGGTCTGGGATGCCGATCAGGCGGTCCATCGGCTCTACGGTCGGGGAGGTGCGGCCGTTCAGCCCCTGCGGGAAGCCTTTCCTGGCTGCATCACCGGCGAAGCCGTGGACCGTGGTCTTCTGAAACAGGCTCTGATTGCCGATCCGGGCGCCTTGCCGCGGCTTGAGGGAATCGTTCATCCGCTGGTCGCCGCAGACCGGGAAACCTTCATCGCTGACCACCGCGACGCCCCATTGATCGTCCTGGACATCCCCCTGCTGTTCGAGACGGGTCGCGACCTCTCGCTTGACGGCATCGCCGTGGTCTCGACCGATGCCGAAACGCAGCGTGCCCGTGTTCTGGCGCGGCCCGGCATGACGCCGCAGATGCTGGACATGATCCTGTCGCGCCAGATGCCAGATGCCGAAAAACGCGCCCGCGCCGATTGGGTCATTCCAACCGATGACCTCGCCACCACCCGACAGGCGGTCCTGTCCCTGATCGAGGATATCCGTTCCCATGCGTGAGATCGTCCTGGACACCGAGACCACAGGTTTCGACGCCGAAGGCGCCGATCGCATTGTCGAGATCGGCGCGCTGGAACTGGTCAATCACCTGCCGACTGGCCGCAGCTTTCATGTCTATATCAATCCCGAACGCGCCATGCCCAAAGAAGCGTTCGAGGTTCACGGCCTTGGCGATGACTTCCTGCGCGACAAGCCGACATTCGCGCAGGTGGCACGGGATTTCCTGGACTTCATCGGCCCGGATTCGCGGCTGGTGATCCATAACGCTACCTTCGACATGCGCTTCCTGAACGCGGAACTGACCCGCGCGGGCCATCCCGCCCTGCCCATGGCGCGCGCGGTGGACACTCTTGAAATCGCCCGACGGCGCTTTCCCGGTGCGCCGGCCACGCTCGACGCCCTGTGCCGACGCTTCGGTGTGGATAATTCCGGCCGAGAGCTGCACGGTGCCCTGCTGGATTCCCAATTGCTGGCCGAGGTCTATCTGGAACTGGTCGGCGGACGACAGCCCGATCTGGTTCTGGTCGGGCCGGCGGGCGGGCCATCCGACGCGCCTGGCCTGCGGATGCAGAGCCGAGGTCCAAGGACTCGCCCCCTGCCCTCCCGCCTGACCCAGGCCGAAGCGGAAGCCCACGCCGCCTTTGTCGAGAAACTGGGCGACGGCGCGGTCTGGCGGCGTTTCGGCGACGCGTGATCCCGGCACGCCACGCCACCATTGCGGCCCGGCCCTATCCTCCGGCATGGTCAGAAAAACAGAGCAGAGGCCGATATTGACGATGCTGCGCGAGTTCTGGTCCTTCTGGGCCGCGATCCTTGAACGGATGGACAAGACCCACATGACGCTGATTGCGGCGGGCGTGGCCTTCTACGCCATGTTCGCCGTCTTTCCCGGACTTGGCGCCATCATCGCCTTGTGGAGCCTCTGGTTCGATCCGGCGGTCGTGTTGACCTATCTGGATGTCGCGCATGAATTCATACCCGACGGTGCCGCCGAGATCGTGGACGACCAGGTTCTTTCCCTGACCCAGGGCGGGCAGACCGCCATAGGCTGGACCTCTTTCCTGTCCTTCCTGATTGCGACCATCGCGGCGCGGGCAGGGGTGGATGCGCTGATCCGGGGATTGAACGCAGCTTACGGTGTGCGTGCGCATCCCACGATCTTCGGCTTCATGCTGGCCTATCTGCTGACGCTGGTAATCGTCGGCATTTCCCTGGCGGGTCTGGCCACCATCGTGATCGTGCCCATCCTTTTGAACTTCTTCGTCTTTGCGCCGGTGCGCGGATTACTGGTCACTGCCTTGCCTTGGGCCGGCATGTTCGCGCTGGTCATCGTGACCATCGGCATCCTTTACCGCTATGGGCCGAACGTGAAGACGCCGCGCACGCCGATCTTTACCGTAGGTGCGTTCTTTGCCGCGCTGCTCTGGTCGGCAGGCTCGATCGCCTTTTCGGCCTATCTGTCCAGCTTCAACAGCTACAACCGCATCTACGGTTCGATCGGAACCGTTGTGGCGCTGCTCATGTGGTTCTATCTGGCGGGTTTCTCGGTCCTGCTGGGCGCGCTCATCAATGTCGAACGCGCCCGCCGACGCCGGATAAACGAGGTCCGTGCCCTGCGTCGGCAGGCCGATCAGGCCGCACAGAACGGTGTCAGACAGTAATCAGGCTTCCAGCCCTTCGGTCGAGGCGAAGAACATCGCCTGACTGACGGCGGAACGCACCTGCTCCTCGCTGTAGGGTTTCGAGATCAGGAAAGCCGGCTCGGGCCGCTCTCCGGTCAGCAGACGCTCGGGGAAAGCGGTGATGAAGATGACCGGAATGTCGCCCATGTTGCGCAGCAACTCGTTGACCGCTTCCAGACCGGACGAGCCGTCGGCCAGCTGGATGTCGGCCAAGATGAGGTCGGGGCGATGTTTGCCGGCAAGCTCGATGGCTGCGGCATGTGTGCGCGCGACGCCCGTGACCTCGTGACCCATCGCCTGGACGATGCCTTTCAGGTCCATCGCGATGATCATCTCATCCTCGATCACCATGACCTTGCCGCGGATCGCGTTGCCCATTTCGTTCAGCGCGATCTGCACCAGTTCCTCGGCCTCGGACGGCTCGACCTGCATCACGCGGGCAATCTGATCGGGGCGCAATTCCTCGATGGTGCGCAGCAGCAGCGCCTCGCGGGAATTGGGCGTCAGGTTGCGCAGGTGATCCTGGGCGCGCCGTTCGCGCGAGGACAGGTCGTGATCCTCGACCGGCTGGCCCGAGCTTTGCCAGATGACATGAAAGGCGCGGAACAGGCCGATTCGGATGTCATCTTCGTTCTCCAGAACCGAACGGTCGGTCAGGATGGCCTCCAGCGTGGCGGCGGCGTAGTTGTCGCCAGCGGTTTGACTGCCGGTCAGCGCACGCGCGTAACGGCGCAGAAAGGGCAGCTCGCGCCCGATGGATTGGGCCAGATCGGCAGCAGTCATGGAACGGTCCTCATATTTCGCAACTTGCAAGGAACTAACCTGACGACCTATCGGTTGCATCACGTGCGCACAAGAGTTTCAGGATCAGCAACACGATGCCAGGCAAACGCGACGACCGTCGGAGAGCAGCGGTGGAGAAGCAGATAGACGAAAACCTGAAGCGGGTTTACGAACAGGACGTAACTGACGAGATCCCCGACCGCTTTCTGGAACTGCTTCAGAAGCTGAAAGAGCAGAAATGAGCTCCGGCGCGACAGCGTTTCGGCACAAGGCCATCCGATGAATAACCCCCTTCAGGACGATCCGCGGGATCAGCTGGTTTCTCATCTGCCGGCGTTGCGGGCCTTTGCCCTGTCGCTGACGCGAGAGGGCGCGGCGGCCGACGATCTGGTGCAGGATACCATCGTCAAGGCCTGGACCAACATGGACAAGTTCCAGACGGGCACGAACCTGCGTGCATGGCTGTTCACGATCCTGCGCAATACCTTCTATTCGTCGCGCCGCAAGACCCGGCGCGAGGTCAGCGACACCGACGGGTTGCACGCCGCGCGGCAGGCGACCAAGCCCGATCACGACGGTCGCCTGGCCATGAACGATTTCCGCGCGGCCTTTGCGCTTCTGCCGGACGAACAGCGCGAGGCGCTGATCCTTGTCGGGGCTTCCGGCTTCTCATACGAGGAAGCGGCCAGCATGACCGGCGTCGCCGTCGGCACGGTCAAGTCGCGCGCCAATCGCGGGCGCCGCAAGCTGGCAGAACTGCTGCACCTCGCGGATGGAGAGGAAATGCAGATGACAGACCAGGCCACGCTTGCCGTCATGGCGCAGAACCACGCTGCGTCCCGCTGAACGGGGCGCATATGCGAAGGATTACCGAACGGCTGGACTTCACGCGTCGCCTGGGCTTTCGCCTGGGCGCTCTCTTGTCCATCGCCATCCTGCCGATCGGTCTGATCTCGTTGCTCCAGAACCTGCACCTGTCGCGCGAAGCCGAACGCAACGCCGAACTTGCCCTGCTGAGCCGCACCGCGTCGGCAGCCGCGGGCGAACGCGTCTTGCTGCAAAGCGCCATGCGGTCAGCCGAGGCGCTTGGCCCGGCTGTGCTGGATACGCTGGACCAGCCGCGGCGATGTTCCGAGCTGATGGGCAATTTCGTACAGCGAAGCGCCATCTATGTGGCTGCGGCCTTCATTCCCGCCGATGGCATGGCGCGTTGCATGTCTGACGCCGACCATGTCCCGCCGATGGATCTGGGCGCGCTGATTTCAGGCATGGTTGAGCGGCCGATGACGCATGTCATTTCGCTTCGCGAAGGTCCGATCAGCGGCCAACCCGCGGTGGGCGTGTTTCAACCCCTGTTCGATGGCTCGCGATTCCTGGGTTATACCGCGCTCTCGATCAGCCAGGATCTGCTGCGCTCGACCCATCTCTCGGATGGCCTCACCGAAGGGGCGCATGTCGTCAGCTTCAACATCCAGGGCGAATTGCTCACCTCGGACAGCGTGCTGGGCACGACAGCGGCCTCGATCCTGCCGCGCGGGCTGGATCTGGCGGCCTTGGCACGACAGGCCGAGACCTCGTTCCGCGCTTTGTCCGAAGGGGGCGAACGGCGCGTCTTTACCGTCGTTCCAGTCGTTCCGGATCAGGTTTATGCTTTGGGATCATGGACCCCGCGCATGGCGGGATTCGGTGTGTTCCAGCTATCGCGCGTGGGTGCCATCGTCCTGCCCGTCGCGCTTTGGGCTGTTTCCCTGGCGGTTGCCTACCTGGCGGTGTTCCGCCTGGTTCTGCGCCATATCAGCGTGTTGCGCGGCCAGATGCGCCGTTTCGCCATCGGCGCCCGCGACACCGCGCCCCCGGTGCTGGAGAATGCTCCGACCGAAATCGCGGATGTCAGTCAGACCTTTCACAACATGGCCCGCATCCTGATCCGCGACGAAGAGGCGATGGAGCGTGCCGTCGCCGAAAAGACCGTCCTGTTGAAGGAAGTCCATCACCGGGTCAAGAACAATCTGCAGCTGATCGCCTCGATCATCAACATGCAGGGCCGCCTGATCGATGACCAGGATGCCAAGCGCGTGCTGCGGTCGGTCCAGGACCGGGTCGCGGCGCTGGCGACGATCTATCGCAATCTTTATCAGGCCGAACAACTGGACGCGGTGCAGGCCGACACGCTTCTGGGCGATATCATCGGGCAGATGGGCACCAGTGCCGCCGCAAGCGGGCGTGATCTGGACATCCGCACCCGGATCGATCCGCTTCGCATGGTGCCCGACCAGGCCGTTCCCCTGACATTGCTGGCGACCGAGGCCTTCACCAACGCGCTGAAATATGCCCGCCCCCGCCCCGGCGAGGATCGTGCTGTCGTTACCGTCACTCTAAGCGAGCCCAGGCCGGGCATCGGACATCTGGAAGTGACGAACTCGGTCAGCGAACAGTCGAAGGCCAGGGTCGGAACCGGTCTGGGGACGCAGTTGATCGAGGCTTTCGCCATGCAGCTTGAAGCGCAGGTCGAACATGATGCAACAGAAGGGATGCACCGCATCGCGGTCAGCTTCGATCTGGCGCGCGTCAGCCAGCCGACCGGTCAGGATCCGCGCAAGGTGGTGCTGACATCGGCTGCGCGGGCGGGGTCGCGTCACTAGCCGCTTGCGTCCACGAGGAACGGGCCTATCATTCCGCAATGAGCACCGAACCCTCGTATGATCTTGCGACCGGCCGCGGCCTGATCGCCTGTCCCAGCTGCGATGCCCTGCACTTGCGCGAGGACATGGCCCCGGGCGAGACCGCGCGCTGCATCCGCTGTGGCCATGTCCTGGCCAAGCCGCGCGAAGGTGCGTTCGTCCAGCTGATTGCGCTGGCCTTCACGTCGATGGTGCTGTTGATCGGGGCGGTTTTCTTCCCCTTCCTCGAGGTTTCGACATTCGGCTTCGGCAATGCCAGTTCGCTTTTCGACGTGGCGCTGGCCTTCGCTGACGGGGTGCTGCTGCCGCTGGTCATCGCGGTTCTGGCGATGATCATCGGCCTGCCCATCGCGCGGGCCTTTCTGCTCGTCTATACGCTGGCCCCGCTGGCGCAGGGCCGCCCGCCCTACCGCCACGCGGCCACCGCGTTCCGCTGGTCGGAAGCGCTGCGCCCCTGGTCCATGGCCGAGATCTTCGTGATCGGCACCGCCGTCGCGCTGGTCAAGGTCGCGGGTCTGGCCTCGGTGCATCTGGGCCCAGCGTTCTGGGCCTTCTGCGCGCTGATCTTCGTCAATCTGGCCAGCCGGTCCTTCATGTGCCGCACGTCGATCTGGGACGCGCTTGAGCAATCGGGCCAGGCCGTCGATGACCGCGATCCTTCCGGCACCTCGTCCGAGGTGCAGCACCGCCCGGCCAGCCTGGCCGATCCGCAGGCCGGTGCATGAGCGCGCCGACCGAGCCGCAATCGCCGGTCCTGACCGCTCATCGCGCGGGCCTGATCGGCTGCCGGTCCTGCGGGCGCGTCTGGCCGCAGCAGGAAACCCATTGCCACCGCTGCGGAGCCGAACTGGTGCCGCCCGACCGGCGCGGGCTGCAAGCGGTTTGGGCCTGGCTGATCGCGGGGCTGATCGCCTATATCCCCGCCAACGTCTTTCCGATGATGAGCACCCAGACCTTTGCCGGGCTGGCGGGCAATTCCGAAGCGACGATCCTGGGTGGGGTGATCGAGCTGATCCATTACGGCAGCTGGGACATCGCGATCATCGTCTTTGTCGCCTCGATCGTGGTGCCGGTCGGCAAGTTCATCGCCATAGGCTGGCTGGCGATGGTTGCCGGGCGTCCCGCGAATGTGGAGCAGGCGCATACGCGGCTGAAGGTCTATGAGGTGGTCGAGTTCATCGGTCGCTGGTCGATGATCGACGTTTTCGTGGTGGCGATCCTGTCGGCGCTGGTGCAACTGGGCTTCGTGGCCTCGATCAAGCCCGGCCCGGCGGCGGTGTCCTTCGCGCTGTCGGTTGCTTTCACGATGCTTTCCGCGCAAAGCTTTGACGCGCGGCTGATCTGGCGCGGCCTGCCGCTGCGCAGTCGAGCCGCGACCCACAGGACTGAATGATGAGCGATACCCCTCCGCCTCTGAAACCGGCCAGCCCGGTCCGCAAGACCGCCGTCCGCGCGGCACAGGCCGGGGTCAATGTCATCTGGCTGGTGCCCATCATCGCACTGGTCGTCACGCTGGGCATCGCCTGGAACGCCTTTCGCGACCGGGGCATCCTGATCCAGATCGAATTTGCAGACGCCACGGGCATCACCGCCGGCGAGACGACACTACGCTTCCGCGAGATCATCGTGGGCCGGGTCGAAGCCGTGCAATTCACCCCCGATCTGGGGCGGGTGGTCGTCGATGTCCGTGTCAACCGCGACATCGCGCAATATATCGACGACGAAGCCAGCTTCTGGATCGTGCGCCCGCAGGTCACCGCGCAGGGGGTGACGAGGCTGGACACGGTGCTGACCGGCGCCTTTATCGAAGGGTATTGGGACGCCGATGTCAGCGAGCCCGCGACCCGCTTCGTCGGGCTGGACCGTCCGCCCCTGATCCGCAACGACCAGCCCGGCACCTGGGTCACGCTGGCCATGGACCAGGCCGACGGGTTGAACGAGGGCGCGCCGGTCCTGTTCCGCGGCGTCGCGGTGGGTCGGATCGAGAATATCCGCCTGGATCCCGGCTCGGACCGCGTGTTGGCCGATGCCTTCGTCCAGGCACCCCATGATGGCCGCCTGACCAGCGCCACGGTGTTCTGGGACACGTCGGGCTTTTCGCTATCGCTTGGCGCACAAGGTCTGTCCTTCAACGTGAATTCTCTGGCCTCGATCCTCCAGGGTGGCGTAGCTTTCGACACGCTGGCCAGCGGCGGCCGCCCGGTCGAGCCGCAGCAGGTCTTTACCGTGCAGCCCGATGAAAGCACGGCCCGCAACCTGCTGTTCAGCGCCGAGGATGACAGCCAGCCCCTGATGCTGGGCATGATCATCGACGATTCCCTGCGCGGCCTGACCCGCGGCGCCGATGTCCAGTTTCAGGGCCTGCGCGTGGGGCAGGTGAACAATCTGGCCGTCATCACCACCGAAGGGCCGGGCGGGCGCCCGGAACTGCGCCAGCTTGTGACGCTGGCGATCCGGCCCGGCCGTCTGGGACTGGCCGATGATGCCGACCCGGCCGAGGCGCTGGCCTTTCTGACCGCAGCGGTCGAGGACGGTCTGCGCGCCCGCGTTGCCAGCGCCGGTTTCCTTGGCACTTCGCTGATCGTGGAACTGGTCGAGATCTCCGATGCGCCCCCTGCGACCATGGATCTTGCTGCCCAGCCCAACCCGCTGATCCCCTCGGTCGAGGGCGATATCGAGGATTTCTCGGCCAGCGCGCAGGGCTTCATCGAACGCATCGGCCGCCTGCCGATCGAGGAATTGATGAACTCGGCCCGCGACATGCTGGACAGCATCACCGCGATCGCCAGCGATCAGGACACCCGCGCCATCCCCACCGCCCTGCGCGAGGCGATCGAGGATGGCCACCTGGCCCTGTCGGACCTGTCCGCGATCACCACACAACTGCGCGAGAACAACAGCGGCGAAACGCTGGCCCAAGCGCTCGAGGATGCCTCGGCCGCATTCCAGGCGGTGTCCGAAGCCGCCGCCGATGTCCCCGAGATGGTCGGGCGGATCGACGCCGCCGCCGCTGCGGTCGAGGAGTTCGGCTTTGCCGAGGTCAGCGCCCAGGTCGAGGGTATCCTGGCCGATCTGCGTGCCATGCTGGGTAGCGAGGATGCCGAACAGCTTCCGCGCAACCTGTCGAACACGCTGGAAGCCGCGACCGGCCTTCTGAACGACCTGCGCGACGGCAATGCGGCGGGCAACCTGAACAACGCGCTGCAATCGGCCAGCAATGCGGCGGACGAAATCGCCGCCTCGGTCCAGCAACTTCCGCAACTGATCCAGCGCCTTCAGCTTGCCGCCGCGCGCGCCGACGGGGTGCTGTCCAGCTATGGCGACCGGTCGGCCTTCAACAACGAGGTTATCGGCACCCTGCGCGAATTGCGCCGCGCGACCGAGGCTTTCGGCTCTCTGGCGCGCATGATCGAACGTAACCCCCGCGCCTTCATTCTGGGACGCTGACATGACCAAGACCATTGCCCTGTTTCCTGCCGCGCTGCTGGCGATTGGTGCCTGTTCCAACCCGGAAAAGACCGCGCGCCATCTGATCGACCCGCCTACGGCCGGAATTCAGGTGCCCGACCGGCTGGGTTCGGCGGTGCTGAAGGATGTGGTGCTGCCGCAATACGCGTCCGACCAGGAAGTCGCGTTCCAGACTGCCGATGGCGCGGTGCGGTCGAACCCGGACAATCTGTGGGCCGACAATCCCGGTCGGGCTTTCACGACCACGCTGGCCCGCGCGATCACCGAGGTTTCCGGTGCGACCGTGATCGGCGAGCCTTGGCCGCTGGCCCAGCCCCCGCGACGCGAGATCGAGGTGAGAGTCGAACGGGCCCTGGCGCAGGCCAATGGCATCTATCGGCTCAGCGGTCGCTATTTCGTGGCCGATGGGGCGGGCGGAGGCGCGAACCATGCGCGCAGCTTCAACATCAGCGTGCCGATGGCGGCGCAGTCGCCTGCCGCGACGGCGGCCGCGCAAAGCCAGGCCATCGCGATCCTTGCTCAGCAGATCGCCACGCTGTCCGGGCCGGGAAGCATCATCGCGACCAGCGCGCCTTCGGCCAGCGACCCCTTCGCCCTGCCGCCGCTGTTCTAGGCCAGCGCCTCAAGCAAGGCGCCATGCAGGCGGTGGCCTGCGACGATCAGCCCGTCCACCATCGCGCGCGGGCTGTTGAAGCGCATCAACCCGCCGCGCCGATCGGTCACGCGCGCGCCTGCGCGTTCTGCGATCAGCGCACCTGCTGCGATGTCCCATTCCCAGGCCGCGCGCAGCGACAGGGCCGCGTCGAAGCGCCCCTCGGCCGCAAGGCACAGCCGCCATGCCAGCGACGACCGGAATTCGCGGCGAAAGGGCGGCATGATGCCGCCGCGCCAGTTTGCGGCCTCAGTCACGGCGCGATAGGTCAGGACGCGAGCGCCCTCGATTCCGGCATCGGATGGTCGGATCGGCTGGCCGTTCAGCAGCGCCGGACCGTCCGCATGGGCGGCATAGGTCAGGCCCTGCGCGGGCAGATGGACCACCGCCGCGACGATCCTTTCGCCGCGCGCTACGGCCAGCGAATGGGCGAAGCCGTCCTGCCCGTCGATGAAGGCGCGGGTGCCGTCGATCGGGTCGATGATAAAGCAATATTCGGCGTCCAGCCGCGCCGGATCGGATTCGGATTCCTCGGAGAGCCAGCCATAGCCGGGGCGCGCGCCCATCAGCCGCGCGGCAAGCGCGTCGTTCACGGCCAGATCGGCCTCGGTCACGGGGCCTGCGCCCTCGCCCTTGTCCCAGGCTCTGGGATCACGCCGCCAATAGTCAAGCGCGATCCGGCCTGCCTGTTCGGCGGCCTCGGATAACAGCGCCAGATCGGCCTCAGGCGCCGGCAAGCGTCATGCCCTCGACCAGCAGGCTGGGAACCTCGATTCCGCGCCAGGGCAATGCGTCATCGGCGGCGATCATGGTCCGCAGCATGTCGCGCAGATTGCCCGCAATGGTGCATTCGTTGACCGGATAGGCGATCTCTCCGTTCTCGACCCAGAAACCGGCCGCCCCGCGCGAGTAATCGCCGGTCGTCGGATTGATCGAGGCACCCAGCATCGAAGTCACGACCAGCCCGCGCCCCATCTGCGCAATCAGCCCCTGCTGGTCGCCCTGTCCGGGTGTCAGGATCACGTTGGAATGGCTGGGCGCGGGGGCCGAAGCCAGGCCGCGCGCCGCCGATCCGGTGCTGGCCATGCCCAGCTTGCGCGCCGAGGCCAGATCCAGCGTCCAGCCCTTCAGCACACCCTTTTCCACGATGGCGCGGCGCTGGGTCGGCAGCCCTTCGGCGTCGAATGGCCGCGAGGATGCATAGCGCGGGCGCAGCGGATCCTCGATCAGGTCCATGCCCTCGGGCAGGATCGCCTCGCCCAGATCGCGGCGCAGCCAGCTTGCGCCCCGCGCGATGGCGCTGCCATTCACCGCCGATAACAGATGCCCGATCAGCGACCCGGCGACCCGCACATCATACAGGATCGGAAAGGCGCCCGTGGGCGGCTTCCTGGCGCCCGCCCGCGCCAGCGTGCGTTCGGCGGCCAGAAGGCCGATCTCTTCGGGCTGCGGCAGATCGGCGGCAAAGGTGCGGGACTCGCCGGCATAGTCGCGTTCCATCTGCAGCCCGTCGCCGGTGATGGCCACGACCGACAGCGCATGGCCGGTGCGCGCATAGCCGCCTGAAAAACCGTTCGAGGCCGCCAGCCACATCCGCCTGTGGCTGTAGCTGGCATTGGCGCTTTCGACCTGGCTGATGCCCCTGACCGCCAGGGCGGCGGCCTCGGCGCGCAGGGCCATCTGCTGCAACCTGGCCGGTTCGGGTTCGGGCGCGTTTTCGGCCAATTCCAGCCCTTCGGCATTGCGGCGAGGGGATAGCTGGTCAGGATCGGCCAGACCGATCGTGTCGTCCACCGGCGCCTCGCGCGCCATCGCGACGGCGCGTTCGGCCATCCGGGCAATCGCCTCGGTGCTGTGATCCGAGGACGAGACCGCCGCCTGCCGCCCGCCGATCAGGACGCGCAGGCCGATTTCCAGCCCCTCGGCGCGTTCGGCCTGTTCCAGCGCGCCGGCGCGCACGTCGATGCTGACCGAACGGCCATCCACCGCCAGCGCGTCGGCCTGATCGGCGCCAGCGCGCTGTGCGGCCTCGATGAGGGTCTCGGCAAGGCGGCGAAGACGGTCGCGGTCGGGGGTCTGGATCGTCATGGTCGAGGCTCGAGTCCGGTTCTGGGGCGCGTTGACGAAAAAAGGCCGGGACTGGTCGCCCCGGCCGGTCCGTTATCCGGCAATGCCGGTCACTTGACCTGCTGGCCGTTCGCGAAGATCGAGCCGTCCTGCCGGAACTCCATCTCGGTGCGCAGGCGGTTCTGGTCGCCATCGACCGGGCGGGCGAACATGGCCATCATCATTCGCGTGGCCATCACCTGATCCTGCGGCACGACACCCATCGCGACCAAAGTATCAAGCAACGTGTTCACGCCGGTGAAATCGCCGGTCAGGCGGCCCTCGGGCGCGGTCGGGTCATCGCCGAAGGTCAGCGCGCCCGTCACCTCGGCCGTGGCGCCCACAGCGGCGAGCCCGATGCGGTTCACGTTCAGGCTGAGCGGCATCAGAGGCGGCGTCTGCGCCATCTGCTGATCGGCGTCCAACAGATCGCTGGTCAGCATCAGCTTGCCATCCACGTCAATGTTCAGGCTGGCCGGGTCGCGGGGCATCTGCCCCTCGGGGTCGAACATCGACCACAGCGAATCGTCCAGCGTCACCCGGTCCAGCACATAGCGCAGCGCGAAGGGCTGCGGCTGGTCGCTGGCCAGAAGCGGCATCGCGATCCGCATGGCGGCTTCGGCGATGTCGTAGGACATGGTCATGCCCATGGCCGGATCTTCGGTCGTAACGGACATGCCGGTGCCGGTGCCGGCGATCTCCACACCCTCGGCGGACAGTTTCACGGCAAAATCGCTGCTGGCTGCGGTGAAGCGGCCATTGCCCTGTTCGGACTCTCCAAGGTCGTTGGTGGTGTCGCTGGCGAAGCTGCCGGCGACCGCGCCTGTGGTAAAGGACAGATCCGCCATCATCCCCGCCCGCAACGCCGCCGCAGGATCGGTGTCCATGCTGGTGCCGTCGCCAGGGGAAACGCTGGTCCCGGTCAACGCCAGCGCCTCGATCCGCAGATTGGCTTCAACGTTCTGTGCCGGAAGCTCGCCCTCTTCGGGCTGAGCGGCGGCAAAGGTCAAATCAGTGCTTTCGGCGGTGAAGCTGAAATCCTGCTCATTGCCCCCGTTCTCGCGCAGTCGGATTGCCTGACTGCCCTGCAATCCGTTCATGGTCAGGACCAGCGGCGTCTGGCCGTCCAGATCGGTTGTTGTCCCTGTCAGACGCAGTTCGGGCACCATCATGACATGGCGCATATCCTCGATGCTGCCGCTGGACAGGGTCTCGTTGCCCGGCATCTGAAGGACCAGATCCATGCCGCTTTCCTCGCCGGACGGATCGGTAAAGCGGCCGGTCATCGTCATGTCGCCCTCGATGGTCGAGCGGACCTGATCGCTGGTCTGGGCCTCGAAGATCATGCGCGGTATCGTCATGACAAAGCTGCCCTCGGCCTCGGGCGGGGCGCTGAGGGCAACGTTCTCAAGCACCAGTCGTCCGGCGCTTTCATCGCGGTTGCCGATTTCGACCAGCGTGCCGGAATCCGCAAGGCTGCGTTCGATATTCGCCCAGACATCGGCCGGAGCCAGATCGGCAAGGGCCGCGCCGGATCCGAGTATCAGCGCAAGCGCCGATGTTGCAATGGGACGAAACATGGCGGATACCTCTCCAAGGACAAATGCAACATGATTTCTGGCACAGGCAGGGCCAAAGGGAAAGAGGCAGGGCATGATCGGCAGCACGCGCCTTGCGGGTGGCGAATTGGCGCTGATTACCATTGACCGCCCGGGCAAGGCCAACGCCCTGACCGAGGAAATGTTGCGCGCCCTGATCGCCGCCTTTGACCGGGCCAGGGCCGACCGCGTCAAGGCGGTCATCCTGACCGGGACCGGCAAGACCTTTTCCGCAGGCGCCGATCTGGATGCCGCGCGGGCCGGGCTGGCGCAGTCGGACCTGTGGGCGACCTTGTCGGGGCGGGTGGCTTCGATGCCTTGCCTGACCATTGCGGCCCTGAACGGCACGATGGCGGGCGGTTCCTTCGGAATGGGCCTAGCCTGCGACATAAGGCTTGCCGTCCCCGAAGCACAATTCTTCTATCCGGTCATGCGTTTGGGTTATCAGCCGCCGCAGGGCGACCCCGAGCGGCTGGCCGCGTTGATCGGCCCGTCGCGGGCGCGTCTGATCCTGATGGGCGGTGCCCGGGTTGCCAGCGACGAGGCGCTGTCATGGGGCCTGATCGACCGCATTCATGACGGCGACGCGCTGCTACCTGCCGCGCAGGATCTGGCAGCAGCGGCCTTGTCGGCGTCGGCCGATCACGTGGCGGCTCTGAAGGCCCGACTGGCATGACGGAGCCAGCAAGGCTTGTGCGACCGTGTCAGAAGCCGAGGCTGCTGTAATAGACCTCGGCCTCGCGATCAGTTGTGTAGCCCACGCCCGAGGCGATGATGCAGCTGGTATCGTCGCCGCGCGGTGCCACGACACTCCAGGTGCCAAGGATGTCCGAGGCCCAGAGCTCGGTGCCCTCGGCGCCCGCGGTGACGACCACTTCTTCGGCAAAGTCATGCCGCAGTGTAAAGGCGATCTCGTCGTCGCTGGCGCAATAGGGCTGGTCCTGCGTGGTCTGGGCGGACAAGGGCATGTCCTCGATCAGACGCAGCAGGTCCGGGGCGGGAATGCCGGCCATGGCGGACCAGCTTTCGACCGCGCCTCCGGGGCTGGCCTTGGCGGCAGCGGGCAGGACCGACAGCAGCGCGACGCTGCCGGCCAGTCCGAGGCGGGCGATGCGGTTGGCGATGCGGTTCATGGTCTGGCCTTTCTGTTGCCGTTCGGTCAGGATTGACAGCCGAAAAACGCAAGGGCCCGAAAGGCAGTTCCGGTGACGTAGGGTCAGTCACGCCCAGTTGCGGCACAGATGCAGGCGCGCGACCAGCCCCTGTCCCTCGCGCAGGAAGTCCAGCCGCCCGCCATGCTGCGCTGCCACGGTCGAGACGATGGCAAGGCCCAGACCGACCCCGCTTGCACCCTCGGCATTCTCGCCGCGCTGGAAGGCGCCGGTCAGGCGCGCCAGGTCCGTATCGGACAGGGCCGAGCCGCGATCAATCACACTGATGCGGGCATCGTCGGCATCGGCCTCCAGCGTGACATCGGCGGAATGGCCGTATTTCAGCGCGTTGTCGATCAGGTTCGTCAGCGCCCGCCGGATCGAGGTGGGCTGCGCGCGCATCAGGATGGCCGGGTTCTCGACCAGGGGCCGGGTGATCGCGCGGGCGAACAGCGTGCCCGATGGCGCGGCGCGGGGCGGTGCAAGGCGCAGCGTCACCGGCAGGCCGACATCCTGGTAATCGGCCACGACCGCCTCGACCAGCGAGGTCAGAGAAATCTGGCGGAACGGCTCGGCGCCGATCTCGGCGCGGGTATAGGTCAGCACGCCGTCGATCATGCTGGTCATCTCGTCAATGTCGTGTTCCAGCCGGGCGCGCAGGGCTTCGTCCTCGATCAGCGCGCTGCGCAGGCGCAACCGGGTGGCGGGCGTGCCCAGATCGTGGCTGACCGCCGACAGGACCAGCGCCCGGTTTTCCAGCGCGGCGCGGTCCTGCGCGACATAGGCGTTCACGGCCTCGGCGGTCTGGCGCAATTCCTCGACGCCGCTCACGGGCAGGTCGGCACTGCGGGCGCGGTGGTCGCGCAGCGCGGCGGCAAAGGCCGAAAAGGCGCCCGACACCTCGGCCACCCAGCCCAGAAGCGCGACCAGCGCGCCGATCGCCACCGCCCCGGCCAGCAGGCGCCTGTCCGCAGGGGCCGCATCGCAGCCCCAGACCGGAGCCCCGTCCACCCGGATCCAGGGCCCCGATCCTGTCTGCACATAAAGCTGCGGCTGGCTGCAGAATTGCGCCAGCGTCCGCGTGACCGAGGCCAGCCCCGCCGCCTGCCCGGTCCCGCCCAGGCTTTGAACCCGCGCCACAGGATACTGGATGTCGGGCGAATGAACGCGGATCGACAGGCGCAGCCCCTGCGACAGGTCAGGCCGCCCGCCGCCGGTCAGCGTCAGCACCGTCTCGTGCCAGCCAGGTGCCAGCGGAGGTGGCTCGCGCAGCGGGGTCAGCGTCGTGCCGGGCGGGGTCGGCCCGCCGTTCAGCAGGCTGTCATGCAGCGCCAGCCCCGTCACATAGGCCCGCGACAGGTGATCGCGCCATGCGGCATCGCTGGAGGTCCACAGCCAGGCCGCGCCGGCCCCGGCCAGCATCGCCAGCACGACCCACAGGCTGGCCAGAAGCCGCAGGCTGGGCCGCCTAGTCATCCGCCCGGGTCACGTCGGCGGCCAGCACATAGCCGACCCCGCGTTCGGTTCTGATCAGGCTGGCATCTGTCTTTTGCCGCAGACGGCCGACCAGCATGTCGATCGCCCGGCCCTCGGCGGCCTCGTCATCATCAAGGGCGGCGGCGATCTCTTCGCGGGTCAGGGGGATCAGCGGATTGGCCAGAAAGACGCGCAGCAGCGCGGTTTCGCGCGCCGACAACGTGACCTGCCAGCCGCCCGGCGCCGTCACCTCGTCGCGCCGTGCGTCATAGCGCCAGCCGCCGAAGCGCAGGACGCTGTCGCGGCGGCGGTGGATCAGGCTGGGCGCCCTGCCCGCCCGGCGCAGAACCGCCCGGATGCGCGCCAGCAGCAGGTCGGGGTTGAATGGCTTGGCGATGTAATCGTCGGCGCCGACCGCGTATCCGGCCATGCGCTGATGATCAGCCGACAGGGCACTGACCATGATGATCGGCACGTCCTGCGCGGCGCGGATCTCGGCGCACAAGGCGACGCCGTCGTCCCGGCCCAGGGAAACATCCAGAAGGATCAGATCCACCCGCCCTGATTTCAGCGCCGCCAAAGCGCCCGCGCGGCTGTCGGCCAGCGTGACATGCAGCCCCTGCCGTCGCAGATAGGCGGCCATCATGGCGGCCATGTCGGCGTCGTCCTCGACCAGCAGCAGACGATGCAGGCTCATTCGGTTCCCCCTCGGCGGATCGTCATGGCAGGGTCGCGCGGTTTTTGTAACAGTATGTAACGAAGCGCCGCGAAATCTGCCAGTTGCATGGCCGCCATGCATTGCACGAAAGCCCGGTTTTTCGGCATTTTCCTCATCAGGCAGGGCCAAGGCCCCTGCACCGGAAGATCTGGGAGGATCCATGACGCTGAAAACCGTTCTGGCGGCCTCGGCCGCCGTGATGATGGCTGGCCCTGTGCTGGCCAATCCGCAGGCCGAAGTGCTGCATTGGTGGACCTCGGGCGGCGAGGCCCGCTCGGTCGCCGTCCTGCAGGAGCAATTCGCCGCCGAGGGTGGCACCTGGACCGACATGCCTGTGGCGGGCGGCGGCGGCGACGCGGCGATGACCGCCCTGCGCGCCCGCGTCCTGTCGGGCAATGCGCCGACCGCCGTGCAGTTGAAAGGCCCGGCGATTCAGGAATGGTATGAGGAAACCGGCCTTGCCGACATCAGTGCCGTGGCCGAAGAGAACGGCTGGGCCGATGTCCTGCCTGCCCAGATTGCCGAGCACATGAAATGCGAAGGGAAGTGGTGCGCCGCGCCGGTGAACGTGCACCGCGTCAACTGGATCTGGGGCAACAAGCAGATCCTGGACGAGCACGGCATCGAGATGCCGACCACCTGGGAGGAATTCAACGCCGCTGCCGAGAAGCTGCAAGAGGCCGGTGTCACGCCCCTGGCCCATGGCGGTCAGGCCTGGCAGGACGCCACCGTCTTCGAGACCGTCGTTCTGGGCATCGGAGGGCCGGAATTCTTCCGGCAGGCGCTGGTCGATCTGGACCCCGAGGCGCTGACCTCGGACACGATGAAGCAGGTCTTTGACCAGATGCGCGTGATTCGCGGCTATGTCGATCCGAACTTCTCGGGTCGCGACTGGAACCTGGCCACCGCCATGGTCATGAACGGCGAGGCCGCCTTCCAGATCATGGGGGACTGGGCCAAGGGCGAGTTTCTGGCGGCCGGAAAGGAACCCGGCACCGATTTCGTCTGTGCGCAGACGCCCGGCAACGGCTTCCTTTACAACGTGGACAGCTTCGCCTTCTTCAACGTGGATGGCGACGACAAGCAGCAGGGTCAGGCCCTTCTGGCGCGTCTGATCATGGGCAAGGACTTCCAGAAGACCTTCAACCTGAACAAGGGCTCGATCCCGGCACGCACCGACGTGGCGCTGGACGAGTTCGACAGCTGCGCCGTCGCCTCGGCCGAGGCGATGAATGCGGGCGCCCAGGACGGTTCGCTGCTGCCCAGCTATGCCCACGGCATGGCGCTGCGTGGTGCGCAGGCCGGTGCGATCACCGATGTCGTAACCGCGCATTTCAACAGCGACATGTCGTCGGATGACGCCGTGCAACAACTGGCCGACGCCGTCGCCAACGCGATGTAATCCCGGCCCGACTGCCCCGCGCCATGCCGCACGGCCCTTGGCGCGGGGCTTTTTCTTTGGGGATGCCTGACATGGAATGGCTTGAACGCAACGTGCCCAAGCTGGTCTTGGCGCCGTCCTTCGTGGCAATCCTGGTCTTCGTCTATGGCTTCATCGCCTGGACCGCCTGGATCAGCTTTACCCGCTCGCGGCTGATGCCGCGCTACGAACTGGACGGCTTCATCCAGTATGAACGCCTTTTCGCCGCCCCGCGCTGGGATGTGGCGATGAACAACCTGTTCATCTTCGGTGGACTTTTCATTCTGTTCTCGATGGTCATCGGCCTCGTGCTGGCGATCCTTCTCGATCAGAAGATCCGGGCCGAGGGCGTCTTGCGGACGATCTACCTCTATCCCATGGCGCTGTCGCTGATCGTGACGGGGACGGCGTGGAAATGGATCCTCAACCCCGGGTTGGGCTTGCAGGAGATGGTGCGCGGCTGGGGATTCGAGAATTTCACCTTCGACTGGCTGATCCGGCCCGACATGGCGATCTACACGATCGTCCTGGCCGCCGTCTGGCAGGCATCGGGCTTCGTGATGGCGCTGTTCCTGGCGGGACTGCGCTCGGTCGATACCGAGATCATCCGCGCCGCCCAGGTGGACGGTATCCCGACCCACCGCATCTATTCGGCGATCATCATCCCGACCATGGCGCCGATCTTCCTGTCGGCCTTCATCGTGCTGGCGCATCTGGCGATCAAGGCCTTCGACCTGGTCATCGCCCTGACCGGAGGCGGCCCCGGCTATGCCACCGATCTGCCCGCGACCTACATGTATGCCATGGCCTTTTCGCGCGGCGATCTGGGTCAGGCGGCCTCCAGCGCGATGATCATGATGATGGTCGTCTTCGCCATCGTGGTTCCCTATCTCTACAGCGAATTGAGGCCGCGCCGTGACCAGTAACACCGTCCTGCGTTGGGGCCTTTACGGCATCCTGATCCTGTTCGCGGCCTTCTACCTGATGCCGCTGTTCGTGATGCTGACCACCTCGCTGAAAAGCCTGGAGGAAATCCGCACCGGCAGCCTTCTGGCCCTGCCGCGCGAGATCACCTTTGCCCCTTGGGCCGAGGCCTGGTCCACCGCCTGCGCGGGCACCCAGTGCGAGGGGCTACGACCCTTCTTCTGGAACAGCGTTCTGATGGCCGTGCCAGCGGTCGCGATCTCGACCGTGATCGGTGCCCTGAACGGCTATGTCTTTGCTCAATGGCGCTTCAAGGGCGCGAACCTGTTCTTCGCGATGATCCTCTTCGGCTGCTTCATCCCCTTCCAGGTCGTGCTGCTGCCCATGGCGCAGATGCTGGGATTCATGGGGCTGGCGGGCACCATCCCGGGGCTGATCTTCGTCCATGTGATCTACGGCATCGGCTTCACAACGCTGTTCTTCCGCAACTACTATGTCACCATCCCGCAGGAGCTGGTCCGCGCGGCCAAGGTCGATGGCGCGGGGTTCTTCCGCATCTTCTGGTCGATCTTCCTGCCGCTCTCGCTGCCGATCATCACCGTCTCGGTCATCTGGCAGTTCACGCAGATCTGGAACGACTTTCTTTTCGGCGTGTCGTTCAGCGGGCCGGGCAGCCAGCCCGTGACCGTCGCGCTGAACAACATCGTCAACTCCACCACCGGCGTCAAAGCCTATAACGTGGACATGGCGGCTGCGATCATCGCGGCCCTGCCCACGCTTCTGGTCTATGTCGTCGCCGGCAAATACTTCATCCGCGGCCTGACCGCCGGCAGCGTCAAGGGATAAGCCATGCCCATTCTCGAAATCGAACACCTGCAGAAAGCCTATGGCGACACCCACATTCTGCACGACATCAATATCTCGATCGAGCCGGGCGATTTCCTGGTTCTGGTGGGGCCCTCGGGTTGCGGCAAGTCCACCTTGCTGAACTGCATCGCCGGGCTCGAGCCGATCACCGGCGGCACGATCCGCATCGCCGGCCGCGACGTGACGGGCGTCAGCCCCAAGGATCGCGACATCGCGATGGTGTTTCAGTCCTACGCCCTTTACCCGACGATGAGCGTGGCCAGGAACATCACCTTCGGGATGCAGGTCCGCGGCGTGGACAAGGCCACGCAGGAACGCAAGCTGGCCGAGGTCGCGCGGCAATTGCAGATCGAGCCGCTTCTGAACCGCAAGCCCGGCCAGCTGTCGGGCGGCCAGCGCCAGCGCGTCGCCATGGGCCGCGCCCTGGTCCGCGACCCCGCGCTGTTTCTGTTCGACGAGCCGCTGTCCAACCTGGATGCGAAGCTGCGCGTCTCGATGCGGACCGAGATCAAGAAGCTGCATCAGGATCTGAACGCCAGCATCGTCTATGTCACCCATGACCAGATCGAGGCGATGACCCTGGCCACCAGGATCGTGGTGATGAAAGGCGGCGTGATCCAGCAGATCGGCACCCCGGCCGAGATCTACAACAAGCCCGCCAACATGTTCGTGGCCGATTTCATGGGCAGTCCGGCGATGAACCTGATCCCGGCCCGCGCCCGCGCCGAGGGCGGACAGACGCGGATCGAGATCGACCGCCCCGGCGATGCGCCCTTGGTCATCGTCGATCCGGTGGCCCGCGACCTGCCGACCGAGATCGTCCTGGGTGTCCGTCCCGAGGATATTCACGAGGCGACGGGCAATGCCCATCTTCCCGGAACCGCGCAGGCTGCAAGCAGCGACGTGCTGATCGAGATCGTCGAACCCGCAGGCGCCGACACCTTTGCCGTCACCCATCTGGGCGGCAAGCCGGTCACGGCGCGGCTGCGTGCGGAAAGCGCGGTTCAGGCGCGCCAGCCCTTTCCGCTGGCATTCGACCTCTCGAAAGTGTCGTATTTCTCGCCTAAGGATGGCCAGAGGCTGAACTGAGAGGGACCGGCGATGGCGATGCTACTGGGCGATGTGGGCGGCACCAATGCCCGTCTGGCGATTGCGCGCAACGGCGTGATCGACCAGACGACGGTGACGCGCTTCAAGGGTGACGATTTCGCCAGTTTCGACGATGTCGTGCGCCGCTTCATGGCGCAGCAGCACCAGCCCCATATCTCGTCGCTTTGCATTGCGGTCGCCGGGCCTGTCAGCGGGGGTCGCGCCTCGCTGACGAACCGCGACTGGTCCTTTGACGAACAGAACTTGGCGCGGCTGACCGATGCCGACCATGTGCGGCTGATCAATGATCTGACCGCGCTTGGCTATGCGACCCCGGCGCTGAAGGGCGAGGGTCTTTCGGTCTTGCGCCCCGCCCCCGAAGATCGCGCCCGCAACGGTCAGGCGCTGGTCGTCGGGCTGGGCACGGGCTTCAACGTCTGCGCAGTCCGCGTGCTGCCCGGCGGCGCGATCACCGCGCTGGAGGCCGAAGAGGGTCACACCCACCTGCCCGCCAACATCATGGCGCGCCTGATCGACCGCGTCGGCGCCGAAGCCGCTGCCGGATTCTTCTCGACCGAAGAGACCTTTGCGGGGCGCGGCCTGTCGCGGCTACACGCGGCAATGACGGGCTTGGAGCCTGTCCGCAGCGAGCAGATCGCCGCCGCCGCCGAGGCGGGCGATGCGGCCGCGAACGAGACCTATGATTTCTTCGCCGAGCTGGTCGGGCTTTTGTGCCGGGAACTGGCCCTGCGCTTCATGCCGCTGGAGGGGCTGTTCCTTGCGGGCAGCGTCGGGCGCAGCATCGCGGGCCGGATGGATCGGTTCACCCTGGCCTTCCTGTCCAAGACCCATATGCGCCACATCCCGGAAAACGCGCCGGTTTTCCTGATCCGCGACGATATGGCGGCGCTGCATGGCTGTCTGGCGGCGCTGACCCAGCCCGGTTGATGCCGCACGAAGGTTAAGCAAGAAGCCGCCTTTTCGCCGTGGAATTGCTGGATTTCACGGGCTGATCCTGTTTCAATCGGTCCCAAGAAGAAACGGGCGGGCAGGGTGATGCGGCGAATTCTGGGAATGGTGCTGGCGGTTTCGACTGTGCTGGCAGGTCTGGGCCTTGTGGCGGGCGATGCACGTGCACAATCTTCGTGGCCCTTTTCCGGCCTCTTCGGTCGCGATGGGGAAGGTCCGGTCGTGCTTGACATCACCGTGACCGGCGGCGATGCGGGGCTGGAACGCGCCTTTCGCAACACCTCTCTGATCGCGGGCGCGCTGGCCGAGGATCGGATCTCGGGTCAGGACATCCTTGCGGCGGCGCGGGCGGATTATGCGCGTATCCTGGGCGTGCTTTATGACGAAGGCTATTACGCGGGCGACATCAGCATTACCCTGGATGGGATCGAGGCCGCCGAGGTCGCACCTCTGGATGCGCCAGACCTGGTGCGCCGGGCGGTTATCGCCGTGGATCCCGGCCCGCGCTTCCGCTTTTCGCGCGCCCAGATCGCACCGGTCGCGCCGGGCAGCGACATTCCCGACGGCTATGCGGCGGGCGAGGTGGCCGGCACGGGCACGATCCGCCGCGCAGCCCTGGCAGGCGTCGCTGGCTGGCGCAGCGCGGGCCATGCCAAGGCCGACATCGCCAGCCAGGAGATCACCGCCCAGCACGACAGCGCCACGGTGGACAGCCGCATCGCGCTGAATCCTGGCCCCGCCGTGCGCTTCGGCCAGTTGCAGGTCAGCGGCAATCAGCGCCTGAACGAACGGCGCCTGCGAAAGATCGCGGGCTTCCCCGAGGGCCAGCCCTTCGACCCCGAGGATCTTGACACCGTCCGCAGCCGCCTGCGCCGCACCGGTATCTTTTCCTCGATCACCCTGACTGAGGCCGACGACCTGCGGCAGGGCAATATCCTCGACGTGGACCTGACGGTGATCGAACAGCGCCCCCGCCGCATCGGCGCGGGCTTCGAGATCTCGAACACGGACGGGGTTCTGGTCTCGGCCTACTGGATGCATCGCAACCTGCTGGGCGGGGGCGAAAGGCTGAGGATCGAGGGCAGGGTCAAGGATATCGGCTCGACCACCAGCGACCGCGACGACCAGCTGACCTTGCGGATCGACCGGCCCGCGACGATCACCGCCGACACGACTGGCTATGTCGAAACCGACATCGCTCGGATGCGCGAAGAGGATTACAGCGAGGACAGCGCCAGCCAGTCCTTGGGCTTTATCCACATCTTCAATGACCGCCTGACCGCCGGCATCGCCGGGCAATACCGCATCAGCCGCGTCTTCGACGCCAATGGCCGCACGAATTTCCGCGTCCTGGCGCTGCCCTCGGATGTGATCTGGGATCGCCGGGACGAGCCGAACAACGCCAGAAGCGGCACATGGCTCAGCGCCGAGATCATGCCGTTCCATGGCTTCGACGACACCGATTCCGGCTTGCGCGCGCTTGGCGAGGGGCGGGCCTATGTCTCGTTCGGGGAAAACGACCGCTTCACGCTGGCCACGCGCGGACGGCTCGGCACGATCCTGGGCAGCGACATCCGCCGCACCCCGCGCGGCTTCCTGTTCTATTCGGGCGGCGGCGGCTCGGTCCGGGGGCAGCCTTATCAAAGTCTTGGCGCCGATGTGATCACCACCCGCATGACTGGTGAGACCATTCGCACCGGCGGCATGAGCCTGGCCAACGCCACGGCCGAACTGCGCTTTCAGGTGCGCGACCGGATCGGCATGGTCGCCTTCGCCGATTACGGGCGCGTCTGGTCCCAAGGCGGCTTCGACGGGATCGAGCGCGATCATGCCGGCGCCGGAATCGGCCTGCGTTATGACACCCCCATCGGGCCGCTGCGCTTCGACGTGGCCGGGCCGGTCGCGGGCGACACCGGCAGCGGTGTTCAGTTTTACCTTGGACTTGGGCAGGCTTTCTGATGCGGCGCTTGTGGATATTGGTCTTTGGCCTGATCTTTCCGTTGGCCGTTCTGGCGCAGAGCGCCGCCGAACTTTCCGCCGAGATCGAGGATGATCGCGGCTTTCTGACCGGGCTTCTGGAACGCAGCCTGTCGGGCGCCGGACGGACCGTCGTGATCGAGGGCTTCCAGGGCGCCCTGTCATCCCGCGCGACCTTTTCGGAGATGCGGATTGCCGATGATGACGGCGTCTGGCTGACGCTCCGCGATGGTGCGATCCAGTGGAACCGCAGCGCCCTCTTGCGGCGCCGCATCGAGATCGCGGAACTGACCGCGCGCGAGATCCTTCTGCCCCGCCTGCCCGCTGGCGAGGACGGCGCAATTCAGGCCGAGGCTCCGGTCTTTGCCTTGCCTGAACTGCCTGTTGCCGTGAATATCGAACAGATCCGCGCCGAGCGCGTCGCCCTGGGCGAAGCGGTCATCGGAATCGAGGCTGCCTTGCGGATCGACGGGGCCATGAGCCTGGAGGGGGGCGAGGGCGAGACGCAGCTGAACGTCACCCGGCTGGACGGGCCGCGCGGCCAATTCGTGCTGGACAGCGCCTTTTCCAACGAGACGCGCATCCTGCGGCTGAACCTCGCGCTGGACGAGGCCGCGAATGGCATCCTGGCGAACCTGATCGACCTTTACGAGCGCCCCGCCCTGACCGCGCAGATCAGCGGCGAGGGGCCCTTGTCGGATTTCGCCGCCGATATCCGGCTGGCCACCAACGGCCAGCCCCGGATCACCGGCCGGATCAGCGCCAATGAGCGCCCTGACGAGACCGGCACCCCCGGAACCGCGTTCTCGGTGCAGATCGGGGGCGATGTCGCCTCGCTTCTGCGCCCCGACGATCGCGTGTTCTTCGGCCGCGACACGCGGCTGCAGGCCGAGGGCTGGCGCGCCGAGACGGGCCGGATCGAGCTGCCGCAGCTGAGCCTGCAGACCGAGGCGCTGAGTGTGACCGGCTCGCTTTCGACGAACGATCAGAACGCGCCGCAGCTTGCGGAATTGCAGATTCTTCTGGGCCGCGACGCGAATGCGCCGGTCCTGCCGGTTCCCCTGCCCTTCGCCGATGCCGGAACGACGGTCGATTCCGGGCGGCTGCAATTGTCCTATGACGCGGCCGAGGGTCAGGGCTGGACCCTGACGGGGCGGGTCGGGCAGGTGGACCGGGGCAATCTGATGATCGGCCAGCTTCTGCTGGATGGCGGCGGCGAGATTGTGCTGGATGATGGCGCCCTGGTCGAGGTCACGGGCGGGCTGTCCTTTGGTGCGGCGGGGCTGGCCTTTGCCGATGCCGGACTGGCCCAGGCAGTGGGCGACGAGGTGCGGGGTCGCGCGCGGTTCAATTTCACGCCGGGCAACGTGCTGGATATCCATGACGTGCGTCTGGACGGGGCCGATTTCGGCGTGAACGGCGATTTTCTTGTCGCGGGTCTGGCCAGCGGCATCACGCTGTCGGTCGATGTGACGGCGCGCCACCAGGATCTGTCGCGGCTGTCGCTGCTGGCCGATCGCGATCTGACCGGCAGCGCCGAGGCAGAGCTGAACGGCTATTATATCGTGCTGAACCGGGCCTTTGACCTGGATGCGCGCATCACCGCGACGGATCTGACACTGGACCAGCCCCAGCTTGACCGCCTGCTGGGCGGCGGCTCGGATATCGTGGTCGAGATCCGGCGCGACGAGACCGGGATCGAGGTCGAGGAACTCAGCCTGTCCGCCGCCCGCGTCACGCTGGACGCATCGGGGCGGATCGACAGCCTGTCCAGCGATCTGGTCGCGCAGATCTCGATGCCCTCGCTGGCCGAGGCCGATCCCGATTTCGGCGGCAGCCTCATGGCCGAGGCGCGGCTGAACGGCCCAAGCGGCCAACGCCGCCTGACCGTCTCGGGCGAGACGATGGACCTGCGTATCGGCATCGACGCGGTGGACCGCGCGCTGGCGGGCATGACGAACCTGACGCTGATCGCGGGCCAGACGCCGGACGGTTATCAGCTGGACAGCTTCCGCTTCGCCAATCCGCAGATCACCGCCTCGGGCGAGGGGGTCTTTGCCAAGGGCGCGCTGGACGCGACCGCCGATATCGCCCTGCCCAGCCTGTCAGCCCTGGACCCGCGCTGGAGCGGCGCGCTGGCCGCCCGCGCCCGCCTGACCGATGAGAACGGCCGCCGCATCATCGACCTGACCGGCCAAGGCACCGACCTGTCGTTCGGACAGGGCAATGTGGATGGCGCGCTGACCGGGCGCACCGATCTGCGCGTCTTGGCCGATCAGGCCGAGGGCGTCCTGACCCTGCGCGATGTCCGCATCACGAATGACCAGTTGCGCGCCACGGCGACGGGGCAGGTCGGCGAGGGGGTCACGGATCTGGCCGCCGAGCTTCAGGTCGATACGCTTGCGCCATTCGGCCCCGGTTGGCGCGGCGCCTTGACCGCGACAGGCACGTTCCGCGAGGCGGGCGACGGCATCCGGCGGCTCAGCCTGCGAGGCACGGGCCGCGATCTGGCGCTTGGACAGGCGCAGGTCGATGGCGCGCTGGCCGGTGAGACGCAGCTGACGCTGGAGGCGACCGAGGCCGAAGGCGTGCTGTCCTTGCAGACCGCGCGGATCAGCAATCCCCGGCTTCAGGTCGATGCGACGGGCCAGCTTGGCGACGGCGCGACGGACCTTGCCGCGACCATCGCGGCAGGCGACCTGCGCTTTCTGGGCAATGGCATCGCAGGCGCACTTCAGGCCCAGGCACGGGTGCTGGATCAGGGCGGGCAACGTCTGATCACCGCCAACGGCAATGCCAGCGGCCTGCGCGTCGGACAGCCGCGCGTCGATCCGGTCCTGACGGGGCAGACGGTCTTTGATCTGGCGGCACGGCAGGATGCGGCGGGGCTCAGCCTGCAACGCTTGCAGCTTCGTAACCCGCAGGTAACGATCGAGGCCAGCGGCGATCCGGCCACGGGGCTTCTGCTGGACGGGCGGCTTGCCAATCTGGGGTTGATCGTTCCGGAATTTCCCGGCCCCGCGACTTTGCGCGGCACCTTGCGCGAGGATGGGGCCAATCTGGTCATGGACCTGAATGCCACCGCGCCGGGCAGCGTGGATTTGCGCATCGCGGGCGTGGCGGCGCGCAATGGGCAATCGGCCGATCTGGCCATCACCGGACGGGCGGATTCCGCGCTCGCCAATACCACGCTGCGGACCCGCAGCCTGTCGGGGCCGCTGGCGATCAACCTGCGCCTGACCGGACCCCTGGCGCTGCAATCGCTGTCGGGGCAGGTCGCCCTGTCGCAGGGGCAATTGTCCGATCCGGGGTTGGGCATCCGGCTTGAGGGGGTCAATCTGGTCGCGGCTTTTCAGAACGGTCGGCTTCGGCTGGACGGGGGTGGCGGTTTCGCCGCGGGCGGCAGTATCTCGGTGTCCGGCCCCGTCGATCTGCAAGGCGGCGCGCTGGATCTGTCGGTTGGCCTGAACCGGGCGGTGCTACGCGATCCGAACCTTTACGAGACGCGCCTGGACGGGGCGCTCCGCATCTCTGGCAACCTGGCGGCGGGGCCGCTGGTCTCGGGGCGGATCGTCCTGGACGAGACCGAAATCCGCATCCCCTCGACCGGGCTTGGCGGCGCGCGGGGCATTCCCGACATCCGCCATGTCGGCAACCAGCGACCTCCGGTGCGCGCCACGCGCGCCCGCGCGGGGCTGGAGGGCTATCCCAGCCCGGCCGCCGCGGCCGCGGGGCTGGCGGGTCCACCTGCGGTTCCGGCGCGCAATCCGCCGCGTCTCAACCTGTCCATCGAGGCGCCGAACCGCGTCTTTGTGCGCGGTCGCGGTGTCGATGCCGAACTGGGCGGCGGCTTTCTGGTGCAGGGCACATCGCGCAATGTCGTGCCGGTCGGCAATCTGCAGCTGATCCGGGGCCGCGTCGATCTGCTGGGCAACCGCTTCAACCTGACCGAGGGCTTGATCGAATTGCAGGGCAGCCTGATCCCGGTCATTCGCCTTGTGGCCGAAACGCAGCGCGACGGGATCACCACCCGCATCGTGATCGACGGAGAGTTGCGCGAGCCCGATATCCGGTTCGAATCCTCGCCCGAACTGCCCGAGGAAGAGGTTCTGTCCCAGCTTCTGTTCGGGCGGGGCCTCGACACGATCACGCCCCTTCAGGCGGCGCAGCTGGCCAATGCGGTCGCGGTGCTGGCTGGGCGCGGCGGGGCGGGGATCATCGGCAACCTGCGTGACAGCGCGGGGCTGGACGATCTGGACCTGACGACCGATGCCGACGGCAATGTCGAACTGCGCGCGGGCCGCTACCTGAGCGAGAACGTCTATACCGATGTCTCGGTCGGGGAAAGCGGACGCAGCACGATCAACCTGAACCTGGACATCACGCAAAGCCTGCGGGCGCGGGGTTCGGTCGGCAGCGACGGCAGCAGCAGCCTCGGCGTGTTCTTCGGGCGCGATTACTGATCGCTGTAGGGCGCGACCAGCGCGCCCAGATCGACACGCGCGCGCAGCCGCGCCAGCAGCAGGTAGAGCCCGCCGAACTTGCGGTGCAGGAACAGGATCTCGGGCGGGGGCATCTCGGCCCGGTCGCGGCTTTGAGTAATCTTCATCACCATTTCGGCGATGCGCTGCGGGATGTCGGTGCCGGCCAGGTCGAACAGGCCCTGACGGCGCAAGGGGCCGAAGGCCAGTTCCATCATGTCCAGCAGCAGCGCCTTGTGCGCGGGCTGGGTATCCTCGCGGAAATAGCCGATGGCGATGGCGGCCTCGTCGATGGCCTTGCGGTCGTCCTGCAAGGCGGCGCGCAGCAGGCGGCGATATTGCGGGCCGACATGGTCCGAGAAACTGCGCGTCGCGCCGAAATCCAGCAGAACCAGCCGACGGCTGTCCGGTTGCCAGCGGTAATTGGCGAAATTCGGATCGGTTTGCATCAGGTTGAAGCTGAACAATTCCTCAAGCACCAGGCGGGCCAGGGCATGGGCGGCGCGATCCCGGACGGGCTGAGCCTCGTCGGCCAACGTCTCGATGGGGCGGCTTTCGATGAAATCCATCGCCAGCACGTCGCGGCGGGTGAATTCCGGGTCGGGCCGGGGCAGCAGGAATTCGGGCCGCCCGGCCAGCGCCTCGGCGTAGCGCAGCATCTGGCGGGCCTCGTGTTCGTAATCGGCCTCGGCCTTCAGCTGGGCGCGAGCCTCGTCCAGCAGGGGCGGCAGGTCGATCCCCTTGGGCAGCAGGCCCGGCATCCGCAGCAGCAGGGCAAGGTTGTCGATGTCGCTGTCGATACTGGCGCGGATGCCGGGATATTGCACCTTGATCGCCAGATCGCGCCCGTCCCTGGTCTGCGCGCGGTGCACCTGCCCGATCGAGGCCGAGGCGATGGGCCGCGTCTGGAACCGCTGAAAACGCGGCAGCCAGCCCTCGCCCCAGGCGCGATCAAGCTGGGCCCGCAACTGCCGCGGTGGCATCGGCTCGGCATCGGCGCGCAGCCGCGACAGGATCTGCGTCAGTTCGGGCGGCAGGAAATCGCCTGCATCCATCGACAGAAGCTGCCCCATCTTCATCGCCGCACCGCGCATCCGCGACAATTGATCGGCCAGCCGCATCGCATTGGCTGGCGTCATCAGCAGATCCTGCGCACGCGGTCGTTCGCCCTGCGCCAGCCGCGCCATGCCCGAGACCAGCGCCCTGCCCCCGATCCCGCCCGCCAGCGCCCCCATCCGCAAGGCGCGGGACAGCCGACTCGAAGGGACCGCGCGGCCGATATGGTCATCTTCCTCACTCATGCGCGGGCCAGCGGGCTCGGGCCGACGGCCTGGACATCATGCCAGCCGTCCCCTGCGTCAAGCAATTCCAGCGGCATCGGCGCCGGCGCGCGGCCAGGATAGGCGCGCAGGAAAAGCCCGTCCCGCCTGCGCCGAGGATCATGACATCGTTGACGCTGTGGACCTGATCCATGATGTTTGTCCTGGCGGGCTCTTGCGGCCTGATCAGCACAGGCGCAGGTGTGAAAGGCAAGTGGGATTTTTGTCGCCCCCCCCCGCGTCACGCGTCAGGCCTTTGCGGGCCGAGGCGGCTATCGACTTTCGGAATGGCGGGTGCAAGAATACGCTCGATGACCAGGCGGCTGGCCAAGACTGGCCTTGGTCAATCCAATCGGGCCTCTGGAGCGCGGAGATACCTGCACGGCTGCATTGCTGTGCCTGGGGTATCGCAGACATTCCCAGTCCCGCGCGATGGCGGGTCAGGAACAGACGCCGATTGTGGCCTGAATTGCGCGGCGCCATTCATCCCGGCGCTTGGCGCGCAGTTCGGCCGAGATTTGCGGCTCGAAGCTGCGTTCCAGCGCCCATGAGCGCGCGAAGCCAGCGGCATCGGGATAGATCCCCTGCTGCTGTCCGGCCAGCCAGGCCGCGCCCAGGGCGGTGGTCTCGGTGATGCGGGGGCGGTCCACCCGTGCGCCGATGATGTCCGAAAGGAATTGCATGGCCCAGTCCGAGGCCGCCATCCCGCCATCGACCCGTAGCGCGGTTTGGCCGTCGCCCTGCCAGTCGGCGCGCATCGCCTCCAGCAGGTCCAGCGTCTGGAAGCCCACGCTCTCCAGCGCGGCGCGGGCCAGTTCGGCGGGGCCGGAATTGCGCGTCAGCCCGAAGATCGCACCCCGGCATTCGGGCTTCCAGTAGGGCGCGCCCAGCCCGGTGAAAGCCGGGACAAGGATCACGCGCTGGCTTTCATCGGCGCTTTCGGCCAGAGGCTGCGTCTCGCGTGCCTCGCGGATGATCCTGAGCCCGTCGCGCAACCATTGCACCACCGCGCCCGCGATGAAGATCGAGCCTTCCAGCGCATAGGTCGGCTTGCCGTCCAGTTGATAGGCGATGGTCGTCAGCAGCCGCTGGCTGGAGACGACGGGCGTGTCGCCGGTGTTCAGCAGGGCAAAGCAGCCCGTGCCATAGGTCGATTTCATCATGCCGGGCTGGAAACAGGCCTGGCCCAAGGTCGCCGCCTGCTGGTCGCCCGCGACGCCTGTGATCGGGATCGGGCGGCCGAAGAGATCGGGCCGGGTCGTTCCGAAATCGGCCGAGCAATCGCGCACATCGGGCAGCATGGATTGCGGGATGCCGAACAGGTCGCAGATGGTCGCCGACCAGCGGCCCTTGTGGATATCGTAAAGCATCGTGCGCGCCGCATTGGTCGCGTCGGTCGCATGGACCGCCCCGCCGGTCAGCCGCCAGATCAGCCAGCTATCCACGGTGCCAAAGGCCAGATCGCCCGCCTCGGCGGCGGCACGCGCGCCCTCGACATGATCGAGGATCCACTTGACCTTGGTGGCCGAGAAATAGGGATCGACCAGCAGGCCGGTGCGGGCGGTGATCATGTCGCCATGGCCGGCCGCTTCCAGTTCGCGGCAGAATTCGGCGGTGCGGCGGTCCTGCCAGACGATGGCGTTGTGAACCGGCTTGCCGGTCTGGCGGTTCCAGACCACGACGGTTTCGCGCTGGTTGGTGATGCCAATGGCGGCGATGGGCGGATTGCCGGCCTTTTCGATGGCCGCGCGGCAGGTGGCGGCAACGGTCGCCCACAGATCCTCGGGGTCGTGTTCGACCCAGCCGGAGCGGGGGAAATGCTGCGGAAATTCCTCTTGCGCGCTGGAGCGGACAGTCATGTCGGCGTCGAACAGGATCGCGCGGGACGAGGTCGTGCCCTGGTCGATGGCAAGGATATGGGTCATGGTCTTCCTCGGGGCGGGCTGAAAAAGGGGCGCGGACAACCGCGCCCCAAGCCTATCGCGCAGGGCTTATTGCTGCCAGCGCTGGATCAGTTCTTCATAGGCGATGGTCACCGGTTCGGGCTTTTCGTTCTCGAGCTTGGGTTTCGGCGCGCCTTCGCGGTCCAGCCAGACCTGCGGATCCTCGGGCTCGTTCAGGACCGGGCCCAGATCGCCTTGAACGCCCGAACGCTGCAGACGCTCCAGCACGGCTTCCTGCTGCTCGCACAGCGCGTCCAGCGCCTCTTGCGCGGTCTTGGCGCCCGACGAGGCGTCACCGATGTTCTGCCACCACAGCTGCGCCAGACGCGGGTAATCCGGCACGTTCAGGCCGGTATCAGACCAGCGTGTGCGGTCGGGCGAGCGATAGAACTCGACCAGTCCGCCCAGCTTCGGCGCGCGTTCGGTGAAGCTGTCGTGACGGATCGAGCTGTCGCGCACGAAGGTCAGGCCGACATGGCTTTTCTTCGTGTCCACAGTCTTGGACACGATGAACTGCGCGTAAAGCCAGGCGGCCTGGGCGCGATCCACCGGGGTCGATTTCATCAACGTGGCCGAGCCCACATCCTGATAGCCGACCTTCATCCCCTCTTCCCAGTAGGCGCCATAGGGCGAGGGCGCCATGCGCCATTTCGGTGTGCCGTCCTCGTTCACGACCGGCAGACCTTCCTTGACCATGTCGGCGGTAAAGGCGGTGTACCAGAACATCTGCTGGGCGATGTTGCCCTGAGCGGGGACAGGCCCGGCTTCCGAAAAGGTCATGCCCGCCGCCGCAGGGGGCGTGTAGTTCTTCAGCCAGTCGATATATTTCTCGATCGCATAAACGGCGGCCGGGCTGTTGGTCGCCCCGCCGCGCGCCACGCAGGAGCCCACGGGCTGATAGTTTTCGTTGACGCGGATGCCCCATTCATCGACCGGAAAGCCGTTGGGTTCGCCCTTGTCGCCCATCCCGGCCATGGACATCCAGGCATCGGTAAAACGCCAGCCCAGCGACGGATCCTTCTTGCCGTAATCCATGTTGCCCCAGACCGTCTGGCCGTCGATCTCGCGCCCGGTGAAGAACTTGGCGATGTCCTCATAGGCGGACCAGTTCACGGGAACGCCCAGTTCGTAGCCGTATTCCTCGCGGAAGGCGGCCATGATCTCGGGATCGGTGAACCAGTCGTGGCGGAACCAGTAGAGGTTGGCGAATTGCTGGACCGGCAGTTGGTAAAGCTTGTCGTCCGGACCGGTGGCCGAGGCCAGGCCGATGAAATCGTCCAGATCCAGGTTCGGGTTGGTGAAATCCGCGCCCTCGCCTGCAATCCAGTCGGTGATGTTGCGGACCTGCTGATAGCGCCAATGGGTGCCGATCAGATCCGCGTCGTTGATATACATGTCATAGATGTTCTCGCCGGTCTGCATCTGGGTTTGCAGCTTCTCGACGACATCGCCTTCGCCGATCAGGTCATGGGTGACCTGGATGCCGGTGATGGCGGTGAAGGCTGGCGCCAGGACGCGGGCTTCGTATTCGTGGGTGGTGATCGTTTCCGACACCACATTGATCGACATGCCGCGCAGAGGCTCGGCCGCGTCGATGAACCACTGCATCTCGGCTTCCTGCTCCTCGCGGGTCAGGACCGAGAGGTCGCCGATCTCGGCATCGAGGAACGCGCGCGCGGCCTCGATATCGGCGAAGGCGGGGCCGGTCAGAGCCAGCAGGACCGCCGTGGTGGACATAAGTTTCAGGTTCATCTTTCCCTCCCTGTGAACCGTCGAGGTCAGTCTTGACGGATGGCCGGGCCCCTCACACCCGGCCATCCCGACCTTGTCACACCCACCGGAATACGGCAGCGGCATAGACAAGGCAGATCAGCAGCGCCCAGGGCTGCATCGCCGCCCCCATCACCCCCAGCCAGGCCAGGTTGATGAAGGCCGAGCCCAGAAGCGTGATGAACAGGCGGTCGCCCCGCGTCGTCTCGATCCCCAGCACGCCGCGGCGCGGCGTCTCGGGGAAGCGGATCGCCAGCACCGTGAAGGTGACCAGCAGCAGGGCGATGATGATGAAGAAGATCGCGGTGGGTTGGGTCCATGCCATCCAGGACATAGCGGGCCTCCGTTACACGCGGCCCAGGGCAAAGCCCTTGGCGATGTAGTTGCGGACAAAATAGATCACCAATGCGCCGGGAATGATGGTCAGGACGCCGGCCGCGGCCAGAACGCCCCAGTCGATCCCCGACGCGCCAACCGTGCGCGTCATCGTGGCCGCGATCGGCTTTGCGTTCACGCTGGTCAGCGTGCGCGACAACAACAGCTCGACCCACGAGAACATGAAGCAGAAAAACGCCGCTACCCCGATCCCCGACGAGATCAGCGGCATGAAGATCTTCACGAAGAAGCGCGGAAAGCTGTAGCCGTCGATATAGGCGGTCTCGTCGATTTCCTTGGGCACGCCGCGCATGAAGCCTTCCAGGATCCACACCGCCAGCGGCACGTTGAAGAGGCAATGCGCCAGCGCCACCGCGATATGGGTGTCGAACAGGCCCACTGAGGAATAGAGCTGAAAGAAGGGCAGCGCAAAGACCGCAGGCGGCGCCATGCGGTTGGTCAAGAGCCAGAAGAACAGGTGCTTGTCGCCCATGAAGCGATAGCGGCTGAAGGCATAGGCCGCCGGCAGGGCCACCGTGACCGAAATCACCGTGTTCATCACCACGTAGATCAGGCTGTTCACATAGCCCATATACCAAGTGGGATCGGTCAGGATCGTGACGTAATTCTGAAAGGTCAGGTTCTGCGGCCACAGGCTGAACGTGCCGGTGATCTCGGCATTGGTCTTCAGGCTCATGTTCAGAAGCCAGTAGATCGGCAGCATCAGAAACAGCAGGTAAAGTCCGATGACAATGGCGCTTGCGCTGACGCGCGGCAGGGTGCGGCTGCGGCTGCGGGGCGTGGCGGCGGCGGTTGCAGTCAGGTCGGCCATGGCGTCACCCCCTTTTGTCCAGATTGGTCATCACGGTATAGAACACCCAAGAAATCAGCAGGATGACCAGGAAATACATCAGCGAGAACGCGGCGGCGGGGCCAAGGTCGAACTGGCCAAGCGCCATCTTGACCAGGTCGATCGACAGGAAGGTGGTCGCGCTGCCCGGCCCGCCCCCTGTCACGACAAAGGGCTCGGTATAGATCATGAAGCTGTCCATGAAGCGCAGCAGAGTGGCGATCATCAGCACGCCGGCCATCTTGGGCAGTTCGATATGGCGAAACACCTTCCAGCGGCTGGCCTGGTCGATTCTGGCGGCCTGGTAATAGGCGTCGGGGATGGATTGCAGCCCGGCATAGGCCAGCAGCGCCACCAGCGAGGTCCAGTGCCAGACATCCATCACGATCACCGTGGCCCAGGCATGGGCAGGGTTCTGCGTGTAGTTGTAATTGATGCCCAGGCTGTTCAGCGCATAGCCCAGAAGCCCGATATCGACGCGGCCGAAGATCTGCCAGATCGTGCCGACCACGTTCCACGGGATCAAGAGCGGTAGCGACATCAGGACCAGCACCACGCTGGCCCAGACCCCGCGCTTGGGCATGTTCAGCGCGACGAAGACGCCAAGCGGGATCTCGATCGCAAGGATGATCCCCGAAAAGGCCAGCTGGCGCCACAAGGCGTTCCACATCCGGTCGGAATGCAGCAGATCCTCGAACCAGCCCAGGCCGTGCCAGAAGAAGACGTTGTTGCCGAACGTGTCCTGAAAGGCGTAGTTCACCACCGTCATCAGCGGGATCACCGCCGAGAAGGCGACCAGCATCAACACCGGCAGAACAAGGAACCAGGCCTTGTGATTGACGGTCTTTTCCATGTTTTCCCCCTCCCCCTTGGCGCGCGTCAGGCGGCTGCCACGCGCCAATCGTCGGCGTAGATGTTGACCCGAAGCGGATCCAGGCGCACGCGCCCCATTTCGGGGGTGATGGCTTGATCCTCAGGGGCGATGATGTTGATGTCGTGCCCGCCCAGGTCAGCGCGGATGATGCGGTGGCGGCCCACATCCTCGATCCGGCGGATGGTGACGGGCAGGCCCTCATCGGCGGTCAGCCGCAGATGTTCGGGGCGGATGCCCAGCTGCACCTTGCCCGACAGGCCGCGATAATCGCCCGCCAGCGTGGTGACGCCGCCCGGAATGCGCGCCTGACGGCCCGACACTTCGGCCGGCAGCAGGTTCATCCCTGGCGAGCCGATGAAATAGCCCACGAAGGTGTGCTCGGGACGGTCGAACAATTCCTCGGGCGTGCCGATCTGCACGACGCGGCCGTCATACATGACCACGACCTTGTCGGCGAAGGTCAGGGCCTCGGTCTGATCATGGGTGACATAGATCATCGTATGGCCGAAATCGTGGTGCAGCTTCTTCAACTGTGTGCGCAATTCCCACTTCATATGCGGGTCGATCACGGTCAGCGGTTCGTCGAACAGAAGCGCGTTCACATCCTTGCGGACCATGCCGCGGCCAAGGCTGATCTTCTGCTTGGCATCGGCGGTCAGGCCGCGCGCCTTGCGGTCAAGCATGTGCTCCATGCCGATCATGCGGGCGATTTCGGTCACGCGCTCGGCGACATAGCTTTCCGGGCGGCCGCGATTGCGCAGCGGAAAGGCCAGATTGTCGCGCACGGTCATCGTGTCGTAAACGACCGGGAACTGGAACACCTGGGCGATGTTGCGTTCCGCCGTCGGCGCGCGGGTCACGTCCACGCCGTCGAACAGGATGCGCCCCTGCGACGGCACCAGAAGCCCCGAGATGATGTTCAGCAGCGTCGATTTCCCGCAGCCCGACGAGCCAAGCAGCGCATAGGCGGCGCCGTCCTCCCAATCGTGGTTCAGCTCTTTCAGCGCGAAATCATCGGGGCCCTTGGGCTGGGGCAGATAGGAATGGGCCAGGTTGACCAGCGAGATCTTTGCCATCCTCCGAACCTCTCAGGCTGCAAGGGCATAGGGGGCGGGGGTGACCAGACGGCCATCCTCGGCGAAGACATAGATGTGGCGCGGCTCCAGCCAGACGGGCAGGGCGGCGTCCAGCGCCAGATCGTGGACGCCGTGGATCAGCCCGACCCACCGCGCGCCGTGATGGTCCAGATGGATGAAGGTTTCGGACCCGGTCAGTTCGGTCACGACCAGCCGCGTGTCGAAGCGGATCGCATCGGCCGAGGGCTGGTGCAGATGCAGGTGATTGGGCCGGAAACCCGCCAGATAGGCGCCATCAGGCAGCCCGGCCAGCGCGCCCGCCGCCGCGTGGCTGTCGCCATAGGACAGGCGCCCCTGCGCCAGACGCACCGGCAGAAAGTTCATCGGCGGATCGCTGAAGACCCGCGCCGTTGTCGCATCGACCGGCTGGCGATAGACCTGCGGGGTCGGGCCGAATTGCGTCACGCGGCCCTCCCACAGGGTCGCGGTATTGCCGCCCAGCAGCAGCGCCTCTTCGGGTTCGGTCGTGGCATAGACGAAGATCGCGCCCGATGCCTCGAAGATGCGAGGGATCTCGACGCGCAACTCCTCGCGCAGCTTGTAGTCGAGGTTGGCCAGGGGCTCGTCCAGCAGGACCAGCCCGGCATTCTTGACGAGCGCGCGGGCCAGCGCGCAACGCTGCTGCTGGCCGCCCGACAATTCCAGCGGCTTGCGTGTCAGCATCGGCGTCAGGCGCATCAGCTCGGCCGCCTCGCGGACGCGGCGGTCGATCTCGGGGCGCGAGACCCCCATCAACCGCAGGGGCGAGGCGATGTTCTCATAGACCGTCATCGCCGGGTAGTTGACGAATTGCTGATAGACCATCGCGACCTGCCGGTCCTGAACGCGCATCCCGGTCACGTCCTGGCCCTGCCAGATCACGCGGCCCTGCGCGGGGCGATCCAGCCCCGCCATCAGCCGCATCAAGGATGTCTTGCCCGACAGCGTCGGTCCCAGCAGCACGTTCATCGTGCCCTTCTCAAGGCGCAGGTCGGTGGGGTGGATATGCACCTGCCCCTCGACGACCTTGCTGACGCCTTTCAATTCCAATGTCATGTCGTTTCCCCCTCCCCTTGACTGCCGCCCTATTCGGCGGCAGCCGATGCGCCGCCCCGCCGGGCGCGCATCCAGTCGTTCAATGCGTCGATCTGGTCCGGCGTCATCCGCAGGCCCAGCTTGCTGCGGCGCCAGACGATATCCTCGGCGCTGCGGGCATATTCGCGTTCCATCAGCCAGATCACCTCGGCCTCGGTCAGGGTCGCGCCGAAGTCGCGGCCCAGATCGGCGGCTTGACGGGCGCCGTTCAGGATGGTCGCGGCCTCGCTGCCATAGGCGCGCACAAGGCGCAGCGCCCAAGGCGCGCTGAGAAACGGATGCGCGCCGCGCAGGTCGCAGACCAGCCGCCCCACCGCATCGACGGGGAAATCTCCGCCGGGCAGGGGCACACCCCTGGTCCATGCGCCGGGCAGGCCCGGAAAGAAGGGCGCGATCTTTTCAAGCGCGGATTCCGCCAGACGGCGATAGGTCGTGATCTTGCCGCCAAAGACGTTCAGCACCGGCGCCCCGCCATTCCGGTCCACCTTGAGCGTATAATCGCGCGTCGCCGCCGTCGCGCTTTGCGCCCCGTCATCGTAAAGCGGACGCACGCCGGAATAGGACCAGACGACATCCTCGGGGCCAAGTTGGCGCGCGAAATACTGATTGGCGAAGGCCAGCAGGTAATCGCGTTCCTCTGGCGTGCATTCCGGCCTGCGCGAGGGGTCGTCATGGTCGGCATCGGTCGTGCCGATCAGGGTGAAGTCTGTCTCGTAGGGGATGGCGAAGATGATCCGCCCATCGGTGCCCTGGAAGAAATAGCATTTGTCGTGGTCGTAAAGCCGACGCGTCACGATATGACTGCCGCGGACCAGACGCACGCCCTCGGTCGAGTTCAGGCGGATTCTGGTCTGGATGATCTCTCCGACCCAGGGGCCGCCGGCATTGACCAGCATCCTTGCCAGATGCTGCCGAGTCTCGCCGGTTTCGCTGTCTTGCGTCGTGACGCGCCAATGTTCGTTTTCACGCTCGGCCGACAGGACGCGGGTGCGGGTCAGGATCCGGGCGCCGCGCGCCTCGGCATCGCGGGCATTCAGCACCACAAGCCGCGAATCCTCGACCCAGCAATCGGAATATTCAAAGGCGCGCCGGAACTGCGGTTTGAGGGGCGCGCCCTCGGGCGTGCCGGGCAGCGACAGGGTCGTGGTGCCGGGCAGGATCTTGCGGCCGCCCAGGTTGTCGTAGAGAAACAGGCCCAGCCGGATCAGCCAGGCAGGACGGCGCCCCTTCATCCAGGGCATCAGCACGCCCAGCAGCTTTGACGTGGGCGTGTCCGAGTCAAACCGCATCTCAGGGTGATAGGGCAGGACAAAGCGCATCGGCCAACTGATATGCGGCATCGCGCGCAGCAGCACCTCGCGTTCGATCAGCGCCTCGCGGACCAGCCTGAATTCGAAATATTCCAGATAGCGCAGGCCGCCGTGAAACAGCTTGGTCGATGCTGACGAGGTCGCCTGCGCCAGATCGCCCATCTCGGCCAGGGTGACGGATAGGCCACGCCCCGCCGCATCACGGGCGATTCCGCAGCCATTGATGCCACCGCCGATCACGAAGAGATCGGTGATGTCCCGGGTGCTGCCATCTGTCATCCCAGCCTCGTCGTCTTGCACGCTTAAGCGATCATGACCCAGCTCGCGCGAAAAGGAAAGATGTTTATTTTCTTTTTTGTTCGATTATGAAGTCACTGACAAGGTTGGTATTTTTCGTCTTTCAGTTCCGAAAAGCCGATCTTGTGCATTGCGTTGAGGGTGTGCAGGCGCGCTTCTTATGTTCGTTCTGGATAAAGACGAACAACTTGCGCGGACGAATCGAACATGGCACATCTGGTCAACCTGATCGGAGCGCGCATGTCCCAATCCTTTCGCCAGCCCGAAATCCTGGAAATCGCTCGCCGCGACGGCAAGGTGACAGTCGAATCCCTGGCGGCGCATTTCGGCGTGACCTTGCAGACGATCCGGCGCGATCTGACCGAACTGGCCGAGGCCGGGCGGCTGGAACGGGTTCATGGCGGCGCGATCCTGCCATCCGGCGTCAGCAATATCGGCTATGAGGAGCGTCGCGCCCTGAACAAGGACGCCAAGACCGCCATCGCGCGGGCCTGCGCGGCAGAGGTGCCCGAGAACATTTCGCTGTTTCTGAACATCGGCACCAGCACCGAGGCCGTCGCCCGCGAATTGCTGGGCCATCGCAACATGCTGGTTGTCACGAACAACATGAATGTCGCCAATATCCTGGCCGCCAATCCCGATTGCGAAGTGATCGTCACGGGCGGCAATCTGCGCCGGTCGGATGGCGGGCTGGTCGGCACCCTTGCCGCCGAGACGATCCGGCAGTTCAAGTTTGATCTGGCGGTGATCGGCTGCTCGGCGCTGGACCGCGACGGCGATCTGCTGGATTTCGACATCCAGGAGGTCGGCGTCAGCCAGACCATCCTGCGCCAGTCGCGCCGGACCTTTCTGGCGGTGGATCATTCCAAGCTCAAGCGCAGCGCCCCCGCCCGGATCGCGTCGTTGGCCGAACTGGATTGCGTGTTCACCGACCGCCCGCTGCCGCCCGACCTGATGCGGCTGTGCCAGGGTTGGGATACCCGCGTGGTCACGGCGCAGCCCTGAACGCAGACGCTGCCGCGCTGGCTGCACGTCAGGACCGGCAGCGACCTAGTCCGCCAGAAGGGCCGCGTTGCCGCCCGCAGCGGTCGTGTCCACGCACAGATGCCGTTCATGCAGGACATGCGCCTGATCGGGCATTGCCGTCAACAGCGGGACCAGCGGGCCTTCGCGTCGGGCAAGCGCCATCGCCATGGCGCGGGCCGTCGCCTCGTCACCCCACCACAGAACCGCCGAGAGACCGGGCAGGTCGGTCAGCGCATCGGCTGCAACTTGGCCGCTTGCCGCGACCGCCTCGCCGCCAAGGGCGCGCACGGCCTGGGCCTGTGCCGCGGCCGCGGCCGCGCCGGGACCAAGGCACAGGACCGGTGCGCGGGGCGCCAGGGTCAGGCGGTTCAGCTCTCCGGTCGGGCCGGGCATCAGGGTTTCCGACACGATTCGCCCATTGGCCCGCCCCAAAAGGCCGGCAAGGCGGGCCGGATCGTCGCGGGTCGTCCAGTCGCGGCCCCTTTCAGGCAGCTCGGGCGCGAAGAAGCGCGTCAGGTAAAGCGGGCCGCCCGCCTTGGGGCCGGTGCCCGAGAGCCCCTCGCCGCCGAAGGGCTGGCTGCCGACCGTCGCGCCGATCTGATTGCGGTTGACGTAGAGGTTGCCGGCATGAACCGCATCGGCCACCTTCTGCACGCGGCTGTCGATGCGGCTGTGCAGGCCAAAGGTCAACCCGTAGCCCCGCGCATTGATCGCCTGGATCACCTGGGGCAGGTCGGCGGCGCGGAAGGTCGCGACATGCAGGACGGGGCCGAAGATCTCGCGTTCCAGTTCCTCGATCCCTGCGACGCGGATCAGGGTCGGCGGGACGAAGCAGCCGTCCTGCGGGGCGGCGCGCTGGTGCAGGATGCGGGCGCGCTGCGCCTCGATCCAGTCAATGATGCCCTGCCGCGCCTCGGGGTCGATGACCGGGCCGACATCGGTCGAGAGATGCCAGGGATCGCCCACGGTCAGTTCATCCATCGCACCCCGGATCATCGCGATGACGTGGTCGGCGATGTCCTCCTGAACGTAAAGGCAGCGCAGGGCCGAGCAACGCTGACCCGCCGAGCGGAAGCTGGAGGCGACGATGTCGCGCACCGCCTGTTCTGGCAGGGCGGTGCTGTCCACGATCATCGCGTTCAGCCCGCCGGTTTCCGCGATCAGCGGCGTGCCGGGGACCATGTGCTGCGCCATGCTGTGGGCAATGCGGCGGGCGGTCTCGGTCGAGCCGGTGAAGACCACGCCGCCGATGCGCGGATCGCGGGTCAGCGCCGCGCCGACCGTGGCGCCGTCGCCCGGCAGCAATTGCAGCGCCGAGGCCGGGACGCCGGCCTTGTGCAGCAGGCGCACGGCGAAGGCGGCGATCAGCGGCGTCTGTTCGGCGGGCTTGGCCAGGACCGCGTTCCCGGCCATCAGCGCGGCCGCGATCTGGCCGGTGAAGATGGCCAGCGGAAAGTTCCATGGGCTGATCGCAGTGATGATGCCGCGCGGGGCGTCGCTGCGGGCCTCGCCCTGCTGGGCGTAGTAGCGCAGGAAGTCCACCGCCTCGCGCAGTTCGGCCACGGCGTCGTTCACGGTCTTGCCGGCCTCGCGGGCGAGGATGGCGAAGATCGGTCCGAACTGTGCTTCGTAAAGGTCAGCGGCGTGGCGCAGAACCTGCGCGCGTTCGGCGGCGGGGGCATCCCAGGTCCGGGCATCCTCGATGGCGCGGGCGACGGTCTCGGCATCGGCCTCGGTCACATGGGCCAGGACCGCGCCGGTGGCGGGGTTCACGACCGGGCGGCGCGGGCCTGTGGCCGGGCGCAGCGTGATCGGGGCGGCGTCGTCCAGCGCGATCTGGCGGGCATCCTCGATCCGGGCAAGCACGTCATCGGCGGTCAGGTCGAAACCCTGCGCATTGACGCGCCCTTCGCCATAGATCGCGGCGGGGGCCTTCAGCGCCTGCGGGGCGCGGGCGGTCGGCAGCGCGTCGAAGGGATCGCGGGCGATGTCCTCGGGGGCGATGGTCTCATCGACGATCTGGTTGACAAAGCTGGAATTCGCGCCGTTCTCCAGCAGGCGGCGCACCAGATAGGCCAGCAGATCGCGATGCGCGCCGACCGGGGCATAGATGCGGCAGCGCGTGCCGTGATCGGTCCGCACGATGTCGTGCAGGCGCTCGCCCATGCCGTGCAGGCGCTGGAATTCGAAATCCACGCCCTTGGCCATGTCGAGGATCGCCGCGACCGAATGGGCGTTGTGTGTGGCGAATTGCGGATAGATGCGGTCGGCATGGGCGATCAGCTTCCGCGCGCAGGCGATGTAGCTGACATCGGTCGCCGTCTTGGAGGTGAAAAGCGGGAAATCGGGATGGCCCTCGACCTGGGCGCGCTTCATCTCGGTATCCCAATAGGCGCCCTTGACCAGACGCACCATGATGCGGCGGTCCAGACGGGTGGCCAGCGCGTGCAGCCAGTCGATCACCGCGCCCGCACGCTTGCCATAAGCCTGCACCACCACGCCGAACCCGTTCCAGCCCGCCAGTTCGGGATCGGACAGCACGGCCTGGATCACCTTCAGCGACAGGGTCAGGCGGTCCTGCTCTTCGGCGTCGATGTTCATGCCCATGTCGGCGGCGCGCGCCGCGCGGGCCAGATCGCGCACAACGGGGACCAGTTCGGCCATGACGCGGGCTTCTTGCGCGACCTCATAGCGGGGATGCAGCGCTGACAGCTTGATCGAGATGCCGGGATTGGCACGCACATCGCCCTTGTCGCAGGATTGCGCGATGGCCGTGATGGCGTGGGAATAGGATCGGGCGTAACGGTCGGCATCCTCGCGCGTCATCGCGGCCTCGCCCAGCATGTCGTAGCTGTAGCTGTAGCCCTTGGCCTCCAGCGTGCGGGCGCGCGACAGGGCGTCGGTGATGGTCTGGCCCAGCACGAACTGGCGGCCCATCTCGCGCATGGCGCGCTGCATGGCGGCGCGGATCACCGGCTCGCCCAGACGGCGGATCGCGCCGCGCAGCGTGCCCGCGATGCCAGGCTGCGGATCATCCAGCACGCGGCCCGTCAGCATCAGCGCCCAGGTCGAGGCGTTCACCAGGCTCGAGGCGCTTTCGCCCAGATGCCTGCCCCAGTCCGAGGGCGCGATCTTGTCCTCGATCAGCGCGTCGATGGTCACGCGGTCGGGCACGCGCAGCATCGCCTCGGCCAGGCACATCAGCGCGATGCCCTCGCGGGTGGACAGGCCGTATTCCGCCAGCATGTGCTCCATCATCGTGGGCCGTGATTGCGCGCGGATGCGGCGCACCAGATCGGCGGCATTGGCGCTGATGCGCGCGCGGGTCTCGGCGGACAGGGCGGCCTCGGCCACCAGCCGGTCGAGGATCGCGGCTTCGGGGGCGAATTTGGCGGCGGATCCAAGGGCTTTCAGATCGGTCATGGCGCGGCTCCGGGATGATTGCGCCATGATACGGCAGCTTTCATGGTCTTTGTGACCAAAGATGCGCTAATCTGTAGTCCGATGAACCATCGGCAAGGGAATTCGCGATGAATGAGCTTCTGGACCCGATCAACCGCCGCATCCTGTCGGAACTGGTGGCGAATGCGCGAATCCCGGTCACGGAGCTGGCGCGCAAGGTCGGCCTGTCAAAGACCCCGGTCGCAGGTCGCATCCGCGCGCTGGAAGAGGCGGGGCTGATCACCGGCTATCGGGCGATGCTGTCGCCGCTGAAGCTGGGGCTGACCCATGTGACCTATGTCGAACTGCGCCTGTCCGACACCCGCCAAAAGGCGCTGGAGGCCTTCAACGCCGCCGTCCGCGCCATCGAGGCGGTCGAGGAATGCTACATGATCGCGGGCGGCTTCGACTATCTGCTCAAGGTGCGGTCGCGCGACATGGCCGATTACCGCCGCATCATGGCCGAACAGATCTCGGCCCTGCCCCATGTCACCGCCACGTCAAGCTATGTCGCGATGGAGGCGGTTGTGGAACAGGGCTGGACCGGGGTCGAGGGCTAATCCTCGAAGCCAAAGGCGATATAGTCGCGCAGATAGGCCCGTCTGGCGGCCTGAAACAGGGGCTTCTGGCGCAGGAAATCGGGCATCGGTTCCGGCCTGAGATGCTGCAACCTGGGATTGCGGATGCCGGCCATGTCGATCAGTGCGGGCAGGTCGTCGGTCAGCCGTTCCTCGCGCAGGATCATGTCGGGCGAGACAAAGCGCGCGAAGCCCGCAACCACCTCGGACTGGCTGGCCCAATAGGGGCTGGTCGGCAGCGTCGTCTGGGCGTTCAGGTTGCGGCGCAGGAAGTCCAGGAATGCCTCGAACAATTCCAGCCTTCTGTCCTGCGACAGGCCCGGCAGGTCGCCATCGGCGGGCAGGGCGACGCGCTGGACATCGCGCATCGCCTGCCGGATCTCGGGCGGGGCTTCGGTCATCAGGTGGTCAAAGGCCGACCATGCGCGAAACAGCGGGTGGCGCAGGACGGTGAAGCTGCGATGGCCGGGATGCTTGCGCTTCCATTGGCGCAAGGTCGTCTGGGTAAAGCCCGACTGCAAGTCGTCCAGGCGGGCCAGCCAGTCGGCCACGCCCTGCGGGCCGCCCTTGATCGGCATGTGCAGCAAGCCGCGTCCCGATTCCACCGCGATGAAGCCGGGCACCGAAGGGCCGCGGCGCGGCTCGAAATTCGGCACGCGGCGCAGCATGAACGGGTCCAACGTCCTGAGGTCGTGCTGCATCTCGTCGAAATTGCGGACCTTGTCGGCCAGTTCGCGTGGGTTCTGCGGCACCTGATCGCGCGCCGGTTCGACCCGCGCAACATCGGTGCGCCCCAACCAGTGGACAAGGCCGGTCATCACCTCGGCATCGCGCAGATCCTCGTATCCCAGCCAGAAGGCCGACTGCCCCGAGACCTGCAACCGGTGCAGGACGCGGCGCTGGAACCGCTCGATCGCGGTCAGCATCTCGCGGAATTCGGTGCCGTCATAGGTGATGGCGGCCGGGATCGGGGTTTCGGTTTCGTTCAGCTTCCACTGATTCGTTTCCCAAGCCAGCCGGGTCGAGACATAGCTGTCCAGCGGGTTACGGGTCAGCACGATCTTGGCGCAGCTCCGGTCTTCGATGATGCGGTCGAAGACGCGGGGGTCGTGGTCGTGGAAATAGCGGAAGCCGGGCAGATGGCCGGGCCGCTCCATCAGCTTGCGATAAAGGACCATCGGGTCCGCCTCGCGCTGTTCGCGGGTGATGCCCTGCAATTCGTCCTTGTCGGGCCAACCCATCATGTAGGGATTGAACGCCTCGCCGAAGCAGGTGACGCCCTTGATGGCGTTCAGCGTCGCCTCGAGCAGGTTCGAGCCGGTGCGCATCTCGGCGAAGATCACGAAGGATCGGAAGGCTTCGGTCATTCTGCGGCCGTCCTTTTGGTCAGGCTTTGTTCGGGAAGCTCCAGCCCCTCGCCCGTCAGGCGGGGACGCAGGCCGGAATTGCGAAGCTGGCGCAGCAGGGCGGGCAGCCCCGCGGTGTTGCGCATCCGCGGCATGTCGTCGGCGGGGCGGACGGGAACCTGAAGCTGTTGCAGCGCCGAGTTCAGGATCGCCTGCGGGCGGGCCATGAAGTCGTTCAGTTCGTGGATCTGCACGCGCGCCTTGACCCAGACCGAGTTCAGCACGTCGAGCTGCTTCACTTCGGCCCGTTGCAGCTGGGCGCTGATCCGGCGGATGTCGTCAAAGGGCATGTCGCAATCCAGCAGCGGCAGCATCCACGCCCCCGTCACCACATGGAATTGCGCATTGGGGTCGGTCGCCATGAACCAGTTCAGGTTCTGATTGTCGCGCGGGCTGAACTGAAAGACCTGCATCCGGTTTGTCACCCGGATCAACGCGGTCAGGAAGCCTTGCGGGTCGCGGTCGCGGATCTGCGGGATGGATGAGATCGCGCCCGGCCCTATTTCGGGACGGCCCGAGAATTCGACCATTTCGGCGCCAAGCAGATGACCATGGACATCGGCCTCGATACGGGCCGCCAGCCAGGTCTCGAATTCCGGGAAGATGTCGCTGAAGCCCTGAAAGATCGCATAAGGTGCCGAAGTCTTGCCGTTTTCGCAATCCTTGCGCGGAAAGCGGCTCTGCATGTAGAGACCGGGCCGCCCCAGCAATCTGCGCCGCACGGTGCGATTGATCAGGCGCTCGAAATGCTGGGGCTGGGGCGGGGTTTGATCGACCTGCGGCCCGGCCGGCCGCGGAAAGCGTTCCATCAACCCGGTCGAGCCCTTCCAGACCTTGCGCGCCACGAAGCAGCGCGATTCCTCCAGCAGCAGCATGTGATCGTCATAAAGCTGGTAGGGCCTGCCTTCGTGGTCGAACTTGGCCAGCGTCAGCGACTGGCTTTCGATGCGGATCGCATGGCGCCGGGCCAGCGTCTGGAAATAGCTTTCGTCGGGAATCCAGGTCAGCCGGAAATAACGGTCGAATTCGCTGCGGCGCGGGTCGTGCAGGATGGCGCGCAGGGTTGCGGCGGTCAGACACCACCATTGCGAACCCAGATGCGGGGTGATCCCCTTCGGGATGCGCCGCCGGATCCCCAGACGCCGCTGCAGTTCCACCAGCCGGTCGAACAGCCAGCGCCGCCGCCGCCAGTCCAGCGGATAGAACAGGGTAAAGCGTTCCTCGTTCAATCCGCCCACCGTCCAGCCGACATCCAGCGCATTGACCGATTCGATGTGGTCGCATTCTGGATCTTGGGCCAGATAGGCGATCAGGTCGCGGATCGGGCGCAGCGGCAGGCAGGATCCCGAGGCCAGATAGACATGGGTCAGGTCGGGATGCGCCGCCAGCAGCGCCTCGGCGGCCTCTTGCGTGGCGTGCACCAGGCTGAAGCGGCCCCATTCGCAGGGGTGGCGGCGCGAAAAGATCACCTGGGGCAGATCGGCCAAAGCCGCGCGCATTCTGCGCATCGCCCTGGGGCTGGCCTTGGCATCGACATGGATCGCCATGCGGGCTCCGCCCTCGACCCAGATGCGTGCCATGCGGGCGGCCATGTCCAGATCGGAATGGCACAGCATCACCACGCCAAGCCGGACCGGGGCGCTCGCGGGCGCGGTCATGCCCAGTTCCCCCGCGAGATCAGGCCCAGATCCTCGAGCTGGCGCCAGCCCGTATATTCGCGCGACTCGCTGCACCACAGATCGGTGCCGCGTCCGCGCAGGCCCGCGTGATAGGCCTTGTATTCGCGGCTGTTGGCATAGTGCTGGCCGCGATCCAGTTCCTCGGCAGACTTGTCGGCGAACAGCGACAGGAACTTGGCGTGCAGCAGGCAGCCCGAAGCCTGTTCGCCCCCATCCTCGTCATAGACCAGATTCAGGCTGCGCGGCAGCAACATGTGGGTCGAACTGACATAGGCATAGCGCCAATACCATTTCACCAGCGGGATCTTGTTCAGCGCCGGGCTGGCCAGCGGATCATCCGTGAAGAAGGCGCGGGTGCGAGGGCCCCCCTGAATCCACAGATTGCCGTAATAGGCGTTCTTGCTGATCGTGTAATTCGCCGGGTCGAACCAGCGCGCGATGGCAAAGGGGTCCGCGCCCTCGGTATAGGGCTGCTCGTCGATCTGGCCCTTGGGATACAGATCCAGAAGCATCGCCGGAAAGGACCGCCGCCCGGAACTGTCCAGCCAGCTTGTCAGTGCGGCAAGCGGGCGGCTGTCGCAATGGGGATAGACGAAGAATTCGTCGGGATCGACCGTCAGGCACCAATGACCGTTGCCATGGCGCATCAGCAGCCAGTTCATCCAGTCCATACCAAAGCGGGATTTCTTGTAGCTGGCCTTGGTCCACCACAGCGACACGTCGGGTTGTTCGCTCAGATAGGCGCCGCTGCCGTCATTGCTGTCATTGTTGACGAACAGGAAATGGTTGATCCCGAGCTTGCGGTAATAATCGAGGAAATAGGGTAGCCGCGCCTTTTCGTTGCGCAATGTGACAAAGGCCAGGATGTCGCCCTTGCGGATGCGCCCGGTCCTGTTCACCACGGATTTGAGCACGCGCCGCCGATTGATCGCCCGGGCGACAAGATATTGTCGCTCTGATCGTCGTCTCAGACGATCCACGAAGGGTGCGGCTTGCGAACGAAACATCATCTCCTGCGCGGGAGGGCGGCGGAACGGTTGAACCTCATGATCCAAGCAATGTTCGGCACCGGCTTGATTGGCAAGACCTAATCGCTGCCATCCTGACCGATCGCACCGGCCCAGTTGCCCCGGCCCATCAATCCCAGATCAACCATCTGTCGCCAGTCGCGGAATCGAACCGATTCCGGGCCGTGCAGGACCGGCCTTTCGGTCAGGCGGCCGTGATAGACGCGATAGGGCGCCGGATCGACGAAATGCTGGGCCCGGTATAGCTCCTCGGCGGATTTCTCGACGATCTCGGGCAGGAACTTGCTGTGCAGCAGCACGCCGGACAGGCGCGGATCGCCCGGCCCGTCCCAGAGCAGGTTCAGCCTTGGCGGCAGCATCGAATGGGTCGAGTTGAAATAGGCCATGCCCCGCCGCCAGCGGATCAGCGGCAGCTTGTTCAGCGTCGGCGCGCGTTCCGGACGGTCGGCAAAGAAGACCCGGTCGCGCACACCGCCCTGCACCCACAGGTTGCGGCGCGGCAGGATCCGCCTGATGCGATGCGGCCCGGCATCGAACCAGGGCAGGCGTGCGGTCAGCGGCGCGTCGTCTGGTGCATCGGTCGTGCCAAGCGGGCCGGTGGGGTAGAGGTCCAGCATCAGTGCGCCGATGCCCTCGATCCGCTCGGCATTCAGATGGCGGGTCAGGGCGCGCAGGTCGTGGCTTTCGTGGCCGGGATAGATCAGCAATTCGTCGGCATCGACGGTGACGCACCAATGCCCGTGGCCATGCCGCCACAGCAGCGCCATCAGCCAATCCATGCCGAAACGCGAGGCCCGATAGCCGCCCTCGCAATGCCAGATGGACGCGTCCGGCTGGCCCCTCAGATAGGCGACCGAGCCGTCATTGCTGCCATTGTCCACAATCAGAAAATGATCGACGCCAAGCGCGCGGTAATGGCTCAGAAAGTCGGGCAGGCGGTTGATCTCGTTCCGGATCGTCGCAAAGGCCAGGATGCTTTCCGGCCTGATCGACGCTGTGCGGTCGGCGATGGGCCGCAGATCGCGCGCCGCACGCCAGGCGCGCCACAACAGCTTGCGCCGTTTCCAGCGCAGCCGCATCGCCCACCACAGCGCCCCGGCGGCGGTCACGCCTTGTAATGGCCCGTCTGGTGCCAGCGCCAAGCGTCGGTGATCATCTGTTTCATCGTCGAGCGATCCGGGCTCCAGCCCAGTTCCGACCTGGCGCGCTGGCTGCCGCAGACCAGCTTGACCGCGTCGCCGCCCCGGCGGGGGCCATCGACCATCGGAACTTCGCGGTTGGTGACATGGCGCGTGGCCTCGACCACCTCGCGGACCGAGAACCCGTCGCCTGTGCCCAGACAGAAAACCCGGCTGCCGTTGCCCGCGCGCAGCCATTCCAAGCCCTTCACATGAGCATCGACCAGGTCCATCACATGAACGTAGTCGCGGATGCAGGTGCCGTCGGGCGTGGGATAATCGGTTCCGTGGATGGTCAACGCCGCGCGCTTGCCATCAACCGCGTCCAGGATCAACGGAATCAGATGCGTCTCGGGGCGGTGGAACTCTCCGATCTCGGCCTCGGGATCGGCCCCGGCCACGTTGAAATAGCGGAAGATGACATGGCGCAGGCCATGCGCGGCCTCGAAATCGACCAGCATGTCCTCGATCGCGCGCTTGCTGGCGCCATAGGCGTTCAGGGGTGCTTGCGGTGTGTCCTCGTCCAGAACCTCGCCATCGCGGTCGCCATAGGTCGCGCAGGTCGAGGAAAAGACGAAATCGAGGCAGCCGGCCGCCACGGCCGCCTCGATCAGGTTCAACGAGCCCGACACATTATTGCGCCAGTATTTGCCGGGATGGGCCATTGCCTCGCCGACCTGGCTCAGCGCCGCGAAATGCAGCACGGCGGCCGGTTTCCATTCGGCAAAGGCAGCATCCAGCGCGGCGCGGTCCATCAGATCGGCCTCGACCACCGGGCCGAAGCGGACGGCATCACGCCAGCCGGTCGAGAAATTGTCCAGCGTGACAGGCACATGACCCGCCGCCGCCAGAGCCTTGCACGCGTGCGAGCCGATATAACCGGCGCCGCCGGTCACAAGAACATGGTCGCCCATCGCTATTCTGCCGCGCGGCGCATCGCCATGACCTGATACAGGTATTCGGCGAATTCGTCCTTGAGGTCGTCGCGTTCCAGACCAAAGGCCACGGTCGCCTGCAGGAACCCGGCCTTCGAGCCGCAATCGAAGCGCTGGCCACGGAAGCGCAGGCCATAGACGTTGCGTCCGGCCTCGATCTCGTCGGCGATGGCATCGGTCAGCTGAATCTCGCCACCGGCGCCCTGCTTCAGCTTGTTGAGGTTCTTCATGATCGAGGGCGCAAGGATGTAGCGGCCGATCACGGCAAGGTTCGAGGGCGCGTCTTCTGCCTTTGGCTTCTCGACCATGCCCTTGGCGCGGACAATGGCGCCCATATCCTCGGCCACGTCCAGAACGCCGTAGGACGATACCTTGTCGGAAGCGACCTCCATCGTGGCGACCATGCTGCCGCCGGTCTCGCCATAGGCTTCGATCATCTGCTGAAGGCAGGGCGGCTCGCCCTGGATCACATCATCGGTCAGGACGACAGCAAAGGGCTCGTCATCCGACAGAAGCCGCCGGGCGCACCACACGGCATGGCCAAGGCCAAGCGCCTTGTGCTGGCGGATATAGGCGATCGCGCCGGAATCCATGTTGGTGCTGCGAAGAACCTCCAGCAGTTTGTCCTTGCCTGCCTTTCTGAGATTCGCCTCAAGCTCGTGGGCATGGTCGAAATAATCCTCCAGCGCGCCCTTGCCGCGCGAGGTGACGAAGATGAATTCCTTGATGCCAGCCGCCCGCGCCTCGTCGATGGCATATTGAATCAGAGGCTTGTCAACCAGCGACAGGATCTCTTTCGGGATGCTTTTCGTTGCTGGCAGAAATCGTGTGCCGAGTCCGGCTACGGGGAAGATGGCTTTCGTAACCTTGCGGCCCATGGAGAGATACCTCTTTCATTCTGACAATCCGGAAAATGCTGCGACAGCATCATTCCGGCGGCAACCGAATACAGTCCGAGTTTACGCCCCAAGCGGATAGTCGCCAAGAGATTCCTTTGAAATGGCGCGAATACTTCACGGCGATGTCTCATTCTGCACCGCAGCAACACGGCTCTGTTCAGGACTGACCCATTTCGGCCATCATTCTTTCGATACGAGCAACATCCGAGGGGTTGTTGAGTTCCCAGAATTGTCGGCCGCGCGCTTCGACCTCGACGCAAAGGACGTGGCACCCTTGTTCGAGGAAACGCAGTTGTTCAAGTCCCTCAAGCCGTTCCAGCGCACCTTCGGGCCAGCCGCGATAGGCGGCCAGCGCCGCAGGGCGATAGGCGTAAACGCCGACATGGTGAAAGACCGGGCTGGGCTGGTCTTCCCCGAAGCTGCCCGGCGCGAAGGGGATCACCTCTTTCGAGAAATAAAGCGCCCTTCCCCCCTGCCCGAATACCGCGGTCGTCCCGCCTACCCGGCCCGCGCGGCGGTCGGCGATCAGGTCCGCCCGCATCCTGCCCGTGCAGCGCAGGACCGGGGTGGCGATCTCGGCATCCGGGGCTGCGCGAAGGCCCGCGATCAGATCCTCGACGAACCAGGCGGGGGTCAGCGGCGCATCGCCCTGAAGGTTGATGACGATCTCGGGCGCGATGCCCATGCGCTCGATCGCCTCGGCACAGCGTTCGGTGCCGTTGCGGCAATCAGTGCTGGTCATCACCACTTCGGCGCCGAAGCCCTGGGCGTGATCGCGGATGCGGTCGTCGTCGGTCGCCACGACGACCCGGTCCACGCCGCGCACGGCCAAGGCGGCCTCGTGGCTGCGGCGGATCAGGCTGCGGGCCTCGCCGCCTGCGCCGCGCAACTCGACCAGAGGCTTGCCGGGAAAGCGGCTGGAGGCGTGACGCGCGGGAATGACGATAACGACCGACATCAGCCCTTCACCAACAGGACGCCCGGCGCGTAGGCGATGAAGAACGGATTCTCGAAGCCGGGCTTGCCGTAGGTCAACGCCTTGTGATCGTCGAAGCGCACGACCTTGCCGCCCGCGCCGCGCAGCACCGCGTCGCCCGCCGCCGTGTCCCATTCCATCGTGCGGCCCAGCCGGGGGTAGAGATCCGCCTCGCCCGTGGCCACAAGGCAGAACTTCAGCGAGCTGCCCGCGCTGGTCATGTCGCGCACGCCATAGCGCGCGATATATTCATCCGTCGCCGCGTCGCGGTGCGATTTCGAGGCCACGACCATCAGCGCGCGATTGTCTGGCGTCGCGTTGACGCCGATGGGGTGTGTTTCGCCCGGTTCGGCGCCGAAGGGGCCGTTTTCCTCGACCGAACGGCCGTCGGCGGTGGTGTAGAACAGCCGACCCCTGGCCGGCGCATAGACGACGCCGCGCACAGGAACGCCGTTCTCGACATAGGCGATGTTGACGGTGAAATCGCCGCGACGCTGCACGAATTCCTTGGTCCCGTCCAGCGGGTCCACGATCAGAAAGCTGTCGAGGCTCTGGCCATGCGTCTCGGCCTGTTCCTCGGTCACCAGGGGGATGTCGGGAAAGGCCGCGCGCAGACCCTCCGAAATCAAGGCATCGGCCGCCTCGTCGGCTGCGGTCACGGGCGAATCATCCGACTTGGCGCGCGTCTCGAAATCGTCCGAGCCGTAGATTTCCATGATCCGGTCGCCGGCCAGCAGGGCCAGACGGCGCATTTCCGAGGTCAGACGATCAAATTGCATCCAGTTTCCTTTCGAGGCGCGGGTCCGGCGGGCAAGCGTGGGCTCTGCGCAGATTGTATGGCCGCTTGCGCCCCCTTATGATGGCCTGCAAGCCCTACGGCAAGCATCAGGCGCGGCACATGCCCGCCCGATCCGCGGCTGAGCGGCGGCCGGGCATCGAAGGAACGACGCATGTTCAAGCAGCGCCATAACCGAAACATGCTGGAGGCGAGCTTCGCCACCCTGGCGCTGATCTATCACCAGACCGTTTACAAGCTGCGGACGCAGCACCGCAACGCGCTGGTCGGTCTGCTGCTGACGATGATGCAAAGCCTGATCATGATCGTGGTTCTGATGACCCTGTTCCTGCTGATCGGCGTCCGCACATCGCCGATCCGCGGCGATTTCATGCTCTACATCATGTCGGGCATCTTCATCTTCATGACTCATGTGCAGACGGCGGGGCAGGTCGCAAACAGCCACTCCATCTCGTCGGCGCTGGTCAAGCACGAGCCATTGAACGCCGCTATCCTGATTTCGGCAGCAGCCCTGTCGGTGCTCTACCGCCAGACGATCGTTTGCCTGACGGTGCTGGCCACATACCATCTGGCTTTTGCACCGATCTCGATTTACGACCCGGTCGGGGCGGCAGCCCTGTTCCTGCTGGCGTGGTTTTCCGGTGTCTCTGTCGGAATCATCTTTCTGGGCATAAAGCCCTGGGCGCCGGCCCTGGCGGCCACGCTGACCATCTTCTATCAGCGGATCAACATGTTCGCCTCGGGCAAGATGTTTGTCGCCAACACGATTCCCGGCTTCATCCTGCCCTGGTTCATCTGGAACCCGCTGTTTCACCTGATCGACCAGCAACGGGGTTTCCTCTTCATCAACTACGCGCCGCACCGCACCGTGCTGCTTTATCCGCTGTGGTTCTCGATCGGGGCGCTGATGATCGGCCTGCTGATCAACTTCACCACCCGCAAGTACGAATCCGCCAGCTGGGGCGCGATGCAGTAACAAGCGGACTCGCCGCTGCTTGCGGGCCTGAAATCCATCCCTATATACAGCCGCGAAGCCATTCCGGCAGAGCCGGGACCAAATCAAGGGATCGGGCCTTGGGGGCCGCAACGGACCCGAAGCCTGAACATCGCCGCAAGAAAGGTTAAGAACTATGTCCAAAGTCATCGGCATCGACCTCGGCACCACGAACAGCTGCGTCGCGATCATGGACGGCAGCCAGCCCAAGGTCATCGAGAACAGCGAAGGCGCCCGCACCACGCCCTCGATCGTGGGCTTTACGGATAACGAGCGTCTGGTCGGCCAGCCCGCCAAGCGTCAGGCGGTCACGAACCCCGCCAATACGATCTTTGCGGTCAAGCGCCTGATCGGCCGCCGGATCGACGATGAAGCCGTCGAAAAGGACAAGAAGCTCGTCCCCTACGCCATTGTCGATGGCGGCAATGGCGACGCCTGGGTCGAGGTGAAGGGCGAGAAGTTCTCGCCCGCGCAGGTCAGCGCGATGATCCTGCAAAAGATGAAGGAAACCGCCGAAAGCTATCTGGGCGAGCCCGTCACCCAGGCGGTCATCACCGTTCCGGCCTATTTCAACGATGCGCAGCGTCAGGCCACCAAGGACGCGGGCAAGATCGCGGGCCTCGAAGTGCTGCGAATCATCAACGAGCCGACGGCCGCCGCGCTGGCCTATGGCCTGGACAAGAAGGACAGCAAGACCATCGCCGTTTATGACCTTGGCGGCGGCACCTTCGACATCACCATCCTGGAAATCGACGACGGCCTGTTCGAGGTGAAATCGACCAACGGGGACACGTTCCTCGGCGGCGAGGACTTCGACATGCGCATCGTCAATTACCTGGCCGAGGAGTTCAAGAAAGAGCATGGCGTCGATCTGACCGGCGACAAGATGGCGCTGCAGCGCCTGAAGGAAGCGGCCGAAAAGGCCAAGATCGAACTGTCCTCGTCCACCCAGACCGAGATCAACCAGCCCTTCATCAGCATGGACAAGAACAGCGGCACCCCGCTGCACCTTGTTGTCAAGCTGACCCGCGCCAAGCTGGAAAGCCTGGTGGCCGACCTGATCAAGCGCACCATGAAGCCCGTGCAAGAGGCGCTGAAGGATGCCGGCTGCTCGAAATCCGACATCGACGAGGTCGTTCTGGTCGGCGGCATGACCCGGATGCCCAAGGTTGTGCAGGAAGTGACCGAGTTTTTCGGCAAGGAGCCGCACAAGGGCGTGAACCCCGACGAGGTCGTGGCGCTTGGCGCGGCGATCCAGGCTGGCGTGTTGCAGGGTGACGTGAAGGATGTCGTGCTGCTGGATGTGACGCCGCTGTCGCTGGGGATCGAAACGCTTGGTGGGGTCTTTACCCGCCTGATCGACCGCAACACCACGATCCCGACCAAGAAGTCGCAGATCTTCTCGACCGCCGAGGATAACCAGAACGCGGTGACGATCCGCGTTTTCCAAGGTGAGCGCGAGATGGCCGCAGACAACAAGTTGCTGGGCCAGTTCAACCTGGAAAACATCCCGCCCGCGCCGCGTGGTATGCCTCAGATCGAGGTGACCTTCGACATCGACGCCAACGGCATCGTTTCGGTCAGCGCCAAGGACAAGGGCACCGGCAAGGAGCAGAAGATCACCATCCAGGCCTCGGGCGGTCTTACCGACGAAGAGATCGAGCGGATGATCAAGGATGCCGAGCAGAATGCCGAGGCCGACCGATCCCGCCGTGAACTGGTCGAGGTCAGGAACCAGGCCGAAAGCCTGATCCATTCGACCCGCAAGTCGCTGGAAGAGCATGGCGACAAGGTCGATGGTTCGACCGTCGAGGCGATCGAACTGGCGCTCGGTGCGCTGGAGGAAGCGGTCAAGTCCGACGATGCCGGCAAGATCCGCTCGGGCATCCAGAACGTGATGGACGCCTCGATGCGTCTTGGCGAGGCGATCTACAAGGCGCAGCAGGGCGCCGAGGACGGCTCTGACGATAAAGGTGACAATCCGCGCAGCGTGGACGATGACATCGTGGACGCCGATTTCGAGGATCTGGGCAAAGACAAGAAGCGCGGCTGATCCGGGCCGCGAACCCGAGAAGGGCCGGCCCGCGCATCAGCGGGCCGGCTTGTTCGTTGGGGATTGCTGAACAGGACGACAGATGAGCAAGCGTTGCTACTACGAGGTGCTCGGGATCAGCCGCGGCGCCTCGGCGGACGAGATCAAGAAAGCCTATCGCCGCAAGGCCAAGGAGCTGCATCCCGACCGCAACAAGGACGACGCCACAGCCGAGGCCCGGTTCAAGGAGGTGAACGAGGCCTATGATTGCCTCAAGGACGATCAGAAGAGGGCCGCCTATGACCGCTTCGGCCACGCGGCCTTCGAGGGTGGCGGCGGTGGATTCGGTAGCGCGCGCGGCGGCCATCCGGGCGATTTCGGTGCGGCTTTCGCGGATGTGTTCGAGGATCTTTTCGGCGACATGATGGGCCGCCGCGGCGGCGGCGGGCGGTCGCGTGCCCAACGCGGCCAGGATCTGCGCTACAATCTGCGTGTCACGCTGGAAGAGGCCTATCGCGGCGTTCAGAAGGTCATCACCGTTCGAGGCTCGGTCATCTGCGAGGAATGTCAAGGCACCGGGGCCGAGGGCGCGTCCCAACCCGCCGTCTGCCCTACCTGCGCGGGCATGGGCAAGGTCCGGGCGCAGCAGGGTTTCTTTACCGTGGAACGCACCTGCCCGACCTGCGGCGGTGCGGGGCAGATCGTCAAGAACCCCTGCAAGGCCTGCCACGGGGCGGGCCGGGTGGAACGCGAACGCACGCTGTCGGTGAACATCCCTGCCGGCGTCGAGACAGGCACGCGCATCCGCCTGGCCGGCGAGGGCGAGGCCGGTCTGCGCGGTGGGCCTTCGGGCGATCTCTATATTTTCGTCGAGGTGGCCCAGCACGAGATTTTCCTGCGCGAGGGCAAGATGCTGGCCTGTCAGGTTCCGGTCAGCATGGCGACCGCCGCGCTTGGCGGCGAGGTCGAGGTGCCGACCATCGACGGAGGCCGGGCTCGGGTCAAGGTGCCTGCGGGCAGCCAGTCGGGCCGTCAGATGCGCCTGCGCGGCAAGGGGATGCCACCCTTGCGCCACGGTCCCGGCGCGGGCGGCGATTTCGGCGACATGCTGATCGAGCTGACGGTCGAGACGCCGGTGAACCTGTCGCCGCGCCAGAAGGAGCTGCTGCGCGAGTTCGAGGCCGCCGGTTCCGGCGGTAACAGCCCTCAATCCGAGGGCTTCTTCGACAAGGTCCGGCATTTCTGGGAAGGCATGACCCGTTAGGCGTTAGCGATTTCTTTACGGTCTTTCTGCCATGCTTGCGGCATGGACCAGAATCGCGCCTTCGCTGAAATGCCCCTGCCCCTTTTCGCGCCAGCCCCCGATGACGTGGCGCGGCCCCCGACCGGGGGCAGGCGCCCGCCCTCGTATCTGGCCGATCACCGGGCACGGCTGCGCGAACGCTTCATGGTGGGCGGGGCTGCCGCGCTGCCGGATTACGAGATGCTTGAACTTGTCCTGTTCCGGGCCATTCCGCGACAGGATGTAAAGCCCCTTGCCCGTCGCCTGATCGAGGTTTTCGGCGATTTCAACCGCGTCGTTACCGCTCCTCCGGCGCGCCTGCAACAGGTCGATGGCGTCGGTCCCGCAGTCGTCACCGAATTGAAGATCGTCGAGGCCGCGGCGCAACGAATGGCGCGCGCCCGGGTGATGCACCGTCCGGTCCTGTCCGGTTGGCAAGCGCTTCTGGACTATTGTCATACCGCCATGGCGCATGGCGAGATCGAGGAATTCCGCGTCCTGTTCCTGGACCGAAAGAACATCCTGATTGCCGACGAAGCACAGGCGCGCGGCACGGTCGATCATGTCCCCGTCTATCCGCGAGAGGTGATCCGACGTGCGCTGGAATTGAATGCTTCGGCGCTGATCCTTGTGCACAATCATCCCTCAGGTGATCCCACACCCTCGGATGCCGACATCGCCATGACCGCCCGCATCGCTCAGGCGGCCGAAAGCATGGGAATCACCGTCCACGACCATCTGATCATCGGCAAGTCGCGCGAACTGAGCTTTCGTTCGGAGGGGTTGCTCTGAGGCGAGCCACCTGTCACCCTGGCCGAGCCGGCAAGATGGCTGCGACAGCACGTTGCATCCTGGACGCAGGCGATGGCCGACGGTCCAGCGGATGCGGCGATTTGCGACGCCGCTTGCGGGCTTATCATCTGGACTGACACGGATTTGAACGCTAGAACCGCCTGCGCGAAGGCTGCGTTCGGACGCGGCCCGGAATGTCGTATCGGCCAAGATTTGAGGCCCGAATTGGAGTATGACCCGTGTCCCACGCAGATGACCACGTAGGCACCCGGAGGGATTTCCTCTATTATGCCACGGCGGGCGCAGGCACGGTGGCCGCCGGTGCCGCCGCCTGGACGCTTGTGAATCAGATGAACCCGTCGGCCGATGTGCAGGCGCTTGCCTCGATCCAGGTCGATGTCAGCGGCGTCGCTCCGGGTTCGCAGATCACCGTGCTGTTTCTGGGCAAGCCCGTGTTCATCCGCCGCCGCACCCCCGCCGAGATCGAGGCGGCGCGCGCAGTGCAGTTGAACGAACTGATGGACCAGAACGCGCAGAACCCGAATATTGGCGACAACGAGCCTGCGATCGACCAGAACCGGACGCTTGATGCCGAAGGCGAATGGCTGGTCCAGATCGGCGTCTGCACCCATCTGGGCTGCGTCCCGATCGGTGACGGCGCGGGCGATTTCGGCGGCTGGTTCTGTCCCTGCCACGGCAGCCACTACGACACGGCCGGGCGCATCCGTCGCGGTCCCGCGCCGCAAAACATGCACATTCCCGTGGCGTCGTTCCTGAACGACACCACCATCCAGCTGGGCTGAGGGGGGACCGATGGCCGGAATTCCGCACGATCATTACGAACCCAAGTCCGGGTTCGAGCGCTGGCTGCACCGCCGCCTTCCGGTGGCGGGGCTGCTTTACGACACCCTGATGATTCCCACGCCCAAGAACCTGAACTGGATGTGGATCTGGGGCATCGTCCTTGTGTTCTGCCTTGTGCTTCAGATCGTTACCGGCATCGTGCTGGTGATGCATTACACGCCGCATGTCGATCTGGCCTTCGCCAGCGTCGAGCACATCATGCGCAACGTGAATGGCGGCTACATGCTGCGCTATCTGCACGCGAACGGCGCTTCGCTGTTCTTCGTGGCGGTGTATCTGCACATCTTCCGGGGCCTCTATTACGGCAGCTACAAGGCCCCGCGCGAAGTGACCTGGATCATCGGCATGTTGATTTACCTGCTGATGATGGCCACGGCCTTCATGGGCTACGTGCTGCCCTGGGGTCAGATGTCCTTCTGGGGCGCGACCGTGATCACCGGCCTCTTCGGCGCCATTCCCGGCGTGGGCGAGGCTATCCAGACCTGGCTTCTGGGCGGACCGGCGGTCGATAATGCGACGCTTAACCGGTTCTTCTCGCTGCATTATCTGTTGCCCTTCGTGATCCTGGGCCTGGTGATCGTGCATATCTGGGCCTTCCACACGACCGGCAACAACAACCCCACCGGGGTCGAGGTGCGCCGGTCCAGCAAGGAAGAGGCCGCGCGCGACACACTGCCCTTCTGGCCCTATTTCGTGATCAAGGATCTGTTCGCCCTGGCGCTGATCCTGGTCGTTTTCTTCGCCATCGTCGGCTTCATGCCGAACTATCTGGGCCATGCCGACAACTACATTCCCGCCAACCCGATGGTGACGCCGGCCCATATCGTGCCGGAATGGTATTTCCTGCCCTTCTACGCCATCCTGCGCGCCTTCGACGGCGATGTCTGGCTGGTGCAGCTGGTCCAGTTCCTCACCTTCGGCATCGTTGACGCCAAGTTCTTCGGCGTGTTGGCGATGTTCGGCGCGATTCTGGTCCTGGCGCTTGCGCCCTGGCTGGACACGTCGCGGGTCCGCTCGGGCCGCTATCGCCCGATGTTCAAATGGTGGTTCTGGCTGCTGGCCGCGGACTTCATGTTGCTGATGTGGGTCGGCGCCATGCCGGCCGAGGGGATCTATCCCTACATCGCGCTGGTCGGGTCGGCCTACTGGTTCGCCTTTTTCCTCGTGATCCTGCCATTGCTTGGCGTGATCGAGAAACCCGATCCCGTCCCGGCCACGATCGAGGAAGACTTCAACGCGCATTACGGCGCCAAGGCGACACCGGCCGAATAAGGAGAGCCTAGGAATGACCCTGAGAACAAAGACGCTCACGGCGGCTCTGGCGCTGACGATCTCTGCCGGCGGGCTGGCTTGGGCGCAGGACAGCACGACCGTTCCGATGACGGCCCCGGCCGATGCCCCCGCCATGGGGGCCGGAGGCACGAACTTCGTCGCCTCACCCGAGACGACCGAAGCCCCCACGGCCGAGGCAGAGGCGACCGAAGCCCCTGCTGAGGACGCGGCGGCAGACGCGGCTGCAGAGGAAGAAGCGCCCATCGACGAAGCCGCAGCCGGGGCCGATGCGGTCGGCCTGTCTGCGGGCGGGGAATCCGTTGTTCCCGTTGAGACGACCGAGGCGGTGCCCGCCGTCGAGGATCATGCCCGTCTGGAAACCGGTATCGAGGAAGCCCTCGATCCGGGCGCCGACGAGGAAGCGGTCGATCCCTATGGCGGCGGCAGCTATTACGGCCATACCGAGGATGTTGCCTTCAGCTTCGAGGGCCCGTTCGGCCGCTTTGACCAGTTCCAGCTTCAGCGTGGCCTTCAGGTCTATACCGAGGTCTGTGCCGCCTGCCACGGCCTGGAATTCGTTCCGATCCGCACCTTGTCGGACCGGAACGGCCCCGGCCTGCCTGAAAACCAGGTTCGTGCCTATGCAGCCGAGTTGCTGCCGATCTTCGACCCTGCCTTGGGCGAAGAGCGTCCGCGCGTCCCTACCGACCACTTCCCCAGTATCGAGGGTGCGGGCATGGGCCCGGATCTCTCGGTGATGGCCAAGGCGCGTGCGGGCTTTCACGGTCCCTATGGCACCGGGATCAATCAGCTTGTGCGCGGCATCGGCGGCCCGGAATACATCTATTCGCTTCTGACGGGCTATACCGGACAGGAGAAGGAAGAGGCGGGCACGCTGTATTATGGCAACACCGCGTTTCCGGGCGGATGGATCAGCATGGCGCCCCCGCTGTCGGATGACCGCGTGACCTATGAGGACGGCACGCCGGCCACGGTCGAGCAGATGTCGCTGGATGTTGCGGCCTTCCTGATGTGGACTGCCGAACCCAAGATGATGGAACGCAAGCAGGTCGGGCTTGTGTCGGTTCTGTTCCTGATTCTGTTGACGGTGCTGCTGTATCTGACCAACAAGCGTCTCTGGGCGCCGCACAAGAACAAGCCGAAGCATTGATCGTCGCGAACAGCCAGGAGCGCGCCCCTTTCGGGGCGCGTTTTGCGTTTCTGGACAAGCCGCGTGCGGCGGCTTCACATGAGCGTCGGTCGTAAGGAGGGGAACATGGCGATCTGGAATCTGGGGTCGATCAATATCGACCACGTCTATCGCTTGCCGCATCTGCCGCAGCCTGGCGAGACACTGGCGGCGCACGGCTACGGACTGGGTCTTGGGGGCAAGGGCGCAAACCAGTCTGTCGCGGCGGCGCGGGCGGGCTCGGTCACGCATCATCTGGGCGCCATGGGGGCGGGCGATGACTGGGTTGTGGCGCGCCTGGATGCAGCCGGGATCCGCACGGGCGCGATCCAGCGCTTGCCCAAGCAGGCCACGGGTCATGCCATCATCCTGCTTGATGCCGAAGCCGAGAACGCCATCGTCATTCACCCCGGCGCCAACCGCGCCATCGACGAGGCGCGCCTGACCCGCGATCTGGCGGGGATTGCCCCTGGCGATCTGCTGCTGCTGCAAAACGAGACCAGCGCCCAGCCCGAAGCCGCCTGTGCAGCAAAGGCTCGGGGGGCGCGCGTGATCTATTCGGCGGCTCCCTTCGACCTGGCCGCCGTTTGCGCGGTGCTGCCCCATGTCACGATCTTGGCCATGAACGAAGGCGAGGCCGCGCAGCTGGCCGCCGCGATGCCCCAGGGGCCAGGCGTCGAGGCCATGCTGATTACCAAGGGGGCGAAAGGGGCTGAATATCGTGACCTGCGGACGGGTGCGGTGCATCATCAGCCCGCTTTCCGCGTCGATCCGGTGGACACGACCGGCGCGGGCGACACCTTTGCGGGTTATTTCGCCGCCGGGCTGGATCAGGGTCTGGATGTGGCGCAGGCCCTGCGCCTGGCCTCGGGTGCGGCGGCGCTGAAGGTCACGCGGCCGGGGGCGGGCGACGCCATCCCCAGCCGCGCCGAGGTCGAGGCATTTCTGGCCAATCAGCCGATCTGACCGCGCAGGCCCCCGGTCTGCGCCCGGTCCATCAACAGGTGGTCCAGGATGACGCAGGCCGCCATCGCCTCGGCCACGGGCACGGCGCGGATGCCGACGCAGGGGTCGTGGCGGCCCTTGGTGATGACCTCGATCTCTTCGCCGCGCATATTGATGGACCGGCGCGGCGTGGTGATCGAACTGGTCGGCTTGATCGCAAAGCGCACCAGGATGTCCTGCCCGGTCGAGATCCCGCCCAGGATGCCGCCCGCATGATTCGACAGGAACACGGGCCCATCCGGCCCCATGCGGATCTCGTCGGCATTGTCCACGCCGGTCAGGGCGGCGGATGCCATGCCCTCGCCGATCTCGACCGCCTTGACGGCATTGATCGACATCATCGCGGCAGCCAGATCGGTGTCCAGCTTCGCATAGATCGGCGCGCCAAGACCTGGCGGGCAGCCTTGCACCAGAACCTCGATGGCCGCGCCGACGCTGTTCTGATCCTTGCGGATGCCGTCCAGGTAATCCGACCAGGCCTGAACCGCGCCTGCGTCGGGCAGAAAGAAAGGATTGTCGTTCACCGCGCTCAGGTCCAGGCGGCTGCGGTCCAGATGCATCGCCCCCATCTGCACCATATAGCCGGTGATCCTCAGGTCGGGGACCAGCCGCGCCAGCACCGCCTGCGCCACCGCCCCCGCCGCGACCCGCGCCGCGGTTTCGCGCGCCGAGGACCGGCCCCCGCCCCGATAATCGCGGACCCCGTATTTCAGGTGATAGGTGATGTCGGCATGGCCGGGGCGAAAGCTGGTGGCGATGTCGCCGTAATCCTTGGACCGCTGGTCGGTATTCTCGATCATCAGCTGGATCGCGGTGCCGGTGGTGACGCCTTCGAAGACGCCGGACAGGATGCGCACCTGATCGGGCTCGCGCCGCTGCGTGGTGTGTTTGCTGGTGCCGGGGCGGCGGCGGTCCATGAAACGCTGGATATACGCCTCGGTCAGCGGCACGCCGGGCGGCACGCCGTCCACGGTCGCGCCCAAGGCGGGGCCGTGGCTTTCGCCCCAGGTGGTAAAGCGGAACTCGCGGCCGAAGGTGTTGTAGCTCATGGTCGCGTCTCCTCGGACAGGGCTTTCAATTCATAGATCAGGTCCAGCGCCTCGCGCGGGGACAGGGCGTCGGGATGGATGGCGCGCAGCCGGTCATCCAGCGGGCGAGGCTGCCGCGCGGGCGGCGGGGCGGCGCGGAACAGCGGCAGATCGTCGATCAGCGCCATGGGTCGCGCCGATTGATGCTGGCCCTTTTCCAGCGCGTCCAGAATGGTGCGGGCGCGATCCACGACCGATGCGGGCAGGCCCGCCAGCCGCGCGACCTGCACCCCATAGCTGCGATCGGCTGCGCCCTTGCGGACTTCGTGCAGGAAGATCACTTCGCCCTCCCATTCCCGCACGGCAACCGTGGCGTTCTCGACGCCGTCCAGCTTGGCCGACAGGGCCGTCATCTCGTGATAATGCGTGGCAAACAGCGCGCGACAGCGATTGACCGCGTGCAGATGCTCCATCACTGCCCAGGCAATCGACAGCCCGTCCCAAGTCGAGGTGCCGCGCCCGATTTCGTCCAGGATCACCAGCGCGCGGTCATCGGCCTGATTCAGGATCGCGGCGGTCTCGACCATCTCGACCATGAAGGTGGACCGCCCCCGCGCCAGATCATCGGCGGCGCCCACGCGGCTGAACAGCTGGCTGACCAGCCCGATATGCGCCGCGCGTGCGGGAACAAAGGCCCCGGCCTGCGCCAGCACCGCGATCAGCGCGTTCTGCCGCAGAAAGGTCGATTTGCCCGCCATATTGGGCCCGGTCAGCAGCCAGATCGCGGGAGTCGTCCCCCTGGTCAGGTCGCAATCATTGGCGACGAAGCTTTCCGCCTTTCGGCGCAGCGCGCGTTCCACGACCGGGTGACGGCCGCCTTCGATCACGAAGGCGCGGCTGTCATCGACGCGCGGCCGCACCCAGCCTTCGCCCGACGCCAGATCGGCAAAGGCGCAGGCCAGGTCGATCTCGGCCAGGGCACGGGCCGCCTGTCCGATCCGTGCCGCCCGATCAAGGATCGCGCCGCGCAGGCGGCCGAAGATGTCGCGCTCGATTTCCAGCGCGCGGTCGCGGGCGTTCAGGATACGGGTCTCAAGCTCGCTCAGTTCGACCGTGGTAAAGCGGATCTGGTTCGCGGTGGTCTGGCGGTGGATGAAGGTCTGATTCAGCGGCGGGGCCATCATGCGTTCGGCATGGGTCGCGGTGGTCTCGATGAAATAGCCCAGCACGTTGTTGTGCCTGATCTTCAGGCTGGGCACGCCGGCCAGCGCCGCGTAATCGGCCTGCATCCCGGCGATGACGCCGCGCCCCTCGTCGCGCAGACGCCGGGTCTGATCCAGTTCGGTATCGAACCCCTCGGCCACAAAGCCGCCGTCGCGCGCCAGAATCGGCGGCTCGGCCACCAGCGCCCGATCCAGCAGCCCCACCAGATCGTCATGCCCGACCAGGTCGCGGGCGGCCTCGGCCAGCAGAGAGGGCGCATCGCCCGGCAGGCGCGCGGCAATGGCCGCAGCCTGAGCCAGCCCGTTGCGGATCGCGGCCAGATCGCGCGGGCCCCCGCGGTCCAGCGCCAGCCGGGACAGCGCGCGGTCCATGTCGGGCACGCGGGCCAGCGCCGCGCGCAGATCCGAAAGCAGCCGCGCATCCTCGGCCAAGGCCGCCACCGCATCGTGCCGGGCCGCGATCAGCGCCAGATCGCGCGACGGCGCGCTGATCCGCCGTTCCAGCAGGCGCGCGCCCGCAGCCGTCACCGTGCGGTCGATCGCCGCCAGCAGCGAGCCCTCGCGCCCACCCGAAAGGGCCTGGGTCAGTTCCAGATTGCGCCGGGTCGCCGCGTCGATCTGCATCGCGCCGCCTGCTCGTTCGCGCGCGGGCGGGCGCAGCAAGGGCAGGCGACCCTTCTGCGTCATCTCGAGATAATCGACGATGGCGCCCATCGCGGCCAGCTCGGCGCGGCCAAAGCTGCCGAAACCGTCCAGCGTCTCGACGCCATACAAGGCGCAAAGGCGACGCGCCCCTGCATTGCTGTCGAAGGCCGAGACATGCAGGTCGGTCATCACCGCGCCTGCGTCTGCGATCAGATCCGCCAGGCCAGTGTCGCAGGCCAGCACCTCGCGGGGCGCAAGCCGCGCCAACTCTGGGGCAAGGCGCGTCAGAGGGCAGTCCATCACCGAAAAACTCCCGGTCGAGATATCGACCCAGGCCAGCGCGCCCTCGTCGCGGACCACCACGAAGGCCGCCAGGTAATTGTGCCGCCGCGCCTCCAACAGCGATTCCTCGGTCAGCGTGCCCGGCGTCACCAGCCGCACCACGTCGCGCGCCACGACGGACTTCGACCCGCGCTTTCTGGCCTCGGCAGGGTCTTCCATCTGTTCGGCGATGGCCACGCGGAACCCCTTGCGGATCAGCGTCAGCAGATAGGATTCGGCGGCATGAACCGGCACGCCGCACATCGGGATGGGTTCCCCCAGATGGGTGCCGCGTTTCGTCAGCGCGATGTCCAGCGCGGCCGCGGCAGCCACCGCGTCGTCAAAGAACATCTCGTAGAAATCGCCCATGCGATAGAACAGCAGCGCACCGGGATTGGCCTCGCGGATCGCAAGATATTGCGCCATCATGGGCGTGGGCTGATCGGTCATGTCCTTCACCATGGCCTGCGTTCTAGCGCCTTGCGCGCGGGCGCGAAACCTCTACATTCGGGGCCACCTCGGGGCGCCTTTCTGGCTGAGACGCGACAGCGGACCCGTTGAACCTGATCCGGTTAAAACCGGCGGAGGGAAGGTCACGCGCCCCTTTCATCCGAAACCCCATCTGAAAGGAGGCGCCGATGCGAACCGCCCTTGCCCTGTTGCTGATGACCACGCCTGTTGCGGCACAAGACCGCGTCCTGACCGTCTATGCCGAGGATTACATCGCCAGCGAATGGGGCCCCGGCCCGGCGATCAAGTCCGGCTTCGAGGCTTTTTGCGACTGCGAATTACGCTTTGTGACCGGCGACATCCTGCCCCGTCTGCTGATGGAGGGCGAAGGCACCCAGGCCGATGTGGTCTTTGGCCTGAATACCGACGTGCTGGCTCGCGCCCGCGCATCCGGCCTGTTCGCGCCGCATGGGCAGGACACGTCCGACATGTCGCTGCCGATCGCATGGGACGACCCGATCTTTCTGCCCTATAACTGGGGCGAGACGGCCTTTGTCTATGACGAAACGCGGCTGGCAAACCCGCCCGCCAGCTTTGCCGAGCTGCTGGAGGCCGAGGATATCCGCATCGTCATCCAGGATCCGCGAAGCTCGATTTCCGGGCTGGCGCTGCTGTTCTGGGTCAAGCACATCTATGGCGATGAGGCGCCCGAGGCCTGGGCCCGGCTGGCGCCCAAGGTGCTGACGGTCACGCGCGGCTGGTCGGAAAGCTATGGCATGTTCACAAGCGGCGAGGCCGATATGGTGCTGTCCTACACGACCTCGCCCGCCTATCACATCGCGGCCGAGGATGACCCGACGAAGAAGGCCGCGATCTTCCCGGAAGGGCACTACTTCATGACCGAGGTCGCGGGTCAGTTGGCCGGCACCGATCAGCCTGAACTGGCGCAAGCCTTCATGGACTGGATCATGACGCCCGAATTCCAGGCAAAGATCCCTCTGGCCAACTGGTCCCTGCCCGCCGCCCTGCCCCAGGATCAATGGCCCCAGGTCATGCGCGATCTGCCGCGCCCCGAACTGACGCTGTTCTATTCCGAGGACGAGGCCGAGGCGCTGCGCCAGCCCGCGCTGGACGAATGGCTGCGCGCCTTCAACTAGGCCATCTGGTCGCGGCGGCTCTGGCTGCCGCGATCCTCGGCACGCTGGCGGCGGTTGCATGGTTCGCGGGCGGGCTGGGGGCGCTCAGCGAATGGGATTGGCGTGCGGTGCGCTTCACGCTGTGGCAGGCGGCCTTGTCGGCCAGCCTGTCGGCGGCGCTGGCGATCCCGGTCGCCCGCGCGCTGGCGCGGCGGCGCTTTCGCGGGCGGGGGCTTCTGGTCACGCTGCTGGGTGCGCCTTTCATCCTGCCGGTGATCGTGGCGATCATGGGGCTGATCGCCGTCTTCGGCCGCAACGGCGCCGTGAACGAGGCCCTGCGCGCCCTGGGTCTGCCCGAGATCGGCATCTATGGCTGGCAGGGCGTTATCCTGGCGCATGTCTTCTTCAACCTGCCCCTGTCGGTGCGGCTGATCCTGCAAGGCTGGCAGGCGATCCCGGCGGAACGGTTCCGCCTGGCCGCCAGTCTGGATTTCGCGCCCCGCGACATGGCGCGCCATCTGGAACGCCCGATGCTGCGCGCGACCTTGCCGGGTGTCTGGCTTTCGGTGTTCCTGGTCTGCCTGACCTCGTTCACCGTCGCCCTTGCGCTTGGCGGGGGACCGCGCGCCACCACGGTCGAACTGGCGATCTATCAGGCCTTCCGCTTCGATTTCGACCTTGGTCGGGCGGCAACGCTTGGGCTGGTGCAGATCGCGCTGTGTGTCGCCGCGCTTCTGGCGGCGCGGGCCATCGCCCTGCCTGCGGGCTTTGGCGCGGGGATGGACAGCGCCATGCCCATCCCCGCGCCGCGCGGCTGGTCGTTGGTTGCGGACGTGCTTGTGATCACGCTGGCGGCGGGGTTCCTGCTCTGGCCCATGGCCGCTGTGATCACGCATGGCCTGCCGCGCATCCCGGCCCTTCCGCCCGAGGTCTGGGACGCGGCGCTGCGATCCGTTGTCATGGCGGTCGCCTCGGCGCTGTTGTCGGTCGCCGCCTGCCTGGCGCTGGCGCTGACCATTGCCCAAGGCCGCGCCCGGTGGGTCGAGGTGGCGGGGATGCTGCCGCTGATCGCCTCGCCCCTGGTCTTGGGGACGGGGCTGTTCATCCTGTTGCGCGGCACGGTCACTCCGCAGCAGATGGCGCTTCCCGTGACGGTGGCTGTGAATGCGGCGATGGCGCTGCCGTTCGGGCTGCGCGCGCTGATCCCGGCGGCGCAGGCGCTGCGGGCCGATTATGACCGGCTGGCGGCCTCGCTGGATCTGCGCGGATGGGCGCGGCTGCGCCACCTGACCATGCCGCGCCTGCGCCGCCCGCTTGGCTTTGCGGCGGGGCTTGCGGCGGCCCTGTCGATGGGCGATCTGGGTGTGATCACATTGTTTGCCAGTGACCGGCCGACCCTGCCGCTGAAGCTTTACCAGCTGATGAACAGCTACCGGATGGCGGATGCGGCGGCGGCCTCGGTTCTGCTGATGGCGCTCAGTTTCGGGCTGTTCTGGCTGTTCGACAAAGGAGGCCGGCTTGAGCCTTGAATTCCGCGATATCCTGATCCGTCAGGGCGATTTCGCGCTGAGGGCCGATCTGACCGTGCCGCCGGGCCGCCATGCGGTGATCGGCGCCTCGGGGTCCGGGAAATCCACGTTTCTGTCCCTGATCGGCGGCTATCTGGCGCCTGATCAAGGGCGGATCTTGTGGCAGGGCTGGGACATCACCGCGATAGCGCCGGGGAAAAGACCCGTCTCGACCCTGTTTCAGCACCACAACCTGTTTCCGCATCTTACTGTGGCGCAGAATGTGGGGATGGGCCTGCGCCCCGACCTGCGGCTGGATCGCGCGCAGCGCATGGCGGTCGAGGCGGTGCTGGACCGGGTCGGTCTGGGGGGAACCGGCGCAAGGCGGCCGGGCGATCTGTCGGGCGGGCAGCAAAGCCGCGTGGCGCTGGCCCGCGTCCTGCTGCGTGCGCGCCCGGTTCTGTTGCTGGACGAACCCTTCGCCGCGCTTGGCCCGGCGCTGAAGGCCGACATGCTGGCCCTGCTGGCCGAGGTGGCGGGGGATGCGACGGTGCTGATGGTCACGCATGATCCTGCCGATGCTCGCGCTTTCGCGCCCACGACCCTGCTGATCGAGGACGGCCTTGTCCATTCCCCGCGCCCGACCGGGCCGCTGCTGGACAACCCGCCGCGGGGCCTGCGCGCCTATCTGGGCTGACGCTTGCGGCCCGCACGCGGCGGCTTATGCTGGCGGTCCAGGGCGCGACAGGCGGCGCTTGGCCGCATTGCATCGGAGGCGGCGATGGCCGTCTTGGCAGGGGCTTGGCAGAGGGGCCGCAGAATGACCGACATCACCAGCCGCAAGTCGCAGCATATCCAGATCGTGGCCGAGGGCAGGGGCCTGCAACACAGCCGCGCCACAGGCTTTGATGCGGTGCATTTCCAGCACGAGGCCTTGCCCGATCTGGATTTCGACGAGATCCGCACCGAGGCGCGGCTGCTGGGCCGGAGACTTGGCGCGCCGCTGATGGTCTCGGCCATGACGGGCGGCCCGGCCGAGGCCGCGCGCATCAACGCCCATATCGCCGAGGCCTGCCAGCACCTGCGGATCGCGCTGTCGGTCGGCTCGCAGCGGATCGCGGTCGAGGATGGCGCGGCGGGCGGTCTGGGGCGCGACTTGCGCGACCGGGCGCCCGACATCCCGATCCTGGGCAATATCGGCGCGGTCCAGTTGAATTATGGCTTTGGCCCCGATCAGGCCCTGCGCGCGGTCGAGATGATCGGCGCCGATGCGCTGATCCTGCATCTGAACCCGCTGCAAGAGGCCATCCAGCCCGGCGGCGACCGCAACTTCGCGGGCCTTCTGCCCCGGATCGAGGCCTTGGCCCGCGCGCTGCCCGTGCCACTTGGCGTCAAGGAGGTCGGCGCGGGACTTTCCGCCCCCGTCGCGCGGCGGCTGATCGAGGCGGGCGCCTCGATCATCGACGTGGCGGGGCTGGGCGGCACAAGCTGGGCCCGGGTCGAGGCCGAACGCGGTTCCGATGCCCTGCGCCGCATCGCCGCGCCCTTCCACGATTGGGGCATCCCCACGGCGGATGCGCTGCGGCAGGTGGCGCCCGTGATGGCGCCGGGGGGCGTCCTGGTCGCCTCGGGCGGGGTGCGGCACGGGCTGGACGTGGCGCGCGCGATCCGACTGGGTGCCGATCTGGCCGGGCAGGCCGCTCATGCCCTTGCCGCCGCCCGCACCAGCGCCGAGGCGCTGGTCGCCCATTTCGACGAGGTGATCGCCCAGTTGCGGATCGCCATGTTCTGCACCGGTTCGCCTGATCTGGCGGCGCTGCGCCATGCGACATTGCTGCGACAGGATGATGGCTGGCAAAGCGCCGGGCAGGGGTCTAGTCTTGGCGCGTAAGGCAGGATCGAACCCATGACCACCGCTCATCCCACGCAACGAACCGACGCCCGCACCAGCCTGACGCTGGCCGCCATCGTGATCGCGGCCTGGGCGGCGCTGCATGTCGCCGCGGTCTGGCACCTGGACGCGCTGGCGCATCCCTTGCTGGCCCTGGCCGCGCTGGCGGGCCTGACCTGGCTGTCCACCGGGCTGTTCATCATCGCCCATGACGCGATGCACGGGGCCGTGGCGCCGGGCCGCCCGCGCCTGAACGCGGCGATCGGACAGCTTGTCCTGTGGCTGTTTGCGGGTTTTTCCTGGCGCAAGCTGATCGTCAAGCACATGGCCCATCACCGCCATGCCGGCACCGATGACGACCCCGACTTCGGCCATGGCGGACCGGTCGGCTGGTATCTGAAATTCGTCCGCACCTATTTCGGCCTGCGCGAGGCGCTGTTCCTGGGCGGGGCCACCCTTCTCTATGCGGTGGTCCTGGGCGAGCGTTGGCCCTATGTCGCCTACTGGTCGGTGCCGTCGATTCTGGCCTCGATGCAGCTGTTCTATTTCGGCACCTACCTGCCCCATATGCCGCGCGAGGCCGAGACATTCCCGGACCGACACCGCGCCCGATCCTCGCGGATGAGCGATCCGATTTCGTTTCTCAGCTGCTTTCACTTCGGCGGCTATCACCATGAGCATCATCTGTATCCGCATGTCCCCTGGTGGCGCCTGCCCCGGACCCGCAAGAGGGGTGCCGAATGAGCTGGCTTGTCCCTCTGGCCATTGTCCTGGCCACCGTCGTCGCGATGGAGCTGGTCGCCTATTCGGTGCATCGCTGGATCATGCACGGCCCGCTTGGCTGGGGCTGGCACAAGTCGCACCATGACGAACATGGCGACCATCGGGGCGGGTTCGAGAAGAACGACCTCTATGGCCTGATCTTCGCCGCGATCACGGCGGGGCTGTTCATCCTGGCCTCAGGCTGGCTGTGGTGGGTCGCCGTCGGCATGTCGGTCTATGGCGTGATCTATCTGCTGATGCATGATTGCCTTGTGCATCAGCGCTGGCCCTTCCGGGCGATCCCGCGCAAGGGCTATCTGCGCCGCGTCTATCAGGCGCACAAGATGCATCACGCGGTCGAGGGCCGGGACGGCTGCGTCAGCTTCGGCTTCGTCTATGCGCCGCCGCTGGATCGCCTGAAGGATCAGTTGCGCCGGAGCGGCGCGCTGAAGCGCGACGCGGGCAAAGCCCCGGCGCGGGACCGCTGAGGGCATGGCCCGCATCGTTTTCTGCCTGCCCGCCATGCGCGGCCATCTGGGCGCCCATGGCCCGCTGGCCCGCGAACTGGCGCGACGGGGCCATGATTGTGTGCTGCTGGGCAGTCGCAGGCTGCCGCCTCTGGCGCAGGGTCTGCCGGTCCATGCGATGCCATGGGACGAGCCCGACCTGAGCGGGGTCGGACTGGCGTTGACCTTGTGGCGCACCGCCCGCGCGACCCGCGGTGTGATCCGCCATGCCCCCGCGGCCTTGCAGGCGCTGCGCCCCGATCTGGTCGTGGCCGATCAGGCCGAGCCGGGCTTTGCCTTGGCCGCCGAGGCTGCGCGGCTTCCCTGGATCACGCTGGCGGCGGGTCTGCCGCTGGATGGCGACGCCGCAGCGCCCCCGCCTTTCCTGCCCTGGCCGCATGAGGACAGCGACAGCGCAAGACGGCGCAATCAGGGCGGCTGGCGGGTCTCCGAGGCGCTGATGCTGCTGCAACGGCGCGCCCTTGCGGCAGGCTGCCGCCGTCACGGGCTGGCGCCGCGTCCGGGCGCGGGGGGCTGGATCAGCGACCGGCTGGACCTGCGCCAGATCGTGCCCGCGCTGGATTTCCCGCGCAACTGGCCCGCGCAATCGGTGGGGCTTGGCCCGCTGCGCGACGCGGAACCCGATGGCGAGCTGCCGTTGGAATTGACCGGCTTGGGCCGGCCGCTGGTCTTTGCCTCGCTGGGGACGCTGTCGGGGCGCAGGCTGCCGATGCTGCACGCGATCTGCGCGGCGGCGGCCGATCTGCCGGTGACGCTGGTCCTGGCCCATGCCGGGATGCTGACCGAAGCCGAGGTGGCGGCCCTGCCCGGCCGCCCTGTGGCACGCGCCTTGTGGCCGCAGCGCGCGGTGCTGGAACGTGCCGCGGCCTGTGTCATGCATGGCGGAATGAACACGATGCTGGACAGCGCCGCGGCGGGCGTGCCCATGCTGGCCATGCCGCTGGCCTTCGAGCAACCCGGTATCGCTGCCCGGATCGAGGCGCATGGCCTGGGCCTGCGCCTTGACGCCCGCGCCGCGCCGGGCGCGATCCGCGAGGCGCTGTTGCAATTGCTGGACGCGCCGCGCTGGCGCGACAGCCTGTCGCGGGCGCAGCAGGAACTGCGCAAGGCTGGCGGCGTTCGGCGCGGTGCCGACCTGATCGAGGGGGTGCTGGCCGGTTCTCGCATCCACGAGGCTGCCGAATGAGGGCCGCGCATGAAGTCTGACATCATCCTTGCCGGGGCAGGGCTGGCCTCCAGCCTCATCGCGCTGGCGCTGCGCCGGGCGCGGCCCGACCTGTCGGTGCTGTTGCTGGACACGGCGCCCGGCCCCTCGGACGCGCATACCTGGTCGTTCCACGATCCCGACATCCCGGCCGCCTGGCACAAGGCGCTGGCCCCGGCCAAGCGCGGCGACTGGCCCGATCAGGAGGTCCGCTTCCCCGCCCATTCGCGGCGTCTGAGGGCGGGCTACAACTCGATCGATGGGGCGGGTCTGGCGCGGCTGGTGGCCGAGGCGGGCGCGCAGGTGATCCATGACGCGACCGTCACCGACCTGGGCGCGGGCCATGCGCTTTTGCTGGATGGCCGCCGGTTCGAGGCGCCCTGCATCATCGACGGGCGCGGCGCGCAGCCCGGCCCGCATCTGGTCACGGGCTACCAGAAGTTCGTCGGCATCGAGATCGAATGCGACGCCCCCCACGGCGTGCAGCGCCCTGTCATCATGGATGCGACCGTGCCGCAGCGCGACGGCTACCGCTTCATCTATCTGCTGCCCTTCAGCCCGACCCGCATCCTGATCGAGGACACACGCTACAGCGACGGCGCCGACCTGCAGGACGCCAAACTGGCCCGCGCGTCCCATGATTACGCCGCGGCGCAGGGCTGGACCGGGCGAGAGGTCCGGCGTGAACGCGGCATCCTGCCCATCGCGCTGGCCCATGACGCGGCGGGCTTCTGGCGCCAGCGGGCCGAGGGACCGGTTCCGGTCGGCCTGCGGGCGGGGTTCTTCCACCCGGTCACTGGCTATTCGTTGCCCGTCGCGGTCGAGGTCGCCGACCTGATCGCGGCCCAGAGCGACCTGAAAACCGGGGCCGTGCGCCGCGCCGTGCGCGATTTCGCGCTGGCCCGCGCGCATCAGGACCGCTTCCTGCGGCTTCTGAACCGGATGCTGTTCCGGGGCTGCCCTGGCCCGGAACGCTACCGGCTGCTGCAACGCTTCTACTGCCTGCCCGAACCTGTGATCGAGCGGTTCTATGCGGGCCGCCTGACCTGGGCGGACAGGTTGCGGATCGTGACCGGCAAGCCGCCCATCCCGATCCGCCGTGCGCTGAGATGCCTGCCCGAGAAACCCCTGCTGAAAGGTGACACATGACGAAAGCCATCGTGATTGGTGCGGGCTTTGGCGGCCTTGCCCTGGCGATCCGCCTGCAATCGGCGGGCATCGCCACGACGCTGGTCGAGGCCCGCGACAAGCCGGGCGGGCGCGCCTATGTCTGGAACGATCAGGGCCACATCTTCGACGCAGGCCCCACGGTGATCACCGATCCCGACGCGCTGAAGGAACTCTGGGCGCTGAGCGGGCAGGACATGGCGCGCGACGTGACGCTGGTGCCGGTCTCGCCCTTCTACCGGCTGATCTGGCCGGGCGGAAAGGTCTTTGATTATGTGAACGAGGCCGACCGGCTGGAAGAACAGATCGCGCGCTTCAACCCCGACGATCTTGAGGGCTATCGCCGCTTTCGCGCCTATTCCGAAGAGGTCTATCAGGAAGGCTATGTGAAGCTGGGCACCGTGCCCTTCCTGAAACTGGGTCAGATGCTGCGCGCCGCCCCGGCCCTGATGCGGCTGGAGGCTTACCGCTCGGTCCATTCCAAGGTCGCCAGTTTCATCAGGGATCCCTATTTGCGGCAGGCTTTTTCCTATCACACGCTGCTGGTGGGCGGAAATCCCTTTGCCACCAGTTCGATCTATGCGCTGATCCATGCGCTGGAACGGCGCGGCGGCGTCTGGTTCGCCAAGGGCGGCACCAACCGGCTGGTCGCCGGCATGGTCGCCCTGTTCGAGCGTCTGGGCGGGCAGGTGATGCTGAACGCCAAGGTCGCCCGGATCGAAACCGAGGGCAGCCGCGCCACCGGCGTCACGCTGGCCGATCGCCGGCGCCTGGATGCCGACATGGTCGCCAGCAACGGCGACGTGATGCACAATTACCGCGATCTTCTGGGCCACACGTCGCGCGGGCAGGGACAGGCGCGGTCGCTGGACCGCAAGCGCTGGTCCATGTCGCTGTTCGTGCTGCATTTCGGCCTGCGCGAGATGCCCCAGGGGCTGGCCCATCACACGATCCTGTTCGGGCCGCGCTACAAGGAATTGGTGAACGAGATCTTCAAGGGCCCGAAACTGCCCGATGATTTCTCGCTCTATCTGCATTCGCCCTCGGTGACGGACCCGGACATGGCGCCTGCGGGCATGTCCACGCATTACGTCCTGGCCCCGGTGCCGCATCTGGGCCGGGCCGAGATCGACTGGTCCAAGGAAGGCCCGGCTTATGCCGACCGCATCCTGGCCAGCCTGGAAGAGCGGCTTATCCCCAATTTGCGCGCCAACCTGACGACGACTCGCATCTTCACGCCGGTCGATTTCCAGACCGAGCTGTCGGCCCATCATGGCAGCGCCTTTTCGGTCGAGCCGATCCTGACGCAATCGGCCTGGTTCCGGCCGCATAACCGCGACAAGGTGATCCGCAACTTCTATCTGGTGGGGGCGGGCACGCATCCGGGCGCAGGCATCCCCGGTGTCGTGGGCAGCGCCAAGGCCACCGCGCAGGTCATGCTAAGCGACGCCATGCCGGGCGCGGGTGCCGCATGAACCAGACCGTCGCGGCCAGCCAGCAGGCCATCGCGCAGGGCTCGCAAAGTTTCGCGGCGGCTGCGCGGCTGATGCCTGCCGGTATCCGGGACGACACGGTGATGCTGTATGCCTGGTGCCGCTACGCCGATGACGTGATCGACGGGCAGGAGATGGGCAGCCGCCCGGAACTGGCCGACAACCCTGCGGCACGGCTTGAGGCGCTGCGGGCCGACACGCTGGCGGCGTTGCATGAGGACCGGCCCATGTCGCCACCCTTCGAGGCCCTGCGCGCCGTCGCCCGCCGCCACGACTTCCCCGATGCCTGGCCGCTGGACCTGATCCAGGGCTTCGCGATGGATGTCGAGGCGCGGCAATACCGCACGCTGGCCGATACGTTGGATTATTCCTACCACGTCGCGGGGGTCGTGGGCGTGATGATGGCGCGGGTCATGGGCGTGCGCGATCAGGCAGTGCTGGATCGGGCTTGCGATCTGGGGCTGGCCTTTCAGTTGACAAACATCGCGCGCGACGTGATGGACGATGCCCGGATCGGGCGCGTCTATCTGCCTGCCGACTGGCTGGACGAGGCAGGCGCGCGGATCGAGGGAGAAATCCCGTCCGAGCTGCTTTATGCCGTCATCCTGCGTCTGCTGGATGCGGCGGAACCCTATTACGCTTCGGCGATGGCGGGGCTGCGCGCCCTGTCGCCGCGCTGCGCCTGGTCCATCGCCTCGGCCGCGCGGATCTACCGGGCGATCGGCACGCGCATCCGGCAGGGCGGCCCGCAGGCCTATCGCGCGCGCATCCGCACCTCGGGGGCGGCCAAGGCGGGGCTGGCCTTGCGCGGTGGCTGGGATGTCGCCCGGTCACGTCTGCCCGGCGCCAAGCCGGGGCGTGACGGGCTGTGGACGCGCGCCCACGGGCGCGACTAACGGGCGCGACCAGGCGCCCATTTCAGGCCGGGCGCTTCAGCCGGTGGGGCAGGACGCGGGCCAGCAGGGCCTGGATTTCCGGATGGTGAATGCGGCGGCCGCGCAGCATCCGGTCCAGTTCGGCCCGCCGCGCCTCGTATCCGCGCGACACGTCCTGAAGGTCGGCGACCGCCAGCACGCCGCGCGCGGGGCCGTCCTCGCGCCGGTCACGGCCGGTATCCTTGCCGGTCGAGGCGCTGTCGCCCAGCAGATCCAGCAGATCGTCATAGGACTGGAAAACCCGGCCCAATTGGCGACCGAAGGCGATCATCGCCTCCAGTTCGTCCTGTTCGATCCCCTTCAACGCGGCCAGCATTTCGAGCCCGGCGATGAACAGCACCCCGGTCTTGAGATCCTGTTCGCGCTGCACACCGTCAGGCGTCTTTTCGGCGCTGAGATCCAGATCCTGCCCGGCGCAAAGCCCAAGCGGCCCAAGCGCATGGGACAGGATGGCGACCAACCGCGCCTGAATGGCGGGACCGGCCCCGCGCGCGGTGGCCAGAAGGCGCATCGCTTCGGTAATCAGCGCGATCCCGGCCAGAACGGCGCGGCTTTCGCCATGCGCGACATGGGTGGCCGGCCTGCCGCGTCTGAGGCGGGCATCGTCCATGCAAGGCAGATCGTCGAACACCAGCGAGGCCGCATGAACGATCTCGAGTGCCGCGGCCGCATCGACACAGGCATCGCAGGCCCCGCCCGCAGCCTCGGCCGCCATCAGCAGCAACATGCCACGGAACCGCTTGCCCGAGGACAGGGCTGCGTCCTCCATCGCGCGGCCAAGGGCCGGAGAGGCCGCGCCAAAGCCTGCGGCGGTTTCGGCCAGCCGCTTTTCCAGTCGTGAACGCAGCCGGTCCGAAAGCGTTTCGGTCATGGCCGCCCCCGCTTTTCTTCGGTCAAGCCGGTCGTGCGACCGGGGAAAGACATGGCGTAAGACAAGATGTGCATTCTTCCCGCATCATGATGGTTTCCGTCCGCACACACGAACAATGTCCCATTCATGTTGCGGGCTGGATGTGCGGCTGTCCACCGCTATTCCGTGCGGGTCCGGTGCGTCATGGCGCGGCGATCCTGTCCTGGGCGGATCGAAAGGGGGAGCGGCTGATCGCCGCACCCCCCGGCAGGCGTGGCCCGTCGATCACATGGCGGGCATGATGGTGAGGTCGCGGATCGGGGCCTCTGCGCCCTCGATCGCGCCGACTTCGGTGGCGGCGCCGGTCTCCAGATCGACGGTATAGAGCGTGTTGTTCGTCACCAGCCAGGCGGTGTTCTCCATCGCCTCGGTCGTCTGGATGTCGAAGCCCATCACATCGCCCGGGCTCTCGATGCCAAGTGCGCCGACCGTGGCAAGGATGCCATCATTGGGCGAGGTCTGTTGCAACAATGCGCCCAGACCCGCATCCACATCGAACATCGCGGTCGAATCGGGCGTGCCGAAACTGTTCGTATAAGCGGCGGCCACGACCTGCGCGGTCTCGGTCTCGTTCGCGTCGCCCGCTTCAAAGACAAGCTCGCCATCCACGGTGACTTCGCCGGTAGCGACATTCACGCGGTGGTTGGTGGTGCCGGTCATCAGCCGCAGCCGATCGGCGGCGGGGTTGAAATCGACCACGACCTGAGCGTCGGTTTCGGGCAGGGGCGTGTCCATCGTGGACAGTTCGCTGACCGCGCCGCTGGCCGGGTCGATGGTAACAATCCGGTTGTCGTCGGTCACGCCCACCAGCGTCTGATCCGCGGGACGCAGGTCGATCCCGTGCAGGCGGTTGACGCCATCGACCTCGACCATGCCGGTCACTTGCAGGGTCGAGGTGTCGAACATCACCAGCGTGCGGTCGCCCGCCAGGCCGATCGCAGGGGCAGCAGCGGCGGCCGACAGCGACAGGGCCAGCGCGGTGGTCGAACAGGCAGCAATGCGAAACATCGTGATTTCCTCTTGTTTCGGATCGTGACGGGCGGCGCGGATCGCCGTCCTGCCCATAAAGACGCTGACCATCGCGGATCGGATGCAGAAAAAACGCAAAAGTCGTCGCGTGGGCAGGATTACGCCACTGGCCCTGCCTGGGCCAGTCTGCCCCAGGACAGGACGCCGGGGCAGAACAAGGGGCGCGCGTGGAGGATCACGACGGGAACCGAGATGGAGTGCTGGCCAGGGCGCTGGCCGATTGCGCGGCGGGCCGGGCGCGCGGGATCGACTGCATTCTTTCGACCGAGGGCGCGCAGATGCGCGGCGTGGCGCGTCGGATGCTGGGACGCGACGATCTGGCGGACGAGGCGTTGCAGGACGCGATGGTGCTGATCTGGCGCAAGGCCGCGCAACAGGCGGGCGGGGCGGGTTCGGCACGTGGCTGGATCTATGCGGTGCTGCGCAACCGCTGCCTGACGATCCTGCGCGACGGATCGCGACTGGCCAGCCTGCCGCCCGAAGAACTGACCCGTCTGCAAGAGGCACGGCAGGATCTGGTTCCCGACGACGGCTGGCGCCTTCTGGCCGGGCCGGGCCGCTTGGGCGATTGCCTTCAGGCGCTGGACGACCACAGCCGCCGCGCGATCCTGATGGCGCATGTCGCGGGCTTCAGCCATGGCGAGATTTCGGCCCGGCAGGGCGTGCCGCTGGGAACGACGAAGTCCTGGATCAGGCGCGGCCTTGCCTCGTTGAAGGAGTGTCTGTCATGAACGGGACGGATCGTGCCGAACTGGCCGCGCTGGCGGGCGATTACGCCCTGGGCCTGATGTCTGCGACCGAGGCTGCGCTGTTCGAGACGCTGATGCAGCGCGATCCGGCCCTGGCGGGCGAGGTGGCGCTGCTGAACGACCGCCTTCTGCCGCTGGACCTGTCGGCCGAGCCCGCCCCCCTGCCCGAGGGGTTCGCCGAAGGGTTGCGCGCCCGGCTGCGCGAGGTCGCAGCCGGGGGCGACCCCGCGCCGGGCGCCTGGGCCGGGACGGAACCTGGGGGCGCGGCCAACCTGAACCGGGCACCGTGGCGGCGGCGTGCAGGTCTGGCGGCGGCGCTGGTGATCGGGGTCGCGCTTGGGCTGCTGGGCGGCGCGCAGCGTCCCGCGCCCCAGCCCATCGTCGTGGCGGTGCTTCTGGACGACCAAGGCCAGCCCCGCGCCGTGATCGAGGATTACGGCAACGATACCGCGCAGATCCGCTTTGTCGCGGATGTCGAGATGCCGCCGGGCACCAGTATCGAGGCCTGGACCCTGCCCTCGCAGGATCTTGGGCCGGTTTCGCTGGGGGTTCTGGACGGGGCGCGCGCTGCGGTTCTGCGCGGGCCGGATCTGCCGCCCCCCATGGATGCCCAGCTCTACGAGATCACGCTGGAGCCACTTGGCGGCTCGCCCACCGGTCGTCCGACCGGCCCGATCATCGCCAAGGGTCTTGCGGTGGCGCAGGGTCTTTGACGCAGAGCCGGGAACGCCCCGGGCCTTGCGCCGTTGGTCCGCATCGCGCGCTGTTTCGCCGCAATCGCGGGATATGGTGTGACCGCAGGGGATCGCAGCAGCCGAAAGGATGGGTGCATGGCCGAGGAATTGCTGGATCTGGGCAAGGGTTTCTGGAACATCCGGGGCAATTTCCGGCTGGCCGGCTTGGTGAATGTCGGCACTCATGCCTCGTTGGTGCGGCTGGGTTCGGGGCGTTTCGTGTTGCTGGACAGCTACAGCCTGACCGGCCCGCTGCGCGAGCGGGTCATGGCCCTGACCGATGGCGGTCGGGCAGTCGAGGCGATCCTGAACCTGCACCCGTTCCACACCCTCCACTGCGAGGCGATGCACCGCGATTTTCCCGATGCCGCGCTTTACGGGACCGTTCGTCACCATCAGCGTCTGCCTGCCCTGCCCTGGGCCGATGCGCCGGTCGAATCAGCGGCGCTTGCCGCGCGCTATTCCGATGACATCATCCTGTCGGTGCCTGCCGGAATAGACCTGGTCTGTGCTGCCGAGCATGTCCATGCGGGCTCGGTTCTGGCCTGGCACAAGGCCAGCGGGACGCTGCATGTGGACGACACGCTGAACCTCGTTCCGGTGCCGCGCCTGCTGCGCGCGGTTCTGCCCCCGCCGCGGCTGTTCCTGCACCCGACCTTGCCGCAGGCCCTTGCGCCGGGGCCGGGCGCGGTCCGCGACTTCCGGGCATGGATCAGGGCGCTGGCCGCGCAATGCGCCGATCTCAGGCATCTGGTCGTCGCCCATTCCGGCCATCGCAGCTTCGCGCCGGGAGCCTTTGCCGAGGCGCTTCTGGCCGCGCTGCGCCGTATCTCGCCGCGTCTGGAACGCGCCGAGGCCCGACGTGGCAGCCCTGCCGTTTGAGCGCGACATCCGTCCCTTGCCTGAAACGCAGGCGCCTGTCCGTTCGGCGGGCGGCCAGCCGGGCGGTTGCCGGCCGACGACCGACTGACATCGAAGCGGCGCACAGGGCTATGGTCTTGCCTTCTGCGCTCGTCTAGAACCGGGATGCGCAGGCCAAGCCGATCCGGTCCGCGGTAAAGAGTGTCTAACCTAGGGACGAAAGCATGTCGAAACGCGCCTTGATCACGGGGATCACCGGACAGGACGGCTCCTATCTCGCGGAATTCCTGATCGCAAAGGGCTACGAAGTCCACGGGATCAAGCGCAGGTCATCCTCGCTGAACACGCAGCGGATCGACCACATCTATCAGGATCCCCATGCCGACAACGCGCAGATGTTCCTGCATTACGGGGATCTGGGCGACACGTCCTCGGTCATGCGGATCATGGCCGATGTCAAGCCGGACGAGGTCTATAACCTTGGTGCGCAATCGCATGTGGCGGTCAGTTTCGCGACGCCGGAATATACCGCCAATGTGGACGCGATCGGCACGCTGCGCATCCTGGAAGCCATCCGCTTCCTGGGACTTGAGGACAAGACCCGGTTCTACCAGGCCTCGACCTCGGAGCTTTACGGGATGGTCCAGGAAATCCCGCAGCGCGAGACGACGCCCTTCTATCCGCGATCGCCTTATGCGGTGGCCAAGATGTATGCCTACTGGATCACGGTGAATTACCGCGAGGCCTATGGGATCTATGGCTGCAACGGCATCCTGTTCAATCACGAATCCCCCCGCCGTGGCGAAACCTTCGTGACCCGCAAGATCACGCGCGGCCTGGCCAATATCGCCCAGGGACTGGAGGATTGTCTCTACATGGGCAATATCGACGCGCTGCGCGACTGGGGCCACGCCAGGGATTATGTCCGTATGCAGTGGATGATGCTGCAACAGGACAAGCCCGAGGATTTCGTGATCGCCACGGGCGTTCAGTATTCCGTGCGCCAGTTCATCGAATGGTCGGCCGCCCATCTGGGCATCACCCTGCGCTTCGAGGGCCAGGGGGAACAGGAAATCGGCATCGTCGAATCCGTCACCGGCGATGACGCGCCGGGCGTGAAGGCGGGCGACGTGATCGTGCGGATCGACCCGCGCTATTACCGCCCGACCGAGGTCGAGACCCTGCTGGGCGATCCGACCAAGGCCAGGGAGAAGCTGGGCTGGGTTCCCGAGATCACCACGCAGCAGATGTGCGAAGAGATGGTGGCCGAGGATCTGAAGGCCGCCCGCCGTCATGCGCTGCTGCGCAATCACGGCTATGACATGCCGATCTATCACGAAAGCTGAGGCCCGCCATGACCCGGATCTTTGTCGCAGGTCATCGCGGAATGGTCGGCAGCGCGATCCTGCGCCAGCTCGAGGCGCGGCGCGCCTCGGGCGAGGATCTGACGCTGATCACCCGCACCAGCGCCGAACTTGACCTGACCGATCAGGCCGCCGTGCGCCGTTTCATGCAGGCCGAGCGGCCCGATGCGGTGATCCTGGCGGCGGCCAAGGTGGGCGGGATCCATGCCAACAACACCTATCCGGCGGATTTCATCCACAAGAACCTGATGATCCAGTGCAATGTCATCCACGAGGCTTATGCCGTCGGGGTGACGCGCCTGCTGCAACTGGGGTCGAGCTGCATCTACCCGCGCGAGGCGCCCCAGCCGATCCGCGAGGATGCGCTGCTGACCGGCATCCTGGAACCAACGAACGAGCCTTATGCCATTGCCAAGATCGCCGGGATCAAGCTGTGCGAAAGCTACAACCGACAATTCGGCACGGATTACCGGTCGGTCATGCCTTGCAACCTTTACGGTCCGGGCGACAATTTCGACCCTGAAAACAGCCATGTGATGCCCGCCCTGATCCGCCGCTTTCACGAGGCCGCGCGCGAGGGCCGCGACGAGGTCGTGATGTGGGGCACCGGCACGCCGCGCCGCGAATTCCTGCATGTGGACGACATGGCGCGCGCCTCGCTGTTCGTGTTCGATCTGGACCGCGCCACCTACGAGGCGAATACCCAGCCGATGCTGTCGCATCTGAATGTCGGCTCGGGCAGCGACATCTCGATCGGGGAACTGGCCGCGATGGTCGCGCGCGTGGTGGGTTTCAAGGGCCGCATCACCAACGACCTGACCAGGCCCGACGGCACGATGCGCAAGTTGATGTCGTCGGACAAGCTGATGGCGATGGGCTGGCGCCCCGAAATCGCGCTGGAGGACGGGATCGCCGACGCCTATCGCTGGTTTCTGGAACACCGGGCAGCCTGATGGATCAACCGACGGGCACGCTGATCGCATTCCGTGCCGACCGTCTCGGGGGCCGGCTGATCGCGCTGCTGAACACGATGCGTTTCGCGCGCAGCTATGGCCTGCCGTTCGTCGTGCATTGGCGCGACAGCGACGGGATGGGCGACGGGACCGAACTGTTCTCCGAGGACTTTGTCCGCGACCATTTCATCGACAAGCAGACCTATCAGCAGATGCGCGATGCGGCGACGGCGCATGGCGCGATCATGTCCAGCAACTCGGCCGAGGCATTTCTGGATTTCCTGCGGGACGGCAGGCATATCCTGTTCGATCCGCCCTTTGACGTGCTGCGGATGCCCTTTGAATCCGAAGAGGCCGTCAGGGCCACCTTCCGCGAGGTGGTGGACAGCCTGCCTCTGAACCCGGTCCTGCAAGAGCATCTGGACGATCTGCGCGCCCGCCTGCACGATGGCCGGCGGACCGTGTCCTATCACATCCGCCGGGGCGATCTGACCAGCGACATGCGCGCCATGAACCGCGCCTGGCCCAACAAGTTCGTCCCCGACGAGTTCTTCGAGACGCATATCCGCGCCAATCTGGAAGGCTCGGGCACGCGGACGGTGCTGTTCAGCGACAACAAGGCCGTGCTGGACCGCTACACCCGCATGTTCCCCGGCCTTCTGACCTTTGCCGACATCGCCGATACCAGCGCCCTGACCCCGGTTCAGCGCGACGCGCTGGAGCTGTTTGCCATGTCACTGTCCGATCTGATCGTGGCGCCGCCCTCCTCGGCCTTTTCCTCGACCGCCAGGACGATCGGCGGCTGCGCGTTCCGCGACGTGGAGGCCGATATTTCCCCCGCGGAACGTCTGGCCGCGCTGGATGTGCTGGCCGCGCGGATGAAGGATCAGCCCGAGTTCTTTGCCAATGAGGGCGAGATCGGGCAATATATGGTCTATGTCTGCAACCATCTGGTCGAGACGGGCCGCCGGGCCGAGTTCATCCGCATCGCGCGCGCCCATGTCGAGCGCGGGCTGAACATCGCCTTCGTTCATGCCCTGCTGTTTCGCGAGATGTTCAACGAGGGCCAGTTTCAGGAAATCTGCGATCTGCGCCCGGTCGTGGATCGCGGCTTCGTGCTGTTCCAGCGCAGTTTCGCGCAGGTCGCGTTGTATCACGGCCTTGCGCTGCTGGTGCTGGGCCGGCGCGCCGAGGGGCTGCGCCAGATCGTCTCGGCCTTCTGGCACGAGCCGATCGAAGGCGAGATCAACACCTTGGCCGGCCTCTTGCGACGGCAGGGAGACTTCGACGACACGAACTTCTGGCCCACCGATCCCGTGGTCGAGCCGCTCTTTCCGAACCGGACTGTCGTGGACATCACGAGGCGCTTCTATACCGGGGCGATCTCGGCTGGGGTGCTGCAATTCAACGGCATGGTGCCCGCCAGCCGGGTCGCGGTCTGGGAATGGCCGGATTTCACGCGCTCGGACCATCGCAACAAGGAACGGTTGTTCGGGCATTTCCGCACCATCCTGAAGATCCTGGCGCGGCGCAGCTGGGCGCCCGAACCGAAGCCGCATTTCGACAGCTTTACCGGCATGATCGCCCTGCGCGAGGGCAATCTGGAACAGGCCGAGGGGCTGATCCTGTCCAGCATCGCCGCACGGCCCGATATCGCCCTGTTCCACAAGCGCCTGGCCGAGCTTCGCCACCATCAGGGCCGCCCGGACGAGGCGATGGCCGCGTTGGACCACGCAATCGGCCTGGCGCCGCATGTCTCGATGCTGCGCGCACTCAAGGGGCTGTTCCTGTTTCGTGCCGGCGATGCCGAGGCTGCCGCCGATACGCTGTGTTCGCTGATGGACGAGGGGCGGCTGCATTTTCCTTCGGTGTTCTTCCTGGCCGCGGACGCGGCGCGCAAGGCGGGTCGGATCGGGGATGCGATCCGCATGTTGCAATCAGGTCTGGACCTGTCGCCGATGCAATGGCGCCGCCAGTTCGATCTGGCCAGCATGAAGGCTGAAACCGGCGATACCGAGGGCGCGATACGGGTTCTGGACTGGGCGCTGCAATGGGCCTCTGACCATCCGCCCCTGGTGCTGCTGCAGACCGACCTGCTGATCGCCTCGGGCCAGGCCGAGCGCGCGCGGGCCGTGCTGGAGGCCGCGATCCGGCACCACCCCGACAAGAAGCAATATCAGCGGCGTCGGCACAAGCTGGAAAAGGCCTGACGCCCCGGGACCGGATGACACGCGAGGGAAGGACAAGATGACCTCTGCCGCCGCTGGCCGTATCCATTTCGTGGTCCTGTCGGACCGGACCGAGCCCTATGCGGGCAATGCCGCCGCACTTTGTACCGCTGCGCTGGCGGCCGGAGCCGACGAGGCGCTGCATTACAGCGCCGACCGATTGGAGGCCGATGGCTTCTGGCAGGCCCATCCTCATATCCCGCGGGACGCGCCGCGTCTGGGCTTTGGCGCCTGGCGGCCCTTTGTGATGCGGCGGATGCTGGAACGGGTCGCGCCCGATGATATGGTGATCCTGCATGATGCGGGAAGCCATGCGACGGACCGACTGCCCGCGATGCCTGCCCGCCTGCGCCTGCTGGCCGATCTGTGTGCGCGTGTTCCGCAGGGCATGATCCACGGCAGCGCGCTGGCCGCGACCCCGCAGGAAAGCCTGATCAAGCAGGATTGCCTGGTCCTGCTGGGTGCCGATTCGACCGAGGCGCGGCGCGCGGCTTTCGTCAGTTCCGGGATTCTGGTCTATCGGCCCGGTCGCGCGGCCTTTGCCTTTCTTGACGACTGGCAGTCGGCCTGCGCCGATCCGCGCCTGCTGACGGACGAGCCCGACCGCCACGGCGCGCCCAACCCGCAAATGCGCCGCCACGCGCAAGAGGAAGCCATCGCCTCGATCCTCGTCCATCGCCACGCCGTGCCGCATTTCGACCTGAAGGCCGCCGCGCCCGACCTGCTGGAGGCTGTCGGCAAGGCTCGCCGCCAACTTGCCGATCCCGAGACGCACCTGGCCTCGATCCTGTGGGTGCTGGAGCGGTCGGGCGGCTCGGTCGATGACGGCCTGCGCCTTCTGGCCTATCTGGACGGCCCCCGTCCCGCCCGGGCGGTGCCGAATATCGGCTACAAGCGTGCTCTGGATGGGGAATTGCGCCGTCTGGGCAATGGCTGGCGTGCGCGGATCGTGACCGCCCATCTGCGCCACGTCGTGTCCGGGAACCGCGTCCTGTCGGCGATGCTGCACGGTTTGAAGGACATGCCCGAATGGCGTGACGATTTCTGGCAGCGCGCGACCGCCCTTGCGAATCTGGCGCTGACCGATCTGCTCGTCTCGGGCGGGTCCGCCGATCTGGCCGGCATGAAGCGCCTGATCCGACAGGCGATCACTGGCACGCTTGACGACATGCCGCTGCTCTCCGACGAATTGCTGGGATCTTGCATCTGGGCGCGGCTGGACATGTCCGCCCGCGAGGTGGTCCGCAATGCGCAAGGCGCTCATACCAACGAGGAGCGCAAGACGGTCATGGCCGAATTCGTGGCCTGGCTCCGCGCGCGCGGCTTCCCGCAGGATGATTTGCTGGATGGCGGCGATCTGGACGAATTCACGAATCGGACGCGCCGTCTGCTGATGGATTGGCTGCTGCTGGACCATCTGTGAGGTGCCATGAGGATCGAGAAAACGCCTCTGCCCGGCGTTCTGGCGCTGACCCCCGCCCGGCACAGCGACGCGCGCGGCTTCTTTTCGGAAAGCTGGAACCGACGCCGCCTGGAAGAGGCCGGGCTGGATCTGCCGGATTTCGTCCAGGACAATCATTCGATCTCGCACGCGGCGGGCACGCTGCGCGGGCTGCACTACCAGGCGCCGCCTCATGCGCAGGGCAAGCTGGTGCGCTGCGGGCGGGGGCGCATTCTCGACGTGGCGGTCGATGCAAGGCGGGGCAGCGCCCATTACGGCCGATGGGTCGCGCGCGAACTCAGCTTCGAAAACGGGCTGCAATTGTGGATCCCGGCGGGCTTTCTGCACGGGTTCGTCACGTTGGAACCCGACAGCGAGATCATCTACAAATGCACGGCGCATTACGACGCCGCCAGCGACGGGGCGGTCCGGTGGGATTCGCTGGGCATCGACTGGGGCGTTACCGATCCGATCCTGTCCGACAAGGATCGCACCGCGCCCGCCTTTGCCGATTGGCGATCGCCCTTCGAGATGGAGGGCGCATGAAGATCCTTGTCACCGGCGGGGCAGGTTTCATCGGCTCGGCCGTGGTGCGGCTGGCGGTGGCGCGGGGCCATCAGGTCGTCAATCTGGACGCGCTGACCTATGCCGCGAACCTGGCCAATGTCGCCTCGGTCGCGGATCATCCGGCCTATGCCTTTGAACAGGCCGACATCCGCGACCGGCTTGCGCTGGACCGCATCCTGGCGCAGCACCGGCCCGACGCCATCATGCATCTGGCCGCCGAAAGCCATGTGGACCGGTCCATCGACGGGCCTGCCGCCTTCATCGACACCAACGTGACCGGCACCTTTCACCTGCTGGAGGCCGCGCGCGCCTATTGGCAGCAGACCCGGCCCGAAGGCTTCCGCCTGCACCATGTCTCGACCGACGAGGTCTTCGGATCTCTGCCCGCGATGGGGCGGTTCGACGAAACCTCGCCCTATGACCCGCGCAGCCCCTATGCCGCCAGCAAGGCCGCCAGCGACCATCTGGTGCGTGCCTGGGGGGAAACCTATGGCCTGCCGGTGGTCATCTCGAACTGTTCCAACAATTACGGGCCGTTCCACTTTCCCGAAAAGCTGGTGCCCGTGGTGATCCTGAATGCGCTGGCCGGGCGGCCGATCCCGGTCTATGGTGATGGCGCCCATATCCGCGACTGGCTTTATGTCGAGGATCACGCCGAGGCGCTGCTGGCCGTCCTGACGCGCGGTGCGGTCGGGCGCAGCTACGTGATCGGCGGCGAGGCCGAGGCCCGCAATCTGGATCTGGTGCGGATGATCTGCGCCCATATGGACCGGCTGAACCCCGCAGGCGCGCCCCATGACCGGCTGATCGCCTTTGTCGAGGATCGCCCCGGCCATGACCGGCGCTATGCCATCGACCCCGCGCGCATCCGGCGGGAACTGGGCTGGCGCCCCTCGGTCACGCTGGATCAGGGGCTGGGCCTGACCGTGGCCTGGTATCTCGACAACCGCGACTGGTGGGAGCCGCTGCTGGCGCGCAAGGGCGTCGGCCAGCGTTTGGGCCGCGCCTGATGCAGGGTCTTCTGGTCTTTGGCCGCAGCGGGCAGGTCGCGCGCGAGGTGGCGCGCCTTGCGCCACAGGCGCGGTTTCTGGGCCGCGATCAGGCCGACCTGACCGACCCCGATGCCTGCGCCCGCGCCATCAGAGGCGCGGCCGCTGTGCTGAACGCGGCCGCCTATACCGCCGTTGACCAGGCCGAGACCGAGCCGCAGACGGCCTATGCCGTCAACGCGCTGGCCCCCGGCGCGATGGCGCAGGCGGCGGCGGCCGAGGGCATTCCCTTCCTGCATCTGTCCTCCGATTACGTCTTTGACGGCAGCGGCGATCACGCGCGGGCCGAGGATGCGCCGACCGGGCCTCTGGGCGTCTATGGTGCCTCGAAGCTGGCGGGGGAACAGGCCGTCGCGCAGGCGGGCGGGCAATGGGCGGTGATACGGACCTCGTGGGTCTTCAGCGCGCAGGGCCGGAACTTTGTCAAGACGATGCTGCGTCTTGGCGCCGAGCGTGACGAAGTGTCGGTCGTGGGCGACCAGATCGGCGGGCCCACCCCGGCGGATGCGATCGCGGTCGCGGTCCTGCATATGCTGGCCCGAATGCGCGATGACCCGTCGAAGGGCGGGCTTTATCATTTCGCCGGTGATCCGCAGATCAGCTGGGCAGATTTTGCCGCGCGGATCATGGCGCGGGCGGGCATGGCCTGCCGCATCCGCCCCATCGCCAGCGCCGACTACCCGACGCCTGCGCGCCGTCCGCTGAATTCGCGGCTGGACTGCGCCGCCATCACGCGCGACTTTGGGCTGGCCCGGCCCGATTGGCGCGACGGGCTGGACCGGGTTCTGGCCGAATTGAGGGCGACATGACCGCACGCAAGGGGATCATTCTGGCCGGGGGTAGCGGCACCCGTCTCTACCCGATTACAATGGCCGTGTCCAAGCAGTTGCTGCCGCTTTATGACAAACCGATGATCTACTACCCGATCACGGTGCTGATGCTGGCGGGCATCCGCGAAATCGCGATCATCACCACCCCGCAGGACCAGCCGCAATTCCAGCGCCTGCTGGGCGATGGCAGCCAATGGGGGCTGCGTTTCGACTGGGTTGTGCAGCCCCGCCCCGAGGGGCTGGCGCAGGCCTATCTGCTGGCGGCGGATTTCCTGAATGGCGCGGCCTCGGCGATGGTCCTGGGCGACAACATCTTCTTTGGCCATGGCCTGCCTCCGCTGCTGCATCAGGCGGATGCGCGGCAAACGGGCGCGACGATCTTCTGTTACCGTGTCCGCGACCCGCAGCGTTACGGAGTCGTGCTGTTCGACGATCAGGACCGGCCGGCACGGCTGGTCGAAAAGCCTCGGACGGCGATCTCGCCCTGGGCCGTGACGGGGCTTTACTTCCTGGACGGAACCGCGCCCGAACGTGCGGCGCGGGTGACGCCCTCGGCCCGGGGCGAGTTGGAGATCACCGCCCTTCTGGACAGCTACCTGGCCGAGGATGCGCTGACCGTTCAGCGCATGGGGCGCGGCTTTGCCTGGCTGGATACCGGCACGCATGAAAGCCTGCTGGACGCGGGCAATTTCGTCCGCACGCTTGAGAACCGGCAGGGCCTTCAGACCGGCTGCCCTGAAGAGATCGCCTATGAAGCCGGCTGGATCTCGGCCGATGCCTTGCGCGCGCGGGCCGAATTGTTTCACAAGACCGAATATGGTGCCTATCTGTTGCGGCTGCTGGGCTGAGCGCCCGAGACACGTCTTTGCCCTGACGTGTAAAACTGAACGGACGGCCAGCTTGCAAAGCCTGCCCCGGCCGTGGAATCATCGGAATCCGAATGTATCCTCCCTGTTCAGGGGCCTTTTTCTCGGGATTTGTCATGCGTCGTGGTAAAAGCAGGATCAACAAGGCTCATTTTCTTGTCTATTCGAATGGCGTCGATCCCTTTGCCACCAACGCGCAGGATTACTGCGACGCGGCCCTGGCCGTCGGCTTCGACAGCGCCGAGCACGTGACCGAGGCGGCGCTGCGTCAGACCCCTTTCTGGGAGGAGAACCGCTTCATCCTCGAACAGCCACGCGGCGCAGGTTATTGGCTGTGGAAGCCGTGGATCATCCTGCAGAAGCTGCGCGAATGTGGGCCCGACGACATCGTGATCTACAACGATGCCGGGCGCTACGCAAAAGGCACCTTCCGGCAGTTCCCGGCCTTTCCCCATACGGCGGTCGAGCTGTGCGCGATGACACCGAACCGCTTCATCCACGGCTTCATCGGCGCCTGGCAGGTGCAGGGAGAGTTTACCAAGCGCGATGCCTTCATCCTGATGGACGCCGACACGGACGAGATGCGCCGCGCCGCACAGGTCTGTGCGGGGCCTCTGCTGTTCATGCCCTCGGATGCCAGTTTCGCCTTTCTGGAAAAATGGCTTGCGTTCTGCCGCGATCCGCGTGTGCTGACCGACCAGCCCGACGAACTGGCCCCGACCCATGCGCAGTTCCGCGACCACCGGCACGACCAGTCGGTCGGTTCGATCCTGGCGCATCAGATGGGCGCGCATTACTTCGACTTTTCCGAGTCGGGCGCCGTCAACGCCTCTGAGGATGTGCGCCAGCGCAACCGGCACGTGCCGCGGCTGCATACCCATATCGGCTATGTCTCGTTGATCGCGGCGCGCGCCTTGCCGGACGATTTCCTTGTCCGGGACGACGCCGACATCCTTGAGGCGCGGCCGCTCTTGCGGAATCTCGTGCCTGGCGAGCCCCTGCCGCTGCATGCGGAAAAGACACCTGATTCCGTTCTTGTCCAACAGATCCTCTCCGCTCTGGCCACGCCCGGCGAACGCCTTGGCCCTGATCACCTGCGCTATCTGATCGGCGATAATCGCATCACCAGTTCGCGGGCGCATATCCTGCAGAAACTGGGCCATGATCTGACCGATTTCTGGAAGGCCGCGCTGGACAGCTTCGGTGCCGCAGTCGAAGCGCAGAGAACCGCCGCCGAAAGCCTCAGCCTGACGGATGCGCGCCGGCTTGCTGTGAAGGCCTTCCGCCACGCCGAACAAGGCGTGCCGCAATGGCGCAAGGATGTCATGACCGGCTTCGTCTGGTCCATGCTGGATGACGACGCGCGCAAGATCTTCAAATCCACCCACAAGGGGCTCAAGACCGCGCGGGGCGTGGATGCGATGTTCCGCTTCGTCGAACATCTGGAGCGGACCGATCTGCTGTCGCTTGAGACCGAGCTGGCGGGCGATGACCGCAAGCTGCGGCCTGCCATTTCTCAGCAGATGATGGCCTGGATCCTTCAGCCCGCCGCTGCGAAGGCAGGCTGAGGCAGGCGCGGCTGGGGTCAGACCTCGACCACGACCCGGCCAAGCGGGTTCGAGCAGCAGGCCAGGATCCAGCCCTCGGCGATATCCTCGTCGCTGATGCCGCCGTTATGGACCATATGCACCTCGCCCGCAGTCTTGCGGATCTTGCAGGTGCCGCAAAGCCCGAAGGTGCAGCCCGAGGGGATGTTCAGCCCCGCGCGCCGGGCCACGGCCAGAACGGTGTCGGTCTCCGCACAGGCTGCCGTGACGCCGCTGGCCGCGAACACGACTTGGGCACGCGATTCCCCGTCGGGGGCGATATCCTCGATCACCGGAGCCTCGGCCTCGGACGCGACAGGGGTGCCGAAACTTTCCTGGTGATACCGCTCCATGTCATAGCCAAGCGAGACCAGCATCTCGCGCACCGCCTGCATGAAGGGTTCCGGGCCGCAGCAGAAGACTTCGCGGTCCAGATAATCGGGCGCCATCAGGCCCAGCATGATCTGCGACAGGCGGCCCTGATAGCCATGCCAGGTCTTGAAGGGCTCTGGTTTCTCGACGGTGAAGCGCAATTGCAGCCCCGGCACGCGCGCGGCGAATTGCTCAAGCCGCTCGCGGAAGATGATGTCCGATGGTGTGCGCGCGGCATGGACGAACACGATGTCGGTGTCTTGCGCCTGATCCCAGGACCAGGTTGTCATCGACATCATCGGGGTGATCCCCGATCCGGCCGAGATGAACAGGTATTTCCGGGCCGGATGGCGATGGAAGCTGAAGATCCCCGCCGGTCCGAAGGCCTTGATCCGCATACCGGGCTTCAGGTGGTCCAGCATCCAGCGCGTTCCGATCGAGTTCGCCTGCGCCTTCACCGTCACCGAAATCGACAGTGGCCGCGAGGGGGACGAACTGATCGTATAGGTCCGTTGCACGTTCCCGGCCGGCCCCTTGGCGGGATCGACGGGCAGGTCCAGCGTGATGAACTGACCCGGCTGATAGTCGAACCACGCGCCCGAGGGCGCGCGAAAGATGAAGGTCGCGGTGTCGCGGGTTTCCGGGACTACCATGACGCATTCCAGCGGCTCGTCATCCGACCAGGGCTCGACGGCCCAGTTCAGGCGGGGTTTGGGCATAGGATCACTCGGCCGCAACGCGGTTCGGGGTCAGGCGGTCGGCCATCGTCTGGCAATACCAATCGACGAATTGCAGAACGCCTTCTTCCTGGCGCGGCGAATAGGGGCCGGGCTCGTAGGCGGGCGACAGGATACCGGCCTGATTTTCCTCGACCACCTGCCGATCTTCGTCATTGGTGTGCATCCAGACATGGGTGAGGTTCCCAAGGTCGTAATCCTTTCCCTCGACCGCATCGGGATGGACCAGCCACCAGGTCGTGACCTGCGTCTCGGTCGGGCTGACCGGCAGGACGCGAAAGACGATCGAGTGATCGGCCAGAAAGTGATTCCATGTGTTCGGGTAGTGGAAGAACAACAGGCTGCCCGCATCGTCGAAGGGCATCTTGCCCAGACGGCGCGACACGGCCTTCTTGCCGTCCAGCGTATAGCTTTCGGCGTGGTTCAACAGTGGAATCCGCGCCAGACGCCATTGCATCCGCGGATGGTTCACAAAGCGCGAGGGCAGGCCGGCGGACTCGCAGCGTTCCCAATGGGCCAGAATCTCGGGGCTGGCGGCGTGGGGGCCCTCCATGGCGGTCATCGAGGGATCGTCGGAATAGGTGCGGCACAGCGAGGGGTGGCTGCCGCTGCAATGATAGCATTCGCGATTGTTCTCGATGACCAGCTTCCAGTTGCCCTTCTCGATGATGGTCGAGACCTGGGCGACCTTGGTATTGGCCAGATCGGTCGGTGCCAGATAGCGCATCAACTGCGGCGCCAGATCGTTGATCGCGGGGGGCACCTTGGCCAGGCAGATGAACACCATCCCGCCCAGATCGACACAATGCACGGTTTTCAGGCCGTATTTCGTGGCATCGAAGCCCTCGCCCATGTCGCGGGCGTAAAGCAGCCTGCCGTCCAGATCGTAGGTCCATTGGTGATAGGGGCAGACCAGTTTGGGGTTGGTGCCGCTGGCCTTGGAACACAGCCGCTGGCCGCGATGGCGGCAGACATTGTGAAAGGCCCGGATGCGGCCATCGGCCCCGCGCGTCAGGATCACCGGGTAATCGCCCACCTGCATGGTCATGTAGCTGCCAGTTCTTGGCAGGGCCGAGGCCGGGCCCGCGAACAGCCATTCGCGATACCAGATCTGTTCCAGATCATCGCGGAAGGCCTGTTCACCGCAATAAAGGTCGCGTGGCAGGGAATGGCCAGGCAGGCGGGCGGCGATCAGCTCGGCGGTCAAGGGGATGGTGTTCATGGCGCGGCTCTGGTCCTGCGGCGGGATTTGTCCAAGTGCAGATTAGCGCCTTGGTGCAAGAGGACCGGACGATTTGCGACATTCAGCCTGCGGAAACAGACATTCAGGACATCGGCTTGCGCCGAAGCAGCCCCTTTTTGACCAGATGCCCGTGATGCAGGCCTGAATGAGGGCTACGCTCGCCGATCAGAGCGGCGAGCTCGGCCATCATCGCGGGGGGCTTCCGGCGGTTTACCGTATCGAACAGCGAGGTCGGGCGCAGGTCGTCGGTCATCAGGCTTCGCATCCAGTCCCGTTCGTGCGGCGAAACCCACAGCCAGCGCCCGGCCTTGGCGTGCAGCCGCGCGTGGCGCAAATCGACGAAACCCGCCGCATTCTCGATCTGGTCCAGCCGGGGCAGGTTGCGCCCCAACTGGCAGGTCGTGCCGGTGCCAAGAACATCGACCTTCATCAGATGCGGCGATCGTTTCCAGAACATGATCGTCTTCCAGCCCATCTGGCCCAGCTTCCCGCGTTCTTGCCAGGCATTGCCCAGATGGCCGATCACGCTTGTTTCGGGGTCCAGACGCTCCATCTGGGCCAACGTCGCCGCGACGTAATCGGGCGGATAGGCGATGTCGTCATCGACGGTGAAGACCCAGTCATCGGGGTCAGGCTCAAAGGCGAACTTGCCCGCATCCTTCAGATCGCGCGGTGGGATCATCGCCTCGATCTTCGGCTCGTCCGCGATCCAGCCGGGGACCGAATCGAACTGGTTCAGGCACAGGAAAAGCCGGTCCACCTGCGGCAGAAGCGAGGCTACGGCCTGGCGGACGACCGCGCTGCGGGGTGGAAAACTCGCCATATGCGCGCGGATCATCGCTCATTCTCCGGTCTGGTTGCTGCTGAATATCACGACAGCGCAAGGCTGCGACGGTTTTCTGCGCGGCCGACCGCGCCTGCCGGAGCAGCGCGATTTTTCCATTTATGGAAAAATATTCCGTCTGTCTTGGCAGAAGGCCGCTTCTATCGTAAGCCATGCGGCAAGACATCACCTGCAAGGAGGAAGGCATGGCACGCGTTACCCGTCATGGGCTGGAGGTCGATCAGGATTTCGCCCGCTTCGTCGAAGATCAGGTGCTGCCGGGCACGGATGTCCAGGCCGATGCCTTCTGGCAGGGCTACGCGGCTCTGCTGGACGGCTTCATGGCTGAAAACCGCGCCTTGCTGGACCGCCGGGTCGAGTTGCAGGCCCGGATCGACGCCTGGCACAAGGCGCGCGGCAATCAGCCTTGGGACGCGGCCGCCTATCGGGCCTTTCTGACCGAGATCGGCTATCTTGTCCCCGAACCCGCGCCCTTCACGATCGAGAACGGCGCCGTCGATCCCGAAATCGCCAGTCTTGCCGGTCCGCAGCTTGTCGTGCCGGTCAGCAATGCCCGTTTCGCGCTGAATGCGGCGAATGCGCGGTGGGGCTCGCTCTATGACGCGATGTATGGCTCGGACGTGATGGGGCCGCCTCTGGCGCCAGGCGGGATCGACCCCGCACGCCGCGATGCGGTCGTGGCCAGGGCGGCCGCCTTCCTGGATCAGGCCCTGCCGCTGGCCTCGGGCAGCCATGCCGAGGTCACGGCCTATGATGCTGACGGACAGGGGCTGGCGGCGACCATCGCGGGCCAGGTTGTGCGTCTGGCCGATCCGGCGGCCTATATCGGCATCCGGCGCGAGGGCGGCGACACGGCCTATGTGCTGCGCCATCACGGGTTGCATGTGGAACTGGTCGTGAACCCGGACCATCCGATCGGCGCGGCCAGCGCAAGTGGCCTGCGCGACGTGGTGCTGGAGGCCGCGCTGACCGCCATCCAGGATTGCGAGGATAGTGTCGCAGCCGTCGATGCCCAGGACAAGATCGGCGTCTATGCCAACTGGCTGGGCCTGATGAAGGGCGACCTGGTCGAAAGTTTCGAGAAAGGCGGCAAGATGATGACCCGCCGGCTGGCCGGCGACCGCCAGATCACCCGGCCCGATGGCAGCATCCTGACCTTGCCAGGCCGCGCTTTGCTGCTGGTCCGCAATGTCGGCCATCTCATGACGACCGACGCGGTTCTGAAGGACGGCGCCGAGACGCCCGAAGGGTTGATGGACGCGATGGTGACTGTCGCTTGCGCCCTGCACGACCTGAAGCGCGGCGACCGCCCCGGCAACAGCCGCGTGGGTTCGGTCTATGTGGTCAAGCCCAAGATGCACGGCCCTGACGAGGCCGCCTTTGCAGACCGCGTCTTTACCCATGTGGAACAGGTGCTTGGTCTGCCCGCCAACACCGTGAAGCTGGGCCTGATGGACGAGGAACGCCGCACCAGCGCGAACCTTGCCGCCTGTATCCACGCGATCCGCAACCGCATCGTCTTCATCAACACGGGCTTCCTGGACCGCACCGGCGACGAGATCCACACCTCGATGCAGGCCGGTGCCTTCGTCGGGCGCGCCGCCATGAAGGCCTCGACCTGGCTTCAGGCCTACGAGGATCGCAATGTCCTGATCGGCCTGGCCGCCGGGATGAAAGGCCGCGCCCAGATCGGCAAGGGGATGTGGGCCAAGCCCGACGCCCTGGCCGAGATGCTGGAGGTCAAGATCGGCCATCCGCAATCGGGCGCCTCGACCGCCTGGGTGCCCAGCCCCACGGCCGCCACGCTTCATGCCATGCATTACCACATGGTCGATGTCGCCGCGCGACAGGCGGAACTGGCGGGCAAGGCGCTGCCCGATCTGGACCTGCTGCTGACGCCCGCCCTCGCCTCTGAGCCGCTGACGCGCGACGAGATCCTGCGCGAACTGGACAACAGCGCGCAGGGCATCCTGGGCTATGTGGTGCGCTGGGTCGATCAGGGAATCGGTTGCTCGAAAGTGCCCGATATCGACGACGTGCCGCTGATGGAGGATCGCGCGACCTGCCGGATCAGCGCGCAATACCTGGCCAACTGGCTGGAACACGGCCTGATCACCCGCGACCAGGTCGAGGATGCGCTGCGCCGCATGGCCGTCAAGGTCGATGCCCAGAATGCAGGCGATCCGGCCTATCGCCCGATGGCACCAGGCTTCGACGGGCCCGCCTTCAAGGCTGCGCGCGATCTGATCCTGACCGGGACCGAACAGCCCTCGGGCTATACCGAACCCACGCTCCATGCCCGCCGCAAGGAAGCCAAGGCGCTGGCGCGGGCCTGACGGCCGCAGGGCAGGACGCCTTGGCGCCTTGTCGCAATTCGGTTTTTCGGCGTTTTCATCCGCGCGCGCAGAGGCCATAAGGCATCGGGGCCGCGGCGCCCCGTGCCAGAGATCAGGGAAAGCGCATGTCGCAGAAAATCATCGCCGTTGCCGGGATCGGCTATGTCGGGCTGTCCAATGCCGTGCTGTTGGCGCGCCACCATAGGGTGCGCGCCATCGACATCGACCCGCGCCGCTGCGAGATGCTGAACGCCCGCCAATGCCCCATCGTCGATGCGGAAATGGCCCGCTATCTGGCCGAGGAGAACCTGGACCTGATCGCCACGACCGACCCGGCCACCGCCTATGAGGGCGCGGATTTCGTCATTGTCGCAACGCCCACCGACTATGACCCGGTCACGAATTTCTTTGATACCTCCAGTGTCGAGACGGTAATCCGCAGCGTCATGCAGCACGCCCCCCAGGCCGTGATCGTGGTCAAATCCACGGTGCCGGTGGGCTTCACGCTGGACGTTACGCGCAGGCTCGGCTGCGATCAGGTGATCTTCAGCCCGGAATTCCTGCGCGAGGGCCGGGCGCTGCACGACAACCTGCATCCCTCGCGCATCGTCGTGGGCGAGAACAGCCCCCGCGGGCAGGCCTTTGCCCAGCTTCTGGCCGATGCGGCGCTGGACCGCGACGTGCCGGTCCTGCTGACCGGTCCGACCGAGGCCGAAGCGATCAAGCTCTTCGCCAACACCTATCTTGCGTTGCGCGTGGCCTATTTCAACGAGCTGGACAGCTATGCCCTGACGCATGGTCTGGACAGCCGCCAGATCATCGAAGGGGTCGGTCTCGATCCGCGCATCGGCAATCACTACAACAATCCATCCTTTGGCTACGGCGGCTATTGCCTGCCCAAGGATAGCAAGCAGCTGCTGGCCAATTACCGCGACGTGCCGCAAAACCTGATCGCCGCGGTGGTCGAAGCGAACCGCACACGCAAGGATGTCATCGCCGATGACATCCTGTCGCGCAAACCCGGCATCGTCGGCATCCACCGGCTGGTGATGAAATCCGGCTCGGACAATTTCCGCCACAGCGCAGTGCAGGGCATCATGAAACGGCTCAAGGCCAAGGGCGTCGAGGTGATCGTCTATGAGCCCGCCCTGGCCGAGGACCGCTTTTTCGGCTCGCGCGTGGTGCGCGACCTGGAAGCCTTTCGGCAAGAGGCGGATCTTATCGTCGCGAACCGCCTCTCGGCCGAACTGGAAAGCGTGCGCGCCAAGGTCTATACGCGCGATCTTTTCGGGGCCGACTGAGCCAGCCTAATCTTCCAGAGCGAAAGCGACGACGTAATCGCCCGTGTCGGTCATCAGACGCTGATGGCCCGTGGCGGTGATGACGACATATTGCCGCCCGTCGATCTCGTAGCTCATGGGCGAGGCCTGCCCGCCTGCGGGCAGCCGCCCCTGCCACAACAGGCGACCGGTTTCGGTCTCGTAGGCGCGCAGCCAGTTGTCCTGCGCGGCGGCGATGAAGGTCAGTCCGGTCGCCGTGACCAGCGGTCCGCCGATATTCGCCGTGCCGATGGGCAGCTTCAGAAAGGTCGGCAGCGCCAGCGGACCCGTGTCGAACCCGGTGCCAAGGGGCTTCTGCCAGATGATGTCACCGCTATCCAGATCGGTGGCCACGATGAAACCCCAGGGCGGCGCGATGCATGGCACGTCCAGCACCGACAGCCAGATCGGGCGGTCCACCCCATAGGGCGAGAAGAAATGCGGCGCCACGTCCTGATCGGGGCGGGCGCCGCCCATCCCGACGGGCAGGTCCGCGACCTGCTCGCGCGGCACCATCACGACCTTGTTCGGCAGCCGCGAGTGATTCGAGATCACGATGTTGCGGTCGCGGTCCAAGCCGATCCCGCCCCAGTTCGGGCCGCCGATCGTGCCGGGAAACAGCAACATTCCGCCAGGATCGTCGGTGGGCGGGGTATAGATACCCTCGTATCTCATGCGCTGGAACTCCAGCCGGCACATGGCTGCATCCAGCGGCGTCAAGCCAAAGGCGTGGCGGGCATCCAACCTTTCGGGGTCGGGACCGGGCAGACCCGCGAGATTGGGGTAATGCACCGATTGCGGCTGTGTCTCGTTGACCCAGTCCCCGGGCAGGGCGCCCTGCGGCGCGGGTGTCATGCGGATATCGGTCAGCGGCTCGCCCGTCGCCGCGTCAAAAACGAACAGAGAGCCGGTCTTGGTGGCCTGAAGCACTGCGCGCCTTGTCTGCCCGGCCACGGTCACATCGCCCACAACCGGCTGCGCGCCGATGTCGTAATCCCACAGGTCGTGAATGACGGTGGCGAAATCCCAGACCGTCTCGCCGGTTTCCAGGTCAATGGCGACAACAGCGGCGGTAAAGCGGTCCTCTTCCTCGGTTCGGGTGCCGCCCCAATGGTCGTTCGCCGAATTGCCTGTGCCGACATAGACCAGCCCGGCCTGCGGATCGCCCGAGATGATGTTCCACACATTCGGCGTGCCGCGGGGATAGACTTCTCCCTCGGCCAAGGGCTCTTGCGCCCGTCCCTGCCGCAGCGCGTCCCACGCCCAGAGCAGATCGCCCGTCGCCGCGTCGTAGGCCCGGACCACCCCGGATGGCGCGTCGCGACGCTGATTGTCGCTGACCTGCTGGCCCACGATCAGCGCGTCGCCAACCAGCGCCGGACCCGAAGTGGACGAGGCCAGCCCGGTTTCCTGGATTCCCATGCCAAGCGTCAGATCGACGATGCCATTCTGACCGAAATCCTCGCAAACCGCGCCGCTGACCGCGTCCAGCCCGTAAAGACGGCCATCCACGGTTGCGACATGCACCCGTGCGGAACACTCGCCCGTCGCATCCGGCAGGGCGTAATGCGCGACCGTCCGGCAGGCCGCCGAGAACAGCGATTCCATGTGCCTTGGATCGACGCCGGGATCAAAGCGCCACAGAACCTGCCCCGTCGCCGGGTCCAGCGCCAGAACCTGATTGCTGGGTGTGCAGGTGAACAGCCGTCCGTCCACCAGGATCGGCGTGTTCTGCGCCGAGTAATAGACCCGGTCGTTCGGCGGCAGATCACCCGTCTGCACGCGCCAGACCTCGGTCAGCCGGGCGACGTTCTGCGGCGTGATCTGGCTGGCTGGCGTAAAGGCCTGTCCATGCGCACTGCCCGCATGGGCAGACCAGTCCGAAGGCCCGTTCAGGCCTTCGGGGACCGGACGCGGCTGGATCCGGGCCAGATCCGAGGGCTGTGTCGTGCGTTCCCAGTAGATCGCGATCAGTCCGATGGCGACAAGACCGGCCGCAGCGGTCGCCCCGGCCGTCATTCGCAACAGGCCCGGCGCACGCAGGGGGCGCGGCGTGCCGGCTGCCGCGACCAGAGCCGACAGAAAGAAGAGGGCCGCAATGACCCCGACCCGCGCGCCGAAATCCGCGCCCCAGCCCGGCAGAAAGCCCTTGCCCCAGATTTCCCAGATGGACCACAGCATCGTGACCAGCAGGAGGCAGGCCTGAAGCGGCACCGAAAGCCGGGTCAGCCCGCCGATCTGCGCCAGGCCCGCCAGAGACATCGTCAGTCCCGCCAGCAGATAATACCAACTGCCTCCCTCCCACACGAGAAGCGCCCCGAACCATGCGGTGGCCGCGCCCAAGGCAAGAAGCGACAGCCCCAGAAGGGCCAGCACGATACGCGCCCACAGGTGAAGGGGCGGAAGGACTGCGGCGGTGCGGTTGGTCTGGGGCATGGGGCCTCGGGCTTCACGGCGTTGTGCATGAATGTGTATCGGATGGGGAAACGCGCCCTGATCCAAGGGGTTCCGGCGCGCCTTGCCGTGGCGTGCGAAAAGCGTCGGGTGGTCGCGTCGCAACCCGCGACGGCGCCGTTGATTTAAGTTAAGATGGTCGCTGCAGGGCGAGGATGCGATGACAGCAGGCGTTGACGAGACGGACAAACGGGTGGACGAGGCCATCAAGGCGCTGCGCGATGGCGTCCAGGCCGAGCCCCTGACCCCGCGCGGCCGCGCGCTGGCCGAGGCGCTGGCGCGCAAGCTGGCTGCTCACACCCCCCAGACCGACAGGGAGACAGGCTGAGGGAGTGCGCTTTCCCGGCGCCGTCCTCGACCTGACCAAAACACCTCGACCCGACCAAAGCAACGGGAGTGCTGCTATGAACAACGGATCCGAACGCCTTGACCAGATCGAGGGGCGCCTTCTGGCGCAACGGCGGTTGTTGGCGCAGATCCTGATGACGATGACCGAGGCGCAGCGCAGACAGATGCTTGACTGGCTGGATGCGCGCTCGGTCATGCGCGACGGGCAGGAAGATCCCGGCGTGGTCCCTGCCGATGGCATGGCCGAGGCCATGGCCCTGGCCGAGGAATACCGCGCGATCGCCGAGCTTGTCGCGCCGCTGCCTCGTGCGATGTCGCCCCGCCCCCCGGTGGACAGTCTCGCGCCGAGGGATTAGAAAGTCTCGCATCATTTCAGCAGGGACAGGCCCGCAAGCATGACGACGCAGCATCTTCACGGACAAGGCCGGATCGCGAAATTCGCCCTGGGCCAGGTTGTCCGGCATCGCGAGCGCCCCTTCCGCGGCGTCATTTTCGATGTCGATCCCCACTTCGCCAATACCGAGGAATGGTACGAATCGATCCCCGAAGAGTCGCGGCCCGACAAGGATCAGCCCTTCTATCATCTGTATGCCGAGACAGAGGCGACCTATTATGTCGCCTATGTGTCCGAGCAGAACCTGGAGCCCGACACGTCGGGCGAGCCGATCGACCATCCCGAACTGGCTGATCTGTTCGGCGATTTCGAGGATGGCCGCTATTCCCTGATGGCGCCAATCAACTGAGCCTTATCCGGCGACATCGCATGGCGGGATGCGGAAAGCCAGGAAATTCCGGCTGCCTTCGCGGTAGTAGCACAATTCCTGCGTCAGATCCTGGATCAGATACCAGCCGAACCCCCCTTCGGGCAGATCCTCGCTGCCGATCTGCGGCAGATCGCGCGGCAGCAGGCATTCGGCGGGCAGCGATGTGCCGTCATCGCTGAGCGCGCAGGCCAGCCCGCCATCATGGCCAACCACCCACAGATGGACCAGCGGCGGGCGCAGGATCCTGCCAGGCTCGTCATGATCGCCCGCATGTTCGGCGATGTTGTTCATCACCTCGGCCAGGACCAGCTCCAACCGGCCGAGCGTGTCGCCCGCCACCTCATCGCGAAAGCGCGCACGCACGGCGCCAAGCGCGTCCCGCACGGTCTCCGGTGTCGCCTTCAGGACACGGTGGAACATTGGCAAGCTATGGGCCGAGGGCCGATTCTTTATCCCGGCATTCTGCCGTTCTTCAGGTTTCATTGACGCTGGACCTCCTGTGGGGTGGCGGGGCGGATGTCGAAGATGCTGTCCATCCGGGTCAGCCGAAAGACGCGTTCGACATTGGGGGTCAGAGCCTGCAGCACCAGCGGCAGGTGGTCGGGCAGCGCCTTGCGCACCGCGATCACGGCACCAAGGCCGGAACTGTCCATGAAATCGACATGCTGCAGGTCCAGATGCACGGGCTTGGTCGCCCTGGTCACGATGGCGCGCAGCCTGTCCTTGAACTGCGTTGCGATGGCGGCGTCGATCCGCGCTTCGCCCACCCGGATCAGCAGATGGCTTTCGGAATCCTGGACGACAAACTGCATGGACGTTTCCTTCTGCATTCTCGACGACCCGTATAGACGCCAAAGGTTAGCATCCGGTAATCGAGGAAGGGGATCGCAAGGGGGAGGATGATGACAATGCGACAGATCTACATCAACGGGGCCGCGCGAACGCCCATGGGCGGCCTTCTGGGGGCGCTGTCTTCCATGCCCGCCCCGGCGCTTGGCGGGGTTGCCGTGGCGGCGGCGCTGGCGCGGGCGGGGGTGGCGTCCGATCGGGTCGATGCGCTGTTGATGGGCTGCGTTCTGCCTGCCGGCCAGGGCCAGGCGCCCGCCCGACAGGCGGGCTTTGCGGCGGGCCTGCCGCAGGGCGTGCCGGCGACGACGCTGAACAAGATGTGCGGTTCGGGGATGCAGGCGGTGATGATGGCCGCCGATGCCATCGCAGCCGGTAGCGCCGATCTGGTCGTCGCGGGCGGGATGGAGAGCATGTCGAACGCGCCCTATCTGCTGCCCAGGATGCGGGCGGGCGCCCGGTTGGGCCATGGGCAGGTGATTGACCACATGTTCCTTGACGGGTTGGAGGACGCTTATGACAAGGGCCGCCTGATGGGCACCTTCGCCGAGGATTGCGCCGCCGAATTCGCCTTTTCCCGACAGGCGCAGGACGATTACGCCCTTGCCAGCCTGACGCGGGCGCAACAGGCCATCGCCTCGGGCGCCTTCGCCCCCGAGATCGCGCCCGTCACGGTTGCCGGCCGAGGCGGTGACAGCTGCATCGACACGGACGAGCAGCCGGGTCTGGCCCGCCCCGACAAGATCCCGCATCTGAAACCGGCCTTCCGCAAGGACGGGACGGTGACGGCCGCCAACAGTTCCTCGATCTCGGACGGGGCCGCGGCGCTGGTGCTCAGCGCCGATCCGGCAGACGCCATCGCGCGTATCGTGGGTCATGCCAGCCACGCGCAGGCCCCGGGCGCGTTTCCGACGGCCCCGGTTCCGGCCGCCGAAAAGCTGCTGGCCCGGATCGGCTGGACCAAGGACAGCGTCGATCTGTGGGAGGTGAACGAGGCCTTTGCGGTCGTCCCCATGGCCTTCATGGCGCGGATGGGTCTGTCCCATGAGCGCGTGAACGTGAATGGCGGGGCCTGCGCGCTGGGCCATCCGATCGGTGCCTCGGGCGCGCGGATCATCGTGACGCTGATCCACGCGCTTCAGGCGCGCGGCCTCAGGCGTGGGGTTGCCGCCATCTGCATCGGTGGCGGCGAAGGCACGGCGATCGCGGTCGAGCGAGTCTAGCTCTTGCCCTGAAAACAGGCAGCGCGTCCGCGCGCGGGCTGCGTCATGCTGTTGTCGCACTGGAACCTGCGGAACGTTTGGGCAGGGCCATGGCTTCTTTTGTGGACTTTGCGCCATGCCTTGCCCGATCATCGGGTCAGGCGGCTGGGGTCCACGACAAGAAGAAACGGCCTGACACGACACGCAGCACGGGGGAGCCATGAATTACTACAACGAGATGTTCGACGGCGACGCGGTGCGCGAGCCCTATGCCCGGCTTCGCGAATGGGTCGAGACGATGCCCGACGATTTCCGCCAGATGAAGCAGGCCGAGGCCGAGGCGCTGTTCCGCCGCATCGGCATCACCTTTGCCGTCTATGGCGAGGGGGGCGACCCGGACCGGCTGATCCCCTTCGACATGATGCCCCGCGTTTTCGAGCAGGCCGAATGGCGCCGCCTGGAACGCGGTATCAAGCAGCGCGCCCGGGCGCTGAACGCCTTTCTGCGTGACGTTTACGGCCGGGGCGAGATCGTGCGGGCGGGGCGCATCCCGGCGCGGCTGGTCTATCGGAACGAGGCTTACGAAAAGGCCGTGGTCGGCATCGTGCCCCCGCGCGGTGTCTATTCCCATATCATCGGCATCGACATCGTCCGCACGGCCAAGGACGAATTCCACGTGCTCGAGGACAATTGCCGCACGCCCTCGGGCGTCAGCTACATGCTGGAGAACCGCGAGATCATGATGCGGATGTTCCCGCAGCTGTTTCGCACCAACCGCATCGAGCCGGTGGACCAGTATCCCGAACTGCTGCGCCGGACGCTGGAGTCGCTCGCCCCCGCCAAGTGCAGCGAACGTCCGACCTGCGTGATCCTGACGCCAGGCCATTATAACAGCGCCTATTACGAACACAGTTTTCTGGCCAACCTGATGGGGGTCGAACTGGTCGAGGGCCAGGATCTCTTCGTGGACGGCGAATTCTGCTATATGCGCACCACGACCGGGCCCAAGCGCGTGGACGTGATCTATCGCCGGATCGACGACCCCTTTCTGGACCCGCTGTGTTTTCGCCCCGATTCCATGCTGGGCGTTCCGGGACTGATGGATGTCTATCGCTCGGGCGGGGTGTCGATCTGCTCGGCACCGGGCGCGGGGGTGGCCGACGACAAGGCGATCTATACCTTCGTCCCGGAAATGGTGCGCTTCTATCTGGGCGAGGAACCGATCCTGAACAACGTCCAGACCTGGACCTTGTGGAAGGATGACGATTATCGCTATGTGATGGAGAACCTGGGCGATCTGGTCGTCAAGGAGGTCCATGGCTCGGGCGGCTACGGAATGCTGGTCGGTCCGAAATCCACTGCCGCCGAGATCGAGACCTTCCGCGCCAAGATTCAGGCCAACCCCTCGAACTACATCGCGCAGCCCACGCTGGCCCTGTCAACCTGCCCAACCTTCGTGGACGAGGGCATCGCGCCGCGCCATGTGGACCTGCGCCCCTTTTGTCTGTGCGGCGATCGGATCGAGCTGGTGCCGGGCGGTCTGACCCGCGTCGCGCTGCGCGAGGGTTCGCTGGTGGTGAACTCGTCGCAGGGAGGCGGTGTCAAGGATACCTGGGTCCTGTCGGAATGAGGAGGAGAACGACCATGCTGAGCCGCACCGCCTCGAACCTGTTCTGGATGGGCCGCAATCTGGAACGCGCCGAAACCGCCGCGCGCCTGCTGGATGTGGGCCAGCGCATCACCCTGCTGCCCAATACCGAACTGGGCTATCAGAATGAATGGAACTCGCTCTTGCAGGCCTCGGGGACATCCGACCTGTTCCGGCAGAAATACGGCGAGATCACGCAGGAAAAGATCGAGGAATTCATCTTCTTCGACCATGACAACCCGTCATCGGCCGCAAGCTGCCTTGAACAGGCACGCGAGGCCGGGCGTATTGTGCGCACCGCCCTGACCAGCCAGGTCTGGGACGCGCTGAACGTCGCCTATCAGGAGTTGCGCAAGATCGAACGCCAGCCCCGCGCCAAGCTGGATATGGCCGGCTTGACCGACTTCATCACCAGCCACACCTCGACCGTGCGCGGTGCGATCAATGCGACGCAGTTGCGCAACGATGGCTGGCATTTCATGAACCTGGGCTACAGCATCGAACGCGCCGACGCGACGGCGCGGCTTCTGGATGTCAAATATTTCGTGCTGTTGCCGCGTATCGAATTCGTGGGCTCGGGACTGGACAATTATCAATGGCAGGTGATCCTGCGTGCGCTGTCGGCGCATCGGGCCTATCACTGGGCCTATGGCGGCGACATCACGGCGGCGCAGGTGGCCGATTTCCTGATCCTGAACGGGGAAAGCCCGCGGGCGCTGATCACCTCGCTCTACGAAGCGGTCTGGCACCTCGAAGGGTTGGCGCGCCGCTATGGCGACAGCGTGCCGACCGAGGCCCGCGACAAGGCACGCGAGGTTCTGGCTGCCCTGGAATCGCGCAACATCGAGATGATCTTCGACGAGGGGCTTCACGAATTTCTCAGCCGGTTCATCCGCGAGATGGCGACGATCTCGAACCTGGTGCATCAGGATTACCTCATGGGGGGGGTGTGACCATGAAGTTGCGGATTTCCCACGAAACGATCTATCGCTATGATCACCCCATCCGGAACCTGGTTCAAAGCCTGCGTCTGACGCCCTCGATTTTCGAGGGGCAGCGAACGCATGAATGGCAGATCCATGTCTCGGGCGGGGTGCGCGGACCGGGCTTTCGCGACGGCGCGGGCGACTGGATCGAGGGCTGGACCGTGCGCGGCCCGGTCAACGAAGTGAGAGTGCGTATCGAGGGCCGTATCGACACGCGCGACACTGCGGGCGTGCTGCGCGGCCATCGCGAACTGATCAACCCATTGACCTATCTGCGAACCAGCAAGGTCACGGCCCCGGATGCAAGCCTGAGGGCACTGGCCGCAGAGGTCGGAGCCTCGGCGCAGGACCAGCTTGACCTGGCGCATCGCCTGTCGCGTGCGGTCAGCGGGGCAATCGCCTTCCGCCCCGGCGTGACCGAGGCGCATACGACGGCCGCCGAGGCGTTGGCCCTGGGCAAGGGCGTTTGTCAGGACCACGCCCATACGTTGATCGCCCTTGCCCGCCTGTCGGAGATGCCTGCGCGCTATGTTTCTGGCTACCTGCATTCGACCATCGACGGCGAAGCGCACGACGCTGCTCATGCCTGGGCCGAGATCTTCATCGAGGGCCTGGGCTGGGTCGGCTTTGACCCCGCCAATTCCTGCTGTCCGGATGAACGTTATGTGCGACTCGGATCTGGCATTGATGCTTCTGAAGCGGCTCCGATCCGCGGCGTCGCGCTTGGCAACAGCGCCGAAGAGCTGGCAGTGGCAGTCCATGTCGAGGAACTTGCCCAGTAGCGCCAGATTCCGGGGGGGTGCAGAGGGCGCTGCCCCCGGCCCTTTCCGGGCCTCCCCTTGGGATTTTGGGCCAAGGCAAAGGGACATGCCGCCTTATTGAGCAGTTCCAGGATGCGCCGCCATCCCGATGATTGCAGGGTGCTCAGGCTCGGCCTAGTGTCGGGCGACTTTTTTCGGGAAAACCTGCCGATGACCTATTGTGTCGGATTGAAACTGGATGCGGGCCTTGTCCTGTTGTCGGATACCCGGACCAATGCCGGGCTCGACAATATCTCTTGCTATCGCAAGATGTTCTTCTTCGAGGAGCCTGGTGAGCGGATCATCACGATCATGACCGCCGGGTCGCTGTCAGTGACCCAGACCACGATTGCACGCCTCAAGGAAGCCATCGAAGACGAGATGGCGGATGAGACGACCTCGATCATGCGGGCCCCAACCATGCTGCGGGCCGCCATGATCATCGGCGACACGCTTTGCCGCACCCGGCGCGAGATCGCCGAGCAATGCCGCGACCTCAGGCAGCAGGCTTCGGCCAGCCTGATCGTGGCGGGTCAGCGGCGTGGCGGGGAGATGCGCTTGTTCCTGATCTATCCCGAGGGCAATTTCATCGAGGCGACCGAGGACACCCCTTTTCTGCAGATCGGCGAACACAAATACGGCAAGCCGATCCTTGACCGCGTCGTGACGCCGTCAACCAGCCTTGCCGATGCGCAGAAGGCGGTTCTGCTGTCGATGGATTCGACGCTGCGATCGAATCTCTCTGTGGGAATGCCCCTGGACCTGGCTCTGATCGAACGCGACCAGTTCCGTCTGGGCCTCCGGCGCCGCATTCTCGACGGCGATCCCGATTTCGCCCGGATGAGCGCCGCCTGGTCGGCCGCCTTGCGCGACAGTTTCGGCAAGGTCACGATCTGAGCCTGCCCCTTTGCCTTGGCCCAGATATCCCGGGGAAAGGCCCGGAACGGGCCGGGGGGGCAGCGGCCCCTGCACCGCTTGACCCTAGGTCAACGCTTGTCGATTGAGCCGGCCTCCGTGTCGCGCTAAGCAGGCCGGGATCCAACGGGGACCAACAGATGACAGACCGGACGCCGCGCAACAACCGCATCACGCCCGAAGAGGCCCTAGCCTATCACATGGAGCCGCGGCCCGGGAAATACGACGTTGTCGCCTCGACGCCCATGGCGACGCAGCGCGACTTGTCTCTGGCCTATTCGCCGGGGGTCGCTGTCCCGGTCGAGGCCATCGCTGCCCGCCCCGAAACGGCCTATGACTACACGACCAAGGGCAACATGGTCGCGGTCATCTCGAACGGGACCGCGATTCTCGGCCTGGGCAATCTGGGTGCGCTGGCCTCGAAGCCGGTGATGGAGGGCAAGGCGGTTCTGTTCAAGCGCTTCGCCGATGTGAACGCGATCGACATCGAGCTGGACACCGAGGATCCAGACGCGTTCATCAACGCCGTCCGTCTGATGGGCCCGACCTTCGGCGGCATCAACCTTGAGGATATCAAGGCCCCCGAATGCTTCATCATCGAGAGCCGTCTCAAGGAGGTGATGGACATCCCCGTCTTTCATGACGACCAGCACGGCACGGCCGTCATCTGCGCGGCCGGGCTGCTGAACGCGCTGGAACTGTCGGGCAAGAAGATCGAGGATGTTCGCATCGTGCTGAACGGTGCGGGTGCCGCGGGCATCGCCTGCCTGGAATTGCTGAAATCCATGGGCGCGCGGCACGAGAACTGCATCATGTGCGACACCAAGGGCGTCATCTGGCAGGGCCGCACCGAGGGCATGAACCAGTGGAAATCGGCTCATGCCGTCGCGACCGAGGCCCGCACGCTGGAGGATGCGATGAAGGGCGCGGATGTTTTCCTGGGCGTCAGCGCCAAGGGCGCGGTGACTCAGGCGATGGTCGCCAGCATGGCCGACAATCCGGTGATCTTCGCCATGGCCAATCCCGATCCCGAGATCACCCCCGAGGATGCCCATGCCGTGCGCCCCGACGCCATCGTCGCCACGGGCCGCAGCGATTATCCCAATCAGGTGAACAACGTCCTGGGCTTTCCCTATCTGTTCCGCGGCGCCCTGGACATCCATGCCCGCGCCATCAATGACGAGATGAAGATCGCCTGCGCCCGCGCCTTGGCGGAGCTGGCGCGCGAGGATGTGCCCGACGAGGTCGCTGTTGCCTATGGCCGCAAGCTGCGTTTCGGGCGGGACTACATCATCCCCACGCCCTTTGACCCGCGGTTGATCCATGTGATCCCGCCCGCCGTCGCCAGGGCGGGAATGGAGACCGGCGTCGCGCGCCGTCCGATCATCGACATGGAGGGGTATGTCCAGTCGCTGAAATCGCGCATGGACCCGACCGCTGCCATCCTGCAGGGCATCCATGCGCGCGCGCGCCGGGCTCAGGCGCGGATGATCTTTGCCGAAGGTGACGATCCGCGCGTGTTGCGCGCGGCCGTGTCCTGGAGCCGGACCGGGATGGGGCAGGCGCTGGTCGTCGGCCGCGAGGCCGAAGTCAAGGCCGAGTTGGAGGCCTTGGGCCTGGGCGATGCCTGGCGCGAGATCACGGTGGTCAATGCCGCCAACAGCCGCCATCTGGATGCCTATCACGACTTTCTTTATCAGCGGCTTCAGCGCAAGGGTGTGGACCGCGAGGATGCCTTCAAGCTGGCCAATCGCGACCGCCATATCTTTGCAGCCCTGATGCTGGCGCATGGTCATGGCGACGGTCTGGTGACCGGGGCCACGCGGAAAAGCGCGCCGGTCCTGGCGCAGATCGGTCATGTCTTCGATGTGCGCCCGCAGGACGGAACCGTAGGGATCACGGCCGTGCTGCATAGGGGCAGGATCGTGCTGATCGGTGACACGCTGGTCCATGAATGGCCCGAAGCCGAGGATCTGGCCGACATCGCCACGCGCGGCGCGGATGTGGCCCGCAGTCTGGGGCTCGAGCCTCGGGTCGCGTTCCTGTCATTCTCGAACTTCGGCTATCCGGTCAGCGAGCGGGCGACCAAGATGGCGCAGGCCGCGCATGTGCTGGATGCGCGGCGCGTGGATTTCGAATACGAGGGCGAGATGACCGTGGATGTCGCGCTGAACCGCGAGGCCGCCGCGCGCTATCCGTTCAGCCGCCTGACCGGGCCCGCCAATGTGCTGGTCGTGCCGGCGCGGCATTCGGCCTCGATCTCGGTCAAGCTGATGCAGGAGATGGCGGGGGCGACCGTGGTCGGGCCGATCCTGACCGGCGTGCCGCGTCCGATCCAGATCTGTTCGACCGGCTCGACCGTCAGCGATATCCTGAACATGGCCGCCATCGCCGCGGGCGGGCTGACCACGGCGCGCTGAGAGAGGGAAGAGGGGGCGCTGCCCCCCGTCCCCGTGCCGGGGACTCCCCCCGGGGTATTTTCGCAACGAAGAAGTCAGGCGCGGCGGTCGAACTGGCGTTGTCTTTCGCGGAAGCGGGCGCGGTCCTCGGGGGTGTATTCGCCGGTGCAGCGGTGGCAGGAGACGCCCTCTTCATATTCGGGGCGGGCGCGATCCTCGGGGGACACCGGGCGGCGGCAGGCGTGGCACAGCCGGTGGCGGCCCGGCGCCAGGCCGTGGGTCAGGCTGACACGCTGGTCGAAGACAAAGCATTCGCCCTGCCAGAGGCTGTCGGCCTCTGGCACGTCCTCGAGATATTGCAGGATGCCGCCCTGGAGGTGATAGACCTCGGGGACGCCTTGCAAGAGGAGGTAGTTCGTCGATTTCTCGCAGCGGATGCCGCCTGTGCAGAACATCGCGATGCGTTTGCCCTGGAAGCGGTCGGCATTCCGGGCCCACCATTCGGGGAAGTCGCGGAAGCTTTTGGTGCCGGGGTCGATGGCGCCCTTGAAGCTGCCGATCTGAACCTCGTAGTCGTTGCGCGTGTCGATCAAGGCCACATCGGGGGCTTGGATCAGGGCGTTCCAGTCGCAGGGTGCCACATAGCGGCCTGTTGCCGCGATCGGGTCCACCTGGGGTTGGCCCATCGTCACGATCTCGCGCTTGAGGCGGACCTTCATACGGCCGAAGGGCGGGGTTGCAGCCGCACTTTCCTTCCAGACCAGTGTCGCGCAGCCCGGTAGGGCACGGATATGAGCCAGTGCCGCGTCGATGCCCTTTCGCGGGCCTGCAATCGTGCCGTTGATCCCCTCGGGCGCCAGAATCAGCGTGCCGCACAGGCCCTGTGCCTGGCAAAGGTCAAGCAACGGTCCACGCAGGGCTGCGGGATCGTCGAATCGGGTGAAGTGATAGAGTGCGGCGACCACGAGCATGGGCGCGACCTAGCGCCGCCGCCGTCCTGTGACAAGGCCGGTCGTCGCAGCGCGGCGATCCGGCGTCGCGCGAAACTTCTGCCGCAGGAGTTATTGTCACGAGGGCTTGACCCTGACGCGCGTGCGCCATTCAACTGCGCCCGGACTTTCCGAAGCAGGAGCAACCCTTGTCCCAGGCGTTGATTGTGGTTGATGTCCAGGTCGATTTCTGCCCCGGTGGTGCATTGGCCGTCCCGGCAGGAGACGAGGTCGTTGCACCGATAAACGCGATGATGGGCGATTACGATACGGTGATCCTGACGCAGGACTGGCACCCGGCCGAACATTCCAGTTTCGCGGACAATTTCAGACCCGGGCCGGGCGACCCCGCTGGCACGGGGGCGCCATTTTCGTTTGTGGAGATGGAATATGGTCCGCAGGTTCTCTGGCCGCGCCACTGCGTGCAGGGCACCAGGGGCGCAAACCTCCATCCCGATCTGGACCAGAGCCGGGCCGAGCTGATCCTGCGCAAGGGTTTCCGGCCCCAGATCGACAGTTATTCCGCGTTCTTCGAGAACGACAAGATGACGCCGACCGGTCTGCACGGCTATCTGGCCGAGCGAGGCATCACCCATCTGACCTTTGTCGGGCTGGCTCATGATTTCTGCGTGGCCTATAGTGCGATTGACGCCGCGCGCTTGGGCTATGACACGCGGATCATCGAATCGGCTTGCCGCGCGATCAACCTGAACGGCAGCCTTGCCGATGCGCGCGACCGGATGTGGCAAGCGGGGGTTGCCCTGTTCTGAGATCTTGCAGCCGCGGTCCAATCAGGGCACCAAGGATGGGCCGAACAGGAGGCCCGGATGGTCGATATCGCCACGCGCGTCTATAATCACAAATGGAAGATCGACCCGATCATTCGGTCCCTGATCGACACGGATTTCTACAAGCTTTTGATGTGTCAGTCGATTTTCCGCAACAGGCCCGACACGACCGTCACCTTCAGCCTGATCAACCGCAGCCGCGACATCCGTCTGGCCGAACTGATCGACGAGGGCGAGCTGCGCGAGCAGTTGGACCATGTGCGCGGCCTGTCGCTGACGCGCGGCGAAAGCACCTGGCTGCGCGGCAACACCTTCTATGGAAAGCGGCAGATGTTCCGGCCGGATTTCATGGCTTTTCTTGAGAGGCTGCGCCTGCCCGCCTATCACCTGGAAAAGCATGACGGCCAGTATCGTCTGACCTTCGAGGGCGCCTGGCCTGAGGTCATGCTGTGGGAGATCCCGGCCCTGGCGATCCTGATGGAGCTGCGTTCCCGAGCGGTTTTGCGCGACATGGGTCGGTTCGAGCTGCAGGTTCTCTATGCCCGTGCCATGACCCGCCTGTGGGAAAAGATCGAGGCGCTGCGTGTCCTTCCCGACCTTCGGATCGCCGATTTCGGCACGCGGCGGCGGCATAGTTTCCTGTGGCAGGACTGGGCCGTGCAAGCCATGATCGAAGGGTTGGGCGAACGTTTCACGGGCACGTCGAACTGCCTGATCGCGCAGCGCCGCGATATCGAGGCGATCGGCACGAACGCCCATGAACTGCCCATGGTTCATGCCGCGTTGGCCGATGACGACGATGCGCTGCGCCGCGCGCCCTATGACGTTCTGGCCGATTGGCAAGAGGAGCATGACGGCAATCTGCGGATCATCCTGCCCGACACTTATGGCACTGCGGGCTTTCTGGCGGGCGCGCCGGACTGGCTGGCGAGCTGGACCGGCGTGCGGATCGACAGCGGTGCGCCCGAGGCAGGTGCCGAGGCCGCGATCCGCTGGTGGCAGGAACGGGGAGAGAACCCGCGCGACAAGCTGGTGATCTTTTCCGACGGGCTGGACGTGGATCGGATTATCGCCCTGCACCGGCGGTTTCATGGGCGGGTCAGGGTCAGCTTTGGTTGGGGAACCCTGCTGACCAACGATTTCCGGGGGCTGGTCAGGAATGACGGGCTGGCCCCGTTCAGCCTTGTCTGTAAGGCGGTGGCGGCGAACGGTCGCCCCACGGTCAAGTTGTCGGACAACCCCGAAAAGGCCACTGGCCCCGCCGACGAGATCGCGCGATACAAGCGCGTCTTCGGCGTAGGCCAGCAGCAGCCCATGCAGGTGGTGGTCTAGCCCGGTCCTGGCCGGTGTGATTCGGCTTCCGCCGGGCGGACGGCACACGAGAATGCCAGAAAGCGGCCATCGTCATTGGCCACCAGATCGCCAAGCGGGCGCGGCGTCCAGCCCAACCTGCTGGCCATCCTCAGAAAGGCCGGTGGTCCCAGAAAGAGGCATTCCGAGGCGCCGAGCTCGTGCAGATGCCGGTTTGCGACATCAAGGATCCGTTCGGCCAGGCCGGGCACGGGCAGGGCGGCAAAGCGCGTCAGTTCCCATGCGCGCCGATCGACAGGTGGCTCGTCATGGCAGAGATCGCGCGGCATACCCGGCAGCAGACCCAGATGGGCGTCTCGGATCATGTAGGAATAAACCACCTTTCCGGCGCCGAAACTGTGATCGGTGCGCTTCAGCCGCGCGCCTCCGACCGCGCGTCCGCCGCGATGCGCGATCACATAGGCGGTGTCGAAAGTATCATATTGCTCGAACTCGATACCGTCGGCGTGGTGCAGGGGCCAGGCCATCCGATCCACGAAAATCTGTTTGCGCAGCCGGAAGAAGCTGGCGACCAGGTCGAAGCGGCGCATGTCGCGCGGCAGCACGACGACTTCGATCCGGACGGGGATGTCGCTGTCGCTCATTGGCGCATCCCCTCGGGCAGGCGGGCAAGGCCCAGGAACTGACGCCCGCCCGTCACATGATTGGGCAGCCAGAGCCCCCAAGGCGTGATTTCGACCTTCATGACGCCGTCCTCGGCATAGGCATCGAAATAGGTCAGCATCGTCTCGACCATGTCGCGGCTGAACTCGGCCGTTGCCAGCCGCGGTTCGCGGATTTCCTTTACCATCGGTTTTTCTCTCCTGTGTAACCGGGATGTTCTGAAGAAATCCTTAATCGGAGGGGAAAGTCGCCGGCAATCGACCGACCCTGCCTTTTCGGTATATCCGAAAAGACATATCATGCCGGCACTGGCGGGGCTTCGGCCCGAAATGGAGGGCTGCGATGCTCAAGGATCTGATCCCCGGCTTCGACGACGAGATCGCCGAGATGCACGCCCTGGCCCCGACCGGCTGGATCATGGGCTTCAACCTGACCTTCCGTGGTCCCGAGCACCTGTTCAATGCCTATCCCGATGCCTGGCGCGCCATCTACGAAGAACGCAACTATTTCTTCGGCGACCCGATCGCGATGTGGACCATGACGAATGACGGTTGGGTGCGCTGGTCCGAGGTCCGCATCCCCGACCTGCGCGGTGTCATGCGCGAGGCGCGGCGCTTCCGGCTGAATCACGGTGTCGCGATCTCGCGCAAGGTGAACGGCAAGCGGTCCTTTCTGACGCTGTCCCATCCTGACCGCGAATTCACCGATGAAGAAATTGGCCGCTGCGCCGCGCGCTTTTCGCTGTGGACGGATCTGGTGCTCAGCCGGGTAACGCTGGGCCCGGGCGAACTGGATGTTTTGCGCTGTTTCCGCGACGGGATGGGTCAGGCCGAGACCGCCAGCGTTCTGGGCATCGCGGAATCAACGGTCAAGCAGCGTGCGCTGAAGGCCTGCTCCAAGCTGGGGGCCAGAACCCGCACGCAGGCAGTGGCCATTGCCGTGTCGCGGAACTACCTTTAGCAGGATCTGAAATCGTCCTGAACCAGAACGCGTTCTGTCTTTGGGGGAAGCTGGCTTGATGACGATACCCGTTGGTGCGTTTACGGATGCGCCGATGTCCAGCATTTGGTCGTTAACCGAAACAACGGGCAGCTTGAGCGTCTGCTTATGGGCACCCTTCAGGCAATGGAGGTGGCGGGTCACCCCTTGGTCCTTCCCTATGTCCAGCCCCAGCTCTCACAGGCGCCTTTCATCACGAACGACGGGGTTCCATCCGAGAAGATCACCGCGCGGCCTTCCCGGGGGGGGGGTAGAAATATCCCGACCCAGAAGTGCGATTGTCGGGGATTGAGCGAGAGGCATACGCGGTTCCCTGTGGGGGCACTTTCGCGGAAACCTCTGGCTCGTGCGGTAATCCTCCCCGTTTTAGCGGGGCGCGACCGTAGAACTCACGCGGCCATTTTCAGCTTCATGGCGGGTGTGATGC
>NZ_JAHYSR010000030.1 GCF_019431455.1 Paracoccus bogoriensis
GCCGCCCGCCACCCGCAGCGTCGAAGCCGCGAGCCCGCGCGAGTCCGAGAAGGCGATGGAAGAAGGTCCGCATGGGCAGAAGAAACGCACGAAACAGACCCTCAAGCTATTGAGAAAGTTCAGGAATCAACGTGAGTGACATCTAGCAACCTGGGTCACTCGCGTTTGGGCCGTTGGCCAAGGCAGATGCTCCTCCTTGATCAATCACTCAGCGCGAAATAGAAGGAAAGAGGGCCGGAGAGAGAGCAGCATGAACAAGCAAATGCCGACAATTGATAGCGACTTGATGCGTCCGGAACAACTTGACTTCTTTGGACCCGCGAAAACCTCGGGTGAGTACGATGAGTTCCTTTCTGAGCAGTTGATCACCTACATTGGCAATAAGCGTAGGTTGTTACCTCTAATTCAAAGCGCGCTTCTGCGGGCACTGGAGATCTTGGGCAAAGAGAATGTTTCGTTTGCAGATGTGTTTGCAGGGACCGGCGTAGTTTCGCGACTGGCTAGGCGCTGGTCGCACACGCTCTACATAAATGATTTTGAGGCTTACAGCGCCTTTTCAAATAGAGTATATCATACCAATCGCTCGACTGTTGATGTTAGTGCAGTTGAGGCGGCTCTGCGTGAAGTGAATCGCATCGCATCTGAAAGTCCCTATGCGGGCTTTATCACAGAACTATACTCTCCTGCCGATGAAAGTTTGATAACGAAAGACGACCGTGTTTTTTACACGAGGCGCAATGCCATGTTTATCGATACCGCTCGGCAGGAGATCGATAAGCTTCCAGAGAATATTCGTCCCTATCTTCTGGCTCCACTTATCCAAAGGGCGTCCGTTCACGTAAATACATCTGGTGTTTTTAAGGGCTTCTATAAGAACAAAAGTGGAGTCGGACAGTTCGGAGGGTCGATGCGTAATGCCCTCCAGAGAATTTGCGCGCCTATAGAGATTCCGTTCCCTGTTTTTTCTCGATTTGAGCGAAATGTATATGTAACGCAAAGTGAGGCTGCTGATTTTGTCGAATCGCTGCCGCAAGTCGATGTCGCTTACTTCGATCCGCCATATAACCAACATCCTTACGGGTCGAATTACTTTATGCTCAACTTGATTTTGGAGGGCCGGAGACCCACTGAAATAAGCCGTGTTTCCGGGATACCGAATGACTGGAAAAGGTCGGACTACAATGTTCGTGGCAGGGCAGCGAGGGCTCTTAAAAATGTGATGGATCGCTGCCCCGCGCGAATACTAATGGTATCCTATAATTCTGAAGGCTTCATTTCAATCGACGAAATGATGGAAATGCTGGAAGGGCTGGGTGCTGTTACTGTTTTCGACCAAGAATATAATACATTTAGGGGCTGCAGGAACCTATCAGGGCGTTCTGCCCATGTAACAGAATTTCTATTCAAGGTGGAGAGGCGTGACTGATGGCGAAGAAGTCTGATCTGCGTATACAACGCGAAGGCATGATAATCAACTCGACGTCGAAGCGCCAGGAAAAAGCCTTAACCAAGGCCATCCGCCGGGTTGCTACTGACTTGCGTAGCGCTTTCCCAGGAATTCAGCTTAGGCATCAGTCAGAATGGAAGTTGAAGTATGTCGTTGAGCACTTGAGGCAGCACTTCCCGGATGTTGATTTCGAATACTATTTCGATACATCCGCTATGAGGCCTGATGGTGGGATTCTTTCAATTTCTTCAATTGATGGCGCTAATTATCCAATTTTGATTTCTGAGAAAAAGAATCAGGGGACGAACGATTTGCGTCTTCTCGAGGGCAAGGGCAAGCAGGCAAAGGGCAATGCGATTGAGAGGCTCGGCAAGAATGTTATTGGATTTCGTGCTGCACTTAAAGTGGAATCGATTTTTCCGTTCGTGTGCTTTGGGGACGGATGCGATTTCGCCGATGACAGTTCAATTCTTGATAGAGTAGTGACAATTGCCCAGTTCGGAAAACTGAATGTCATACACTTGCATAAGCAGGCAGATTCGGCCTTCGACCGTGGTGCGTTCTTTTTTCGAGTAGCTGAATGGACTGAGGATGAGATGTTCGAAGTTTGTAGAGAGATTGCGGAGAAGAGCGTCTTCTATTATTTTTCAAAGTACGGTAAGGAAAAATTTCTAACTGGTGTGGCGATACCAAAGCCATGATGAAGGAATCGGTTGAACCGAAACAGCCACTGATCGCACTCCTGTAGACGCCACCCCCTCCACCTCCTCGTTGAGCCTGAGACCCATGCTGATGAGCCCGTGCAGGGCGGCGTGGGCGTAGACGAAGGTGTCGAGCGCCTCGTTGCGCTCGCCGTCGCGCTTGGGCTGCCAGGAGCGGATGGGGCGGCCGCGCTCGAAGCGGGTGACGACGCGCTCGGCGGTCAGCTGGCGGAAGTAGTCGGCGTCGAGGGCGGGGGAAGTGGATCGCGCCGGGGCCGGGCTCGGTGAGGCGCAGGCGGGCGTAGACCGCGTCCTTCACCGCGTCCACGCCGACGATGAAGAGCGGGATCTTGCCCTTGTTCGTGCGGGTGGGGCGGCGCGGCCAGACCGGGATGCCGGGCCCGCCGCGGCCCTTGATCGCCCAGATGCGGCGCGCAAGGCGCGTGCGGCAGAACTCGTAGGCCATCTTGGTGTGGTGCCCGCCGGTGTCGATGGCGGCGGCGCGCACCGGCAGGTCGAGCCCCGCGGGATGCGGGAAGGTCGCCTGTAGCACCATGTCGAGATCGCACCACAGGCGCGGCCCGGACGGATCGCCCCAGAGCACGCGGTCGTCGATCACCCACGCCTCCTCGTCGCGGCCCCAGCCGAGGATCTGCACCTCGATCCGGTCGCCCTGCACATCGACGCCCGCGGTGAGCACAGCCACGGAGGCCGGCAGCGCCTCGCCCCAGTCCTCTCGGCGGGCCATGAGCGGGTCGGCGGGAACGGTGTCGCCCGCCTGGTCCTCCCAGGACTCGCCCAGCTTGGTGTTGACCCAGACCTGCAGGCGCGCGGGATCCTTGCGCACGCGGCCGTGCTCGGCGGCGATCTCGGCCCAGGTCTCCCACGGGGAATAGAGCGCCGAGAGGTGGAAGCCCGCGGTGCGGCCGTCGCCCTCGGCCGTGGCGCGCCACTCGCCCGCGGCCAGCAGGCGGGGCTTGTCGTGCTCGTGGTGGATGCCGCCGCAGGCCTCGCAGACCAGATGCGCCTGGTCGCGCCTCCCCTCGGGCCAGCGGATGCGCGCCCAGGTGATCGGGGCCATGTCGCCGCAACGCAGGCAGGGGACGTGGTAGAAGCGCCGGTCGCTGTCGAGGAAGGCGGCCTCGATGCGGGAATGGCCCTTCAGCGTGGGCGTGGACACCATGTAGATCTTGCGCCGTCCGCGGAAGGTGGCGGTGCGCTGGATCGCCAGATCGACCGGATCGCCCTCGCCATCGGCATCGCCGGGATAGCCGTCCACCTCGTCGAGGAACAGGTAGCGGACGGGCGTGGAGCGGAGGCCGACGGCGCTGTTCGCCCCGGTCATCACCAGCTGGCCGCCGGGGAAGGACTTGCGGAACAGGCTGTTGCCGGCAACGCGGGAGCGGGGCGCGGCGACCAGGTCGCGCAGGGCGGGTGTGGCCTCGATCATCGGGTCGATCCGGACGGTGGTGTTGCGGCGCACCATGTCGAGCGAGGGCATGACCAGCATGGCGATGCCGGGCGCATTCTGGATGATGTAGCCGAGCCAGTTCAAGCCCGCCTCCGAGCCGCCGGTCTGCGCGCCCTTCATCAGGACGACGCGCTCCCAGGGGCTCGACGTCGAGAGCGCATCCATCACGGCGCGCAGGTAGGGCGTGCGGTCGGTGCGCCAGCGGCCCGGCTCGGCCGAGGTCGGCGGCAGGATGCGGTGCCGGTCGGCCCAGTCCGACACCGGGATCGGCGGTTCGGGGCGGATGCCGCGCCGCCAGGCGAGGTCGATGTCAGGCACCATCGCCAAGGCTCCCGAGCGGCAGGTCGGCCAGGTGTTCGAGATGCTCGCGCATCATCCGGTCGAGGGCGGCGAAGGTGGCGCGGGGATCGGCGCCCAGCTCGGCGGCGAGCAGGGGCGCGGTGCGCTGGACCCATGCCATGTGCGCGTCGCGTTCGGCACGGGCGCGCGCGAAGACCGTGCGCGTGGCGGCGGCGGTCTCGATCAGCTCGCCCCTCTCACGCTCGTAGGCGAGCTTCGCCCGCTGGACCTTCACGATCTCATGCAGCCGCTTGGCCTCGGCCAGCGTGGTCGGATTGCGGGCCGCGCTGGCGGCGCCGCCCCGGTTGCGCTGGGCGGGGTCGAGGTTGTTCTCGATCCAGGCGAGCCCAATCGCGACGTCAATCCGCCCGTCCGCGCGGACCGGCAGCCCCTCGGCCACCAGCTGCGAGATGCGCCCCTTGGTGAGCCCGACGCGGGCGGCGAAGGCGGTCTTGGTCTCGGCGCCGTCGAGTTTAGTCATTTCCGCCCCCTGACGCTGGCGGGCTCATGCGCTGCGCGTCCCCACATACGGATCGGCCCCGAAGGAACCGCCGCTTTCCCGATCTTTCCGGCTTGACCCCGCCGCGGGCGGGCGCGCTCGGCGCCTCGGGTGACGCACCGGTGACGCAAGGATGACGCAATTCGGGGTGCAAGCCTTTGAAAGTGTTGAGATGACGCACTTCCCCCGGCAACCTTTTCATATGGGGGGAACGCGATGCTATTCGGGAGGTAGTTTCCCCCCTATCGAAATATCTGAGCCGAAGTGCGTCATCTCAACACTCTCAATGGGTTAGGGGCCAAAAAGCCGGTTTGGTGCGTCACCAGTGCGTCACCGCGAGGCCGATGAAGAACCGACCCTCCTTCGTGCGCTTGTGCTGGATCCCGGCGACGCGGGCCTGGACGCGCTGGACGAAGCCGTTGATGGCGGGCAGCTTCTCGGACTTGTAGCCCTCGGCCAGCGCCCAGTTCTGGAAGCGCAGATGCGCATCGCGCGTCGCCAGCATCGGCCCGCCGTTCACGATGGGCACGACCGACACGCAGGCGTCGATCCACGCCGCCACGGGATCCTCGCTCAGCACCCATTCGAGGAGCGCGTCGTGGCAGCCCTGCGGGATGGCGAAGTTGCGGCGACGGATCAGCCGCGCTGCGCCCTCGACGGCCCATGCCAGCAGCAGGTCCGGCTCCTCGGCGGCGATGCGCTTGCCGATGTCCTCGATGCGCTCCTCCAGCGGGATCGAGCGGGTGAAGGGGATCAGCAGCAGGCGGCGCTGCACGCCCCGGTCCACGCCGCCCTTGAAGCTGGGCAGCTGGTTCGCGGCGAAGAGGTTCTGCGCCATCGAGCGGAACTCGACCCGGCTCTTGTAGACGTCGCGTCCCTCGATGGGATCGCCGGTCACCACGGCCTTGAAGGTGTCGGATGCGATGGCCTCGGGCGAGAGCTCGTCGGAGGCGTTCAGAAGCTTGCCCACCAGCCCGATGACATGCCGCTCGTCGCCCATCTTCGAGGCGGGGACCGAGCAGACGGCGCTGGCGGGCAGGAGGCCGCGGGCGAGTTCGAGCACCTGGCTCTTGCCGTTCTCGGCGGTCTTGCCGTGCAGCACCACCGCGCGCGGTTGCATCAGCCTTGTGGCGTAGCCCAGCGCCGCCGCGCCGCAGACCTCGGCCAGAAGCGCGCATTTGGCCTCGGCCTCGGGATCGCCCTTGAAACTGCCGGTCAGCAGCCGCGCCAGCAGCGAGCCTTCGGGCGGCGTGCCGGAGGCGCCGGGTTGCCAGCGGCCGGGCAGGGTGTGGCGGCAGCGATGCTGGCGGTGGTGGGGTTCGAGCTGCGGTGTTCCCTCGGCGTCGAAGCGGATGAAGCCCGAGGCGCAGTTGATGCCGGCGGGCGGGGCGTCGAAGAAGCCGGGCATGGCGCAGAGCGCGGCGCATTCGTTCAGGACGGAGTTGACGCGGGTCTGGGTCAGCTTGACGTTCGAGGGCTCACCAGCGGGCGTCTCAAAGCTCGCGCCGTCATAGGTGTGGACAGGCAAGCGCAATTCGTGGGCCGGGATCGCCTCCCAATGCGTGCCGCCATAGCGCCAGAACTCGCCGTCGGCATGGACGATGCGGCCATGGCGTTCGGTCAGATCCTCGCGGACCCGTTTCGCGATCTCCACGTCCGAGCCGATGTAGAGCCGCTTGCGCCCGGTGTCGGCCAGCTCGGCGCGGAAGGGTTCGGCCGCCTCGATGCGGTTGCGCACCGCCGCCTCGCCCTCGCGGAGGAGCACATCGTTGAAATCCTGCTCCTCGGGCGGGGTGGCGATCCGCACGGTGAGGCCGCGCCGGACGAGCTGGCTCGCGGCGCGGGCCATCTGCCCCTCGGCCTTGCTGCCGGGCAGGTCGCCGTCGCGGGCGACGATCACCGTGGCGTTCGCGGGCACCGGCGCGCGGCCGATGTTCGAGATGCCGAGGCAGGCCCAGGTCTCCTGTCCCGTCGCCTGCCAGACCGAGAGCGCGGTCTCGACTCCCTCGCAGAGGACCAGCGGCTCGCGGCCCGGCAGGCGCACTGCGGCGCGTTCGGACCAGCCTTCGACGGCCTTGTTGGTGCGCTTGACGACCTCCACCGGCGCCTTCCGCCCCTCGGCGGTCAGATAGACCTGCTGGACCGCCAGGACCTCGCCCGCCGCGTCGGTGGCGAGCGCGACCATGGCGCCGAACTGGCGGTAGGCATACTGGCGATAGCGGATGCAGTCGGGCGGCGTGGCGGTGATGCCGCGACGGCGCAGGTAGGCGAGCACCGGTGTCGAGACGAGGCTCTCGCTGCGCCGCACGATCTCGGCCACCTTCTCGGCGCGTTCCTCGGGCGTGAGTTCCCTGGCTCCGGCCGCGCCCGAGGCGGAACGCGCGGGCGGCGTGGCCGTCCAGGACGGACCGGCGTCTGGTTCGCCCAGCCAGTTCCGGGCCCAGTCCCAGGCGGCCGTCCCTTCGAGGCGCAGGCAATGGGCGATCAGCTCCAGAGCTGCGCCCCCGGCGCCATGCTCGTGATCGTACCATCGGCCCTTGTCCGCGCCGTCGATCTCCACGGCGACGCTGCCCTTGGTGCCGAAGCGCAGCTGCTGCGCGCTGGAAAGCTGCCGGTTCGGCTCGCCCAGAAGTTCGCAGGCCAGGTCCGCGATGCGGTCGTTCAGCATGTCGGCCAGCTGGGCGACGGACAGGCGCGGGGCGGCACGGGCGTGGGAGCCGGGCTGCATGCCGTTGAGGTCGAGGGTCTGGTTCTCCTTGGTCATTGGCGCGGCGCCTTGGCGAAGCCCTCCTGCAGGGCGATCCAGTCCATCAGCGTGGAGCGGCGTGTGGCGATGCGGCTGCCCAGCCGGAAATGCGGCAGCGGGCGCTTCGCGCGCGTGCAGAGGTAGTAGACCCGGCGCTGGAAGCGGCACTCGTCGGAGGCATAGAGGAAGCGGGCGATCTCGGCGGCGCCCACCATCATGTCGGGTGCGAGCGTGGCGGGCGCGGTCATCGGCCCCTCCCGACGCGCGGGGCGCTCGGCTTGCGGGAGGCCTGCTGTTCGCGGGCCAGGATCCAGTCGCGCACCGCCTCGATACGATAGTAGACGCGCCGGCCGATCACCACGAAGGGCGGGGACTGGCGCAGCTGGCGGTCGCGCTGGCAGGTGCGCAAGCTGACCCCGCGGCGCGCGGCGTAGTCTTCCTCCGAGATGAAACCGTCGAGGAAATCGGTGGGCGGGGCGACGGTGGCGGCCCTCTCGGCGCCTCCGGATGCAAGGGGGTGGGTCATCGGCGTCTCCTTCGTGCCAGGCGACGCAACGCGCCGCCGATGCCCGAGAGATGCCGACGTTCGGCCCCCCGAAAAACCGCCCCGAAAATACCCCCGGAGCAATAATTTCAGGGGATTACGCAGTCCTTCGCGACACCGCGCGCCAGTCCCCGCGCAGGTTGTTCTCGATGGTCTTCGGCGTGGGACAGTCGCGCCGCGGCCAGGTCTGGCGATACCAGTCCGCAAGCGCGCGGGACTCGGCGGCGAGACTGCCTGCGAGCTCGCCGGCATCGACGCGCCGCTGAAACTCTGCGCGGATGATGTCGATCCCCTTTTTCGGACGTCCGGGCGTTCCGGTCGGCATGTGGTCGTCGGCATCGGGCGGCAGGATGTGGATGTCGTGCACGATGTTCGCGCCGACGGTGGCCTGGCCCTTGCGGACATTTGTGATGCGCAGCTGCCGCCACGCGGGCGCCGGGATCGCATGCCACGGGCCGAAAGGCGGGTTCTCCTGCCCGAAGGCCGTCAGTTCGCCCGCCTCCAGCTTCGCCTTCATCGCGGCGAGCATGCGGTTCCAGACCCGGTGCAGCTCGGCCCGCGCCGAGCGCGACCGGTTTGCGACACGGTTCGCAGCCTTCGCCTCATCCCAATCGGAGATATAGCTGGAGAGATAGGTCGGCCGCTTCGGCAGCGATTTCCGGGCTTCGGTCGCCCGCGCATGCTCTTCCCACATCTCGGCGGGCAGGAACTCCCGCATCGCCTGTTCGAGGGGCAGGGCATCGGTCGGTGGGCCAAAGGGCTTCTGATCGGTCACGGCCGTTTTCCTTCGTCCGCGATGCCCTGCTCCGGCGATGGCTGCAACACGAAGGCGCCCACCGTCTCGGCAGCCTTGCGCAGCGGATCGTCGAACAGATGGGCGTATCGCTGGGTGGTTTGGACCTGCGTATGGCCGAGCATCTGGCCGATCAAGGGCAGCGACGCGCCCGCCGACACGAGGATGCTGGCGAAGGAATGGCGGATGTCGTGGATCCGGACATTCGGCTTGAACTCGGTCCTGGGCTTGCCCTTGCGGTCGAGGACCGGCTTGTCCTTCGCGTCCAGCACCGGCACCTCCGCGCCGAGCCCCGCCCTGCGGCAGACCGAGACCCATGTCCGCTTGATGTCGGTGAGCGGCTTGCCGGTCGGACCGGGGAAGACATAGGGGCTGGGCGGCCTGCCCTCGGCCTCGGCCTTCGCCCTGGCGGCGGCCTTCATCTCGACCAGCAGCTGCACGGCCGGGCCCGAAAGGGGCACGCGGTGCAGCTTGCGCTGCTTGGTGTGGGCCGAGGGCTTGGTCCAGACGCCGTTCTCGAGGTCGAACATCTCCCATGTCGCGCCCAGCACCTCGCCGCGGCGGGCGCCGGTCAGCATCAGCAGCTTGATCGCGTTCGCGGACATGGGCTCGGAATGGTCGTTCAGCGCCTGCGCCAGCGCGGCGATTTCCGTCCGGTTCAGATAGCGGTTCCGCTTCTCCTCGGGGTTGCGGCGCACGCCCGAGACGGGGTTGTCGTCGCGCCATTTCCAGCGGATCGCGAGGTTGAACGCCTTGCGCAGCACCTCGACGGTGCGGTTGGCGCGGACGGGCGTGCCGCGGATCTCGGTAATGTCGCGGTGGAGCGCATCGACATCGTCATGGGTGATCTGCGCGACCTTCATCTTGCCGAAGCGCGGCAGGATGATCTTCTCCCACATCATGCGCTCGTCGGCCTGACTGCGCGCGGCCTTCTTGGGCAGGTGCTCGCGGGCGTAGCGCTCCCACATCTCCTGCACCGTCGGCGCCTCGCGCTGCGCCTGCCGCTCGCCCATCGGGTCGTGGCCGAGATCGACCTCGCGCTTCATGTCCCTCGCGACCTGGCGCGCGGCGGCCACGGTCCAGTCGGGCCAGGCGCCGATGGTGATGCGCCGCTGCCGCCCCTCGGCCCGATAGTCCAGGATGAAGGACTTGGCCCCGCCCGGCGTGATGCGCAGGGCGAAGCCTTTCACCTCCGCGTCCCACAGCATGCTCTGCCCGCGCACCGGCGGCAGCGCCTTCCGGACGGCGGCTTCGGTCAGTTTCCCGGTCATTCCAGCCTCCCCGTGTCAACACTGTGTCAACACATCATATGGCTGTTTTTGTCGGTCGCTGGCGTCGAGTAACAGACGGTCGCGCCGGATAGCCACAATAAAACAGACGTCTAGGAGACTAGGCCGGAAAACGCGTCAACAATCAAGGGTCTAAATATTGGGTGGAATCTGGCTCATAACCTGAAGGTCGTAGGTTCAAATCCTACCCCCGCAACCAAAATCATGCACGTTTTTAAACGCTTAGACGCCGCCCTCCGGGGCGGCGTTTGCGTTTCCAGCACCCGTGGAAGCACTGTGGAAGCAAGAGGGGCCGAAGTCCCTCGCGTGACTGCGAAAATCGCGTTCGCTGCTCTGCAGCCCTGTGTGGCCCGAACCGGCACCAGCGGCGCTGGTCGTTCCCGGCCCAGAGCGGTCGTTCGACCAGCTCTGTTTGCGGCGTCGCGGCAAGTAGGATTTTGACTCAGGGGGACAAGGTCGAGACATTCAGTTGACAAAGCAGGACGGCGACCCGAGCCAAGCACAGCGTTTCGAGAGCCGTCGAACGCAGGTTCCCGGCGACGCGGGCAGGCCGTTTGGACGCATGAAAGTCCACTGCCAGATTTCCTTTGCGTCAAAATTTGCTGGCGCGCCAGACCTCGACTGGGGACAACCAGACAATGCCTGACTGATCGGCCAGGTGGTGGCTGGTCAGGGTCTCAGCGATGCGCTCGGCCGTGGCGCGGTCGCGCAGCACCGTCTCGATCTTGACGATGGCGAATTCACGCACCAGCTGCGCGGCATCGGCCCGGTGCAGCCCGTGCGCGCCCATGCCGCCGCCGGGAAAGACCGACCAGCCGGTCACGCCCGCCTCGGTCAGCAGGCGTTCCACGGCAGGTTTCAGGAGGCGTTCGACGATCACGGTCAGCTTGACGGCGGGGGTGGTCATGGCGTGGCTCCTTCACAGCGCAAAGACGACATCGGCCAGCGCGATCCACAGCGGGATCGACAACAGCGCGACGGGGGTGCCGATGCTGGTGGACGCGCCGATATAGGCCGCCGGATTGGCCGAGGGGATGGCCGCGCGCAGCGTCGGCGGGCCGGAAATGTCGGAACTGGATGCGGCCATCACCGCCAGCAGCACCACCCCGCCGGGCGAAAAGCCGGTGGCCAGATGCGCCAGCCAGCCAAGCGCGAAGCCGAGCCCGCCATGCACCAGCGGCGCGGTCAGACCATAGACGGCATAGACATGCGCCACGCGCCGCAGTTCGGCCAGCCGGGCCGAGGCCTCCATCCCCATGATCAACATCAGGATCGACAGGAAGCCCCGGAACAGCGGATCATAGAAGCTGTGGAACACCGGGTCGGGCCGCGCGATCATGCCCAGCACCAGCCCCAGCGCCAGCGCCGACAGGGCCGATCCACGCAGGCTGTCGACGATGATCGCGCCGAGCCGGGGCCGGGCCTTGCCGCCCTTGCGGCCCAGCTGGGCCAGCACGATCGCGGTCAGCAGGGCAGGGATGTCCATGAACGGGTAAAGCGCGGGCACCCAGGCCTCGAAGCGCAGCCCGTCCTCCTCCATCAGGACCATCGCGGCGGCGAGCGTCGAGGCCGAGACGGCGCCGAACAGCCCCGCGGTGGCGATCCCGTCCTCGGGGCGGGGGCCGCTGAGCGGCGCCAGGGTCACCCGGCCGATCAGCACGATGACTACGCCCAGCAAGGCGGCCGCCAGCGCAGGCAGCAGCAGTTCGGACAGGTCAGCCTCGCGGATGGCGATCCCGGCGCCAAGTCCGATCCGCAGCATCAGCACCACCACGATGAAGCGGTAGATGGCATCGGGGATCTCCAGCCGGCTGCCCAGGGCGGCGATGGCCATGCCCCCCAGCAGGAAGGCCAGCGTGGGCGATTGCAGCTGCCGCCCGAAGGCGGCGAGGAAGTCGAGGAACAGGTCCATGCGGGTCTCCGGAGGTCTGGGTCGACGGCGCGTTCAGACACCGGAAATCGATGAAAGAAAATTACATATTTTGTGCAGAATCATGCTATCAGATAGAACGGTTTTGCAGCTCTTGGACGGTCTCATGGCCATTCCCAACCTGCACCACCTGCGCCTGTTCCACGCCGTGGCCCATGACGGCACGCTGACCGGGGCGGCGCGGTGGCTGAACCTGTCGCCCTCGGCGCTCTCGGCGCAGCTTCGGGCGCTGGAGGCGGCGCTGGGCCATGACCTGTTCGAGCGCCGCGGGCGCGGGTTGGTCCTGACCGAGGCGGGGCGGATCGCGCTCGATCATGCCGATGCGATCTTTCGCACGGCCGAGGATCTGACCGCGATCCTGCGCCAGCATGGGCCGGGGCAGCGGGCGCTGCGGGTGGGGGCGCTGGCCACGCTTTCGCGCAACTTCCAGCTGGAATTCCTGCGCCCGGTGCTGGGGCGGCCGGATGTGGAGGTTGTGCTGCGCTCGGGCAGCCAGGCGGAACTGCTGCGCGGGCTCGAGGCGCTGGCGCTCGACGCGGTGCTGACCAACCTGGCACCGCCGCGCGATGCCGCCAGCCGCTACCTGCTGCACAGCCTCGACCGCCAGCCGGTCAGCCTGATCGGCACACCGGCGCGGGCCAATCCGCCGCTGCCGCTGGACGTGCGGCTGGCATCCGCACCGCTGATCCTGCCCACCCCGGAAACCGCCCTGCGCGCCGGTTTCGACGCCCTGGCCGCGCGGCTGACCTATGAGCCCGCGACCGGGGTGATCGAGGTCGTCGCCAGTGATCGCGAAAGCCGGTCCGAAATGGCGCAGTTTCTCGCGCGGGATCTTCTCGGCGTGGAGTTCAGGGACGAGAAGGTGCCGATGCGGCACTACGATCTCGCGGTGCTCTTGGCGCCGCATTCCTTCCCGACCGATGTCGAGGACGGGATCGAGCGGGTCGAGGTTCGCCAGCTGAGGCTGATGCCGATCGACGCCGTCGGGGAACGCGTTACTCTGGAATGCCTCAGCAAGGCCGACCGCAACATCTGGACGATGGCTGAGGCTCGGCTTGGCCCCGGCAATCCGCTCAGCGGCGGCTGGGTGGCGACGCAAGCGAAGCTGGCGACTAAGTTCCACCGGAAACCGGGCGCTCGGCGTGGCCGCACGCTGCCGCTGACGATCACCATGCCGCACGGCTGCAACCTCAAGGATCAGACCGAGGAAGAGCAGGTGATCGGAGAGAAGTACCTGCGGCGTTGGGGAATTCTGGTCGATGACCCGGTCGTTGTCGAAGATTGACGAGCGAGCCGCGAGGCTCTTTGCCAGCATCGTAGAGACAGAGGAGGCGCGGATCACCGGCGCCGTCCTGACCGGCTATCATGCTGCCAGCGCCCCGCCTCTGATCGGCGCTGGTCTCCTGGTGCCGGATGGGCCTGTTCCGGCAGCCACATCGCTGACCGATCATGACGATGAACCTGTGAGCCTGGAATGGTCACCCGAGCATCAAGCCTACGGGTATTTCAGCGCTGCAGCGGGATGGGTAACGGTCGAAGAGAAGCGCCTGCAGGTCTATCGGATCGACGCTCTGGCCTTTCTTCGGCGACTTGCGGCCCGGCTTGATCTACCGGTCAAGGCTCGGCCGGCTGAACGCATCTCAGGCATCTTATGGGAATTAGGCGATGTCCGATTGCAGGGACGCGGAGGCCGGGTCCCGGTCTGGTACGCGCGGAGGCTGACCGATCAGGATGTCTGGCGGCAGGTCGTCGCTTATCTCGGTGGCCGCCCTCCCGCGGATTTCAGGATCGTGGTGACTAATTCAGCGACCCATGGTCTCGCCGAAGCCGAGCTGTCACGGCACCAGATCATCGCGCTGGATGACCTTGTGGACCATAGCGCGGGTCTCATCATCGAGCCCGCCTACCTCGCTGCGCAATTGAGAACCGGCGCAGCTTCCAGAGCGACCGAACCCGTGCGCCACGCGGCTGGGTTCCGGCATTTCTGGGTGGGCGACAGGGAGTTCAAGTTCAGCGGCGACAAGCGGCGCCAGATCGTCGAGTACCTTTTCAATGCATGGGAAGATGGCGTGGAAAGCGTCAGCACCGAGGTGATGTTCGCTGACTTGGAGTTCAAGTCTACGAGCCGGATGAGAGATATCTTCAAGGATCACGAGGATTGGCGGGACCTGATCGAGGCGACGGGCGGGTCCTGCAGGCTTCGCATCAGGGAGCTCCTGGAGCAGCAGCGGGCTCGCGCCGATTGATGGTGTCCTCAGCCATTTGAAGCTGTTCCATAACCCAGTCGAAGGGCGGTGCGTCGCCGAGCATCATGCCCTGCATTGCTTCGTAGTCCTTTTCGATCGCCGCGCGCAGTTCGGAAGAAGGCACCACGCGGAGCGACCCGGGAACGGCTTCATTGAACTTCTTTCAGGCCTGCTTGAACGCGATGAGGTTATGCTCACGGACCGCCGTGAGCAACGCCGTGTCGGCCAAGGCCGTCCCACCGATGTCGGTGCCGGTGATCATCGCGACATCGTAATAGTGCCGCGATATCCTGTCCTTGTCCGTAGGCACCCGATTTTCGTCGCGATGGCCGCAGAACGCACCGTGCAGAATGAGGAGTTTCTCAAGGTAAGTCCGCGCCGGGGAGATGACATTGATGTTGCCGACCTCGAATGACCAGTCTGCCGCGAGGTCGTCTGCGATATAGGGGGCCACGCTCGCCATGACATTCGGATCCAGCGCCGAGCACGCGCCCGCTTCGAGTTTGACGCGCGGCAAGACGTAGGGAAGATCGGCGCTCGGGTAGAGCGTGGGGTACTCGATCAGCAGTGTCTGTTGATCCGCATCCTCGTCGTCGCGCACGATCTCGCAGCGCTCGTCGAGAAGCGGCCCCAGAGCCGCAGCGAGATCGCCGCAGATATAGGCGCTACAGGCCTCTTTCAGCTCGTCGAACAGAGCTTTGCGCTTCTTTCCGGATATGCCTTCAGGGTTTGTCGGATCGCGATCGGCCCCGAAGCCGAGCCCGTCGCGATAGACGACGAGATCGATGTCCTCCGAGAAGCGGCGGATAAGCCCGAACGCCTTGGACAGCGCCGTGCCGCCCTTGAACAGGAATTGCGGGTGGCCGTCCGGCAGGCGGTTGTAGAGCGCGTCGAGCACGAAGCAGACCCAGAAGTCCTTCTCGACGTAGCTGGGCAACGTGTCGAGACGGTCGGCTGCCGCCTCGAACACGTCCTTTCTGTCCTGATCCGAAAGCGCGAGAAACCGCGTGTAGCTCTCGCTCATCGTGCAGCGGTTTGCGGCTCGACAAGGCTATGCGCGATGGGGGCAGCCCAACTCGGCAGGCTGCCGCTGTTGCGGGCGAGATCCTTCTTCACGGCATCCGGAAGTTTCCGCTTGAGTGTGGTCGCGACCCGCACATCCGAAGCTGCCTGCGGGCCGAGCCAGCGCAGCGCCTGCGCCACGGGCGCAGAGGATTTCCCGGCCCACGCCATCACGCTCGGACCTGCATGCCGCAGGCGAACGGTCCGGTTGCCGATCTTCACGTCCCGCGTCGCCCCGTCCGTCACATAGCTTGTCTTCGCCGGGACCGCGTTCGTCAGGCCCAGCTGGTTCGCCGCGGCAATCCCGTCAGGCATGATGCGGATGCTATCGCGCCGCGCGAGGGCAGCGACCGCTTTGTCCATGTCCACCGGCGCTGGCCGCTTCAGGACGCCACTCGTGCGGGGCAGATCGTAGAGTCCGCGCCCGACGCGGCGGAGATCCCCGCTCTTCGCCAGACGTGACAGCGCCTGGTCGACCGCCGCACGGCTGCCGAGGTCAAGGAAGTCCTTGGGAGTGCATACCCAGCGGCCACGACCCTTTGCGCGCACGCGCCTCATGATTCGATCAGCAATGCCAGTCATCTGGTTGGTCCTTCAGGGCTCTACCGTGTCAGAAACATAGAGAGTTTTTCTGACGAAATCAATTCCTCCCCGCACGCTCCCCTTCTGCCTCCCGATCTCCTCCCCTCGCACACCCCAGTCTCGTTCGCAGGCATTCGGCCAATCGCGAAGGAGACGACGATGTCAGTCACGCATCTCAACCAGGTCGAGCTGGCGGCTCGATGGAAAGTCAGCCCGCGCACGCTGGAGCGCTGGCGTTGGACCGGTGAGGGCCCCGCCTTCATCAAGATCGGCGGCCGGGTCGTGTACCGGCTCGAGGACGTCGAGGCCTACGAGGCCAACCGGCACTGCTCGAGCACGGCCGACAAGCCCGCCGTGAAGCTGGCGTGAGGGGGCGGCCATGACGATCCGCAACCGCATCACCCTCGACGATCTGCCCACCATGCCGGTCGGCGACATCGCCGCGCTGCCGGGCGACCAGCTGGCGCTCCTGAAGCAGGAGGCCGACGAGCGGCTGCGCGCTGCAAAGAACCTCAGCGACTGGCTCGATGGCGCCATCGCGCTGAAGTACGGCGACCAGGCGCAGGAGGCGCGCCGCGCGGAAGGCAAGGACACCGGCACCGTCCGGCTGAAGGACGGCCCGGTCACCGTGGTCGCCGAGCTCCCCAAGCGCATCGATTGGGATCAAACGATGCTTGCCGGTCTGGTCGAGCAGATCCGGGCCGATGGCGCCGATCCCGCCGAATACGTCGACATCGCGTTCAGCGTCTCCGAGCGCAAGTTCACCGCCTGGCCCCATCACATCCGCCAGGAGTTCGCGCCCGCGCGCACGGTCAGGACGGCCAAGCCGAAGTTCCGGCTGCTGCTCGGCGAGGAGGTGTGCTGATGGCCATCTCGCTCGCATCCCTGCAAACCTCGACGGCGCTGCGCCCGCCGCGCGTGCTGATCCACGGCGTCGCCGGCATCGGCAAATCCACATTCGCCGCGTCCGCCGACGCGCCCGTGTTCATCCTCACCGAGGACGGTCTCGGCAAGCTGCAGGTGCCGCATTTCCCGCTGGCGACGAGCTACGCCGAGGTCGCCCAGGCGCTCGACGCCCTGCTCGACGAGGACCATGGCTATTCGACCGTGGTCGTCGACAGCGTGGACTGGCTCGAGCCGCTGATCTGGGCCGAGGCCTGCCGGCGCAACGGCTGGGCCTCGATCGAGAGCCCCGGCTTCGGCAAGGGCTACGCCGAGGCGCTGATCATCTGGCGCGAATACATCGACCGGCTCAACGCGCTTCGCGACCGCAAGGACATGGCGGTCATCCAGATCGCCCACACCGACATCAGGCGCTTCGACAGCCCCGAGCACGAACCCTACGACCGCTACATGATCAAGCTGCAGGCACGCGCCTCGGCGCTGCTGCAGGAGCACTCGGACGTCGTGCTCTTCGCCAACTACCGGATCTCGGTCAGCAAATCCGACGTCGGCTTCAACAAGAAGGTCACCCGGGCGCTCGGGTCCGGTGCGCGCGTCATGCACACCGAGGAGCGCCCCGCCTTCCTCGCCAAGAACCGCTACGGCCTGCCGGAGACCCTCCCGCTCGATTGGTCCGCCTTCGTGGAGGCCCTCGAAGCCGGCGACCGCCTCCCCGCCAGGCCGGTGCCCCCGGCCCGCACCGCCGATTGAACCAGCTGAAAGGACAGTGAGATGGCACGACTGAACACCGCCTTCGACGCCACCGGCATCGAGCCCGTCACCGCCCATGAGATCCTGCCTGCGGGCAAGTACCTCGCCCAGATCGTCGAAAGCGAGATGCGGGTGACCCGGAACGGCATGGGGCAGTATCTCTGGCTGATGCTCGAGATCCTCGAAGGCCCGCACAAGGGGCGCAGGGTCTTCGACCAGCTGAACCTCGTGAACCCCAACCCGATCACGGTCGAGATCGCGCAGCGCACGCTCTCGGCGATCTGCCATGCCACGGGCAGGCTGCAGGTGAGCGACAGCGAGGAGCTGCACCTGATCCCGATGACGATCCAGGTCGGCGTGAAGCCCCCGAAGGACGGCTACGGCGAGCGCAACACGATCCGCTACCTGGTGCCGGAGACCCCGGCGCAGGCGACCGCACCGAGGCCCTCCGCCACGCCGCCGGCCAGCGCGCCCGCGCAACCGGCGCCAGCCCGGCCTGCCACCGCGCCCTGGAACCGCAGGAGCTGACGCCTTCGGCCGCCGCGGGGTGACACGCGCGGCGGCCCGGACATCGCCAGACCCGAGAGATCGACCATGACGAAGACCATCGACGCGGTCCGCGTGGCCGCGACCACCCCCGGCTTGCCCGACGACACCCGGCGCCTGATCGAGATCGAGGACGCCATCGCGAAGATCCGCACGCAGATCGCGACGGCGGATCTCGCGCGGCAGCGGACGGGCAAGCCGATCGACCCCGACTGGTTTCACCGCGCGCGCACGGCGCTGCGCCACCTCAATCGCGAGCGCGCCGAGCTCGTCGCCCGCCACAGCCGTCGCCACCGGCGCGAACGGCTCAAGGACATGATCATCGCGGTCCTTCGCGAGCGCCACGACAGCGCCGCCTGGAGCGCGGTGCTGGCGGAGGCGCGGGCGCGGCTCGAGCGGGAGGAGGCGTGCTGATGGCCGAACTTCCCGAACCTCCGACGCCGACCCTCTCCGCGATCTACGCCGCCTACGAGGCGCGGCAGGGCGATGGCTTCCGCGACCATCTCGGCGCCTCGCTCATCGGCAAGTCCTGCGCCCGCGCGCTCTGGTACGACTTCCGCTGGGCGACCCCCGCGCGACACACGGGCCGCATCCTGCGGCTGTTCGAGACCGGCCAGCTAAAGGAGGCCCGGCTCGTCCGCGACCTGCGCGCGACCGGCGCCACGGTGCTCGAGGTCGATCCCGAGACCGGGCGGCAGTTCCGCGTCGAGGCCCATGGCGGTCATTTCGGCGGCTCGCTCGACGCCGTCGCCCTCGGTCTGCTCGAGGCGCCGAAGACCTGGCACGTCGTCGAGTTCAAGACCCATTCGGCGAAGAGCTTCGCCGAGTTGGTCGCCAAGGGCGTCGCGCTCGCCAAGCCCCAGCACGCCGCGCAGATGCAGATCTACATGCACCTGACCGGCATCACGCGGGCGCTCTACGTCGCGGTCTGCAAGGATACGGACGCGTTGCACATCGAGCGCGTCCCGGCCGACCCCGCGATGGGCGAACGCCTGCTGGAAAAGGCGCGGCGGATCATCTTCGCCCAGCACCCGCCCGAGCGGATCAGCGCGGATCCCGCCTGGTTCGAGTGCCGGTTCTGCGATCACCACGGGCTCTGCCACGGCGAGGACGCGGCGGCCGTCACCTGCCGGTCCTGCCTGCATTCCACGCCCATCGAAGGCGGCTGGCACTGCGCGCGCCACGACCGGCTGCTCGACCCGGCCGACCAGCGCCGCGCCTGCCCCCGGCACCTGTTCATCCCCGATCTCGTCCCCGGCGAGGTGACCGACGCAGGCGAGGACTTCGTCTCCTACCGCATGCGCGACGGCTCGACCTGGACCAACGACGCCCGCGACACGGAGGCCGCCGCATGCTGACCCTGGCTCATGGGTCGTCTCCGGTTTCGGCCCGGCCTCGGCCGGGCATTTCGGGTCAGTAGGTGGTGAGTTCCGCCACATGGCCGGTGGCCGGATGGCGCCAGTGCTCGATCATGTCGCGGGTGAACCAGTATTCGTAACCGAGCGCCTGCCAGTTGGCGCGGACACGCTCGCGGTGCGCGAAGCTCTCGCCGATCACGAAGTCCTGCGCTGCGGGAAGCGCGGCGTGATCGATACGGATGGTCGTGGTGCTCATGGCGTGGTCCTTTCAGGACTGGCTGGCGGCGCGGCGCCCGGCCTCGTAGGCTTCCTCGAGCGCGGCGCGGATGGTCCAGACGGCGACGTCGTGGAAGTCGAGGCTGTCGGCGTTCCGGGTCTCGAGCGTCTCGAGGAAGAGACGGCGCCGGGCGATCTCGAGAAGCACGGCATCGCGGGAGGCGGCGGGGTCGGTCTTGCGGCGGGGCATGGTGGACCTCCGTCTTGGAATGGTGGGGATCAGACGTCCTCGAGCGCGCTCTCGAGCTCACTCGGCTCGCCCTTGAACAGGCAGGCGGCTTCGAGGATCGCATCGAGGAGCAGGCGCTGCGCGTCGCTCGCCATTGTCCTCGGATCAATGGCGGACAATGGCTCGCCGTCCTCGCTCTGCAGCCAGCCTTCGCTGATCCGGGCGAGGTCCTGGATCTCCAGCGTGTCGCGGCGGATCAGGGCATGTGCGGCGGCGCGGATGAGGTCGGTGAGGGTGGCGGGGGTGGTCATAGCCGGGGCTCCCGAGGTGAGTTGCATCGTCGTCGTGGAACCCGTGTTCGCTCTGTCCGCGTCACCCATCAAGCGAATAAGCATCTGACCAGGAACGATTTTCGGAGCCGCCGATGCAGGGCATGAGCGAGCGGCAATACGCTGCGCATGCGGGACTCTCGCGCGGGGCGATCCGAGACGGGCGAAGGCGGCGGGGCGGCTGGTGCTGTTCCCGGACGGCTCCATCGACGCGGCCGCCAGCGACGCGCGGCGGGCGGAGACGACCGATCCGTCGAAGGTGAGGGGCGACCGTGGCGCCGTCCTGCGGACCGCCGCGAAAGCGTCCCGAACCAAGCCGCCTGCGCCGAAGCTGAAGCCGGTGCCCGAGGCGGCCGTCGCCGCGGTGGGGGACACGCTGCGCGAACAGGGTCTGGCCGCGCCGGTGGTCGGCGGCGGCACGACCTTCCTGCAGGCCAAGACCGCGAACGAGGTGCTGAAGGCGCAGGAGCGGCGCATCCGGCTCCAGAAGATGAAGGGCGAGCTGGTGGACCGGGCGCGGGCCGAGACGTTGATGTTCCGGCTGGCGCGCGAGGAACGCGATGCCTGGGTCACCTGGCCCGCGCGCGTCGCTGCGCTGATGGCGGCGGAGCTGACGGCGGCGCTGGGGGACGGGGCGCAAGTGGAGGCGGCGGTGATGCAGAAGGTTCTGGAAGCCCATGTCCGCGCCCAGCTCGACGCCCTTGCCGAGGTCCGGACCGGGCTTGCCGGATGACCTGACGGACTTCGACGGTGCGACCGAACTTCTGCGCGCCTGGTCGCGCGGCATCCGGCCCGGTCCGGACCTGACGGTCTCGGAATGGGCCGACCGGCATCGCTGGCTTTCGTCGCGCGCTTCGGCCGAGCCCGGGCGGTATCGCACCGCGCGCACGCCCTACATGCGCGAGATCATGGACCGGCTGTCGCCCGGCGATCCCACGCAGCGGGTGGTGTTCATGAAGGCAGCTCAGATCGGGGCTACGGAAGCTGGAAGCTGTTTCATCGGCTTCGTGATGCACCATGCGCCGGGGCCGATCCTGGCGGTCCAGCCGACGGTGGAGCTGGCCAAGCGCAACTCGCGCCAGCGGATCGACCCGCTGATCGAGGAGAGCCCGGAGCTGCGCGAGCGGGTGAAGCCTGCGCGCTCGCGTGACGCTGGCAACACGATGCTGTCGAAGGAATTCGCCGGCGGCATCCTGATCATGACCGGGGCGAACTCGGCGGTCGGGCTGCGCTCGACGCCGGCGCGCTACATCTTCCTCGACGAGGTCGATGCCTATCCCGCCTCGGCGGACGAGGAGGGCGATCCCGTCACGCTGGCCGAGGCGCGCTCGCTGACCTTCGCCCACCGGCGCAAGGTGTTCCTGGTCTCGACGCCGACGATTCGGGGGCTGTCGCGCATCGAGCGCGAGTTCGAGGCTAGTGATCAGCGGCGGTTCTTCGTGCCGTGCCCGCATTGCGGCCATGCGCAATGGCTGAAGTTCGAGCGGCTGCGCTGGGACAAGGGTCATCCCGAGACGGCCGCCTATCACTGCGAGGGCTGCGAGGCCCCCATCGCCGAGCACCACAAGACGGCGATGCTGGCGGCGGGGGAGTGGCGCCCCACCGCCACGGCGGCCGATCCGCTGACGATCGGCTACCACCTCTCGGCGCTCTACTCGCCGGTGGGCTGGCTCAGTTGGGCACGGATCGCGCGGGCGCATGAGGCGGCACGGGGATCGGACGAAGCCATGCGGGCGTTCCGGAACACCATCCTCGGCGAGACCTGGATGGAAACCGGCGAGGGCGAGCCATGGTCCGCCATTGGTCCGAGGACAATGGCGAGCGACTGGCAAAGGCTGGCCGACCGCCGCGAGGCATGGGCTCCAGGCACGGTGCCGCAGCGGGGGCTGTTCCTGACCGCGGGCGCCGACGTGCAGAAGGACCGGATCGAGGTCGATGTCTGGGCCTGGGGCCGTGGGCTGGAAAGCTGGCTGGTCGATCATATCGTTATCGAGGGCGGGCCGGGCGATCCGGCCTGCTGGCAGAAGCTGACCGAGCTGCTGGGACGCACATGGGCGCATGCGAACGGCCAGCACCTCACCATCGCGCGGCTCGCCATCGACACGGGTTTCGAGACCAGCGCCGTCTATGGCTGGGCCCGGGCCGTGGGCTTCGCGCAGGTCGCCCCGGTCAAGGGCGTCGAGGGCTTCAACCGGTCGAGCCCGGTGACGGGCCCGACCTATGTGGACGCGACCGTGGCGGGCAAACGCCTGCGCCGCGGTGCGCGGCTCTGGACGGTCGCCACCGCGACCTTCAAGGCCGAGACCTATCGCTTCCTGCGCCAGGAGCGCCCGACTTCAGAAGAGATCGCTGCCGGTGCATCGTTCCCGGCCGGAACGGTGCATCTGCCGAACTGGGCGGACGGCGAGTGGCTCAAGCAGCTGACCGCCGAGCAGCTGGTGACGGTGAAGGGCAAGCGTGGCTTCACGCGGCTCGAATGGCAGAAGCTCCGCGAGCGCAACGAGGCGCTGGACATCCGGGTCTATGCCCGCGCCGCCGCGTGGATCCTCGGGGCGGATCGCTGGCCCGAGGCGCGGTGGGGCGATCTGGAAGCGCAGCTCGGGGTGACGGCGGGCGACAAGCCTGGCGCGGAAGCCCATTCGGCAAAGCCGAAGGTGCCGCGCGCGCCGCCGCGCCGGCGCATGGTGCGCTCGAGCTACATGAGGTGACCCGATGGCCACGGCCGCAGACCTCCGCGCCCGCCGCGAGGCGCTTCTGGCGCAGCGCTCCTCGGGCGTGGCCCGCGTCAGCTACGACGGCAAGACCGTGGAGTATCGCAGCCTGGCCGAGATCGACCGGGCCATCGAGGCGCTGGAGCGGGAGATCGCGGCAGCCGAGGGGCGGCGCATCGTGCGGCAGGTCCGCGTGACGACGGCGAAGGGGCTCTGACAGCATGGGTCTGTTCGACAGGTTCCGCCGCCGGGCGACCGGCGGCCCTTCGGCCGTGCGCGCCCGGCTCGAAGGCGCCATGGCGCGACGGCGTCTGCGCGGCTGGAACCCGCCCTTGGAGAACATCAACGCGCTGGTCGCCTCGGGCGGGCCGCGGCTGCTGGCGCGGGCGCGCGAGCTTGTGGTCACCAATGGCTACGCGGCGAATGCCTGCGAGGCCTTCGCGGCGAACCTCGTGGGCGACGGGATCAAGCCCTCGTCCTTGATCGAGGATGCGGGCCTTCGCGACCGCGTCCAGCGGCTGTGGCTCGCCTGGACCGACGAGGCGGACGCGGACGGGCTGACCGACTTCTACGGCCTGCAAGCCATGGTCGCGCGGGAGATGTTCGTGGCGGGCGAGTGCTTCGTCCGGCTGCGACCGCGGCGCGCGGAGGACGGGCTCACGGTGCCGCTGCAGCTGCAGCTTCTCCAGTCCGAGATGCTGCCCTTCGAGAAGACCGGCACCGCGGCGAACGGCAACCGCATCCGCTGCGGGATCGAGTTCGACGCCATCGGCCGGCGCGTGGCCTACCACTTCCGCCGCCGCCACCCTGGCGACAGCACCGATCAGGGGGCGGTCATCCCCGAGACGGTGCGCGTGCCGGCCGGGGACGTGCTGCACATCTACCGGCCCATCGATGCGGGCCAGATCCGGGGGCTGCCGCATGTGGCGCCGGCCATGGTGCGGCTGTTCCTGCTCGACCAGTATGACGACGCCGAGCTCGACCGGAAGAAGACCGCGGCGATGTTCGCGGGGTCCGGAGCCGGTGCCGCAGGCACGGATCGATCCGGTGGATCGATCCGAGGTGGAGGACGCCCGGCAGGGCAGGATCACCAAGACGGCGCCGGAAGAGCCGATGCTGGGCGAGGCCGAGGCGGACGCCGACGGCGCGGCCATCGCGAGCCTCGAGCCCGGCACGATGCAGGTGTTGCTGCCCGGCGAGGATGTGAAGTTCTCGACCCCCGCGGATGTCGGCGGGGGCTACGAGGCGTTCCAGTACCGGACCTTGCTGGCCGTGTCGGCGTCGCTGGGGCTGCCCTATCACCTCGTGACCGGCGACGTCCGGCAGGCAAACTATTCGAGCCTGCGCGCTGAACTGGTCGAGTTCCGTCGCCGGGTGCAGCAGCTCCAGCACGGGGTGCTCGCGCATCAGCTCTGCCGCCCGGTCTGGGCGCGGTGGATGGAGACGGCGGTGCTGGCGGGTGCACTCGACCTGCCGGGCTATGCCGCGGCGCCGGGACGGTTCCGCGCGGTGCAGTGGATCCCGCCGCGCTGGGACTGGGTCGATCCCTTGAAGGACATCCAGGCGCAGGTTCTGGCGATGGAGGCCGGCATCACCTCGCGGCGCAAGGTGGTCGAAGCCACCGGCTACGACGTCGAGGAAGTGGACCGCGAGAATGCGGCGGACGCGGCCCGCGCGGCCGATCTGGGCCTCAGCTACCGCACCAGCCCGGGCGAGGCGCAGGGCGCAAGGGTGACCCCGGCCGCCCGGCCGGAGCCCGGTGACGGTCCCACGGCGGCTGATCCCGCGACAGAACAGGAGTGACGACATGGCAGGCTGGTACACGATCCGCGCCCGCGACGGCGGCGCGGAGGTGGCGATCCATGACGAGATCGGGGCTGAGGGCGTCTCGGCGAAGGGGTTTCTCGCGGAGCTCGGTGCGATCCCGGACGGGGCGCCGATCCTTGTGCGGATCAACAGCCCCGGCGGATCGGTCTTCGACGCGGTCGCGATCCACAACGCGCTGAAGCGCCACGCGGGCACCGTGACGGTCTGGATCGACGGGATCGCCGCCTCCGCCGCCTCCTATGTGGCGATGGCGGGCGACGAGATCGTCATGCCGGAGAACGCCTTCCTGATGATCCACGACCCCGCGGGGCTGGTCATGGGCACGGCCGCGGACATGCGGGCGATGGCCGAGACGCTGGACAAGATCGCCGCCACCATGGTCCGCGGCTATGCCGCGCGCGCGGGCCGCCCCGAGGACGAGATCGCCGCGCTGATGGCGGCCGAGACCTGGTTCGACGCCGAGGAGGCGCTGGCCGCAGGCCTCGCCACGCGCATCGCCGAGCCCGTGCGCATCGCCGCCCGCTTCGACATCGCCCGCTTCCGCAACGCGCCCCCGGCGCTGCTCGAAGCGATCGAGGCCGGTGCGGACCCCGCCGAAACCGTTCCGGACGGGAACGGTTCCGACGAGCCCGCGGCCGAGGGCGACGCGGCGGACGACGATGCCGGCGCCGCTGATCGGGCGCAGAAGCCGGACAGCGCCGGCGCGGATGTCTCGGAGGGCAACAGCCCTCCGGGCGCGGCCGAGGGCTCCGGTGCCGTGGTCAGCGCAGCCCACGACGCAGCCCCCGATACGGGCCGCGACGCCAGCGCCATCCGCGCCGAGGCCATGGCGCGGGCGCGCGCCGTGGTCGATCTCTGCTGCCTCGCCGGTCTCCCGCAAATGGCGTCCCGCTTCCTCGCCGAGTGCGCAAGCCTCGACGAAGTCCGTGCAGCCCTCCTGGCCGCCCGCGCCGAGGCTGCGCCCGAGATCGCGCCCCATCACCCGCAGCCCGGCCGCAGCACCGCCGCGCGCCCCTGGGGCGAGATCGTCGCCCGCACCTTCAAGCTGAAAGGATAAGCGCATGACCACCCTCGTCGAAGGCCCCTATCCGGGCGGCTTCCTCGTCTGGGAAGTCCTCCGCGACTATACCCGCGAGACCGTCACCCTTGCCTCGGGCGCAGGCAAGCTCGCCCCCGGCACGGTGCTGGGAAAGATTACCACCGGCGGCAAGTACACAAGGCTGACGCCCGGCGCCTCGAACGGCAGCCAGAACGCCGCCGGCATCCTCTGGGGCACGGCCGACGCCACCGACGAAGATGCGCCGGGGGTCGTCCTTGTCCGCGGCCCGGCCCTCGTCAACCGCCACGAGATCCTCTGGCCCGACGGCATCACCGAGCCCCAGACCGCCACCGCCATCGCCGCGCTCGCGGCGCTCGGCATCCTCCTGCGCTGAGCGCGCCCGGGAAAGGACATCCTCATGGCCACCATGGACATCTTCGAAGGCGATGCCTTCACCATCGTCGAGCTCACCCGCGCGCTCGAGAACATCCCCTACAAGCCGGCGCTGCTTTCGGGCTCGAACCTCTTCAGTCCGCGCGGGGTGCGTGCGCGCACCGTCGTGATCGAGAGCCGCGACGGCACGCTCTCGCTGATCCCGTTCTCGGAACGCGGCTCGGCCTACGAGCAACAGATCCCCGACCGGCGCGAGATGCGCGCCGCGCGCCAGCGGGCTTGAACCGGTGGCGCCCACTGTCGCGCTCTGCCGGCAGTTCAAGAAGCAGGACGTGCTCTGGGCCTCCGAAATCCAGTCGGTGCGCGACTTCGGCTCGGAGTCCGCCGTCCAGCAGGTGCAGACCGAGGTGGCGTACCGGCTGCGCAGGCTCCGCCAGGATGCCGAGGCGACCTTCGAGTATCACCTCCTGAACGGCATCCAGGGTCTGGTGAAGGACCCGAAGGACCATGCGGTCGTGGTCAACTACTTCACCGAGTTCGGCATCGCGCCTGCGGCCGAGATCGACTTCGACCTCGACAATGCCACGCCCGCCTCGGGCGCGCTGCGCAAGCGCTGCCAGGCGCTGATCGAGAGCGTCGAGGAGTCGATGGGCGGACTCGCGGCCGGCGCGGTGCAGGTGCGCGCCGAGTGCGGCTCGGCCTTCTTTGCCGATCTCGTGGCCCACAAGGAGGTGCGCGAGACCTATCTCAACACCGCCGCGGCGGCCGACCTGCGCGGCCGGGTGGCCGACGAGGTCAGCTTCGGCGGCATCACCTTCCGCCGCTACCGGGGCGGGGCGGGCTTCGGCGTGCCGACCGACAAGGCATATTTCTACCCCGAGGGCGTCGAGGGGCTCTTCGAGATCTGTTACGCCCCCGCCGACACGTTCGAGACGGTCAACACCCTCGGCCTGCCGCTCTACGCGCGCATCATCCCCGACCGCGACCGTGACGAATGGGTGCGCCTCGAGATCGAGAGCAATCCCCTCCCCATCTGCACCCGCCCGCAGGTGCTGCGCAGCGCGCGGCGGACGTGATGACCGTCGTCGCCGCGGCGCTGGACGCGCTCTTCGCGGACGCCAACATCGCCCGCGACGCCGTCTACATCGCCGAGGGCGGCACTCCACGGCTCGTCCGGGTGGTCGCGCGGCGCGCGGACGAGGTCGCCAGCTTCGGCGAGGCCAGGCTCTGGTCCGAGACCACCCGCATCGACCTGCGCGTGGCCGAGGTTCCCGAGCCCCGGCCCGGGGAGCGGATCGAGCTCGACGGCGAGGCTTTCCTCGTCCAGGGCGAGCCCGTTCGCGACCGCGAGCGGCTGGTCTGGACCGTCGATCTGAGGCCCGCGTGACCCCGATGAAGCTGAAGCTCGACATCGCACCCGACATCGTCGCGATGATGGCAGCCGAGATCCGGGCGGGCGAGAGGGCCGTCACCGCCGCCACGCGCGAGGCGGCGGGCAGCCTCAAGACCGCCTGGCGCGGGCAGATCACCGGTGCCGGGCTGGGGCAGCGGCTGGCCAACATCATTCGGGCGGAGCAGTTCCCGAAGGGCAAGGCGAGCCTGAATGCAGCGGCGCTGGTCTGGTCGAAGGCGCCGGTGATCGTCGGCGCGCATGACACCGGCCCGCTGATCCGGTCGCGCAACGGGTTCTGGCTCGCCATCCCGACCGAGGCCGCCGGACGCGGGGTCCGAGGCGGCAAGATCACCCCGGGCCAGTGGGAGCGGCGCTCGGGGTTGCGCCTGCGCTTCGTCTATCGGCGAACCGGGCCGAGCCTGCTGGTGGCCGAAGCGCGGCTGAACACCAAGGGCCGCGCCGTGGCGTCACGGTCGAAGACCGGCCGCTGCGTCGCCACGGTGCCGATCTTCCTGCTCGTGCCACAGGTCAGGCTGCCGAAGCGCCTCGATCTGGCGCGCGACGCCGACCGGGCGCTCGACCGCCTGCCGGGGCTGATTGTCGCGAACTGGGTGGAGGATCGCCTGTGACCGACCGCGAAGCCGTCCTGCAGGCGCTGTTCGCGGCGCTCTCCGCGCTGCCTGCCACCGTGCTGCGCGGGGAGGTGGTCCCTGAGCGGGTGCCGGCGGCGGGGCTCGTGATCCTGCGCGACGGCGATCCGGGGGAGCCCGACGTGACGCTCTCGCCGCTCGAATACCATTGGCGGCACCGGGCGGAGCTGGAGGCGGTGGTCCAGGGCGCAAGCCGCGACGCGGACTTCGACGATCTCTGCGCCGCGATCGCGGCGGCGCTCGCCGCCGACCGCACGCTGGGCGGCGCCTGCGACTGGGCCGAGCCCGGGCCGCCGCGCCCGGTCGATCTGGCCGTCGAGGGAGCGGCGGCGCTCAAGGCCGCCGTCATCCCCGTGACCCTTCACTACACCACAGCCGCCGCGCTCGGCTGATCCATCAAACGAGGAGACGACCATGGCCACGGCGCTCGGCAGCCGGGCGGGCCTCGCGCTTGCCTACGAGACGACCTACGGCACCCCGCCCGCGACCGGCTACCGGACGCTCGGCTTCGTGCGGATGGATTACGGCGCGCAGCAGGAGCTTGTGGCCTCCGACCTGCTCGGCACCGGCCGCGACCCCGACACGCCGATGCAGGGCTTCATCGATGTGGACCTCTCCGGCGAGGTGCCGGTGGACCTGCGCCAGATCGGCTTCTGGCTGAAGCTCGCCTTCGGCAACCCGACCACGACCGAGTATGCGGGCGTCTTCACCCATGTCTGGGAGTCGGGCTCCTACACGCTGCCCTCGGCCGCGATCGAGGTGCAGAACCCCGACGTGCCCTCCTTCGCCATGCACGGCGGCTGCGTGCTGAACGAGATCGGCTGGGGCTTCCGCCGCGCGGACGAGACCCTGAACGCCAGCGTCTCGCTGATCGCGCGGTCCGAGACGACGGCCGCGACGAGCGGGGCGGGAACGCCTGCGGCGGTCGAGCGGCTGCGGGTCGGGCATTTCCACGGGCAAATCCTGCGCAACGGCGCGCCGCTCGGCGGGGTGACCGAAGGGTCTTTCCGCTACGCCAACGGGCTCGAGCGGATCGCCACGGTGCGCGGCGACGGGCTGATCGAGGGGGTCGATCCGGGCATGGCCGCGCTGACCGGCGATCTGACGGTGCGCTTTGCCGACCATGCGCTGCTCGACCAGGCGAAGGACGGCGCGCCCTGCGAGCTGACCCTGCGCTGGCAGCGCAGCGCGACGCAGTCGCTGACGATCGTCGCCCATGCCGTCCATCTCTCGCGCCCGCGCCGGCAGCTGCAGGGGCCGGGGGCGGTGCAGACACAGTTCTCCTGGCAGGCGGCCAGGGCGAGCTCGCCCGCGCGCATGTGCACGGTGACGCTCATCAACGATGTGGAGGACTACGTCTGATGCTGCGGCTCGACCTTGCGAATGCGCCCCGCTGGCTGGAGCTTCTGCCCGGCGTCCGGCTGAAGCTCCGCCCGCTGACCACCGCGCTGATGGTGGCGGCCCGCAGCGATCCGGCGGTCGAGGCCCTGCCGCCCGAGGCCACCACCGAGGAGCTGGCGCTTGCCATGGCCAAGGCGGTCGCCCGTCTGGCGATCCTCGAATGGGAAGGCGTCGGCGATGCCGAGGGCCACCCGGTCGGGGTCAGCCCCGAGGGCATCGACGCGCTCCTCGACCTCTGGCCCGCCTTCGAGGCCTTCCAGGCTGGCTATGTCGCCAAGGGCCTGCTGCTGGAACAGGAAAAAAACGCCTCGTCGCCCTCGCCGAATGGTCCTACGGCGGGGGCGAGGCCTTCTGCGCAGCCTGCCCGCAGGTCTGCCCGGAGTGCCCCGCGCGCCTGAACCGGCCCCTCAGCTGGGAAGGCACGCAGGTCTGGGACCTGGCACAACGCCTCGGCGGCCAGCTGCGCATCGCGGCGGGCATGACCAGCGCGGTGATCGGCTGGGATCTTGGCGTGGCGCTGGCGCTAGGCCGCGCGCTGGGCGTCCCGCCGCTGGCCATGGCCGAGTTCCTGCCCGCCATCGAGGCTGTGATGGTGCGCAGGATCAACGAGGCACTCGCCTCAGGCAGCCCGCAGGGGCACGATCCCTGAGACATCGACGGTCTCTCGCGCGCGGGCGAGGTCCCAGGCGCGCTGGAGGTTCATCCAGTACTCCGGCGTGGTCCCGAAGTAGCGGGCGAGCCGCATCGCCGTGTCGGCGCTTAGCGACGTCTCGCCCTTCACCAGCCGTTCGATCCGCGTGCGCGGCACCTGCAGCTGTCGCGCCAGGGCCGGCGCGCTCATCCCCAGGGGCCGCAGGTAGAGTTCGTGGAGGACTTCGCCGGGATGGGAGGGGTCGGTGATCAGGCTCATCGTCGTTCCTTTCAATGGTAGTCCACGATCTCGACATCCTGCGGGCCCTGATCCGTCCAGACGAAACAGATGCGCCACTGATCGTTGATCCGGACCGAATGCTGTCCCGCGCGGTCCCCGCTCAGGGCTTCCAAATGGTTGCCCGGAGGAAAGCGCAGGTCCTCGAGCTGCACGGCCGCATCAAGCGCCGAGAGCATGGCGCGCGTCCGCCGGACCAGATCGGCCGGGAACTCCTTGCCGAAGCGGCCCCGAACCGCCGCCGCGGCAAGCTTTCCCCGGGTGCTGACGATCATGCAGCGCATGTATCATGCCGTGATACAAAAATCAAGGTTTGAGCCCCATGACCGAAAAGCGTGTCAGCGTCCGTCTTGCGGCGGTGGGCGGTCGGCAGGTGCGTGCCGAACTCGAGGGCGTCGGCGAAGCGGGCGCGCGCGGCTTCGGCCGCCTGTCGCGCGAAATGGAGCAGGCCAACACCCGGCTTGCCGCCTTCGCGCGGCGCGCGCGGATCGCGGCGGCGGCAGCGGCCGGGGCGCTGGCGGCGGCGGCCACGGCGATGATCCGTTCGGGGCTGTCCGTCGTGGATGCGCAGGCTAAGCTCGCGGCCTCGCTGGATACCACAGTTGAGGGCATTCAGGTGCTCGAGCGTGCAGGCGATCTGGCGGGCGTGTCGATGGGCCAGGTCGAACAGGCGGCGATGCAGCTCACCCGGCGACTGAGCCAGGCGGCCGCTGGAGCTGGCCCCGCGACCGAGGCGCTGCGCCGGTTGCGGCTGTCGGCCGGGGAGTTGCAGGCTATGCCGCTCGATCAACGGATCGCGCTGATCCAGGACCGGCTGGCGGACCTCGTGCCTGAGGCGGAACGTGCGGCGGTCGCCTCGCAGCTCTTCGGCGACCGTGCGGCGCTGGTCTTCACCCGGATCGACACGGCCACGCTGCGGCAGGCAACGCAGGATGTGCGGGAGTTCGGGGTGGTCGTCTCGGACCAGGACGCCCGCCAGATCGAGCGGACCAACGACGCCATCTCGCGCCTCGGCCTGATCTGGCGGGGGCTGTCGAACCAGCTCGCCGTTGCCGCCGCCCCTGCGCTGGAAGCCGTCGCCGATGCGATGGCAGCGGTCGCGCGCACCACCGGTCCGCTCGGGATCGCGATCCGCACGCTCTTCGACAATCTGGGCAGGCTGGTCAGCATCGGTGCCACCTTCGCGGCCCTGATGGCTGGGCGCTGGGTCGCGGGGCTCGCGGCAGCAGCGCTGTCGGTCCGGGGGCTGGCCACGGCGCTCGTGGTCCTGCGCGGCGCGCTGATCCGGACCGGCATCGGCGCCCTGATCATCGGCGCGGGCGAGCTGGTCTATCAGTTCTCCCGCCTCGTCACGGGTGCCGGGGGCTTCGGCAATGCACTGGAGCTGATGGGCAACGTGGCCCGCGCGGTCTGGGACGGCATCAAGACCACGATGGGCTCGCTGGTCGACGACTTCCGGGCGCTGCGCGCGGATATCGAGAGCATCTGGACGCGGCTCATGGCCTTCCTCGCAGGCAAATGGGCCGATTTCCTCGGGATGATCGGGCCGACCTTCGCCGCCGTGGCCGACCGGATCGGCGCGGATTTCCAGATCGACTGGTTCGGGGCGCAGTCCTGGGCCTCGATGCTCGACCACGCCGCCAGCAACGCGGGAACCATGGCCGAACGCTTCCGCCAGCGGGCGGCGGACACGCGCGCGGGGGCGTTCGACGGGGTCCGCGAGGCCGTCACCGCGCTGGTCGAGGCGGTGCGCGGGTCGGGCGAGGAAACCGAGGGTGCGCTCGATGCCGCCGCCGCCGGGGCCCGGCGCGTCGCGGACGCGCTGGACGAGGCAGAAACCTCGGCAGGACGTGCTGGCGCTGCCGGACGGCAGGCCGGGACGGATACGGCGACTGGTGCGGATGAGGCCGTCACCGGATGGCAGACGGTCACCGCCGCGCTCGCCGACTATGCCGCAAGAGCGCGCGAGATCGGCGCGGATATCGGCCAGGCGCTGGTCGGGGCGTTCGGGGCGGCCGAGAACGCAGTCGCGGACTTCGTGCGCAAGGGCAAGCTCGACTTCCGCGATCTGGTGACCTCGATGATCGCCGATCTGGCCCGGCTTGCCGCGCGACGCTTCATCCTCGGCCCGCTGGCGGGGCTGCTGTCGGGTGTCCTCGGTGGTGCGGGCGGCATGTTCGCCTCCGTCCTGCACGCAGGCGGCACGGTGGGCGCGCCCGGTCCCGGCCGGATGGTTCCGGCGCTCGCCTTCGCGGGTGCGCCGAGGATGCATTCGGGCGGCTGGGTCGGGCTGAAGCCGGACGAGGTGCCTGCCATCCTGCAGCGCGGCGAGCGCGTTCTCTCGCGCCGCGAAGCGGCAGGCTATGGCGCGGACGATCGACGCGTGGACGGCGGCACCACCGTCAATGTCACCATCATGACCCGCGATGCGGAGAGCTTCCGGCAATCCAGAACACAGGTTGCGGCGGACATCGCACGCGCGGTCAGTCTCGGACGCAGGGGAATGTAGTCCATGTTCGATCAGTACTTGAGGCACGCCTGCTCCGAGGCGTGCGTCGCCGAGCGCTTCCGGCAGTCGCGGACGCAGGGTGAGGCCGGTGAGTGGAACGTCCAGTGGACGTTCCACCGGCCGAACGCCGACATCGCCCGCGCGGTGTCGATGGGGCGCCGCGGCCTCTGAGGATTACCCAATGGCGTTTCACGAGGTCCGGTTTCCGGACGCGATCAGCCGTGGCGCGCGCGGCGGGCCGGAGCGGCGCACGCAGGTGGTCGAGCTCGCCTCGGGCGACGAGGAGCGCAACGCCAGCTGGGCGAACAGCCGCCGCCGTTATGATGTCGCCTACGGCATCCGCCGCGCCGACGATCTGGCCGCCGTCGTCGCCTTCTTCGAGGCGCGCAATGGCCGGCTCCACGGCTTCCGCTTCAAGGACTGGGCCGACCACAAGTCCTGCCTTCCCTCGGGCACGCCCTCGCCGCTGGACCAGCCGCTTGGGCTCGGCGACGGGGTGAGGACGACATTCCCGCTCCTGAAGCGCTACGCCTCGGGCGGTCAATCCTGGACGCGCACCATCACCAAGCCCGTTGCGGGCACCGTCCGCGTCGCGCTAGGCGGGACCGAGCAGCCCTCGGGCTGGTCGGTCCACACCACCACCGGCCTCGTCACCTTCGGCGCGGCCCCTGGCGCAGGCGTCCCCGTCACCGCGGGCTTCGAGTTCGACACCCCCGTCCGCTTCGACACCGACAAGCTCGACGTGACGCTCGACCTCGAACGCCTCGGCTCCATCGCCTCCATCCCGCTTCTGGAGATCCGAAGATGAACGACAGCGGCAGCTTTATCCTTGGCGTGCTGCGCGACGTCCTGACCTCGGCAACGGTGATCCTCGCCGCCTGGGGCGCGCTCGGCGGGGCGACGAACGCGCTGACGACCCGCATGCGCCTGCGCGATGCGATCCGGCACATCCTGCTCGGCGGGATCATCGCCGCCGGCATGGGCAGTCTCTCGATGGCCATCGTCGCCCGCTGGCTCGACCTGCCGCCCGAGACAGTGGCGGCGGGCGGGGCCGCGGGCTCGGCCGCCTATCTCGTCGGCGTCTTCGGCCCGGCCTTCATCGAGGTCGCGCTCGCCCGCCTTCGGGGCAAGGGGGGCAAGGACGATGCCTGAGCTCCAGCGTCTCGCGCGCCTCCTCCGCTGCGACAGTCCCAGCCCGGGGCGCCTCTTCGCCCACCGCCTTCGCGTCGGCCTCGTCGTCGCGGGGCTGATCCTCCTCCTCTCGCTCCTGAGGTGACCCCATGCAGACGACGACCAGGACCACGGATCGCGGCCAGCTGGCCCTGATCCGGCACGAGGGCATCGTGCCCGGCCCCTATCTCGACGTGAAGAACATCTGGACCTTCGGCATCGGCCACACGGCGGAGGCCGGGCCGCCCGATCCCGCGACCATGCCGCGCGGCACGCCCGCCGACGCGCAAGCCGGGATCCGCGAGGCGTTCCGGCTTTTCCGGTCGGACCTTGCCGCGTACGAGGCCGAGGTGCGCCGCGCCGTGAAGGTGCCGCTCGCCCCGCACGAGTTCGATGCGCTGGTCAGCTTTCACTACAACACCGGTGGCATCGCCAAGGCGGCACTGACCCGACACGTCAACGCGGGCGACCGTCAGGCGGCGGCCGATGCGTTTCTCAACTGGCGCAGGCCCGCCTCGATCATCCCGCGCCGCGAGTCCGAGCGCGATCTGTTCCGGTATGGCCGCTATCCGAGCGGATCGATCCCCGTTTGGTCCGTGGATCGGAACGGCCGCGTCGACTTCTCGCGGCCGATCCGGCGGCTGACCGAAGCCGAGGCGCTGGCCTTCATGCGCCCGAAGCCCGCGCCCCCGGCGCCCCTCGCACCCAAGCAACCCGAACCCCCGGCCAGCTGGCTCGCCTGGCTGGCCGCTGTCTTTGCCAACCTCACCCGGAGGGCCTGATCCCATGCGCTACATCCGTCCCCGATCCCTCACCTGGTGGGCCGGTCTCATGGCCGTCGCCACCGGCACCGCCAACCTGGCGCTGCCCGCAACCGGCCCGCTCGCCGAGCTCGCCCGGCTGGTCACGCTGCTCTCGGGCTCCGGCGACGCATCGCCTGCGGCGCTGATCGCGCTCGGCCTTGGCCTGATCGGCCTGCGCGACCGGCTCGAGCGTGGGTTTCACGGTCGTGATTGAGTTCCTCATCGGCATGGTCCTCGGAGGGATCATCGGCGTGACCGTCGTGGTGCTTTGCGTGGCGGCGTCGCGGGGGGATGGGGCATGAAGACTCTTCCTCCCGCCCTGCAGGCGCATCTCGACGACGGGACCACGACACTGGCCTGGTGCTGGCGGATCACCCGCGCCGATGGCGTGGCCTTCGGCTTCACCGATCACGACCGGGCGCTCAACTTCGAGGGTACGGACTTCGAGCCAGAAAGCGGGTTCACCGCGTCGGAGGTGCGGGCAGGTTCTGACCTCTCGGTCGATGCGCAGGACGCCGAGGGCGTGCTGTCCTCGGACCGGATTACCGAGACCGACATAATCGACGGCCGCTGGGACAATGCCGAGGTCGAGCTCTGGCGGGTCAACTGGGCCGATCCCGGCCAGCGCGTGCTGCTGCGCCGGGGCGCCATCGGGCAGGTCCGGCGCGGACGGGTGGCCTTCGTGGCCGAGGTGCGCAGCCTTGCCCATGTCCTGGGCCAGACCGTCGGGCGGACCTTCCAGGCGAGCTGCGACGCCACGCTGGGCGATGGCCGCTGCGGCGTGAACCTCGAGGCGATGATTTTCCGGGGCACGGGTGCAGTGACTGACCTTCTGCGCGACCGCAGGGGAATCGCATATGACCTTGGCGGTCTGAGCGGCACCCCTTGCGGCTGAGGGTGGGATGGATTCTGGGGATTTG
>NZ_JAHYSR010000031.1 GCF_019431455.1 Paracoccus bogoriensis
CGAAGATCATCGAGTGATCCGCGCGACATGAAACAGAGGGCCGTCCGAAAGGGCGGCCCTCTTGCGTTGCGGCGGTGCGCGCGGGCGGGCTTTGGTGGTCTGGTCGTCGTTTATACCGCGATCGGCGCCGATCACGGCTTGACGGATCGCCCAGTATTCTGCATAAGCCGCCATCGTCGTCGATTGACAAGAATCGACGGTTTTGCACGGGCCGCCCGTCATCAGGGGCGGCCTTGCAATTTATATACGGTCCGACGCTGGCACCGCGCGGTGCGATGTCAGCCTCTCGACTGGAACTCCCCGCAAGAGGGATGTGACGATGCAAAGTCAGAATATCCGCATCCGCCTGAAGGCGTTTGACTATCGCGTGCTGGATGCCAGCACCCAGGAGATCGTCAATACCGCCAAGCGCACCGGCGCGACCGTTCGCGGCCCGATCCCGCTGCCGAACAAGATCGAGAAATTCACCGTTCTGCGCGGACCGCATATCGACAAGAAGTCGCGCGACCAGTGGGAAATCCGCACGCACAAGCGTCTGCTGGACATCGTCGATCCCACGCCCCAGACCGTGGACGCCCTGATGAAGCTCGACCTCGCCGCCGGCGTGGATGTCGAGATCAAGGTGTAAGGAGGCCATCATGCTGCGTACTGGTGTTATCGCCAAGAAACTGGGCATGACGCGTCTGTTCCTCGAGGACGGACGCCAGGTTCCCGTCACCGTCCTGCAACTGGACGGCCTGCAGGTCGTCGCTCAGCGGACCGTCGAGCGCGACGGCTATACCGCTGTCCAGCTGGGCGCCGGTGCCGCCAAGGCCAAGCGCACCACCGCGGCCATGCGCGGGCACTTTGCCAAGGCCTCGGTCGCGCCCAAGCGCAAGATCGCCGAATTCCGCGTCGCCGAGGAAAACCTGATCAACGTCGGCGAAGAGATCACCGCCGATCACTATTTTGCCGGTCAGTATGTGGACATCGCCGGCACCTCGATCGGCAAGGGCTTTGCGGGCGCAATGAAGCGTCACAATTTCGGCGGTCTGCGCGCCTCGCACGGCGTGTCGATCAGCCACCGTTCGCACGGTTCGACCGGCCAGTGCCAGGATCCCGGCAAGGTGTTCAAGGGCAAGAAGATGGCGGGTCATCTGGGTGCCGTTCGCGTTACCACGCAAAACCTGCAAGTCGTCAAGACCGATGCCGAGCGTGGCCTGATCATGGTCAAGGGCTCGGTTCCGGGCTCGAAAGGGGGCTGGGTCACGATCAAGGATGCGGTCAAGAAGCCGACGCCCGAGAACGTGATCTACCCCGCCGCGTTGAAATCGGCCGCCGAGGAGGCGCGCCGCCTTGCCGAGGAAGCTGCCGCCAAGGCCGCCGCCGAGGAGGAAGCCGCCCGCGAAGAGGCCGCACGCCTGGCCGCCGAGCAGGAGGCCGCCGCCCTGGCCGAGGCCGAAGCCTCGATCGAGTCGGACAAGGAAGCTGCCGATCCGAACGCGGAGGAGCCGCCTCTCAATGACGACGCCGCGCCCGAAGGAGACAAGTGATGAAACTCGATGTGATCAAGCTGGACTCCGGCAAGGCCGGGTCGATCGAGCTGGCCGACGAGATCTTCGGGCTGGAGCCGCGCGGCGACATCCTGCAGCGCGTCGTTCGCTGGCAGCGCGCCAAGGCGCAAGCCGGTACGCACTCGGTCCTGGGCAAGTCGGATGTCAGCTATTCGACCAAGAAGATCTATCGTCAGAAAGGCACCGGCGGCGCCCGCCACGGTTCCAAGAAGGCCCCGATCTTCCGTCATGGTGGCGTTTACAAGGGCCCGACCCCGCGTTCGCACGCTTTCGACCTGCCCAAGAAGGTCCGCGCGCTTGGCCTGAAACATGCGCTGTCGGCGAAAGCCACGGCGGGTGAGCTGGTCATCGTCGAAGATCTGAACCTCGCCGAGGCCAAGACCTCTGCCGTCGCCAAGGTTGTCAAGGAAAACGGTTGGAAGCGCGTCCTTGTCATCGACGGGGCCGAGGTGAACGAGGGCTTCGCCCGTGCCGCCCGCAACCTGGAAGGCGTGGACATCCTGCCGTCGATCGGCGCCAACGTCTATGACATCCTGAAGCGTGACACGCTGGTGATCACGAAGGCGGGTGTCGAAGCTCTGGAGGCTCGCCTGAAATGAGCGCGAAAGCTGAACATTACGATGTGATCGTCAAGCCGATCATCACCGAAAAGGCCACGCTGACCTCGGAGAACAACGGTGTCGTGTTCCAGGTCGCCAAGGACGCCTCGAAGCCGCAGATCAAGGATGCGGTCGAGGCCCTGTTCGGGGTCAAGGTGAAGGCGGTGAATACCACCATCATCAAGGGCAAGACCAAGCGTTTCCGCGGTCAGCCCGGTCGCCGCAGCGACGTGAAGAAGGCCTATGTCACGCTGGAAGCGGGCAGCACTATCGACGTGACCACCGGTCTCTGATAGTAGGGCGCGAATCTGCGGCCCCGGTTTGTCCGGGGCCGCTGATCTTTTGACTGAAACGGACCATTTCGGTTCAAAGCAACGGAAGACAGAAAGATGGCATTGAAGTCGTATAAACCGACGACGCCTGGCCAGCGCGGGCTGGTTCTGATCGACCGTTCGGAGCTTTGGAAAGGCCGCCCCGTCAAGTCTCTCACCGAGGGTCTGACGAAGAACGGGGGCCGGAACAATACCGGACGGATCACGATGCGCCGCAAGGGCGGGGGCGCCAAGCGCCTGTATCGCATCGTCGATTTCAAGCGCACCAAGTTCGACATCCCGGCCGTGGTCGAGCGGATCGAATACGATCCCAACCGCACTGCCTTCATCGCGCTGGTGAAATACGAGGACGGCGAGCAGGCCTATATCCTGGCGCCGCAGCGTCTGGCCGTTGGCGACAAGGTGATCGCCGGCGCCAAGGTTGACGTGAAGCCCGGCAACGCTATGCCCTTCAGCGGCATGCCGATCGGCACGATCGTCCACAATGTCGAGCTGAAGCCCGGCAAGGGCGGCCAGATCGCGCGCTCGGCTGGCACCTATGCCCAGTTTGTCGGCCGTGACGGCGGTTATGCCCAGATCCGCTTGTCCTCGGGCGAATTGCGCATGGTCCGTCAGGAATGCATGGCGACCATTGGTGCGGTCTCGAATGCCGACCATTCGAACCAGAACCTTGGCAAGGCGGGTCGCAACCGTCACAAGGGCATCCGCCCGAGTGTCCGCGGTGTCGCCATGAACCCGATCGACCACCCGCATGGCGGTGGTGAGGGCCGCACCTCGGGCGGCCGGACGCCGGTCACGCCCTGGGGCAAGGATACCAAGGGCCGCAAGACACGCAGCAACAAGGCGACCGACAAGTACATCCTGCGGTCGCGTCACGCGAAGAAGGGGCGTTAAGCCATGGCACGTTCTGTTTGGAAGGGCCCCTTTGTTGATGCCTATGTGCTCAGGAAGGCGGAGAAGGCTCGCGAGTCGGGCAAGTCGGATGTCATCAAGATCTGGTCGCGTCGTTCGACCATTCTGCCGCAATTCGTCGGCCTGACCTTCGGTGTCTATAACGGGCAGAAACACATTCCCGTCAGCGTCACCGAAGAGATGATCGGTCAGAAGTTCGGTGAATATTCGCCCACGCGGACCTATTACGGTCACGCCGCGGACAAGAAAGCCAAGAGGAAGTAAGCGTCATGGGTAAGGAAAACAATCCGCGCCGCGTGGCGGAGAACGAAGCCTTCGCCAAGACGAGGATGCTTCGCACCTCGCCTCAGAAGCTGAACCTGGTGGCACAGCTGATCCGTGGCAAGAAGGTGGACAAGGCGCTGGCCGATCTGACCTTCTCGCACAAGCGTATCGCCGGCGACGTGAAGAAATGCCTTCAGTCGGCCATTGCGAATGCCGAAAACAACCACGGCCTCGACGTCGATAACCTGATCGTCGCCGAAGCCTGGGTCGGCAAGAACCTGGTGATGAAGCGCGGCCGCCCGCGGGCGCGTGGCCGGTTCGGCAAGATCATGAAGCCGTTTTCGGAAATCACCATCAAGGTGCGCCAAGTCGAGGAGCAAGCGTAATGGGTCAGAAGGTCAATCCGATCGGCATGCGCCTCCAGGTCAACCGCACCTGGGACAGCCGCTGGTATGCCGACGACAAGGACTATGGCAACCTGCTGCTTGAAGACCTGAAGATCCGGGACTTCATCAAGAAAGAGGCCAAGCAGGCCGGCATCAGCCGCGTCATCATCGAGCGTCCGCACAAGAAATGCCGCGTCACGATCCATGCGGCCCGTCCCGGTGTCATCATCGGCAAGAAGGGCGCGGATATCGAGACGCTGCGCAAGAAGCTGGCGAACTTCACGAACAGCGAGCTGCACCTGAACATCGTCGAGGTCCGCAAGCCCGAAGTCGATGCCCAACTGGTGGCCGAGTCGATCGCCCAGCAGCTCGAGCGCCGCGTGTCCTTCCGTCGCGCCATGAAACGCGCCGTGCAGAACGCGATGCGCATGGGCGCCCTGGGCATCCGTGTGAACGTGTCGGGCCGTCTCGGCGGTGCCGAGATCGCGCGCACCGAATGGTATCGCGAAGGTCGTGTGCCGCTGCACACGCTGCGTGCCGATATCGACTATGCGCTGTCCGAAGCCTCGACCCCCTACGGGATCATCGGCGTGAAGGTGTGGATCTTCAAGGGCGAGATCATGGAACATGATCCGCAGGCCCGCGACCGCCGCGCCGCCGAGGCTCAGGAAGGCCCCGCGCCTCGTGGCCCGCGCCGCGACCGCGACGCTCGGTAAGGAGTAGAACAGATGCTGCAACCGAAACGGACGAAGTTCCGCAAACAGCACAAGGGTCGCATCCATGGCGAAGCCAAGGGTGGCTTCGAGCTGAACTTCGGCTCTTACGCGCTGAAGGCGACCGAGCCCGAGCGTGTGACCGCGCGTCAGATCGAGGCGGCTCGCCGCGCGATCACGCGCCACATGAAGCGCCAGGGCCGCGTCTGGATCCGGATCTTCCCGGATGTCCCGGTCTCGTCGAAGCCGACCGAGGTGCGGATGGGTAAGGGTAAGGGCTCGGTCGATTTCTGGGCCGCCCGCGTCCATCCCGGCCGGATCATGTTCGAGATCGACGGCGTGAACGATACCATCGCCCGCGAGGCGCTGCGCCTTGGTGCGATGAAGCTGCCGATCAAGACGCGCATCGTCGTCCGCGAAGACTGGTGATTTCCGGGACTCGGACGAGGCCATGACCATAACGGACCCCGCCGGTTGCCGGCGGGGTTTCGCAATTCTGCCATGCGCCCTCAAAGGGCTTGCCAAAGCGGCCTGTCGCCTGTATGGGCAGGCCTTCATCACGAAACTCCACCGGAATCAGGGTGGCCCTGTGAACCAGGGGCTCTCCGGTGATGTTGAAAGGAAGACGCGTCATGGACGCCAAGGAACTGAGCACGAAGACGCCCGACCAGCTGAAGGACCAGCTGATTGCGCTGAAGAAGGAAGCCTTCAACCTGCGCTTCCAGCAGGCCACCGGCCAGCTTGAGAACACCGCGCGGATGCGCGCCGTCCGTCGCGACGTGGCGCGCGTCAAGACGATCCTGAACCAGAAAGCGGCCGAAGCCGCGGCGTCGAACTGAGGAGGCCCGGTCCATGCCCAAACGTATCCTGCAAGGCCGTGTCGTCTCGGACAAGAACGAGCAGACGGTGACCGTCCTGGTCGAACGCCGCTTCAAGCACCCGCTGCTGCAAAAGACGGTTCGTTCCTCCAAGAAATACCGCGCGCATGACGCGCAGAACCAGTTCAAGGTCGGTGACATCGTTCGCATCATCGAATGCGCGCCGATCTCGAAGACGAAACGCTGGACTGTCCTGACGGACGAAGCGGCTACCGCGTAAGTCCATCATCACAGATCAGAAATGATCGAAACCCTGGGGCCGCGAAAGGCGGTCCCCAAAGGTCGGGAGAAACCAAATGATCCAGATGCAGACCAATCTGGATGTTGCTGACAACTCCGGTGCTCGCCGGGTTCAGTGCATCAAGGTCCTGGGTGGTTCGCACCGTCGCTATGCGTCGGTGGGCGACATCATTGTCGTGTCCGTCAAGGAAGCCATCCCGCGGGGCCGGGTCAAGAAGGGTGACGTGCGCAAGGCTGTCGTCGTCCGCACCGCGAAAGAGGTCACCCGTGAAGACGGCACCTCGATCCGCTTCGACCGCAACGCCGCCGTCATCCTGAACAACCAGGGCGAGCCGGTCGGCACCCGTATCTTCGGGCCGGTCGTGCGCGAACTGCGTGCGAAGAACTTCATGAAGATTATCTCGCTTGCGCCGGAGGTGCTGTAATGGCTGCCAAGCTGAAAAAGGGCGACAAGGTCGTCGTGCTGGCCGGCAAGGACAAGGGCAAGCAAGGTGAAATCACGGCCGTGTTCCCGAAAGAGAACAAGGCCGTCGTGGACGGCATCAACATCGCCATCCGTCACCAGCGCCAGTCGCAGACCAGCCAGGGCGGCCGCTTGCCGAAGGCGATGCCGATCGACCTGTCGAATCTCGCGCTGATGGACAAGAACGGCAAAGCGACCCGCGTCGGCTTCCGCATCGAAGACGGCAAGAAGGTTCGTTTCGCCAAGACCACGGGAGACGTGATCTGATGCTGGACGCCACCAAATACACCCCGCGTCTGCGCCAGCAGTTCCGCGACACGATCAAGGCCGCGCTCAAGGAAGAGTTCGGTTACAAGAACGACATGCAGATCCCGCGTCTGGACAAGATCGTCCTGAACATGGGCGTTGGCGAGGCGGTCAAGGACACGAAAAAGGTCAAGCAGGCCGCCGAGGAACTGTCGCTGATCGCTGGTCAGAAGGCTGTCATCACCCATGCCAAGAAGTCGATCGCCGGCTTCCGCGTCCGTGAGCAGATGCCGCTTGGCTGCAAGGTCACGCTGCGCGGCGACCGCATGTACGAGTTCCTGGACCGCCTGATCAACATCGCGCTGCCGCGCGTCCGCGACTTTCGCGGCGTGAAGGCGACTTCTTTCGACGGTCGCGGCAATTACGCGATGGGCCTCAAGGAGCACATCGTGTTCCCGGAAATCAACTTCGACAAGGTCGACGAAGTTCTGGGGATGGACATCATCATCTGCACCACCGCGAAGACCGACGCGGAAGCGAGGGCGCTGTTGAAGCATTTCAACATGCCGTTCACCGCCTGATCGCGGAGGGAAAGAAGATATGGCGAAGAAATCCATGGTCGAGCGCGAAAAGAAGCGCGAACGTCTGGTCCAGAAATACGCGGCGAAGCGTGCTGCGTTGAAAGAGATCATCAACGATCAGTCCCGTCCGATGGAGGAGCGGTTCAAGGCTTCGCTGAAGCTGGCTGAACTGCCCCGAAACTCGTCGGCGACGCGTCTGCATAACCGGTGCCAACTGACCGGCCGTCCGCACGCGTATTACCGCAAACTGAAACTGTCGCGGATCATGCTGCGCGAGCTTGGCTCGCAAGGTCAGATCCCCGGCCTGGTCAAGTCCAGCTGGTAAGGGGGCACAAGGCATGATGAACGATCCTCTCGGCGATATGCTGACCCGCATCCGCAATGCTCAGATGCGCGGCAAATCGACCGTCCGCACCCCGGCCAGCAAGCTGCGTGCCTGGGTTCTGGATGTGCTGAAAAGCGAAGGCTACATCCGCGGCTATGAAGAAGTGACGACCGAAACCGGCCACAAGGAGCTGGAAATCGGTCTGAAATACCACGACGGCGCTCCGGTCATCCGCGAGCTGTCGCGTGTCTCGAAGCCTGGCCGCCGCGTCTATGCGGGCGCCAAGGAAATCCCGCAGGTCCGTCAGGGTCTGGGCGTCTCCATCGTCTCGACCCCCAAGGGCGTCATGTCGGATGCAGCGGCTCGCAATGCCAATGTCGGCGGCGAAGTCCTCTGCACCGTGTTCTAAGGAGGGCGGAATGTCTCGGATTGGTAAGAAGCCGGTCGAACTGCCCAAGGGTGTGACGGCCGAGATCAAGGGTCAGACCATCGAAGTGAAGGGGCCGAAAGGCACCCGCAGCTTCACGGCGACCGATGATGTGGACCTGGTGCTGGAGGACGGCGCCGTTGCGGTGAAGCCCCGCGGCACATCGAAGCGTGCGCGCCAGCAATGGGGCATGACGCGCTCGATGATCGAGAACCTGACCGTGGGCGTGTCCACCGGGTTCAGGAAAGAGCTGGAAATCCAGGGCGTCGGCTACCGCGCCAGTATGCAGGGCAATGTCCTGAAGCTGGCCTTGGGCTATTCGCATGACGTGAACTTCGAAGTGCCCGAGGGCGTGACGATCACGGCTCCGAAGCAGACCGAAATCGTTGTGGAAGGCATTGACCAGCAGCTTGTCGGTCAGGTTGCCGCGAATATCCGCGAGTGGCGCCGCCCCGAGCCCTACAAGGGCAAGGGCATCCGCTACAAGGGCGAGTATGTCTTCCGCAAGGAAGGCAAGAAGAAGTAAGGGACGCGAGAAATGGCACTGAAAAAGCAAGAGCTGTTCCAGAAGCGTCGCCTGCGCGTGCGGAACAAGCTGAAGGCGATGTCGAACGGCCGTCCCCGGTTGTCGGTTCACCGTTCGTCGAAGAACATCTCGGTTCAGATCATCGACGATCTGAAAGGCGTGACCCTGGCCTCGGCCAGCACGCTCGAGAAGGATTTCGGCCTGGTCGGCAAGAACAACGTCGAGGCTGCCGCCAGGATCGGCGCAGCCATCGCCGAGCGTGCGAAAGCCGCCGGCATCGAGGAAGTCGTGTTCGACCGCGGCGGGTTCATCTTTCACGGCAAGGTGAAGGCTCTGGCCGACGCCGCCCGTGAAGGTGGGCTGAAGTTCTGATCTTGCGGGCGGCGTCTTCGGGCGCCGCCCCGATGATCCGGGGATGGCCCTTTTTGGGCCTCCACCAGGATCGGATGCAACGGCCGTCCCCTGGGCGCGCCACCAGATGAAGGAATGCCTTATGGCAGAACGTGACAACCGCCGGGGCCGCCGCGAAGAGCGCGAGGAAACCCCGGAATTCGCCGATCGCCTTGTCGCGATCAACCGCGTGTCGAAAACGGTCAAGGGTGGCAAGCGCTTCGGCTTTGCGGCTCTGGTCGTTGTGGGAGACCAGCGCGGCCGTGTCGGCTTTGGCAAAGGCAAGGCCAAGGAAGTGCCGGAAGCCATCCGCAAGGCGACCGAACAGGCCAAGCGCAACATGATCCGCGTCCCGCTGCGCGACGGCCGCACGCTGCACCATGACATCGAAGGGCGCCACGGCGCCGGCAAGGTCGTGATGCGCACCGCCGTTCCGGGCACCGGGATCATCGCGGGCGGCCCGATGCGTGCCGTGTTCGAGATGCTGGGCGTCCAGGATGTCGTCGCCAAGTCGCTGGGTTCGCAGAACCCCTACAACATGATCCGTGCGACGCTGGATGGCCTGAAGAAGGAATCGAGCCCCCGTTCGATCGCTGCGCGCCGCGGCAAGAAGGTGGCCGACATCCTGCCGCAGGACAACAAGCCGGCTCAAGAAGCCGTCGAAGCGTAAGGAGACAGGCGCATGGGAACCATCGTCGTCAAGCAGATCGGCAGCCCGATCCGCCGCCCGGCCATCCAGCGCGAGACGCTGAAAGGTCTGGGCCTGAACAAGATGAACCGCACCCGCGAACTGGAAGATACCCCCGCGATCCGCGGCATGGTCGCCAAGATCCCGCATCTGGTGACGATCATCGAGGAGAAGGCCTGATCCGACGAGGAGAGTGCCTGATCCGAAACGCCCCGCATCGCTGCGGGGCGTTTTTCGTTCAGGGGTGGGGCCGGGCTTCAGTCGCGGTCGTGGCAGGCATAGACCGCGCCGCCGACAGCCACCAGGCTGATCGCGGCGCCTGCCACCAGTGCGGGGCTGCCCGCCGCCGCTGCCGCCGCCCCGCCCAGCGACGTCAGCGCGCTGGACACCGCATTGGCACTGCCGCTGAGGATCACCGCGCCCGACCCATCTGGCAGCGCCTCAAGACCCGCAAGCGCGCCGCGCCCTGCCGCCGATGTCTGCGACCCCGCGACCGACCTTGTGTGGTTCACCCTTTCGCACAACGAGGCCGAGCGCGTCTTGCACCGGCCCCAGGCGTCGCGTTCGCCCAGATCGTAGCCCATGACGGAATTCGTGGCCTCGTCGAAGCGCAGGCAGAAGGGGCGGCGCTGGTCGTCCGACAATTCCGGCGTCAATGCGCGCATCACGACATAGCTGGGGCAGTCATGCGCACCCCAACGCGTGGCCAGCCGCTCGCGTCGGCTGAAATTGCGCGACAGGCCCGGCTCGGCCGTATCATAGCCCAGCACAGTGTCGCGGTCGTTGATCCGCGCGGTGCAGAGCGTCGGCTCGGCCGAGGCCGAAGTCGCGCCCAGGGCGGCAAGCGTCAGGACGGTGGGCAGAAGGGTAAAGCGCATGGTGAACCCCTTGGGCAATCCGAGCCTTTGACTTACCGGTGGCGGCGGTCGGCTCAAGACACAACTCGGTGTGCGTGCATCGGGTCGTGGCTTGAAAGGCGGCCGCGACTTGGGTATAGCCCGGCCGGTGCACCAGAGGCGTGCCAGAACAAGCAAGAGAAGCCGCGTCCGCCCTGTTCGCTTCGGGGGCGTGTCCGGCAAAGGAGAAGCGATATGAAACTGCATGAAATCCGCGACAACGAAGGCGCGAATCGCAAGAAGAAGCGCGTCGCGCGTGGTCCCGGTTCGGGCAAGGGCAAGACCGCCGGCCGTGGTATCAAGGGCCAGAAGTCGCGTTCGGGCGTCGCGCTGAACGGCTATGAAGGCGGCCAGATGCCGCTCTATCGCCGCCTGCCCAAGCGCGGCTTCAACAAGCCGAACGCCAAGAGCTTCGCCGTGGTCAATCTGGGGCAGATCCAGAGCTTTATCGACTCGGGCAAGATCGACGCCTCGGCCGAGCTGACCGAGGACGCGCTGGTCGCCTCGGGCCTGGTGCGCCGCAAGCTGGACGGCATCCGTCTGCTGGCCAAGGGCGAGCTGAAGGCCGGCCTGACCATCGCCGTCACCGGCGCGTCGAAAGCCGCGATCGAAGCGGTCGAGAAGTTGGGCGGCAAGGTGCAACTGCCTGCCCAAGCTGCGGCGGCCGAATAAGCTGTTGAACGGGGCGCGACGGCTTCGTAGATAGCATTCAGGTTTTCTGGCGCCGCCGGTCCCCGGAAATGGGTCGGCGGCGCCGTCATGACACGGGACGGACTTCATATGGCGTCAGCCGCAGAACAGATGGCCGCGAACCTCTCCTGGGGTCAGCTTGGCAGGGCCACGGAACTTCGCCAGCGGATCTGGTTCACGATCGGGCTTCTGATCATGTATCGGGTCGGAACCTACATTCCGGTTCCCGGCATCGACGGGGCCGCGCTGCGGACCTTCATGGAGCAGGCCCAGACCGGCATCGGCGGCATGTTGTCGATGTTCACCGGCGGCGCGCTTGGCCGGATGGGCGTCTTTGCCCTGGGGATCATGCCCTACATCTCGGCCTCGATCATCGTGCAGCTGCTGACATCGATGGTGCCCTCGCTTGAGCAGCTGAAGAAAGAGGGCGAGCAGGGCCGCAAGAAGATCAATCAATACACCCGCTACGGCACCGTGCTGCTGGCGCTGTTCCAGGCCTACGGGCTGGCGCGCAGCCTCGAGGCGGGCGGTCTGGCGCATGATCCGGGCTTGTTCTTCCAGGCCTCGGTGGTCATCACCCTGGTCGGCGGCACGATGTTCCTGATGTGGCTGGGCGAACAGATCACCGCGCGCGGCGTCGGCAACGGCATCTCGTTGATCATCTTCGTCGGCATCCTGGCCGAGATCCCGGCCGCGCTGGCGACCTTCTTCCAGCAGGGCCGCACGGGTGTCATCTCGACCCCGGTCATTTTGTTCGTGATCTTCGGCCTGATCGGCGTCATCGCCTTCGTGGTGTTCATGGAGCGTGCGCTTCGCAAGATCCGCATCCAGTATCCCCGGCGGCAGGTCGGCATGAAGATCTATGATGGCCAGAGCAGCCACCTGCCCGTCAAGGTCAACCCGGCGGGCGTGATCCCGGCGATCTTTGCCAGCTCGCTTCTGCTGTTGCCGATCACGATCTCGACCTTCTCGGGCAACGAGACGGGGCCGGTCATGTCGCTGATCCTGGCCTATTTCGGACCCGGTCAGCCGCTTTACCTGCTGTTCTTCGCGGCGATGATCATCTTCTTCACGTATTTCTACACGCAGAACGTGTCGTTCAAGACCGATGATGTGGCTGAAAATCTCAAGAATCAGGGCGGGTTCATCCCCGGCATCCGGCCGGGCAAGCGCACTCAGGATTACCTGGATTACGTCGTCAACCGCATCCTGGTGATCGGCTCGGCCTATCTGGCGGCGGTCTGTCTTCTGCCCGAAGTGCTGCGCGATCAGTTCTCGATCCCCGTCTATCTTGGGGGCACGTCTGTTCTGATCGTGGTTTCGGTCACGATGGACACGATCAATCAGGTTCAAAGCCATCTTCTGGCCCACCAATACGAGGGTCTGATTGAGAAATCCCAGTTGCGTGGTAAACGTAAGCCGGGAACTGCCAAGCCGCGGCGCGCACCGTCGCGCCGCTAAGCGGAGAACGACAGATCAGCCCGACAACGGGCAGCCGAGGGGGACAGCCATGACGATCAACATCATTCTTCTCGGGCCTCCGGGCGCGGGCAAGGGGACACAGGCCAAGCGCCTTGTGGACGAGCGAGGCCTTGTCCAGCTATCAACCGGCGATATGCTGCGCGCTGCCCGTTCTTCGGGGACCGAGATGGGCAAGCGGGTGGCCGAGGTCATGGACCGGGGCGAGCTTGTCACCGACGAAATCGTCATCGGCCTGATTCGCGAACAGATCGAAAAGGGCGGCAAGGGCTTTATCTTCGACGGCTTCCCCCGCACCCTGGCCCAGGCTGACGCGCTGGGTGCCTTGCTGGCCGAGACGGGCATGTCTCTGGACGCTGTGATCGAATTGCGCGTCGATGACGAGGCTTTGGTCGGCCGCATCGTCAAGCGCGCTGAAGAAACGGCTGCTGCCGGTAAGCCGGTGCGCCGCGATGACACGCCCGAGGTCTTTTCCGACCGCCTGCGCGAGTATTACAAGAAAACCGCGCCGCTGATCGGCTATTATTACGCCAGAGGCGATCTGCGGTCGGTGGATGGGATGGCCTCGATGGACGAGGTCGCGGCGCAGATCTCGGCCATTCTCGACGCTAAAGTTTGATCCGCAGACTTGACGTTCGGCCTGCCGGACATTAACGGTCGGCATCTCGCAAGAGAATCACCCGCATCGCGCGAGTGGCCCAATCAATCGGCCCGAAGGCTAGGCTTTCGGGCCCTGCGTTGTGAAAAAAGGTTCCGGCGTTACGGAACCGCAACTGAAAAGGATAACGCGTGGCACGTATTGCTGGCGTCAACATTCCGACGGGGAAACGTGTCCCCATCGCCCTGACCTACATCCATGGTATCGGCAAGATGTACGCCGAACAGATCTGTGAGGCGACCGGCATCGACCGCACGCGCCGCGTGAACGATCTGTCGGACGCCGAGATCCTGTCGATCCGCGAATATATCGACGCCAACCTGACGGTCGAAGGCGACCTGCGCCGCGAAGTCCAGATGAACATCAAGCGCATGATGGATCTGGGCTCCTATCGCGGACTGCGCCACCGTCGCGGCCTTCCGGTTCGCGGCCAGCGCACCCACACCAATGCCCGCACCCGCAAGGGCCCGGCCAAGCCGATCGCCGGCAAGAAAAAGTAAGGGGCAGCGACATGGCACGTGACAAGACCCGCATCAAGCGCAAGGAACGCAAGAACATCGCCGCCGGCGTTGCTCATGTGAATTCCAGCTTCAACAACACCAAGATCCTGATCTCTGATGTCCAGGGCAACGCGATTGCGTGGTCCTCGGCCGGCACGATGGGCTTCAAGGGTTCGCGCAAATCGACGCCCTATGCCGCTCAGATGGCTGCCGAAGATGCGGGCCGCAAGGCTCAGGAACACGGCGTCCGCACGCTGGAGGTCGAGGTCCAGGGCCCTGGTTCGGGCCGCGAATCGGCTCTGCGCGCTCTGGCTGCCGTCGGCTTCAACATCACGGCGATTCGCGACGTGACGCCGATCGCCCATAACGGTTGCCGCCCGCCCAAGCGTCGGCGCGTCTGATTTCGGATCATCCCTGACCGGTTCGCGCGTCTTTTCGCGCGGGCCGGATTTTCGCATGTAACCTCGGGCGTTTCCGGCCGCGATCATGGGTCGGGAACAGGTATGGAGGCAAACCCATGATCCACAAGAATTGGGCCGAACTGATCAAGCCGACCCAGCTGGTCGTCAAGCCGGGCGCCGACGCGACCCGGACCGCGACGCTGGTCGCCGAACCGCTCGAACGGGGTTTCGGCCTGACGCTTGGCAACGCGCTGCGCCGTGTGCTGCTGTCGTCGCTGCAAGGCGCTGCCATCACCTCGGTCCAGATCGACAACGTCCTGCACGAGTTCAGCAGCGTCGCCGGCGTCCGCGAGGACGTGACCGACATCGTGCTGAACCTCAAGGGCGTGACGCTGAAGATGGATGTCGAGGGCCCCAAGCGTCTGACGCTCTCGGCCAAGGGCCCGGGCGAGGTCAAGGCGGGCGACATCCAGGAAACCGCTGGCATCACGATCCTGAATCGCGAGCATGTGATCTGTCATCTGGATGACGGTGCCGAATTCAACATGGAACTGACCGTCACGACGGGCAAGGGCTATGTTGCCGCCGACAAGAATCGTCCCGAGGATGCGCCCATCGGTCTTATTCCGATCGACGCGATCTTCTCGCCGGTCAAGCGCGTCAGCTACGAAGTCACCCCGACCCGCGAGGGGCAGGTTCTGGACTATGACAAGTTGACCATGAAGATCGAGACCGACGGCTCGTTGACCCCCGAGGATGCCGTGGCCTATGCTGCGCGGATCATCCAGGACCAACTGTCGGTCTTCGTGAACTTCGAAGAGCCGGAATCGGCGACGCGTCAGGACAGCGACGACGGGCTGGAATTCGATCCGCGCCTGCTCAAGAAGGTGGACGAACTGGAATTGTCGGTCCGTTCCGCGAACTGTCTGAAGAACGACAACATCGTCTATATCGGCGACCTGATCCAGAAGACCGAAGCCGAGATGTTGCGGACTCCGAACTTCGGCCGGAAGTCCCTGAACGAGATCAAGGAAGTGCTGTCGGGCATGGGCCTGCATCTGGGCATGGACGTGGTCGATTGGCCGCCGGAGAACATCGAGGATCTGGCCAAGCGTTTCGACGACCAGTTCTGAGATCTGCGGGGGCTTCGGCCCCGCACCCCCGGGCATTCCGCCCCAAGGAGAGCGGCCCGCATGCATGGGCCGCCGGACAAAGCAAAAGACATCATAGGAGAGAATCATGCGTCACGCCCGTGGCTACCGCCGCCTCAACCGCACCCACGAACACCGCAAGGCGCTGTTTGCCAACATGGCCGGCTCGCTGATCGAGCACGAGCAGATCAAGACGACATTGCCCAAGGCCAAGGAACTGCGCCCGATCGTCGAGAAGCTGATCACACTGGCCAAACGCGGCGATCTTCATGCGCGCCGTCAGGCCAGCGCCCAACTGAAGCAGGACATCCACGTCGCCAAGCTGTTCGAGGTTCTGGGCGAGCGTTACAAGGACCGCCAGGGCGGCTATGTTCGCATCCTGAAAGCCGGGTTCCGTTACGGCGACATGGCGCCCATGGCCATCATCGAGCTGGTGGACCGCGACCCCGAGGCGAAAGGCGCCGCCGACCGTGCACGTCTGGACGCCGAGATGGCGGCCGACGAAGAATAAGCGATCTGCCGAAATCGGCCTGTCAGAGCCCCGTCAGTTCTCTGGCGGGGCTCTTTCACTTGAGAAAAGCATCGTGGGGGCGCGTTTCATTCGAGCATCCATGTTGGACATGCCCAACCGGAGCCGATGAGATTGGGTCATGCCAAGAAATTTTCGAGAAACGAGGCTTTGGCGTTAACGTTCTGGAAACAGAATAACGACATGGTATTTTCCAGGTTGACGCTTATGAAATCAACTTGTCTAAAAAGCCATGTCACCACGCGCCGACATCAATGCAGGACTGAGGAAACTGGGCCAGTTCGCCCAGTCCGGTTATTTTGTCGGTCTGCACATCCGTTTCGCGGCACCTCTGATGCAGTTTCAGACTTACCCGCAGGATTGGTCGGATTTCTATTCCCAGAACGCCTACGCCCTTCGCGATCCGACGATCGCCTGGGGTTTTTCCACGGTCGGGTCGTGCCGTTGGTCTGCGCTGCCCATTCCTGATCCGTTCAACATCCTCGCCGCTGCGGCGAATCATGGTCTGACCTATGGCGTGACGATCTCGCATGGGCCGATCTCGTCGCGGACCATCGCCAGTTTCGCGCGTTCCGACCGCGAGTTCACCGATGCCGAGATCGCCGAGATCGAGGCTACTGTCAGGCAGCTCCATGATATTACCGAGCCGCCTGAGAGCCTGACCAAGGCTCAGAAAGAAGCCCTTCGCTGTATCGCACAGGGGGACCGGCACGCAGCAGCGGCGGCCAAACTTGGAATTACGGAAAGCGCATTCAAGGCAAGACTGATTTCCGTGCGCGAGCGTCTGAACGCCCGCACCACCGCCGAGGCGCTGCAGAGGGCCAAGGAATACCGCTTGTTGTAGAATACTCGCCCGGTCGTTCCGCGGTGCGCGGGGGTTCCGTCTCAATCCAGGAGAAGCCTCGATGCAGATGACTACCCTCTCTTTTGCCAACTTGCACAATCATGGCGAACTGTTTGCCAATCTCTTTCGCGCCCGAAAGCAGAGCTTCATCATCCAGAAGAACTGGGATCTGCCCGAGGTCGATGACATGGAATTCGACCAGTATGACACACCGCAAAGCCGCTGGATCGCCATTCATGACATGGGCACGGTCCTGGCCGGCATCCGCCTGACCCCGACCACCGCGCGCTGCGGCATCTACAGCTACATGATCCGCGACGCACAAGAGGGGATTCTGGGCGGTTCGATCCCACAGGATCTGCTCTATGGGCCTGCGCCGGTCGATCCGCATGTCTGGGAGTGTTCGCGCGTCTTTGTCAGCCACGCCATCCCGCAAGCCTATCGGCGCAAGGTACATTTCAAGATGGTCGAGGCTATGACCTCTTCGGCCCGCGAACAGGGCGCGACGCGATTGATCGCGCTGACGGGGGCGAACTGGCCGCGTTGGTATGGTCGCTGCGGCCTGACCGCCGAGGCGATCGGACCCGTCCTGTGGATCGACGATGGCGAATTCCAATGCGTCTCGATCGACCTGTCCGACAAGATGCACTGATCGCGGGGGGGTGTTCGCCGGGGCTGGCCGCACCTAGATTGACGCCATCATGCCGGATCTGTTCGACTCGCCCTCTGCCACCCCGCCCAAAGCGCCCCGCCCGCTGGCCGACCGCATCCGGCCCACGCGGCTGTCCGAGGTCATCGGCCAGACGCGGGTTCTGGCCAATGACGGGCCGCTTGGCTCGATGCTGGCGGCGGGCAGCCTGTCCTCGCTGATCCTCTGGGGCCCGCCGGGGGTGGGCAAGACCACCATCGCGCGGCTTCTGGCGGACGAGACCGATCTGGCCTTTGTCCAGATCAGCGCGATCTTCACCGGCGTGCCCGAGCTGCGAAGGGTTTTCGAGGCCGCCCGCCTACGCCGCCAGCAGGGCCGCGGCACGCTGCTTTTCGTGGACGAAATCCACCGCTTCAACAAGGCGCAGCAGGACGGCTTCCTGCCGCATATGGAGGACGGCACGATCCTTCTGGTCGGCGCCACGACCGAGAACCCGTCGTTCGAGCTGAACGCCGCGCTTCTGTCGCGCGCGCAGGTCATCGTGCTGGAACGCCTGTCGCTGGCCGAACTGGAGCTGTTGGCGCAGCGGGCCGAGCGTGAGCTGGGCCAAAAGCTGCCCTTGACGCCCGAGGCGCGCGATGCGCTGCTGGGTATGGCGGATGGCGATGGCCGCGCCTGCCTGAACCTGATCGAACAGGTTGCCGCCTGGAAGGCCACCGCGCCGTTGGACACCGATGCGATGGCGCAGCGCCTGATGCGGCGGGCGGCGAAATACGACAAGTCGGGGGATGAGCACTACAACCTGATTTCGGCGCTGCACAAATCGGTGCGCGGCAGCGATCCGGATGCCGCACTCTACTGGTTTGCCCGGATGCTGGAGGGGGGCGAGGATCCGCGCTATCTGGCGCGCCGCATCACGCGCATGGCGGTCGAGGATATCGGTCTGGCCGATCCCGCCGCCGCCCGGCATTGTCTGGATGCCTGGGCGATCTATGAACGCCTTGGCAGTCCCGAGGGCGAGCTGGCGCTGGCGCAGGCGGTGATCTATCTGGCGCTGGCGCCGAAATCCAATGCCGGTTACGCCGCCTACAAGGGCGCGCGGGCCGAGGCGCGGCGCACCGGCAGCCTGATGCCCCCCGCCCATATCCTGAACGCGCCGACCAAGCTGATGAAGGATCAGGGCTACGGGGCGGGCTATGCCTATGACCATGATGCCGAGCACGGCTTCAGCGGTCAGAACTATTTCCCTGACGGCATGAAGCGCCCGGTCCTGTATCTGCCGGTCGAGCGGGGCTTTGAACGCGAACTGAAGCGGCGGCTGGACTGGTTTGTCAGTCAGCGGCTCAAGCGGGGCGGTTGACTTTGGCCCCGCCGCGCCACAAACCCGAACAATGATGAACCCTTATCTTCAGGTCGCCATCGGCGCGGCCATCGGTAGCATGTGCCGACTGGCGTTCTATCGCTTGCTGCCCGCGCCCTGGGTTGCGATGGGCGGCGCGACGCTGGCCGTGAACGTGATCGGCAGCTTCGTGATGGGGCTTGGATTCGCGCTGATCGGGCAGCGAATTACGCCGAATTTCGCGCCGTTCCTGCTGGCGGGGGTGCTGGGCGGATTCACCACCTTTTCCTCTTTTTCGCTGGATGTGGTCGCAATGTGGGAGCGGGGCGAGGCCATCGCGGCGATGGTCTATATTGCGGCCTCGGTCGTGCTGTCGCTTCTTGCGCTGATCGCGGGTCTGGCTGTCGCAAGGAGCGTGCTGACATGAGCGGCGTGCAATTGATCCGCGTGGGTCCGGACGAGGGCGAACAGCGCCTTGACCGTTGGTTGAAGAAGCGGTTCCCCCAACTGTCGCAGGGGGCTGTCGAAAAGATGTGCCGCACCGGGCAGTTGCGTGTGGATGGGGGGCGGGTCAAGGCCGCCACGCGCCTTGAGGTGGGGCAGCAGGTGCGCGTGCCGCCCTTGCCCGATACTGCGCCCGCAGCGCCCCGGATCAGCCGGGGTCCGCGCATTCCCGAAAGCGACCAGGCCATGATCCGGGCGGCTGTCCTGTGGAGGGACGAGCACGTGATCGCGCTGAACAAGCCTCCGGGTCTGCCCAGTCAAGGCGGCAGCGGGCAGGGCAGCCGCCATGTGGACGGGCTGACCGAGGCGCTGATGTTCGGGTTCAAGGACCGTCCCAAGCTGGTGCATCGCCTGGACAAGGACACGTCGGGTGTGCTCTTGCTGGCGCGCACCGACCGCGTGGCCCGCGCCCTGTCCGAGGCCTTCCGCGCCAAGACCACGCGCAAGATCTATTGGGCCGCAGTCGCGGGCGTCCCGCATCCGCGGATGGGGACGGTGCGCTACGGCTTGGTCAAGGCGCCAGGCCGCGGACGGGGCGGCGAGGGCGAGAAGATGATCGCCGTCCATCCCCGCGACATCGACACGACCGAGGGCGCCAAGCGCGCCACCACCGACTACGCGGTTCTGGACGCGCTTGGCTCGCGCGTCAGCTGGTGCGCGCTGGTGCCGATCACCGGCCGCACCCATCAGTTGCGTGCCCATATGGCCGAACTGGGCCATCCGATCGTGGGTGACGGCAAATATGGCGGATCGGGGCAGGAAAACCTGGGCGATGGCTGGGGCGCGCAGCTTGGCGGCGAGATCAGCCGCAAGCTGCATCTGCACGCGCGCTCGATCAGCTTCGATCATCCGATCACCGGGAAGCGGATTACCCTGACCGCGCCCTTGCCCGAGCATATGCAGCGCACCTGGAAGACACTTGGCTGGCACGAGAACGACGTGCCTGACGATCCCTTTGCGGAGGTCGGATGAGGCTGGTCGTCTTCGACGTGGACGGCACGCTGGTGGACAGCCAGCATCATATCATCCGCGCGATGACGGCGGGTTTCGCCGCCGCCGGGCTGGAGCCTCCGCCCCGGGCGGAAATTCTGGGAATTGTCGGCCTGTCGCTGCCGGTCGCGGTGGCGCAGCTTCTGCCGATGGCCGATCTGGCAACGCAGGCGCGCGTGGTCGAGGCTTACCGTGTCTCCTACATGCAGGCGCGCGGCGAGCGCGCCGCGCCGCTTTATCCCGGTGCGCTGGATTGCCTGGATCGGCTGTCGGCGCGCGATGACCTGCTGCTGGCCGTGGCAACGGGAAAATCGCGGCGGGGGCTGGATGCGGTGATCGCTGCGCATGGCTTGCAGGGCAGGTTCGTCAGCCTCCAGACGGCGGACGGGCATCCGTCGAAGCCGCATCCCTCAATGCTGTGGCAGGCATTGGCCGATGCCGGATGCGAGGCGCGTGCGGCGTTGATGGTCGGCGATACCAGTTTCGACATCCAGATGGCGCGAGCCGCCGGAATGCCGGGCTATGGCGTGACCTGGGGCTATCACCCCGCAGAGGCACTGGACGCAGCCGGTGCGGCGCTGATCGCCGAGGATTTCCACCATCTGACACGGGCTATCGAGGATTGGGCTTCATGAGCGAATGGAAGGCGCGCCGGTTCTGGAAAACGGTTTCGACCCGCCAGGTCGAGGGCGGGCACGAGGTCGTGCTGGATGATCGCGCGCTGAAAACGCCAGGCAAGCTGCCCTTGATCCTGCCCACCGCGGCTTTGGCCGAGGCGCTGGCCGAGGAATGGCAGGCCCAGGGTGATCTGATCCAGCCACAGACCATGCCGCTGACCCGTGCTGCCAATTCGGCGATTGAAAGGGTTTCGACCCAGTTCGCGGCCATCGCCGACATGCTTGCGGAATATGGCGGCACCGATCTGCTCTGTTACCGGGCAACCGCGCCGGCCAGGCTGATCGCCTTGCAGGCCGATTCGTGGGATCCGTTGCTGGACTGGGCGCGCGCTGATCTGGGCGTCGATCTGAAGGTCACGCAGGGTGTGATTCCGCTGGCGCAGGACCGGGGCGATCTTGCGCGACTGCGCGCGCTCTTGAATGATTTCGATGTGTTCGGGCTGACCGCGCTGCATGATCTGGTCACTCTGCCCGGATCCCTGATCCTGGGTCTGGCGGTGGTGCGCGGCCATCTGGATGCCGACCGATCCTTCGCATTATCCCGCATAGACGAGGAATTTCAGGCCGCACAATGGGGCCGGGACGCGGAAGCCGACCAGGCAGCCGAGGCCAGACGCGTGTCGATGAATTCAGCAGAGCGGCTTTGGCGGCTTTCGCGGGCCGGTTGAAAGCGCTTGCCATGGCATCGCGGGTTCTTGACGCAAGGCTTTGTATCGGCACAATGATGCCTATGGGACCGCCCTTCGGGGCGGTTTCGCACAAGAAGGGTCGGCAACGGCCCGCTTTGCGTCTGTCGAGGCCAAAGCTTCGGGGCGCTCCAACACAGAGGTAGATATGAAACAAACGGTTTTCCTGGGGACGGTGGCCGCAGCAAGCCTGGTGGCCAGCATCGGCCTGGCTCAAGAAGGCTCGACCCTTGCTCAGGTCAAGGAGCGTGGTGAGCTGAATTGCGGTGTGAATACCGGCCTTGTCGGCTTTGCTGCGCCGGATGCGAATGGCAACTGGACCGGCTTTGACGTGGCGCTGTGCCGCGCTGTCGCCGCGGCGGTGCTGGGCGATGGCAACAAGGTCCGTTTCGTGCCGACCACCGGCCAGACCCGTTTCACCGCCCTTGCCTCGGGCGAAGTTGACGTGCTGGCACGCAACTCGACCTGGACCTTCTCGCGCGATACCGACCTGGCGCTGGATTTTGTCGGCGTCAACTATTACGATGGTCAGGGCTTCATGGTCCGCAAGGATCTGGGCGTGACCTCGGCCAAGGAACTGGATGGTGCGACCGTCTGCATCCAGACCGGCACCACGACCGAGCTGAACCTGGCGGATTACTTTCGCGCCAACGGCATGAACTACACGCCCGTCAATATCGACAGCAATGCCGAGGGCGAGCAGCAATACATGGCCGGCGCCTGCGACGCCTATACGACCGACGTGTCGGGCCTGGCCGCGACCCGCGCCGCCTTTGCCGATCCGGAAAATCACGTGATTCTGCCCGAGATCATCTCGAAGGAACCGCTGGGACCGGCCGTGCGCCACGGCGATAACAACTGGGGCGACATCGTCCGCTGGACGCTGAACGCGCTGATCGCCGCCGAGGAATACGGTGTCACCTCGCGCAATATCGAAGAGCTGGTGCGCTCGTCCAACAACCCCGAAGTGCAGCGCCTGCTGGGCGTCAGCGACGATCTGGGGGCGATGATGGGTCTTGACGCCGAATGGGCGCGTCGCGCCATCATGACCAGCGGCAATTACGGCGAGATCTTCGCGGCCAATATCGGCGAACAGACCCCGATCGGTCTGGCGCGCGGTCTGAACGCTCAGTGGACCCAGGGCGGCCTGCTCTACGCGCCTCCGTTCCGCTGATCGCGACATGACAAGGATCGGGGCTTTCGGGCCCTGATCCCACGCCCCTTCGGGCAACGAACTTCAAGAAATTGCCCGCAGCAGATACGGCGCAAAGCCGAGACGCGGGTCAACAGGGATTGTTTCAGATGACGGATGTCTCGGCGCCGGGCAACCCGCCGTTCCGGCTGAGTATGCTGATCCATGATCGGCGCTACCGCTCGCTGACCTTCCAGGTGATCGTTTTCATCCTCGTGATGGCGGGTCTCTGGTGGCTGGTGGATAACACCATCAAGAACCTTGCCTTGCTGGGCAAGAACTTCAATTTCGGCTTCCTGTTCCAACGGGCGGGATACGACATCCCGCAGACGCCCATCCCCTATACGTCTGACGACACGCATCTGAGGGCCGCGGTGGTCGGCCTGCTGAATACGCTGATCGTGTCGGTTCTGGGCTGCATCGCCGCAACCTTTCTGGGCATTATCGTCGGTGTCGCACGCTTGTCGAAGAACTGGCTGTTCGCCCGGCTGATGACCGTTTTCGTCGAGATCTTCCGCAACATGCCGCTTCTGTTGTGGATCCTGATCATCTACGCGATCTTTACCGAGATTCTGCCCACCCCGGCCGCCTATCGCGGCGAGGACGCGGCCTGGTCCATGATCTTCTTCGATCATGTGGCCTTGACGAACCGCTACACCGCGCTGCCTACGATTGCGATGACGAATGACCCGGGCAGCCTTGATCTGGGCGCGCGCATCACCGTCAACTGGGCGACGATCTCTTTCGTGGCCGCGCTGACGCTGGGCGTGATCGCGCGCCGCATGATTCGCAACTGGGCGCAATCGGTGCAGGACCGCACCGGCGAGCGGCCCCGGACCTGGTGGATGAGCCTTGCGGTCATGACCGTGCCCTCGCTGATCCTGATCCGGTATTTCGGTCTGCATCTGGTGGCACCCGAGCTGACAGGCTTCAACTTCACGGGCGGGCTGAACGTGTCGAACGCGCTGGTCGCGCTGTGGCTGGCCCTGACGCTCTATACCGCAGCCTTCATCGCCGAGATCGTGCGCGCCGGCATCCTGGCCGTAAGCAAGGGCCAGACCGAGGCCGCCTATGCGCTTGGCCTGCGTCCGAACCGCACGATGAGCCTGGTGATCCTGCCCCAGGCCCTGCGCGTGATCGTGCCACCGCTGATCTCGCAATACCTGAACCTGACCAAGAACAGCTCGCTGGCCATCGCCGTCGGCTACATGGACCTGCGCGGCACGCTTGGCGGGACGACGCTGAACCAGACCGGCCGGGAGCTTGAGGCCATCGTGCTGATGATGCTGACCTATCTGGCGCTGAGCCTGATCATTTCCGGCGCGATGAACATCTTCAACGCCCGCGTCAAGCTGAAGGAGCGCTGAGATGAGCGAAACCGGCGCGCAAACCGTCGCCTATGTCCGCGACACGATGCTGCCCGCGGCGCCCGCTCCGCAGGCGGAATCCGGGGCGATCAGGTGGCTGCGCGAGAATCTGTTCTCGGGGCCCGTCAACACGATCCTGACCTTGCTGGGCATCGGCATCGTGTATTTCCTGATCGTGACCTTCTGGGACTGGCTTGCCCATTCTGTCTGGAACGCGGGTAGCCTGAGCGAATGTCGCGAGATCATCGCCGCCACGTGGGGCGAGGGCGCTCGCGGCGCCTGCTGGGCGGTGATCCGCGACCGCTGGAATCAGTATGTGTTCGGCTTCTACCCTCGGGATCTTTACTGGCGGCCGACCATGACGATGGGCCTGATGATGGTCGCGCTGGCCCCGGTGCTGTTCGCGCCAGAGCGTCGGATTCGCCGCATCCTGCTGGTCATCACGGCGGCGGTCACGCTGGTCTCGATGATCGCGCTGTCCGCGCCCGCGGGATGGCTGCTCTTCGCGGCGGTCATGCTGATCGGCGGGCTGGTCATCTCGGAACGCAACGTGCTGTGGCTTCTGCCCTTCTCGGTCGTGTTCCCGTTGCTGGGGGTCTGGCTTCTCTGGGGCGGCAGTCTCTGGGGTCCGATCTTCGTGCTGGTCGGCCCGGCTCTGGGCTGGCTGGCCTATCGCGCGATGCTGCGCGTGCTGCCGGCGGCCTCGGTCATCGTGGCGATCATCGTGACGCTGCTCTTCTGGCTGACGCTGGCCGGCGAGGCCGCGCGCGACGCCGAGAACCTGCTGTCGCTGTCGATCCAGTCGGTTCGGTCGGACCGGTTCGGAGGCTTCCTTCTGTCGGTCACGATCGGCGTTTCGGGCATTTCCCTGTCGCTGCCCCTGGGCATCATGCTGGCCCTGGCGCGGCAATCGAACATGTTCCTGATCAAGTCGCTCGCGGTTGTCTTCATCGAATTCATCCGCGGCGTGCCCCTGATCACGCTGCTTTTCGTGGCCTCGCTGCTCTTGAACTACTTCCTGCCGCCCGGCACGACCTTCGACATCATCCTGCGGGTCATCATCATGGTCACGCTGTTCGCGGCCGCCTACATGGCCGAGGTGATCCGCGGCGGCCTCGCCGCTCTGCCCAAGGGTCAATACGAGGCCGCGGATGCCCTTGGCCTCGACTACTGGAAGGCGCAGCGGCTGATCGTGCTGCCGCAGGCACTGAAAATCTCGATCCCCGGCATCGTTTCGACCTTCATCGGCATGTTCAAGGACACGACGCTTGTGACCTTCGTGGGCCTCTACGATCCGCTCAAGTCGATGTCGGACGCCGTGCGCGCCTCGACCGACTGGAAGGGCATCTACTGGGAGCCGTATATCTTCGTCGGCGCCATCTTCTTTCTCATCTGCTTCGGCATGTCGCGCTATTCGATGTATCTCGAACGCCGCCTGCAACGCGACCACAGGTAAGGACCACCGATCATGGAAACCATCGAACGTCAGATCGACCGCAGCCAGATGACGGTCAGCGACGAGGTCGCCATCGACATCCGCGCCATGAACAAGTGGTATGGCAGCTTCCACGTCCTGCGCGACATCAACCTGACGGTTTACCGGGGCGAACGCATCGTCATCGCCGGTCCCTCGGGGTCGGGAAAATCGACGCTGATTCGCTGCATCAACCGGCTTGAGGAGCACCAGACCGGCGACATCATCGTCGACGGGATCGCGCTGACCAGCGACATCAAGAACATCGACAAGGTCCGCTCTGAAGTCGGCATGGTGTTTCAGCACTTCAACCTCTTTCCGCATCTGACAGTGCTGGAAAACTGCACCCTCGCGCCGATCTGGGTCCGCAAGATCCCGCGCAAGCAGGCCGAAGAAACCGCGATGCTCTTCCTTGAGAAGGTCAAGATTCCGGAACAGGCGCACAAATATCCCGGTCAGCTTTCGGGGGGCCAGCAGCAGCGCGTTGCCATAGCGCGCGCGCTCTGTATGCAGCCCCGCATCATGCTGTTCGACGAACCGACCTCCGCCCTCGACCCCGAGATGATCAAGGAAGTCCACGATACGATGATCCAGCTCGCCGAAGAGGGGATGACCATGCTCTGCGTCACGCACGAGATGGGCTTTGCGCAAGCGGTCGCCAATCGGGTGATTTTCATGGATCAGGGGCAGATCGTCGAACAAAATAACCCAACCGACTTCTTCAACAACCCGCAATCGGAACGGACCAGGCTGTTCCTCAGCCAGATCCTTGGCCACTAGGTCGTGGACTCATGTGCCTTGATCCAGAGCCTGGCACAGGCGAGGTGGAGGGCGGCGAGGACGTTTGCGGCGGTCTTGAAGCAGCGCGCGGCGATGCCGCAGAAGGGCTTGAGCTTGTTGAAGAAACGCTCGATCCGGTTGCGCTCGCGGTAGATCGTCCGGTCCACGGGTTCGGGCCACCTTGACGTTGCTCTGGCCGGGATATGGGCGGTCGCGCCGAAGGCCTCGATGGCGGCCATGACGGCCTGCGCGAAGCCGCCGCGGTCGGCCACGACGCCGCCGGTCAGCCCGCGCGGGCCGACAGGATCGGATGTCGTCGTCTTGTCTGATGCAGTCTTGTCTGACGCCTGGCTTGTCCGGCGCCTGGCCGGGCGTCAGCACAAGCCGCACCGGCAGGCCGCGCGCCTTGACCAAGGCATGGATCTTCCAGGGGCATGAATCTTCGTCGTCGGACCCCCGCGAGAGCGGCCGATGGCGTGATCCGCACCCCCTTTCCGCCCGCGGCGTGCTGGTAGGCGCGCACCGCCGAATACCCGCGGCGTGCTGGTGGGCGCGCACCGCCGAATAATGGCACACAAAAAGAGAACAAACTCGACTTACGAGTGGCCCTAAAAACAGGGGCAGGTCAGTCGGACCGCACACCCGCCTCTTGCAGGACCACCTTGCCACCGCCCGTCCAACGCCCCCCGGCATCGAGATTCTCCGCGCCTCTCGGCCGGGTGCGCTGTTGCATCCCACCTCCTGCGTCCCGCGGCCGCGTCCCGAGTGCGCGTCACGACCAGAGGCTTGCCGCTGTCTGGCGGATCGGAACCGAAGCGCCGCTCCGGGAACCTCCCGGCCAGCAGCAGGTCTTCCGATTGCCCGACCTCATTCGTTGGCAAGCAGCACGGTGCCGACGAAACCGTCCACCGCGCTTCGCTCTGAGGCATCGAGGTCCGCTTCGGCAACCGTCACCGCCCGCTCAAGCTCGGCCGCCCGGTGCGGCGAAAGACCGAGGACCCGGAAAGTTGCTGCAAGGCGCAAGCTCTCGCCAGATAGGGCGACGACGCGCCAGCCCTTCGCCTCGGCCCGAAGCAAGGCCCGCCCGGCCTCTCCCCCCGCCTGCCAGGTCGCGACCGCGGCATCCCCTGCGATCGCCAGGGGGCCAAAGGCAGCCTCGGGCCCAAGCAGGTCGCGCAGGGCGGCCCTGACAGCGTCGGTTTGCGTCGGGTCGGGTGCGGGGGCAAGCGCGTCTTGGTCGTAGCCCTCATGCCCGGTCGTGGCGCCGGTGCGCGGTTCGATCCAGAACTCGACCGCGATTTCGCCGGCGCGCTCGAAGACCAGCGTGGCGGGGATGCGCTCGCCCTCCTCGAACGGGTCGCCATCGAGACCCATGAACATGACGTGCATGCCACCCGGGGCCAATGTCACCGTCTCGCCCGGGGCGATCGTGATCCCCTCGACCGGCACCATCCGGGTCACGCCCTCCGCGTCGGTCTCGGTGCCGTGCAGCGTCACGCGGGGGAAATCCGCGCGCACCGCCAGCAGGCGGTCGGGTTCGCTGCCGGAGTTGGTGATGGTCATGTAGCCCGCCCCGGACATGGCGGTGGCGGGCGTTTCAAGCGCGTAAGGGTGATCGATAACAAGGCTTTCGGTCGTCACCTCATGTGCGGTTGCGGGAACGGCCATGACGGCAAGGCCTATGCACAGGCGTTTCATGGTGTCTCCGGTCAATCGGGAAGCATCAGGGTGTCGGTGAGCGTCACACGCTCGAATTCGGTCACCAGCAGGCGCAATGTGACCTCCCAACCGCCCGGAACCGGCAGCGTCACCGGCCCGGCGTGCCAGAGCCCGTCGCCGCCTTGCAGGGCGGTCAGGCGGATGGGCTCGATCCTGGCTTCTGGCTGGGCGAAAACGACTTCGACCTCGCGTGGGACCAGTTCGCCAAAATCGCTGGTCTGGAAGCCCAGCGTCACCGCGACCGGACCCGCGCGGCCGGGGGTCAGGCGGATGTCGGCCATGGCGCGGTTGGTGTGGATATGGGCATAAAGCGGCGCGGCCGGTTCGATCAGGGCGCGCGGCGGGGGCGTCAGGCGAAAGCTGGAAGCAAGGGCCAGGATGACAACGCCCAGCACGATCTCGGCCTGGATGGCGCGGGCAAGGCGTGGGGCGGCCTGTGCGTGACCTGACGCCAGTGCAGGCGTCAGTACAAGGCGGTTGCGGAGCGCCAGCACAAGAAGCGCCGCCACCAGCAGCAGTTTTGCGCCAAGCACCATGCCATAGGCGGACCCGGCCAGCACGGACAGGCTGCCCGCCTGCGCCCATGTCAACGCGGCCCCGCTCAGGATCAGAACCACCACCATCGGCACGGCCAGACCGGAAAAGCGCCGCAAGATGAGCGCCGGGTTCGGCCCGCGCAGGGCGGACAGCAGCGGCAGCAGCGCCCCCATCCAGAAGATCACCGCGGCCGCGTGCAAGGCAACTGCCGGAAGGGTCAGGGCCCGCGGCGGGGCCACGGCTGCATGGCCCGAGGCGGCGAAGGACAGCGCGCCGAGTGCCCAGGCCACAAGCGACAGCGCAAGACGCAGGCCCTGACCTGCCGCGTGAAGGCCAGCGATAGCGAAGACACCGGAGACCACTACCAGCGCCACGGTGACGGCAAGGGGCGAGGCCAGCGCCGCCTGCCAGGGCTGCGCCGTCAACAGCGCCAATGGCGACAGCGACAGCATGTCCAGCCCCTGCACCCCGATCAGGGCAATGCCGACAGGGATTGCGACCACCGCAGACAGTGTCGCAAGGCGACGCAAGGTCGGAGACGGCGCGTCGCGGGCCACAATCCCCGCATGCAACGCCGCGCCGACCGCAACGACGAGCGCGACCGTCAGCGCCAGACGCAGGGCGGCAGCCATCCGCGCGGCCCACGCCGCAAGCTCGGCCGGGGTCGGTGGCGTGGCCGAGGGCTGGCCGATGTGAAATGCCAGACTGCCGCCGACAGGATGGCCGTCGGAGGACACGACGCGCCAGGATAGAAGCCATGTCCCTTCGGCAAGGTCTGCCGGAGGAACGGCGCTGACAGTGGCATTCTGTGCCGTCCCGTCCAGATCCGTGGCACGGCCATCCGGCGCGATGAGCCGCATGATCAGCGGCGAGACCGCCTCGTTGAACTCCAGCGTCAGCATCTGGGGCGCCACGGCCAGAACCGCCCCTTCGGAAGGGTCGGATGCACGCAATTGCGCGTGGGCCAGTGCCTGAACCGGCAGGAGGGCAAGAAGGAGAACGAAAAGCAAGCTGCGCATGGTCAGATCATCCGGCAAAAAAGCTTGCCGGGTCCGAAGGATCGACCCGGCGGGAAGTCAGCACGACGCAAACAGGAATGGTTGCGGGCGCATCAGCGTGCAGGCCGGCAAGGGACACCTCCGCGGAGCGGCCTGCACGCATCTCAATGCTCGTCGCCGTGCGCGTCCGGGGCGACCACCATCACGCCGGGCGCAGGGTCTTGCAGATCATGACTGTCCTGCCCCGCCGCCGGGATCTCGATCCAGCGTTCGGCACCGTTGGCGCATTCCTGGATTGCTGGGATATAGACCATTTCACCTGCGGGCAGACGGTCGGTCACGCGGGCGCGGAACACGAATTCGTCGTAGAACTTGCTCGGCAGCTCGCCCGACCAGATGATCTCGCGCACGCCCTCGGTGACGGTTTTGCCCCGGAGTTCATAGGTATTCTCGTAGGGGCCGGTGACGGTTTCCAGCGTCCAGCCCGCCTTCACCATCGGCTGCGCGGCAATCAGCCCCTCGGGGATCTGGATGCGCACGCGCAGCGTCGCCTCGTCGCCGCAGCCATGCGGCACGCGCAGGGTCAGGCGGGCGGTCTGGCCCTGAACGACTTCGCTTTCGGCAAAGGTGGCATGGGCCAGCGCCTGCGACCCCATGGTCAGGGGCAGAATGACGGCGGCGGCGGCAAGAACATGTTTCATGTTGGCGTTTTCCTTTTCGGTTTCAGTTGAGGGGCATGACCCTGTTCGCATTGGCCGGGTGCCCATCCGGCCAGGGGTCCGCGAAGGCCGAATCGGTCAGGAAATCCTGATCCGTCAGGCTTTCGAGGAAGGCTGTGAGATCGGCGATCTCGGCGTCCGAGATCTCGAATCCGACGATCAGGCTGTCGCGATATGGGTTTTCATGGCCCGCACCCGCATGGGGCCCGTCGGGAATCGTGCGTCCGCCCGCGGCGTAATGTCGGATCACCTCCTCCAGCGTCGCGATGGAGCCGTCATGCATGTAGGGCGCGGTGACGGCCACGTTTCGCAAGGACGGAGTGCGGAAGCGGCCCATGTCGGAGGCAACGCCGGTGAATTCGTAAAGGCCAAGGCCGCCGGCGGGGTAGGCGCCCGTGCCGCCGATGTTGTAGAGCCCAGTGTTGTGAAAGGCGTTCTCGGGGAACGGGGTGCGCGCGGTCTGCATGTTGTCGGAAAACAGCGCGCCGCTGTGGCAGTGGTAACACTCCAGCCGGTGATCGAAGAACAGCGCCTGCCCGCGACGGGCGGCGTCCGACATGGCGTCGGCTTCGCCATAGTAGGTCGCGCGGTCATACGGGCTGTTCAGCGAAATCAGCGTGCGCTGGAAGGCCCCGAGCGCGCGGGTGATCGTGTAGAGATCGGGCGCGGGCCGGTCGGGGAAGGCCGCAGGGAAGGCTTCGGCGTAATAGGGATCGGCAGCGAGGCGCGCGAACAGCGCATCCTCCCGCCCTGCCATCCCCATCTCGACCGGTTCGGTGCCGAACATCGGCACCAGCGCCTGAAACTCCAGGGTGGTGAAATGCGGGTTGGCCCAGGTCAGCGTGGGCATGTAGCCCACATTGGCGAGCGACGGCGAATTGCGATGGCCGACGGTGCCATGCGCGCCGACACTGACCGGACGGCCGTCGCTGAAGGCCAGTTCCTGCTGGTGGCATGAGGCGCAGGCGGTCCGGCCGTCCACCGACAGACGCGCGTCATAAAACAGGTGGCGACCCAGATCGACCAGTTCGGGCGACATGGTGATGTCGTCTGGCACCGGTGGCGGCGGCATCCAGGCGGGCATCGGCCAACGGAAGGCATCAAGAATGGTGGGGCGCTCGCTCGCCGCCGCAGCCGTTTCCTCTGCCGGTGCGGTGCCCCGCGGCAGAAGACCGGCGGCCAGGACAGCCGACGCGCCAAGGATGAGGAGAGGGGCCAGAAAGGCCCCGCTCCCTGCGATGCGAGCGAGGCTTGCGAAGCGACGCATGACCGCCCGTCAGCGCATCGAGACGAGCAGCTGCTCTTCAGCCGGGAAATCGTTGAACGCCAGCCCCAGACGCGGCAGCACCGTGTTGCAGTCGGGATCGTCGGGGAAGGACATGCAGCCAGGGCTGGTCTCGGGCGTGTTCTGCGTCAGGTCCGCGCCCGCCACGACAGCGGCGGGGTCGATGACAACGGTGCTGGTGCCCGGCACAAAATCGGGCAGGGACACGGCCACGCGGTTGGGGTTCGCGCAAGCCTCGGACGGCGGGGTTGTCGCCTCGGGGGCGGCGCACATGGTCGAGCCAAGGTGGAGCATCCAGCCGCCTGGGCCGCCATCACCCGCGCCTTCGGAATGTGTCGTGGCAGCGGCGTTCATGCCCATGGCCATGACCGGGGCGAATTCGATCTTGACGAACTTGTAGCCGCCGCGCCAGTTCCAGAACATGGCCGTCAGGTTCAGCGGCGCAGGCGCGGTGGTGGGGTCGCCATGGTTCCAGTCGAAGGGCACGCCAATCTCGAACTCGAGGCCGCGATACTCGCCCTCTGGCACAGTGCCACGGAGCGTGGTGTTCACCTGCGGCGTGCCATTGGCGCAGGAGCCTGTGCCGTCCTCGAAGTCGAGAAGGGCAATGTTCTCGACCTGCCAGGCGCCGTCCTGTTCCAGTGCTACAGGCACGCGGGTGCCGTCGGCGGCGATCAGGTTGGCCGAGGAGACGAAAAGGCGGAAGTCGAGGAACTGCACCTCGGTCGCGGCGCTGCCAAGGCTGCTGAAGCTGTCGGTGCAGGCAAAGGGCGCGCCCGCGACTTCGGCGGTGAAGGGGATTTCGACGGCCATGTCGGCCAGTGCCGGACCAGCGATGAGGGCGGCCGTGGCCGCAAGAAGGAAGCGTTTCATGTAGGGGTCATCCAGTTTGATCAGATTTCCGCGCGCAGGCGGACAGACATGGCCCGCGCATCGCGGACCACAGCGACGTCAGATCAACTGAATGGACGGGGGACCCCGGGCTGGCGGCGCGCGCGGATTGTGACCGGTCAGGACGAGGGTTTCGGGCCAGGCCGCCCCGTGGCTCGGCCAAGCGACCAGAACCACAGGGATAAGATATGCCGGGGCCAGCGCCATCGTCTTCGCGATGGTACATGCCGGGCAGTCGGCATGAGCCGCGTGATCCTGGGTGTCATCGCCAGACAGGCAGAGGTCGGCAAGCGACCCACCGAGCGACAGATAGCCGCCGATCTGGGGGTCGGACAGGCGCGGGTCGGTCTCAACAGGGCGGTGCGCGAAGGCAACGAGCATCAGCGCCAGCGCGCAAAGCACTGACACTGTCCGGTTCCCGATCATGATGCGCGACCTTCCCATATGGGACGGTTTATCCTGTGCCAGTTACTCGCGCAATCGTGACATATTGCCCGGTGCAAGCGTGAACTTGCGGGACTTTGGTAGTGTCGAACCTGCGCACCGGTTGCAGCGGAACATTGGTCTTGCCCCCGTTTCACCGGACACTCAGGCGGTGGCGGTTTGATCTGCGATGAATTCGCGGGGTGAGCGCATTTTCATCCCTGAATGCGGGTGGCTGTCGTTGTAGTCCTCGTCCAGCCGGTCGTTTCCCCGCCGGTGGTGTAGCTGACGGGTAGCCCCGCTGGCCGCACGCGCGCTTTCCCATAGCGCCGTAGCG
>NZ_JAHYSR010000032.1 GCF_019431455.1 Paracoccus bogoriensis
CTCACGCCGCCGAATAATGGCACACAAAAAGAGAACAAACTCGACTTGCGAGTGGCCCTGAAAACAGGGGCAGGTCAAGGTGACCGCGAAACGCGCACGAGATCGGGAGGCTCTACCTGGGGCGCTTGGGCGAAATCACCCCGTCCGAGGCGCTGTTCGCCACACCCTGCCACCCATATATGCGAATGCGGCTGGACGCAGTGCCGGACATCCGGATGACCGGCCGCCGCCGTGAAAAGGTCGAGAGCGAGATCCAGATCCCATCGACCCGCCGCCGGGCTGTCTTCTTCCACACGCGCCGCCCCATTGCCAATGATCGCTGCCGGTCCGAGATCCCAGCCCTGACGCCGTGCGGGGCACAGGCCGCCGCCTGTCACGCGGGCGAAGAATGACGCATCTGAAACCGGATCGGGCTACGCTCGTCCTTCGGTCGGGTCGCGGTCTCCGCCGGATTGCAGTGATGCGCCCAGGCCGCTAGGTTTGACACGAGACCACAGGGACTCTGCACCGATGTCAGCCGATGCTGAAATGCTTGATACAACGGGGCTCTTGTGTCCCCTGCCCGTGCTCAAGGCGCGCAAGCGGCTCAAGGCCATGGCGCCGGGCAGCCTGTTGCGGCTGGTCGCGACCGATCCGGCGGCGGTGATCGACGTGCCGCATTTCTGTGCCGAGGCCGGTCACGAACTGGTCGCCACCGAAGAGCCCGAGGGCGGGCAAGCCCGCATCTTCGTGATCCGCCGTGGTCCGGGCCGCCCCTCAGGCGCCTAGGCCCATACGCCGCGAAAGGCGGAATACCATGCGGTGATCGCCTGCAGTTCGGCGCTGACCTCCGTCGCCATGTCTCCGGCAAAGTCCAGAAACGCCGCTTTCTGTATCGCCGACACCGTGGTCAGGACCGGAATGCCATCCGCCAGCGCCTTGCCGATCAGATCGCGAAAGCCGCGCCCCTCGGCCTCGGATTTTCCGAACTTGTTGACGATCAGAAGATCGGGTGCAGCACGGGCCATCCCAGCCTCGACAAGGGCCACGGCCTCGGCCAGCCCTTGAGGGTCCAGCCGACAGCCCTTCGCATCGCGCCCCAGATCCTGAGAGATCGCGACGACGCGATCCGAGCCCAGAACCGCCAGCATCATCCGGCAGGGCCGGTCCGGCGCAACCTCGTGGTTCTGCTGCAAGGCACCCGCGATGCGCAGGCCTTCCCGCGCCAGGCACGCGGCGGCATTGGCCAACAACGCATCCAGACCGCCCTGCCCGTCATTGACCAGAAATCCCAGCATCCGAGCCTCCACATTTTCTCCCGGAAGCATTGTTTCTTGAACGGGCCGCTGACAAGGGCTGTCGCGGACAGAAGGGCGTCGGCAGAGCTCTTGTGGCCCAGCAGGCCGTCATGCGCCTCGCGGGCCGCGCGCAGGGCAGCCTGCAGCGCCCTGACCTCGTGCGGCCGTGCGCCCGGATGCACCGCGTCGCGGCCGCCTTCGCGCAAGACGGCCACCATGCCGGGCTGTTGAAATCACGGATCGCCGCCGGGCACAGAAGCGGGCCGAGCCGAACGCCAAAGGCGATGGTCTCGGCGTTCAGCATCAGGCGCAGCGTCTCGACGCCGAGGCTTCGGCCAGATCGGCGGCCGCAGCGCGACGCCCCTCACGGGGGGCGGTCAACCGCGCACGAGCGACCGGATCGCCGCATCGCTTGTCCTGACCCGCGCGGCGAATGCCCCTGCCCGGCCGAGCCTGCGCAAGGGGCTGGAAAAGCCCAGAAGCCAGGTCATGTCCAGAACCTGGCCAGGCGCCGTGATAAATGCCCCTGACGATCACTCGCTGCGGGTGGCGGGAAGGAACGGCTGCTCGCCCCCGATGGTGAAACCTGCGATGGCCGCCTGCCCCGCATCCGAGATAATCCAGTCGATGAAGGCCTGCCCCTGTTCGGCCTTGATATGGGCGTGCCTCTTGGGGTTCACCAGGATGATGCCGTAAGGGTTGAACAGCGCCGGGTCGCCCTGATGGACGATTTCCAGCGGGCCACGATTGTCGAAGCCAAGCCAGCTACCGCGATCGGTCAGCGCATAGGCAGGCAGCTGCGCGGCCATGTTCAGCATGGCGCCCATGCCGGAACCGGTGGACAGATACCATTCGCCCGCAGGCTCGATCCCTGCCGCGGACCACAGGGCCTTTTCCGCGACATGGGTGCCGCTGTCATCCCCGCGCGAGACGAAGGACGCGCCGGCCGCGGCAATGGCCGCCATCGCGCTGGCAGCGTCCGGGGCCTCGCGCAGGCGGGCCGGATCGTCGCCGGGGCCGACGATGACGAAATCGTTGTGCATCACGTCGAAACGCTCGACCCCGTAGCCCTCGGCCACAAAGGTCTCTTCCTGAGCGCGGGCATGAACGAAAACCACATCCGCATCGCCCCGGCGTCCGGTCTCCAGCGCCTGCCCGGTCCCCTGCACGACGACGCGCACCTCGATCCCCGTTTCGGCCTCGAAGATCGGCAGGATATGCCCGAACAAGCCCGAATTTTCGGTCGAGGTGGTCACGGCGACGGTGATGAAATCCCGCGCGGCGGCGGGCAGCGCGACCAGAAGCCCCAAGGCAGAGGCGGCTGTCAGAATGACACGGCAGCTATGGGTCACGCTTCGCTTGCCTCACCTTTTGCGATTACCAGATCAGATCACCCGCAAGGAATGCGCGCGCCTCGGGCGTTTCGGGCCCCGCGAAGAAGTCGGCGGCCGGGCGGTGTTCGATCAGGCGGCCGCGATGCAGAAAGGCCACGTCCTGACCCAGACGCCGGGCTTGTCCAAGATCATGCGTGGTCATGACAATGGTGATGCCCTCGTCGGAAAACCGGGCAACCATCTCTTCGATGATGCGGGTGGCCGCTGGGTCCAGCGCCGAAGTCGGCTCGTCCAGAAACAGCACTTGCGGTCGTATCGCCCAGGCCCGGGCCAGCGCAAGGCGTTGCTGTTCGCCGCCCGACAGAAGCCGCGCGGGGCGATCCGCCATCGCCGCCAGCCCGAAACGGTCCAGCGTCAGGGCCACCGCCTCGCGCCGCGCCGCACGCGCCAGACCACGCAGCGCCAGAGGATAATCCAGATTGGCCGCCACGGATCGGCGCAACAGGACGGGGCGTTGAAAGACCATGGCCTGCGCCTCGGGCCGCGGCTCGCCGCTGGCCCAGAACCGGCGGCCCGCACTGGGGTCGATCAAGCCGTGGCAGAGCCGCAGAAACAGGCTCTTGCCCGCGCCGTTTGCACCCATCACGATCAGTCGTCGCCCGGCCTCGACGCGCAGCGTCAGACCCGACAGCAGGGCTGCGCCGCGCGGCGCATAGGTCACATCCTCAAGCGACAAGGGCAGGATCGGCGCACTCATCCCAGCCGCCCCCGCGCCCATTGCCCAACCCCCCAGGCCAGCGCGTTCAGCGTCAGGGTCAGGGTAAGCAGGACGATCCCAAGCGCGACCGCCAGCCCCAGATTGCCGCGGCTGGTCTCCAGCGTGATCGCGGTGGTCATGGTGCGCGTATGACCCGCGATATTGCCGCCAACGATCAGAACCGCGCCCACCTCGGCGCTGGCGCGACCGAAACCCGCCAGCACCCCCGTCAGCAGCGACACGCGCCCGTCCCACAGCAACGTCGGCACGGCCCGCAGCCGCCCCGCTCCAAGCGACAGAAGCTGTTCGCGATATTCGGCCCACAGATCCTCGACCACAGACCGGGTCAGAGAGATCACGATGGGCAGGATCAGAAGCGTCTGCGCCATGATCATGGCCGTCGGCGTGAACAGCAGCGCCAGCGGCCCAAGCGGCCCGGATCGGGACAGCAGCAGATAGACGACCAGCCCCGCGACGACCGGCGGCAGGCCCATCAGCGCGTTCGACACCACGATCATCGCCCCACGACCCGGAAACCGCGCCAGCGCCAGCGCCGCCCCCAGGGGCAGCCCGATCACGCAGGCAATCGCCACCGCGCCCAAGGTGACACGCAGCGACAGGCCGATGATTTGCAGCAGCGCGTCATCGCCGCTGGCAATCAGGGTAAAGGCGGTTGCAAAAGGCCCGTCCACAGTAACTCCTTGCGCAGATTTCCAGAAGAAAGCAAAAACAGCGACATGATTCAAACATGTAACTTTTGCAGGTTTTTGCATCAGGATGCGCGATAACTGTCCTCTGCCATCACCGCTGATGACGACTGCAGAGGTCGCCGAATATCTGCGTATCAAGGAAAGGACCATCTACGAGATGGTTGCGCGGCAGACGATCCCGTTCAGCCGCGTCACCGGCAAGCTTCTGTTCCCACGCAGGCTGATCGACGCCTGGCTCGAAGCGCAAACCGAATTGCCTGCCGCGGGAATTGGCGCCGCGCCACCGATTTATGCAGGCTCGAACGATCCGCTGCTGGAATGGGCGCTCAGGCAATCGGGCGGCGGGCTGGCGGTGCTGGCGCGCGGATCGGTTCAGGGGCTTGAAGACCTGGCGGCGGGGCGTGCGGTTCTGGCGGGGTTTCACCTGATCGACCCGCAGACGGGCGAATGGAACATCGCGGCGGCGCGCGCCCATCTGCCCGGCACGTCGCATGTGCTCATCCATTGGGCGCGGCGCGTGCAGGGCCTGATCCTTGCGCCCGGAAATCCCCTGAGGATCGCCGGGCTGAAGGACGCCGCAGAGCGCGGGCTGCGCTTTGCGACACGCGGCGCGGGTGCCGGATCGACCCGACTGCTCGAGATGCTTCTGTCGCGCGAAGGGCTGACCATGGCCGACCTGACCATCGCGGACCTACCGACCGAGACCCACGCCGATCTGGCCGCCCTGATCGAGACAGGAATGGCCGATCTGGGTCTTGGCCTTCAGGCCGTGGCCGGGCATCTGGGTTTTCTGCCGCTGGTCGCGGATGAAAGCTTCGATCTGGCAATGACCCGACGCGACTATTTCGAGCCGCCTATTCAGACGCTGCTGGCCTTTGCGCGCACGGATGGCTTTGCCCGCAGGGCCGAATATCTGGGCGGTTACGACCTGACCGATCTGGGCAAGGTTCTGTGGAACGGCTGAGGCGGCTTAGCCCGCCGCGCCCTGCATGACCCCGAACGAGGCGTAGGGCAAAAAGCGCACCGGATCGCCGGGGCCGATCTCGCAGGCTTCGTCGGGCAGTTCGACAAATCCCGTCCCCCATGACAGCCCCGAGATCCGGCCCGAACCCTCGGAGGCAAAGACCTCGGCCCGGCCCTCGGCATCCAACCGCGCGCGCAGGAACTCGCGGCGGCCCGCCTTCTTGCGCTTGGAAAAACTGGCAGGCACCGTGAAGGCCTGCGGCACCGTCCAGCCCGCGCCCGACAGCAGCGACAGTGCAGGGCGCGCAAAGACCAGCGCGCAGGTATAGGCCGCGACCGGGTTGCCCGGCAGGCCAAGGACCGGCACGCCCTGCCACAGGGCCAGCGCCAGCGGGCGGCCCGGCTTGATCGCGATGCGCCAACTGGTCAGCGTGCCCTGATCGCGCAACAGCCGCGAGACGTGATCCTCGTCCCCTGCCGAGGCGCCGCCCGAGGTCAGGATCACATCGGCCTGCGCCGCGCCTTCGTCCAACCGCGCGGCGATCTGGGCCGGATCATCGGGGGCAAGGCCCAGATCGACCGGCTCGAAGCCCCAGGCTTCGGCCAGGGCCAGAAGCATCGGGCGGTTCGCGTCATAGATCTGGTGCGGCAAGGCGGCGCGCGACGGGTCGGACAACAATTCGTCCCCGGTGGACAGGACCGCAACGCGCAGGCGGCGATGCACCTGCACCCGCGCGATGCCAAGCGCGGTCAGCAGGGCGACATCGGCCGGGCCAAGGCGGCGGCCCTTGGGCAGGGCCACGGCGCCTAGGGCCAGATCCTCGCCCGCCTGGCGCGTGTTCGCGCCGTGCTTGACCGGCCCGTCAAAGACCAATGTCGTGCCATCGGTCGCGCAATCCTCCTGCATCACGACCGTATCGACACCGGGGGGCAGGATCGCGCCGGTCAGGATCCGCAACGCCTGACCCATCGGCAGTGTGCCGTCAAAGGGCTGCCCCGCCGCCGCGCGCCCCTGCGCCAGAGGCAGACGCTGCACGCCCTCGCCCGTTGCTGCATGGGCAAAACCGTAGCCGTCCACCGCCGCATTGGGCATGGGCGGGTTCGAGCGCATGGCAATGGCGGGCGCGGCCAGCACGCGCCCCACGGCCTGAGCGGTGGGACTTTCCTCGGTGTCGGTCACGGCATGAAGGGCGGCGCGCAGCCGCGCCAGGGCCTCGTCCACCGGCAGCCAGTCCACCCCCTGCGGCATGGCAAAGGCATCGTTGCGAAGGCGCGGCGGGGTCAGGCTCATAGGTGCACCTCGGATCGGATGAAGGCGGCGATGGCGGGAATGTCGTCCAGATCGAAGCGGGGCAGGCCGATGGCAAGCGCGCTGTCCGAGGCGATGGCCCGGATCGTGGGATTGCCCGGCGCCAGCAGGGCGCGGCCGATGACGGCGCGGTGGGTCTCGATCTTGGGATAGGGGGCGCGCTTGTAGCCCTCGACCAGGACCAGATCGCAGGGCGCCAGATGCGCCAGCAGATCGGCCAGAGCCGGTTCGGCATCGCCGCGCAGCTCCGTCATCACGGCCCATCGGGCCGGCGAGGCGACGATGACCTGCCTTGCGCCCGCCTGCCGATGGCGGAAGCTGTCGCGGCCGGGATGGTCGATCTCGGTGTCGTGATGAGCGTGCTTGACGGTCGAGACGCTGAGGCCCTGCCCCGCGAAATGCGCAACCAGTCGTTCGGTCAGCGTGGTCTTGCCGGTATTCTTCCAGCCGGTGATGCCGTAAACCCTCATGCCCGACGAGCCAGCGCGTCGGCCCGGACGATATCCTGAGGCGTGTTGACGTTGAAGAACGGATCGAAGGGCGCGCTGTCGAACGCGGCCAGACCGGCGCCAAGCCCGTCGGTCCACAAGACGATCTTGCGCAAGCCCCCCGTCAGCGCGGCGCGAAGGTCATCGCGCAGCGCGACGGGCCAAAGACCAAAGGTCGGGTGGCGCCGCAACTTGCCCGTCTGATCCGGGCTGGCCGCAAGGCACAGACCCGACGGACCCGCATGGGCCGCCAGACGCGCCGCCAGGTCGCGCGGGAAAAAAGGCGTGTCGGCGGCAGCGGTCACGATGGCATCGGCGCCCTGCTCGGCTGCCCAGTCCAGGCCCGCCAGAACACCGGCCAGAGGGCCGGGATGGCCGGGCAGGCTGTCGGACAGCACGGGCAGACCGAACTCCGACAGGCGCGCGGGATCGCCATTGGCGTTGATCGCCACCGCGCCCACTTGGGGTGTCAAGCGGTCAAGCACATGGTCGATCAGGCGCTTCCCGCCGACCTTCAGCAGGCCCTTGTCGCCGCCGCCCATCCGCGTGGCCCGCCCGCCTGCCAGAACGATGCCCGCGATCATTCCTCGGCTCCCTTGCGGCGATGCCTGCGATCCTCGTCGGGGACATGCGCCAGATCGGCGTCGCGGATCAGCCGCCCCTCGCCCGACAGGCAGACAAACCGCTGCCCGCGCATCCGGCCGATCAGCGTCAGACCCAATCGCTGCGCGATCTCGACGCCCCATGCCGTGAAGCCCGAGCGCGAGGCCAGAACCGGTATCCCCATCATCGCCGTCTTGATCACCATTTCGGATGTCAGGCGGCCCGTCGTGTAGAGGATCTTGTCCGACGCAGGCACGTCATGGCGCAGCATGAAGCCCGCAACCTTGTCCACCGCGTTATGGCGGCCGACATCTTCCATATAGACCAGAACGCGGTCCTGCTGGCACAGGACCGTGCCATGGATCGCCCCCGCGGTCAGATAAAGCGAGGGCAGGGTGTTGATGCGCCGCGCCAGGGCGTAAAGCCAACTGGTGCGGATTTCGGCTTCAGGCAGCGTCACGCCCTCCAGCCCCTCCATCATGTCGCCGAAGACCGTGCCCACCGCGCAACCGCTGGTGCGGGTCTTCTTCTTCAGCTTTTCCTCGTAATTGCTTTGGGTCGCGGTGCGGACGACGACGGTCTCGACATCCTCGTCGTAATCGACGCCGGTCACCACGTCATCGTCACGCAGCATCCCCTGATTGCGCAGGAAGCCAAGCGCCAGATATTCCGGGTAATCGCCGATCGTCATGGCGGTGACGATCTCCTGGCTATTGAGGTAGATCGTCAGCGGGCGTTCCTCGACCACGGCAATCTCGATCTCGGCCCCGGTCTGGTCATGCCCGCGGACCGCGCGCGTCAGGCGCGGCAGCGTCGGATCGGGCAACAAGGGGCAGGTCGGTGTCATGGTGCTTCCGGCATGATGGGGGCAGGTATAGCCCACCTTGCGCGCGATGCCAGCCCCTGAGGCAGGGGCGTCACGCGGTCTCAGGGGGCGAACTGCGCCAGATACTCGGCCAAGGCCGCGCGGTCCTCGGGATCGGCGATGCGCTGATCGGGCATCCGCGAACCCGGCGTATAGGCTTCGGGGCCTTGCTCGAACAGGGCGGACAGGGTCTCGGGCGTCCAGATGATCGACAGATCGCGCAGGGCCGGCGAGAAGGCATAGCCCTCGACACTGGCGATCCGGCGGCCGAACAGGCCGTGCAGGCTGGGCCCAGCGCGGGAATGATCGCCGGGGGCCAGAGAATGGCAGATGGCGCAGGCCCGCCAGACCTCGGCGCCGCGGCTGCCGTCCTGCTCGGAGCCATCAGAGACAGGCTTTGACGCGCCAAGGGGATGCCCATCGGCGAGCAAAAAGCGCTGGATGACGCCTTGCGCACCCGCGGTGAACAGCACGTCCTCGTCCAAGGCGAGCGCCCAGACCGGACCGGCCCCGCCCGGAACCTCGGCCCGAATGGTCAGAAAGGGCAGATCCAGAATCCAGACCGCGCCATCAACCGCCGCAGCCGCGACCGTGCCAGGCGCCGAGGCCACCGCAATCAGCGGACGGTCGGTCAGAAAACGCTCGGGCAGAAGCGCGCCATCGGCCGACATCAGCCGCAGGTTGCCATCGGCGAAGGGCACGGCCAGCACATCCCCGGCGCGGGCAAGGCCGTTGGGCAGACCCGGCAGATTGCCGCGCGCCACCAGCCGGTCGCCTGCGTCCCATCGGGCAAAGCGCAAATCCGCGCCGACCGAAACAAGTGTGCCGTCCGCCATGAAGGCCAGCCCCGTGACCCGCCCGTCATGCGCATCGAACGCGGTCAAGCTGCCATCGGCAAGCGCGATCCGGCCGATGCGGCCATCGCCAAAGCCCGCCGCAAGGGCGCCGTCCGCATAGGCCAGGGCCGTCACCGGTGCAGGCCCGGGCGGGGTGGCCCAGACAGGCCCATCCTGCCCCGCGCGCCACAGCGCCACACGTCCATCCTGAGCGGCGCTGGCGAACCCGTCGGGCAGCAGCGATACCGCGCTGACATTGCCGCTGTGGAAATGCTCGATCCGCGCGGCGATGCCGTCATCAGCGTGCCACAGGATGACGCGGCCGTCGAAGCCGCCCGACACGACCCGCTGCGCCCCGGCGTCAAGCGCGCTGACCGGCCCGCCATGACCGACGGGATTCTGCGCGGAGACGGGCAACGCCATCAGAACAAGAGCCAGCGCAGCAAGGCGCATCGCTTCAGTTACCCAGCAGGTTCGAGCCGGGATTGTCCACCCGCGCCCCCTCGGTCGTAAAAGCGGAATAGGCGGCGCTCTGGAAATTGGCGTTCAGGATATGGCTGGCGCCATAGGCGACAATCACGGCAAAGACGACCGCGGCGGCAAAGGCTTTCATCGGTTTCTCCTCATGGGTTGGGGCCAAGGGCCCGGCGCTCGGGGCTGAGCCCGGCCAGGATCGACCGGGCGATCCGTTGGTAGATCGCGCCCAGCACCCCGTCGGGGTCGCGCGCGGTGATGGGCTGGCCGGAATCGGAGGCAGCGCGCAGTTCCATCGTCAGGGGGACGGCACCAAGGAAAGGCACACGCAACCGCGCGGCTTCGGCCTGCGCGCCGCCCTCGCCAAAGATCGCGTGCCGGCTGCCGCAATCAGGGCAGATGAAATGTGCCATGTTCTCGACGATGCCCAGGATCGGCACATCGACCTTGCGGAACATGGCGATGCCGCGCCGAGCGTCGATCAGCGACAGATCCTGGGGCGTGGACACGATCACCGCGCCCGACAGACGCGTCCCCTGCGCCAGCGCAAGCTGCGCGTCGCCGGTGCCGGGGGGCATGTCCACCAGCAACACGTCCAGTGCGCCCCATTCAACATCGGCCATCATCTGCGTGATCGCCGACATGACCATCGGCCCGCGCCAGACCATCGCGGTTTCCGCATCCACCAGAACGCCCATCGACATGGCGCGCAGACCGTAAGCCTGCATCGGCCGCAGCTTGCGCCCCTCGGCTGCGGGCTTGCCATGCAGGCCCAGCAGCGTGGGCAGGCTGGGGCCGTAGATATCAGCGTCTAGGACACCCACCTTCAGCCCCTGCGCCGCCATGCCAAGGGCCAGATTGACCGTGGTCGTGGACTTGCCCACACCGCCCTTGCCCGAAGCCACGGCGATCACATGGCGCACCCGCGCCAGAGGGTCGTTCTTGGACGCGGGCCGGGCATCCAGTTTTGGGGGGGCGGGTGTTTCGGCGGTCAGCACCACAAAGGCGCTGGTGATCCCCGGAACGGCGCGCAGTCGCGCCTCGGCCTGATCACGCAGCGCGGCCAGCGACGGCGCCTCGGCCGGGCTGGTCTGGATGGACAGGTTCACGCGGTTTCCAACAACACCCAGAACGATTCGGCCCGAGTCCAGCAGGTCGGTTCCGTCAGGCAGGAACAGACCCGCCAACGCATTGCGCAGCATGTCGTCGCTGAGTTCGGCCATATCGGGTTCCTGCGGTGTGAACGCGCCCCGCCCAGCCGGGCCGAGCGCGTCAGGCATGTCTCAGGGCATCACTCGGCGGGATGCGCCTTGGGATGACCCGCTGCGCCCGTCTCGCCCTTGATCTCTTCGACCCACAGCGAATGATGCTCGCGCGCCCAGTTCTCATCGACCTCGCCCGAGCCCATGGCGTCGAAGGCGCCCTCCATCCCGACCGAGCCGATATAGATATGCGCGATGATGACCGCCGTCAGGCCGGCGGCGGTCAGGGCATGGATCGTCTGATAGAGCTGCCAGTCCGCAGGCGTCCCGGCCTGCGCGGGGAACAGCATCATGATCCCCGTGAAGGACAGCGCCGCTCCGCCCAGGATGACAGACCAGAAGATCAGCTTCTGCCCGGCATTGAACTTTCTGGCGGGCGGGTGAACACCCTTTTTCAGAAGCCCGCCGCCCTGCTTGATCCACTGCCAGTCCACGGCGTTCGGAATGTTGTGGACGGCCCAGAGCAGCAGGACGAGCACCAGGGCAATCATGAAGGGCCAGGCCAGGAAATTATGGGCAAGCTTGCCCCAGGCGGACAGCGTGCCAAAGGCGTCGGCCCCGATCAGGGGCAGGATCAGCCAGCGACCGACCACGATGTTCAGGCCGGTCAGCGCCAGGATGATGAAGGTGCTGGCCAGCGTCCAATGCGCAAAGCGCTCTAGCGCGTTGAAGCGCAGGATGGTGCGGCCCGACAGACCTGAATCGACCCGAATCCTGCCACGGACCAGGTAGAACAGCGCCAGCAGAACGATGATCGCCACGATCGGCCCGACGACCAGAAGATGCAGCGTCTCGGCCTGAAGGGCAGCCCAGGACTTGTTTTCGGGCTTGATCAGATAGGCTGCGGCCGCATCGGGAATGGTGACCCGACCAACGACAGGGGCAGTGCCCAGGCTTTCGAACAGCTGGTCCTCGGTCACTGAACTGGCCGTCGGATTGACCTGCGCTATGACCGGACCGGACAGGCCGACGGCCAGGGACAGCACGGCAAGGAAGCGGGTGAGAAGATTACTCATCGGTTTTCTCCTCAGACCGATACGGTTTCGCCATATGCCGTGCGCCAACCCCAAGCGCCCGAGCCGTAGCCGCGCGTCACGACGCGTTCGCGGTAGATTTCGGCGATGATGTCGCCGTCGCCCGCCAGAAGAGCCTTGGTCGAGCACATCTCGGCGCAGAGCGGCAGCTTGCCCTCGGCCAGACGGTTCGCGCCATATTTGACGTATTCCGCCTGGCTGTGATCGGCCTCGGGACCGCCCGAGCAATAGGTGCACTTGTCCATCTTGCCGCGCGTTCCGAAATTCGCGGTCTGCGGGTATTGGGGGGCACCGAAGGGGCAGGCAAAGCTGCAATAGCCGCAGCCGATGCAGGTGTCCTTGTTGTGCAGGACAACACCATCGGCGGTGGTGTAGAAGCAGTTCACCGGGCAGACCGAGGCGCAGGGTGCGTCCGTGCAATGCATGCAGGCCATCGAAACCGAACGCTCGCCCGGCAGACCGTCATTGATGGTGACGACCCGGCGGCGGTTGATGCCCCAAGGCACCTCGTGTTCGTTCTTGCAGGCCGTGACGCAGGCGTTGCACTCGATGCAGCGGTCAGCGTCGCAAAGGAATTTCATTCGTGCCATATCCTGCATCCTCCCTTATGCAGCCGCGATCTGGCAAAGTGTGACCTTGCCCTCGTGCATACCGGTCACGGGGTCATAACCGTAGGTGGTGATGACGTTGACCGATTCGCCCAGCACGATCGGGTCCGTGCCCTGCGGATAATTCCCCCTTTGATCGACGCCCTGGAACCAGCCCGCAAAATGGAAGGGCATGAAGGCCACGCCCTTGCCCACCCGCTCTGTGACCAGGGCCTTCACCCGAGCCTTCGAGCCGCCCTCGGCGCCCGTTACCCAGACCCAGCCCCCATCGACGATGCCGCGCGCGGCCGCATCCTCGGGGTTGATCTCGACGAACATGTCCTGTTGCAATTCGGCAAGCCACGGGTTCGAGCGGGTCTCTTCGCCGCCGCCTTCGTATTCGACCAGCCGCCCCGAGGTCAGGATCAGCGGGAAGCTCTCGTGGACGTTGTTGGCCAGGTTCGCCTCTTGCACGGTCTTGCCGATGTTCGGCATCCTCTGCTGTCGGCCGTTTTCGCGGGTCGGGTATTCGGCGACCAGATCGGGGCGCGGCGAATAGAGAGGCTCGCGGTGCACCGGGATCGGGTCGGGCAGGTTCCACGCCACCGCGCGGGCCTTGCCGTTGCCAAAGGGCACGCAGCCATGTTTCAGCGCGACACGCTGGATGCCGCCCGAAAGATCGGTGGACCAGGACACCGCGCCCGGATCGTCACCACCGATCTGCATGATCGTCGCGCGTTCCTCAGCGGTCAGGTCGCTGTCCCAGCCCAGTTGTTCAAGCAGGGCAAAGGTGAATTCGGGATAACCGTCCTGGATCTCGGAGCCGCGCGGCCAGCTGCCCTCGGCCAGAAGGGTCTGGCCCTCGTGTTCAAGCCCGAAGCGCGGACGGAAGGCGCCACCGCCCTCCATCGGGTGCAGGTTGGTATTGTAAAGGATATGCGTCCCCGGATGGCGCAATTCCGGCGTTCCCCAACAGGGCCAGGGCAAGCCGTAATAATCGCCGCGGATTTCCTCGGGCGCATCTGGCAGGGCGCGCAGGGTGATCAGGTCGAACTTGTCCTGATTGGCCATATGCGCCTTGAGGCGTTCGGGCGATTGCCCCGTATAGCCGGTGGACCAGCCGCCGCGGTTGATCTCTCGCAGGATGGATTCCGGCGTGGGCTCCATCCCGAACTTGCCCTGCACCATCTCGAAGTTCTTGAACATCTCGTCGGCAAAGCCGAGACGCCGCGACAGGGCATAGATGACGGCATAATCATTGTCGGATTCGAAGATCGGATCGACGATCTTTTCGCCCCACTGAACCGACCGGTTCGACGCCGTGCGCGAACCCGAACATTCGAACTGCGTGCAGATCGGCAGCAGATAGGTGTTGTCCGTGCGCGAGTGCAGCGCGGCAAAGGTGGTCGGATGCGGGTCGGCCACGACCAGCAGGTCCAGCGCATCCATGCCCCGCTGCGCGTCCTGCATTCGAGGAACGGTGTTGCCGCCGTGCCCGAAGACGATCATCGCCTTGATATTGTCCTGCTGGTCGATTTCATCCGTGTCGATCGTCACGGCGTCGAACCAGCGGGTCGAGGTGATGCCCGGCACTTCCATGTTCTGTTCGGGTGTGCGCGCCTCGCGACCACCCTTGGCAGGCACGGCGTCGAAACGGCTGACGAAATATTCGTAGGGCACATCCCAGACGCGGGCCCAGTGCTTCCAGGCACCGGCGCCCAGACCATAGTAGCAAGGCAGGTTGCCCACATCCAGGCCGAAATCGGTCGCGCCCTGCACGTTGCAATGCCCGCGAAAGATGTTGGCGCCGTTGCCTTCGGCGCCGACATTACCCGTCGCCAGAAGCAGGATGTTGTAGGCACGCACATTCGCCGTGCCGACCGTGTGCTGCGTGCCGCCCATGCACCAGATGAAGGTCGAGGGGCGTTCCTTGGCGAATTTCTCGGCCACGCGCTTCAGCGTCTGGCCATCGACCCCGGAGATACGCTCGACCACATCGGGCGGATAGGCGCGAACGGCCTCGCGGACCTGATCCATGCCCCAGACACGCTGGGCGATGTATTCCCGGTCCTCCCAGCCATTCTCGAAGATATGCCACAGCATCCCGTGGATGACCGCGATGTCGGTGCCGGGACGGAAACGCACATATTCGGTGGCATGAGCCGCCGTGCGGGTAAAGCGCGGATCAAGGACAATGACATTGGCGCGCTGCGTCTCCTTGCCCTCGAGGATGTGCTGCAACGAGACGGGATGCGCCTCGGCCGCGTTCGAGCCCATGAACACGACAGTCTTTGCGTTGCGGATGTCGTTGTAGCTGTTGGTCTGCGCGCCGTAGCCCCAGGTGTTGGCCACGCCCGCGACCGTGGTCGAGTGGCAGATGCGCGCCTGATGATCCACGTTGTTCGTGCCCCAGAAGGCCGCGAACTTGCGGAAGAGATAGGCCCCTTCGTTCGAGAACTTGGCCGAGCCGAGGAAATAGACCGAATCAGCGCCCGAACGGCCCCGGATTTCGGTCATCTTCTCGGCGATCTCGTCCAGCGCCTGGTCCCAGCTGATGCGCTGCCATTCGCCGCCGACCTTCTTCATCGGATACTTGACCCGACGATCGCCATGGACCAGCTCGCGCACCGAGGCACCCTTGGCACAATGCGTGCCGCGGTTGATCGGGCTGCCATAGGCCGGTTCCTGACCGACCCAGACACCGTTCTGCACCTCGGCCTTGACCGTGCAGCCGACCGAACAATGGGTGCACATGTTGGTCCTGATCTCGACGGGCTGCGACAGGTCGGTGAAGCCCGACGCCTCGACCCGGCGGGTCATGCCCGCGCCAAGCGTGCCAAGCGCGGCAAGTCCGCCCACCGACAGGCCTGAGGCCCGCAGGAAGCTGCGGCGGTCAAGGGGCTTGGCCGCGACCGATGCCGCCAGTTGCGACAGACGGCCCGTGGCTGCCGTTTCACGATTTCTGCGTTTGGTCAGCATCACTTGTCCCCCCGGGGATAGTAGCGGTTGGTGCGGTAATAGGTCTCGACATGGGGGGTTTTTCGATAACGCGCCCGCGTGCGCTCATCGCCGGTTTCCGCGAAGGCCGGCATCGCCGATCCCGCACCCAGGGCCGTTGCGGCCGCCCCTGTGGCCGCGACCCCGAAAAAGGCACGACGGTTCAACGACGAGCCCTTGGTCTTGTCCTTGGTCATCTCTTTCCCCTCCCTGGCGCGGGTCAGGCCACCCTGCGCGAATCATGATTTCCAACCTCACGCCGCCAGCGAAAAGGCGCGCGCCTCGATATCGACAAGCAGGCGGCCCAACTCGGCCACCGAACGATAGAACCGGGCACTGGGCGCCACGGCGAGATCGTCGAAGAACTGCCCGGCCCAAGGCGCGACATGACGCGCGAAAAAGGCCGATTGTTCATCAAGGCCGGCCGCGATCCGGCCATGGGCCATGTCTGCCATCACCTCGAACAGCAGGGCGATGTGGTCCTCGGGCTCGAACCGGCCCTCGGCCCGCGCGACGCCAAGGCGTGCCAGATCGGCGCGAACCTCGGCCAGCGGGCGCTCGTTGAGGAAGCCGGTCCGGTAAAAACTGCCATAGGGCAGCAATTCGCCGCGCCCGACACCGACGAAGACAGCGAAGAATTCGCGTTCGACCTGGGCGGCATCGGTGCGCGCCGCCGCAGCGGCCAAGGCGTTCACCGCCTGGCCGAACGCCGTCGAATCGCCGGACAGGCCGGCAATACCGTCCAGCAGATCCTGCGAAGGCGCAGCAGCAAGCAGAGCGCCCAGGAAGCGATACTGATCGCCACGGGCGCGGTCCATTCCCTCGATAGCTGGCCCCGCAGCGGGCTGGCTGTCTGTCATGTCAGTGCATTTCCTCTGATCGCTGCATTGACATGCAACGGGATGTAAACGTTAGCGGATTGACGCTATTCTGTCCACAAGATCCGGCAGAGCTGCGACCAGCGCCCCGGCTCTGGTATCGACCGGTGGCGCGACAACGCGGTCGCGGCGTCAGGTCGGCAATGCACCGCCATGCCGGTGAGGGCGCTGCGGGGCTGGCGAATCATCGTCGGGATGCGCAGCTTGCGCAGCAGCGTCAGGCAGGATCGAGCCACGATCTTCGGACGCGGCTGAAGCCTCGGAAGGGGCCTCGGCCATGGTGGGCGCGTCCGCAGGTTCGGGCGCGGGCGGCGGCTTCGGGGGGGCCAGCAGATCGCGCAGCATCTGCGCCGCGCGTTCCGGCGCCGGGGCACAGCCGTCGCCCGGGACGCCGCCAGGCGTGTTCCAGTCCCAGGCGTAATCCACCGCCGGATCGCGGTGATCGCGAATCGCGGGTGTCAGCATCCAGATCCGCCTCAGCGCCGCGTTCTTCAGCACGGCAGGCACGCCGGGACGCAGAAAGGCGCGGATGTCGCTGCCTGCGGTCAGATCCTCGATGCGCGGCAGGGCGGCCAATTCCTCGTCGGACAGGGTTTCGGGTTCGACGGGTTCAGTTTCAGGCAGGGCTTCGGCTGCGGGTTGCTCTGGCTCGGGCGCGGTCCGGGCCTTGCGTTTACGGCGCGACCAGCGCGACAGGAAGTTGTCATCCTTGTCGCTCACAGGTCCAGCCCCTTGCCCTTGCGCGCCTGCCACGAATCCTCGGGCCGCAGCACGCGCGGACCGCGTGCGATCAGCGCATTGGGATCGTTCGGCAAGCGCTTGCGCTTCTTGAACGGGATCTCGACGTGATGGGTCGCCACAAAGTGCTGGACCGTCGCCTGAACAGCGGGCGGCATCGGCACTGCCGCCACGATCAGGTCCAGATCCGAAGCCAGACCCTCGCCCTCGTAAGGATCGGCGGTCAGGCAGACCAGCCGCGCCCGGGCGGGATCGGCGCCCCGCAGCGCCACCCAGATCGACGGGCGCCCGGATTGCAGGTTGTCGCGGTGATGCCCGGTATCGCCCGACCACAGGATCAGGTCGCGCCCACCCAGATACCAGGTCTCGACGCCATCCTCGCTTATCAGCAGCGTGTTGGCGGGGGTCCGGGGTTCAGGCGTCAGAACGGCCGTGGGCTGCAATTCGCCCTTGCCCCAGCGGGTGACCGGAGGGCGACGGATCGCCAGAACGCCGAGACGCAGGACGTGCTGTGGCATCGGCTTTTCCCCCCTAATGCAGCGCAGGTTCTGCCAAAGGCAGACCCGACAGCAGGTTTTGCGGCTTCATCCGCAGCGTGTTATCGGCCGGAAGGCCCAGGATCAGCCAGACCGGCTGGCCCGCAAGATCGGCGCGCACCGGCACATGAGGCCCGAAATCCAGCCGGAACAGACCCACCAGTGTCGCGGGCAGCGCCCGTCCATGCCAGAGCGCATCACCGATTGCAGTCCCTGCGGGATCAAGGCCCACATACCAGCGCAGATCGACATCCTGGGCCGAGGTCTGCGCCGTCACCGTCACTTCGATCCCCAACATATGCGTGATGAAGGCCTCAAGCGCCCGCGCCATGCCCGCCCGCGCCAAAGGGTCGCCACCGAAGTTCAGCACGGTCGTATGCGCGTCGGAACGCGACCAATAGGTCCATTCATTGCCGCCGCCCAGCACGTCCAGCCCGTCCACCCCGCCCGAGAACATCGCGGTCAGAGGCGCGGCCTGCATGTCCCGGGCGAATTGCGTCACCAACTCGTCATCGGCCAGCAAGAGCCTTCCGTCCTTCACATGCGCGCGCTGGGGTCGGAAAAGACACTCGGCCGCACGCAGGACTTGGGGATCATCGCAGCCGTCCAGCGCGTTGCGCAGGATCAGCTGCACCAGTTGCGACAGGAATAGGACTGGCAGGCGCAGGCCCTGTTCCATGATGGCGGCATATCCGGCCTCGATCGTGCCCGCGCGCAGCAGGTGATCGCGCAGCGTCAGGAAAAAACGCCAGTTCTCTTGCGCGTCACGGTCGGCCAAAGCGGCCAGTTCGGATACAGGCACCTCGGCGCGGGGCCTCTGCAGCAGCCGCCCATGCAGCGCCCGTTCCGCCGCGCAGGCATCGGGCGGGGGCAGCAATTCGGGGCGCGCCAGCCATGCCAGCAGCAATTCGTCGGTGACCACCATGCGCCCTGCCGCGTCCAGCCGCGTCAGATGATGGCCCGAGGCAACCCAGAATTCCGGCATCAGACCCGCCCTTTCAGATCGAAGATGTCCACGTGATCCTCGACTTCCTCGAAGAACTGGAAGGCGCGGTCATGGCCCCGAAGGTGGCTGGCCGAAAAGGCGGTCTCATCGCGGGGCCTCAGCGTGCGGAACTGTTCGCGGATATCAGGGCCGTCATGCCGCCGATGCAGCGCGATCAGGCGGTTCAGGTCGTGGCCGTGGCACAGGGCCTCGGCCAGGGCGACCTCTTCCTCGGCGGCGGGTCGGGCGGCCTCGACCGAGGGCGCGCCCAGATGCACGACCAATTGGCGCGCCAGCGTCTCGACCATCGCCGCACGCTCGGCGGCGCTGGCCTGCTGCACGGTGACAAGGGTGGAATGCCCGAAGCTGTCCACCCCCAGAAAGCCCGAGCGGAAGGCGATGGCCTCCTTTCGGGACAGATCGCCGGCATCGCGCCCCCAGAAGAGGAACGTGCCCGGCACCGCCCATTCGCCCGGCTCTGCCGCGCGGGCAAAGACGACCGTGTCGGAGGCGTCCAGCCGGATGGTGCGCGGCAGACGGGTCACAGGCGCGGCCCCGTCTCGTCGCGCCAGTCCTGCGCGGCCAGTGCCTCGGCCAGGGCGGCAAAGCGGCGGCCACCGCCCGAGGGTGTCATCTCGAACAGGCGGTCGCCCTCGATCCGCCGGACGCCGCGCAGCAGCGGCGGATCCACGCGCATCAGGTAGCGGTTGGTCACGGCATCAAAGCCGTCATGCGTCCAGCGGTCGAAATAGAGCATCATGTAGGACGCGAAGGTCGAGACGATCAGCCCTGCGGGGTCGAAGCCCTCCTCTTTCAACGAGGTGCTGTGCGGATAGAGCCCGGGCTCGGCAATCTGGTCGCGATCCGCGATGAGTTCAGCGCCAAAGACCATCCAGTCGGGCACCTGATCCTCGGCACAGCCGGGCGCCACGACAAGGCGTCCGCCCCCCAGACGCGCGGCATCATAGATCACCCGGTCGGGCCACTCCAGCCGCACGGGCCGTTCCGGCGGACAATGCGCAGCCAAGGCATCGGCCAGCGCGGTCATGCCCAGAAGAAACGCGCGCCGGGCCTCTGCCAGTGGCACTTCGGGTTCCAGAACGACGGCAAAGGCCAGCAGGCCGGGCGATTCATGCATGACCAGAAGGCCCGCACCATGGTCAGGCGCCAGCCGGGCGGCCTCGACCAGGGCGTCGCGCGCGTCGCTGCGGTGCAGCGTGAATGCCGGCGGCAGATCCACCCGTGCGGGCGCGATGGTTTGTGACATTCCGCTCCTCCCCCGCTACCTTTTGCAGGCAGTTCGGACTACATCTGCACAGATAGTCCAGCCAAAGCCCATCGAAAAGGCCCAGCCCGACATGACAGACGCGCGAATGATCTGCACCTGCGAGGGAACGATGACCCTGGCGCCCGAAACGCTTGGCGCCGAGGGCAGGCCAGCGACCCAGCTTTGCCGCGCCCAGCTGGACCATTTCCGCGCGGCGCTTGGCGATTTCGCACGGATCACGGTGGCTTGCACGCAGGAGGCGCCGCTGTTCTCCGAGGTAGCACAGGATGCGGGCTATGACGGCACGCTGCGCTTCGCCAATATCCGCGAGACGGCGGGCTGGTCGGACGAAGGAGCAAAGGCCGCGCCCAAGATGGCCGCCCTGCTGGCCATGGCCGAGATCGAGGCCAGCCCATTCGAGGTCGTCACCCTGGAAAGCAACGGTGTCGCGCTGATCCTTGGCCGCGACGCGACCGCTCTGGAGGTCGCACGCGATCTGGCCGACCATCTGGATATCACGGTGCTGCTGCTGCCGGGGTCCGATGTGGTCCCGCCGCGCCAGACGACCTGGCCCGTCATGCAGGGCCGGATCGGTGCCGCACGCGGCCATCTGGGCGCGTTCGAACTGACCGTGAATGCCTTTGCCGCGCCAGCGCCCTCGTCCCGCGCAAGGCTGGAATTCGGCCCCGGCCGCGACGGGGCCGTGTCGCGCGCGGATCTGGTGATCGACCTGACCGGCAATCCCGCACTGTTCCACACGACCCGCCCCGGCTATCTGCGCGCCGATCCGCGCGACCGGGGCGCGGTCGCGCGGCTGGTGGCCGAGGCCGCGCAGATGGTCGGCACGTTCGACAAGCCGAAATTCATCGACTTCACGCCCGGCCTCTGCGCCCATTCGCGCAACACGCTGACCGGCTGCACGCGCTGCCTGGACCTCTGCCCGACCGGCGCCATCACGCCGGCGGGCGACAGCGTGATGATCGACCCTGCCATCTGCGCGGGCTGCGGGCAATGCGCGGCAGCCTGCCCCACCGGGGCCGCCGCCTATGCGCTGCCGGTCGTCGTCAATATCGCGCAGCGCCTGCGCCGGGGCCTTCAGGCCTGGTTCGCAGCGGGCGCCAGGACCGCGCCCGTGATCCTGTTCCACGACGAAGGCCACGGCGCGCCCCTGATCGACGCGATGGCGCGGTTCGGGCGCGGCCTGCCCGCCCATGTCATCCCGGTCCCCGTGAACGAGCCCAGCCAGGTCGGCCCCGAAATCATGGCGGCGGCGCTGGCCTGGGGCGCGGGCGGGGTCCGCGTTCTGGCCAAGGACCGGCCCGCCCATCCGCTGGACGGGCTGGCCGCGACCCTGACGCTGATGGGCGCGGTCTGCTCTGCCTCGGGCCTTGCCGCCGATGCCTGCGCGCTGGTCCAGACCGACGATCCCGACGCGCTGGAGGCCGCCCTCTGGCACCCCGCCCCCGCGGCCCGGCCCGCGCGGTCAGGCTTTCTGCCGCCCGAGGACAAGCGCGGCCTGCTGACACTGGCCATGGCGGAACTGAACCGCACCGCCCCTGCCCCCGCAAGCCGCATCGCCCTGCCCGCGGGTGCGCCCTTTGGCACCGTGCATCTGGATACGGATGCCTGCACGCTCTGCCTGTCCTGCGTGGGTGCCTGCCCGGCCAGCGCGCTTGGCGACATGCCCGACAAGCCCAGCCTGCGCTTTTCGGAAAGCGCCTGCGTGCAATGCGGCATCTGCGAAGCGACCTGTCCCGAACAGGCCATCACGATCGAGCCCCGCATCGACTTCGCCGCCTGGTCCCAGCCACGTCGCATTCTCAAGGAGGAAGAGCCTTTCTGCTGCACCTCCTGCGGCAAGCCCTTCGGGACAGGCTCCAGCATTCGCCGGGTGATGGAAAGGCTGGAAGGCCACTGGATGTTCAGCGGCCCCGAGGGCGAAAGCCGCCGCCGCCTGTTGACGATGTGCGACGATTGCCGCACCCGTGAGGTGGTCATGGCCGGATTCGACCCGCATGACAGTGGCCAGACCGGGCCCCGCTGAGCCAAGGCGGCGCCCAGACCGCCCGCGACCCGGCATCGACGATCCGGTTGTCTGGCGGGCAACAGCCTCCGGTCGGCGGCGTTGTCCCCGACAGCCGCGCAACAGATGACGTTGCCAGGCTTTTCCCGCGCGCGCCACCATGCTAACGCCTCCGCAACTGGAATGAGGCCCGACATGGATGATCTGATCCCCCTGCGCCAGCAATGGCTTGACCGCATCTCGGCCGCCGCCGATCCGAACGCGCTGGAGGATGTCCGCCTCGGCGCGCTTGGCAAGAAGGGCGAGATCAGCCTGAAGATGCGCGAACTGGGCCGCATGAGCCCCGAGGAACGCCAGACCATCGGCAAGGCCCTGAACGAGATCCGCGACGAGATCGACGCCGCGCTGCGCGCCCGCAAGCTGGCGCTGGAAGATGCCGCACTGGACGCGCGGCTGCGCGAGGAATGGCTGGACGTGACCCTGCCGGGACGCCCGCGCCGCCAGGGCAGCATCCACCCGATCAGCCAGGTCACTGACGAGGTGACGGCAATCTTTGCCGATATGGGTTTCTCCGTGGCAGAAGGCCCGCAGGTGGAAAGCGACTGGTTCAATTTCGACGCGCTGAACATCGCGCCCGAACATCCCGCGCGCCAGGAACATGACACCTTCTTCATGCACCGCGCCCCGGGCGACGACCGCCCGCCGCATGTGCTGCGCACCCATACCAGCCCCGTCCAGATCCGCGCAATGCAGGAACACGGCGCACCGATCCGCGTGATCGCGCCGGGCCGCGTCTATCGCATGGACATGGACCAGACGCACACGCCGATGTTCCACCAGATCGAGGGTCTGGCCATCGACCGCGACATTTCCATGGCACAGCTGAAATGGACGCTGGAAGAATTCTGCCGCGCCTTCTTCGAGGTGGATCAGGTCGAACTGCGTTTTCGCGCCTCGCACTTCCCCTTTACCGAACCCTCGGCCGAGGTCGATATCCGTTGCTCGTGGGAGGGCGGCCAGTTGAAGATCGGCAAGGGTAATTCCTGGCTGGAAATCCTGGGCTCGGGCATGGTCCATCCTCATGTCCTGCGCTCGGGCGGAATCGACCCGTCGCAATGGCAGGGCTTTGCCTTCGGCATGGGGATCGACCGGATCGCAATGCTGAAATATGGCATTCCAGACCTGCGCGCCTTCTTTGAAAGCGACCTGCGCTGGTTGCGGCATTACGGTTTCGCAGCGGGCGACGTGCCCAGTATCAGCGGCGGTTTGAGCCGGTAACGCAGCCCCGGCTTGCACATCCGGGCAAGAATCGGATCGTCTTCGGCCTCTGGTCAACGGCCTGTTGACCGGCCCCGGCCGTGCCGGGGATCGCGCCAGCGACGGGCCGGTGCCGTGGCGCCAACGACGCCCTTTTCCCCGCGGAGGTCGCCGCGCACTCGGCGTTGGACCGGACGCCCGCGCGCCCAGATCGGACGGTGCAGGTTGCCGCAGGGGACATCCCCTGCGGCAAGGGTTTTCAGAACCAGGTCTCGAATTGCAGGCCGACCGTTGTTCCGGCCGTGTTCGTGCCATAGGCTTCCTGTTTCGAGATAGCGCCGACATCGCTCCAGGTGCCGCGCGTCACATAGGCGCGCAGCTGCGGGCGATCCCAGAAGCCGCTCTGGCCGAACGTGTAGATGCCCGCCAGCGTGCCCTTCAGCAGGTCGCGGTCGCCGCTGTTGTCGCTGACGCGATCATAGCCGATCTCGGTCGCGATGGCGAAATTGTCGCTCAGCGCGTAATGCGGCCGAATCCCAAGCGAGGTCCATTTCGACTGCTCGCCATCGTTATCGTCAATCTGATGAAGCGCGACAAAGAACAGCTCTGTCCGATCGTCCAGCGGCACCAGCCCATGCATCTGCGCCCGCAGAAGCGAGCGGTCCTTGCCGACATCGGGCGCCCCGTCGGCCGAGAACCCGAAGGCCGCACCGTTGGAATACATCAGGCTGGCCTTCATGTATCCGCCGAAAAACCCGTCGCGCTGCACATGACCCCGCAACGCAATACCATTGTCGCCCGTCGCATCGCCCCGCGCATCGGCGAAGGCGACGCCGATTTCTCCTGTCCAGTTCTCGGCCAGAGCGATGTTTTCAAGCCGGGCATCATAAGTGTGGACGCGATTGAACCTTTCGCGGAATCCCGCGACCGACAACGTGCCGTAGCTCAGTGCAATATTTTCGACCCCCAGCCCGTAGCCATCGAAATTGGAATAGCTCTCATAGTAGAAATCGTTGATGTGGATGTCCTTGCGCTTGTAGTAGCGGCGCCCGGCCCAGATCGCCGCCTCGTCCAAGGCGCCCGCACCCAGCCCGCGGTATCCCAGCCAGGCCTCGCGCAGGGCAACGCTTGCGTCGAAGCTGCCGCGATCGGTCAGGTCATTGCTGTCCCCCGCGATATGATAACGCACCCCCCCGACAAGGGCGCTGCCATTGCCAAGCGGAGCGTCCATCCCGATTCCGAATTCACCGTAGAAATCGTCCTCGTTGCCCAGACGATACTTGGCCCATGCGCCGTTCAACTGCATCGCGGCCAGATCGCCGCCTGCGCTTTCGCCCACGCCGATCCGCAGATAGCCGGTCGTGCTGAAGGGCGATTCCGCCTGAACGGCGGTAGCCCCGATGGCGGCGCAGAACGCCGCCGCGACAATGATCGGTTTCATCCCTGTCTCCCTCTGGTGGTTGTCATCCGGCCAGGCCGTTTCGCGGCCAGGCGCGGTCTTGACCGTCCGGTCGCCAGGCGGACCTGACGAGGAACGGGCATTTCTGGATTGGTCCGGCCTCAGCCCTTGACGGCGCCTTCGCCAAGGCCCCGGACCAGGTATCGCTGCGCGATCAGGAACACGATCGTGATGGGCAGGCCGGACAGGATCGCGGCTGCTGCAAAATTGCCCCACAGATAGCGAAATTCGTTCAGATAAAGCCGTGCGCCGACGGCCAACGTCATCTGGCTTTCCGACCGGATCAGGACCGAGGCGATCGGGTAGTCGTTGATGAAGCCGATGAAGGCCAGCACGAAGACCACCGCCATGATCGGCACCGCCAGGGGCAGGAACACGTATCGAAAGGTCTGCCACGGCGTCGCGCCGTCGATGGCTGCGGCATTGTCCAGCGCGCGGTCTATGGAGTCGAAATAGCCCTTGATCGTCCAGATGTGCAGCGTCACGCCCGACAGATAGATCAGGATCAGCGCGACATGGCTGTTCAGCCCCAGAATTGGCGTCACGCCGCCCAGGGCGTCGAAGATGGCAAAGATCGCCACCAGCGCCAGTGTCGTGGGGAACATCTGGATCAGGAACAGGGCGTCCAGCATCGCGTTCTTGCCGCGGATGCGGATGCGGCTGAAGGAATAGGCCGAGATGGTCGCGATCGCCAGCACGCCCAGCCCCGCGATCACCGAGACCTTGATCGAGTTCCACATCCACAACAGGACCGGATAAGGCGGCGAGACAACCTCTCCGTTCGCGCGGGTATAGTCGAAGCCGAAGGCCAGAACCCAATGCTCCAGCGTGGGATTGTCGGGGATCAGCGAGCCGACCGCGAAATTTCCCTGACGAAAGCTGATCGACAGGACCATCAGAAAGGGGAACAGGATCAGCGCCAGAAAGATCAGCAGGAAGCCATGCGCCAGGATCTTCTTGACGAGCAGGTCACGGGGGCGTTCGACGATCATCGGGCGTTTCCTCACAGGGTCCGGCCGGCACGGCGCGCGGCGGCGCGGCGCATGGCGACGAAATTGGCATAGCTGATGGCCGCGACCACCACGAAGATCAGCAGCGTGATCGCCCCGGCCAGTCCGAATTGCTGGCCCGCATTGTCGAAGGCCAACCGATAGGTGAACGAGGCCAGGATGTCGGTCTTGCCCGCCGGGATCACCGTGCCGGGAATGTCGGGCAGGCCGCGTGTCAGCAGGAAGATCAGCACCAGATTGTTGAAGTTGAAGGCAAAGGCCGCGATCAGCAAAGGCAGGAAGGGCGGGATGATCTGGGGCAAAGTGATGGTGAAGAAGACGCGGATCGAGGACGCGCCCTCGAGCACGGCGGCCTTCTTGTGATCCTCGGGGACCGATTGCAGGAACCCCATCGCCAGCAGCATCATGTAGGGATAGCCCAGCCAGGTGTTCACGATCACCACCATGGTGCGCGCCAGGGTCGGGTCGGTGAACCAGTTGGGACGCAGACCGAACAGCGCGTCGAGGATCAGGTTGATCTCGCCGAAATTCTGGTTGAACAGGCCCCGGAACACCAGGATCGAGATGAAGGATGGCACCGCATAGGGCAGGATCAGCAGAACGCGATAAGCCGACCTGAAGCGCAGATGCTGCCATTGCAGGATCACCGCCAGAAGCAGCCCGACCGAGAAGCACAGCAGCACCGACAGGCCCGCGAAGACGAAGGTCCAGACAAAGATCTCGACCGTAGGGCCGCGGATGCCTTGGGATGTGAAAATCCTCTCGAAATTGGCCAGCCCCACATTGACGCGCCAGCCCGGCGGCACCGCGACACCGTCCTGGGTGCGGAAAAAGCCGGTGCTGTGATCGGCGGTCAGCACCGTCCCGTCGCTGCGCGTCAACTGGTCGGGACCGGTCTGGACGTAATCCGGGACCACCAGCGCAAAGCTGCGCAGGCTGGCATTGCGGATCAACTGCCCCTCCGGCGTCTCTAGCGTCAACCGCGCAAGACCCTCGCGCAGAGCAACCGTCTGGCGCCGGTCCAGAAGCGTCCCGGGCGCGTCGACCGGAAACAGGGCGGCGGTCCTTTCATCGGTCAGAGGCACCGGCTCGGACAGAAGACCGCTTTCGGGCAGCCAGATGCGGTATTCGTCGCCGTCCCGCGCGACGGCAAAGGGCTGTTCGGTCGTCTGGTCCACCGTGCCGCGCGCGGTCAGAACCTCGACGGCGCGGTGATAGGTCAGCAGATTGGACGAGCTGTAATTCGTGAAGCCGATATAGATCGTGTAGATCACCGGAAAGGCGATGAAGACCAGAACCGCCGCGATCCCGGGAAAGATGAACCGACTGCCATAGAAGCGATCCGACCCGAAGATCACCACGAAGGCCGTCGTCAGCCCCAGGATGATCGCGCCCAGAAGCGGCTGCCCCGCGGCATAGAGCGCGAAGGCGCCCCATAGCAGGATCAGCGCGACGATAGCCACCGCCAACAGGCGCGGCCATGCCCTGCTTCGTGACCGTCCGGCCCCTGTCGTCATGTCCGATGCTCCGAAGAATGATGCTGCCAGCCTGCCCCCGGATGTGCGGGGACAGGGTGTGCCACCGGCGCCGGTCCGTGCGGATCAGCCTTCGCCGAGGATCCGGGCTGCGGCATCGTTCAGCGCCGCCTCGGGATCCTGCGCACCGGTGACGATGTTCGTCAGCGCCGGTTGCATCGCGGCCCAATAGGCGCCCATCTCGGCATTCGAGGGCATCGGCACGCCGGTCGCCGCGATCTCCAGCATGGCGGCGATATTGGGGTCATCCTGCGCGGCGGCGGCGGATTCGTCGGCCAGCGCTCCAAGCGCGCCGTTGGCGTTCCAGATCGCCAGGCCCTCGTCGGTCAGCAGGTAGTTTTCCAGCAGTTCGACCGCCAGATCGCGATTGGGCGAAGCCGCATTCAGCGCCATGGCCTGCACGCCGACAAAGGGCGTGCTTTCGGCGTCGCCGACCTTCGGGATCGGAGCCACCGCAAAGTTGATCCCCGACTCGACCAGGCTGGACCATGCCCAGGGTCCGTTCAAGACCATGGCAACATCGCCCCGGTTCATGGCCCCGTCCATGATACCGTAATCGACGCCGGTCGGCATCACGCCCTCTTCGATCAGACGGCGCAGCATCCTTGCGCCTTCGATCGCGCCGGCATTGTTCACACCTGTGTCGGTCCCGTCATAGGAACCATCCACCTTGCGGAAGGCATAGCCGCCATTGGCCATCAGCAGCGGCATCGAGAAATAGGCATTGGTGTAGTCCCACAGGATCTTGGGACCGTCATGCTCCATCGCGATCAGCTCTTCAAACGATGCGGGCGGGGTCTCGATCAGGTCGGTGTTGTAGATCAGGTGCACCGCCTCGACGCTGACCGGATAGCCCCAGATCGCATTGTCGAACCGCATCGCCTCCATGGCCGAGCCCAGGATACCCTCGGCCCAGTCCGCCGAGGGCTGAACCGGCGCGATCAGACCGCCCGACGCCCATTCCCCAAAGCGGTCATGCGCCCACATGACGATATCGGGCCCATCGCCCGTCGAGGCGGCCTGCTGGAACTTCTGCGCCAGGTCCGGGTCCACCACCTCGACCGAGACGGGGATGCCGTAATCCTCGACAAAGGGCTGGACGGCGGCCTCAAGCGCCTGGCGGTCGCGGTTCGCCCCCGTCCAGATCACGATCCGGCCATCCTCCAGCGCGAGGACGGGCGTCGCCGTGCAAAGAAGCAGGCCGGTAAGGCCGATAATGCGTGTCATGTCGTCTCCTCCCATAGCAAGCCGCTCAAAGCGCGGCCTCTGATGTCGATTGGTGCAGCGCCAGCGCGCCGTCATGGTGCAGGAATGCAAAGCCGTTACCCGGCAGGCTCAGCAATCCCTCGGCCAGCCGCGCCGCAGATAGCCCCATCAGATCCGCAGGACCGGACAGGCGGAAATCCACCGGGCGCGGCGACAGGTTGAACAGACAGGTCAGCGTCTGTTCCGTAGCCGAACGCCGGAAGCCCAGAACGGGCTCGGGCAGATCGAGAAAGGTCGTCCTGCCGCCGGACAGCGCCGGACTGGCCTTGCGGAACGCGATGCTGCGACGATAGAAATTCAGGACGCTCTCGGGGTCGCTTTCCTGTCGGTCAACCGCGCGGGCCTGCTGCGGCGCCTTGACCGGTAGCCACGGCGTCACCGACGAGAAACCGCCATGTGGCGCCTCTGCCTCCCAGACCATCGGCGTGCGGCAGCCGTCCCGGCCCTTGACCGCAGGCCAGAAGCGCAGCGCAGGCGGATCGGTCAGTTCGTGATATTCCAGGTCGGTCTCGGGCAGGCCCAGTTCCTCGCCCTGATAGATGCCGATCGTGCCCTCGAAGGCCATCAGCATCGCGCAACTCAGCCGCGCCATGGCATCGTGATCCACCGCGTGGTCCGCCCAACGCGACGGGTGGCGCGGCACGTCATGGTTGGAAAAGGACCAATAGGGATGCCCATCCGGCGCGCCGGTCTGGAACCCTTCGATGCAGCGGCGGAAATGCGCGGCGGTGAAGTCCGGCGACAGCATCGCAAAGGAATAGGCCATGTGCAGATGGTCGCGCCCAGCCGTGTATTCGGCCATCAACTCGATCGAGCGGTCGCCCATCTCGCCGACTTCGCCCACCATCATGATTTCGCCATAGCGGTCGGTCAACTGGCGCAGGCGGCGCAGAAAGGCCAGATTCTCGGGCTGGTTCTTGTTGTGGATGTTCTGCTGCATCCCGTAGAGATCGGTCGCCATCACCTGCGGCCGGACCTGCGCCGGAGGATTCGAGCGCAGCCGCGCATCGTGAACGTAGTAGTTGACCGTATCCAGCCGGAATCCGTCCACTCCGCGCCGCAGCCAGAAATCGCAGGTTTGCAGGATCGCGTCCTGCACATCGGGGTTGTGAAAGTTAAGGTCGGGCTGCGCGGCCAGGAAGTTGTGCAGATAATACTGTCCCCGTGTGGCGTCGAATTCCCAGGCCGGGCCGCCGAAATGGCTGTGCCAGTTGTTCGGTGGCGACCCGTCGGGAAGCGGGTCGGCCCAGACATACCAGTCGGCCTTGGGGTTGTCGCGGCTTGAGCGGCTTTCCCGGAACCAGGGGTGCTGGTCCGAACTGTGGCTGAGAACCTGATCGATGATGACCTTCAAACCCAGTTCATGCGCGCGCGCGATCAGCGCATCGAAATCGGCCAGGGTGCCGAAGAGCGGGTCGATGTCGCAATAATCGGACACGTCATAGCCCATGTCCTTTTGCGGCGACAGAAAGACGGGCGACAGCCAGATACCATCCGCACCAAGCGCCGCGATATGCGGCAGCCGCCGGATGATCCCTTTCAGGTCGCCGATGCCGTCACCATCCGAGTCCTGAAAAGACCGCGGATAGACCTGATAGATCACGGCATCCCGCCACCACTCGCGTCCCTGCACCGACTTCTCCCGCCTTGCGATTCGGTGCGACCATAACAGCCATTCAAATTTCTTCAAAGCGCTTTGAATGCGTGAAACCCTCTGGAAAAAGAGGTTTGGCTGTGCATTATGAAAATGACCTTGCGACATTTGCGGGGCGTCACGGTCGGAGCGCGGATGACAACACTGAAGGATATCGGGAGCGCCTTGGGCCTGTCCGTGACCACCGTCAGCCGGGCGCTGAACGACTTTCCCGAAGTATCGCCGCAAACGCGAGAGCGGGTGCGGGCAGCAGCAAAGAGGCTGGGCTATCAGGCCAATCGCAGCGCACAGCGCCTGGCGACGGGGCGATCGGGGATGGTCGGCATGATCGTCAAGACCAGCGCGGACTACCGCGCCGACCAGACCTTCATGGAGATCCTGGTCGGCATGTCGGCGGCGCTGGCCGCGCGCGACACGGATCTGGTCCTGGCGGTCGATCAGGGCCGCGACCCGGTCGAGCCTTATCGCCGGATGCTGGGGCGGGATCTTCTGGATGGCTTCATCCTGAACGCGCCGGTCACGAATGATCCGCGGATCAGCTATCTGAGCGAGCGCGGCATTCCGCTGGTCGTGCATGGCCGCGACCGGGTGGATGCGGATTACCCGTTCTTTACCATCGACAATCATGCCGTGGCCGCGGAATCGGTGCAGCTGCTGACCGCCTTGGGGCATCGGCGCATCGCCTATCTGAACGGTCCGGCTCAGTATTCCTATGCCGCCCGCCGCGCACAGGGCTATCGCGCAGCGATGGCCGAAGCAGGTTTGCCGGTTCTGGAAGGCGCGCTGACCCATGATCCGCCGACGGCGGCCGCAGGCTATCGGCAAGCCCTGTCGCTTCTGGCAGGACAACGCGGCGCACCGCCCACGGCTTTTATCTGCGCCTCGCTGCTGCTGGCCGAGGGGGTGATGCATGCCACCGTCGATCTGGGACTCAGTGTGCCACGCGACGTGTCGGTCATGGCCCATGATGATGGCCTGCCCATGTTGCGCGCCAGCAGCTTCACGCCGTCCCTGACCGTCACCTATGCACCGCTGCACCATGCCTGCGTGCCGCTGGCCAATGCCCTTGTCGATCTGATCGGCGGGGCCGATCCCAAATCCTTGCAAGTGCTGAACCGCGCCGAACTGATCGTGCGCGATTCCACCGGCCCTGCCCCTGAAACAGGAAGAACCCCATGGCCCTAGATCATCCCAGACCGGCCGCGCCCGCGCTTGAGATCGTCAAGCTGAACAAGACCTATGGCGCTGTCCCGGTGCTGCACGATATCGACATCTCGATGGACCAGGGCGAGTTCCTGGTTCTGGTCGGCCCCTCGGGATGCGGCAAGTCAACCCTGCTCAACTGCATTGCCGGGCTCGAAGAGGTCACGTCCGGGTCGCTGCGGATCGCCGGGCGCGAGGTGACGCAAGAGCCGCCTGCGGACCGCGACATCGCGATGGTCTTTCAATCCTACGCGCTCTACCCCACGATGACGGTGGGCGAGAATATCGGCTTCGGCATGAAGATCCGCCGTGTCCCCAAGGCGGAGGCACAGGCCCGTGTGGCCGAGGTCGCGCGGATGTTGCAGATCGACCATCTGCTGGACCGGCGCCCCGCACAGCTTTCGGGCGGTCAGCGCCAGCGCGTCGCCATGGGCCGGGCTCTTGTCCGCGATCCCAGGCTGTTTCTGTTCGACGAACCCTTGTCGAACCTCGACGCCAAGCTGCGTGTCGAGATGCGGGCCGAGATCAAGCGCCTGCACCGCAGCACGGGCGCATCCATCGTCTATGTGACTCATGATCAGGTCGAGGCCATGACGTTGGCCAGTCGCATCGTCGTGCTCAGGGGCGGTCACGTGCAGCAGATCGGCACGCCGCAGCAGATCTACGACACGCCCGCCAACACTTTTGTCGCCGACTTCATGGGCAGTCCGCCGATGAACCTCTGCCCTGCCGTGATCCAGGGCGGGACGATCCGCATCGCAGAACACGCGATCCCGATGCCGGCGGGCTTTGGCGACCGGACGGGCAGCGTCATCTTCGGCATCCGACCCGAGCATCTGTCGATTGGCGGGCAGCCCGACCTGACGGTTACGCCCACGATGATCGAGAATACCGGCTCGGAATGTTATGTCATGTTCGATTTGGGCGGTCATCCGATGACCGCCAGGTTGCCCGGCCGGATGGATGAAAATGACCTGTCTCCGATCGGGCTGGCGGTCGATCACGCCCGCATCTCGCTGTTCGATCCTGACACCACGCGGCGGATACAGCCGTAACGCGGCGATGTGCCGATTTTCTGCCACTTGGTCGGGTCAGCATGTTTCAGCGGCAATTCCCGGCGCGACCGAGGCGCGGCCGATGGACGGGGTTGCCGTCGAAATCAGAAACCATTCCGGCGAGGTCACGCGGCATCGGCAGGACAACGCCCGCTCATCCCGCCCAATGGAGGGCTTAACACGGTCTTGGAAAGTCATTCTGCGTAGCAAGCAGTCCCGCCGCTGGGCCGTCTGTCGAGCCTGCAAGACCGTCAAGGCCATGACCGGAAAGATCTGGCAAGCGGCTGTAACCCCAGATCACTCGTCCATATGATGCCAAAGCTCGACCCACGGAGAGGACCGGACATGAAGTTCGGCCTGCTGCCGGCTTGAACCGCCCCTGGTTTACCGGAGAGTTTATGTTTCAATGATTACGCTGCTTTTTCGTCAGCGTTCAAGGTTGCGTAGAATGCCTCCTCTGCTTCTTGTGGCGTGATGTAGCCGATGGCGCTGTGAAGGCGGGTGTTGTTATACCAGTCGACCCATTTCAGGGTTCCCACTCGACCTGGCCAACCGTTGAGGCGGTCCCCATTTCCCGGACAGATTTGCGACGTTGCTAAGCTTGCCAGTTGATCATGCCGCCGCCTTCAGGTCTTGGCCCTGATGGGCCTCGACCGGTGTCCTCCCGCCAAGCGCCGAATGGGGGCGCTGGGTGTTGTAAAAGGCAATCCATTTGCCAATGCCTGCGCGCGCGGCGG